>NZ_JBFAWF010000002.1:282661-648790 GCF_040680195.1 Streptomyces sp. NPDC052109 | reverse complement strand
TAACTGGTGGAGGTGACCGGTACTAATAGGCCGAGGGCTTGTCCTCAGTTGCTCGCGTCCACTGTGTTGGTTCTGAAACCACGAACAGCCCCGCCGAATCTCTTTCGGTGGTGTGGCGTTCACAGTTTCATAGTGTTTCGGTGGTCATAGCGTGAGGGAAACGCCCGGTTACATTCCGAACCCGGAAGCTAAGCCTCACAGCGCCGATGGTACTGCAGGGGGGACCCTGTGGGAGAGTAGGACGCCGCCGAACAATTCTTGGGAAAGGCCCACGCCACACGGCGTGGGCCTTTCTGCGTTTAAGCTCGACCGTATGCGCTATGACCTCGTCATCTTCGACAACGACGGCGTGCTCGTCGACAGCGAGCCCATATCCAACCGGTTGCTGGCCGCCTATCTGACCGAGGTGGGCCACCCCACCTCGTACGAGGACTCCATCCGGGACTACATGGGCTCGGCGATGCACCGGATCCATGAGCTGGTGCTGGAGCGGACCGGGCAGCGGCTGCCGGACGACTTCGACGACGTCTTCCACGCGCGGGTCTTCGCCGCGTTCGAGAGGGAGTTGAAGCCCGTGGCCGGGGTCGCCGGCGTACTGGAGAAGCTGGCCGCGGACGGAGTGCCGTACTGCGTGGCGTCCTCCGGGAGCCATGCGCGGATCCGGGTCGGGCATCGGACGACCGGGCTCGACCGGTGGTTCGGGGAGGAGCGGATCTTCAGCTCCGAGGACGTGGGACGGGGGAAGCCGGCGCCCGATCTCTTCCTGTACGCCGCGGAGCGCATGGGCGTGGCGCCGGAGCGGTGCCTGGTCGTGGAGGACTCCCCGCTGGGCGTGCAGGCGGCCGTGGCGGCCAGGATGGCCGTCTACGGGTTCACCGCGATGACCCCGGCGGCGAAGCTGACCGGTGCCGACCAACTTTTCTCCAGCATGGGCGAGTTGGCTGACCTGCTGGTATGACCGGAGCCAACGGTGCGGCTCTGACAATTGTCATACGGACGTCCGGACGATCGTTTCTACTGGCGGGCACCCTGTGGCGGCGAAGCTGAGGGCATGACGAAGAACACGGGGACCCGGGGCCGGACCGAGCGACAGAAGCAGGACCCGAGCGTGCTGGACAACTTCAAGCCGCTGATCCTGGACGTGGCGGTGCCGCTCGGCTCGTACTACGTCCTGAAGGACGGCTTCGGGATGAGCACGTTCGCGGCGCTCGCCTGGAGCAGCGTGGTGCCGGCGCTGCGGACCCTGTGGAGCGTGGTGAAGGAGCGGAGGGTGAACGGGCTCGCCGGGCTGATCCTGGCGGTCAACGTCGTCTCGTTGCTGCTGACGTTCGTCTCCGGTGATCCGCGGCTGATGCTCGCCAAGGACGGCGCGGTCAGCAGCACCGTCGGAATCGGGATCCTCCTCTCCGTGCGGTGGGGCAGGCCGATGATGACCGCCGGTCTGAAGCCCTTCCTGGTGAAGGCAGACGAGGCCAAGGAGACGGCCTGGGTGCGGCTGACATCGGGGGCGGCGGCCGAGTCCGCGGAGTTCCTGCGCAAGGAGAGGGCCTACTCCGTCGTCTGGGGCGTGGCCCTGCTCGCCGAGTGCGTCGCGCGGGTCGTGGGCGCCTTCACGGTTCCGGTGGACACCATGGTGTGGCTCGGCACGGTCTTCCTGCTCGGTGCGATCGGCATCGGGATGGTCGTCGGTGGCGGCCTGGCCGTCGAGCCGATGGAGAAGATGCTCAAGGGCGAGACCGAGGCCGGAGTCGAGGCCGGCAGGACCGAGGTCGCGGCCGTCGCGCCGGCCGCCTGAGCCTCACCAGGCAAACCCGTTGAAGCTGAGGGAAATTCATCTTTGGCTGGATCTACCCACAGGTAGCCCGGGGCCTTACGCTCGCCGCCATGACTGATGTGCTGCGGCGCGGCAGGGCCTCGCTGGCGTTCAGCTTCTTCGCCCAGGGCGCCACCTTCGCCCTGCTGGTCACGCGCATCCCGGCCATCCAGGACCGGTACGGCGTCTCCGACGCGCTGCTGCCGGTCTTCCTGGCCGCCGTACCGATCCTGGCCGGGGTCGGCAGCGTGACCACCGAGCAGTTGGTGAAGCGGATACGCCCCAGTCGGCTGCTGCGCTGGTCCCAGCCGGTGGTGCTGCTGGCCCTGCTCGGCGCCGGGGCGGGCGGGCACATCGCGGAGCTGGCGGTGGCGCTGGGCGCTTTCGGGCTGGCCGTGGGGGCGCTGGACGCCTCGATGAACATGCTCGGGGTGAGCCTGCAGCGGACGTACGGGCGCAGCATCATGCTCAGTTTCCACGCCGCGTACAGCCTGGGCGGGATCCTGGGTGCCTCGCTGGCGTGGGTCGGGGCGCACTGGCATCTCGCGCTGTGGGTGTCGTACCTGCCGGTGGTGGCCGTGCTGGTGCCGGCGGCGCTCGTGGGGAGCCGCTGGTACGTCGACGGGGCTCCGGCACCCCTGGCGGAGGGAGAGGGCCAGGGCGGCGGGGGTGTCGTCTTCAAGCTGCTGCTGCCGCTGTGTCTGGTGATGACCTTCGCCTACATCGGGGACTCGACCGTCTCCAACTGGAGCGCGAAGTACCTGAAGGACGTGCTGGGCAGCTCGGAGCAGCTGGCGACCGTGCCGTACAACGTGTACATGGTGACCACGCTGGTGGGGCGGGCGATCGGGGACTTCGGGGTGCGCCGGTTCGGGGCCGTGGCGGTCGTACGGCTGGGGGCGCTGGTGGCGGCGGGCGGGTTCGCGGTGGTGGCCTCGGCGCCCGGCGCGTGGGTCGGGATGCTCGGGTTCACGCTGTTGGGCCTGGGGTTGTGTGTGTTGGTGCCGCAGACGTTCGCGGCGGCGGGGCGGCTGTTCCCCGGGGCTTCGGATGCTGCCGTTGCGCGTCTCAATATCTTCAATTACGTGGGTTTTCTGGTCGGTTCGCCGCTGGTGGGGGCTCTGGGCGATGCGTGGAGCTATCGGGGGGCCATGCTGGTGCCGATGGTGTTGGTGCTGGTGACGTCGGTGTACGCCAGGTCGTTCGCTGCTCAACCGGACCGATACCGTGGCGGGCATGAGCGGCCGCGCACAGCTGATGTGGGACGAGGCAGTAACGGGCTATGACTTCGGCCCGGACCATCCGATGGATCCGGTCCGGCTGGCACTGACCCGGAAGCTGGTGGGTGCCTTCGGGCTCGACCGGGAGATGGAGGTCGTCTCGGCCAAGCCGGCCGGGGAGTCGACACTGCGGCTGGTCCACCGGGAGGACTACATCGACGCGGTGAAGGCGGCGTCCGCCGACCCGGCGGCCGCGGACGGCTCGTACGGGTTGGGTACGCTCGACGATCCCGCCTTTGCCGGGATGCATGAGGTGTCCGCGTTGATCGCCGGGCAGTCGGTGGGGGCGGCGGAGGCGGTGTGGCGGGGGGACGCCGAGCACGCCGTGAACTTCGCCGGCGGTCTGCATCATGCGATGCCCGGGGGCGCGTCGGGGTTCTGCGTCTACAACGACGCGTCGCTCGCGATCGCGCGGCTGCTGGAGCTGGGGGCCGAGCGGGTCGCCTACGTGGATGTCGACGTGCATCACGGGGACGGGGTGCAGGCGGCGTTCTGGGAGGATCCGCGGGTTCTGACGATCTCGCTGCACGAGCATCCTCGTACGCTGTTCCCGCAGACCGGATGGCCGCAGGAGACCGGTGCCGGGGCGGGCGAGGGGGCCGCGGTGAACGTGGCGCTGCCGGCGGGGACCGGGGACGCGGGGTGGGTGCGGGCGTTTCACGCGGTGGTGCCGGAGCTGCTCGCGGAGTTCCGGCCGCAGGTGCTCGTGTCGCAGCACGGGGCCGACACGCACTTCGAGGATCCGCTGGCGCATCTCGCCGTGTCGCTGGACGCGCAGCGGGCGGTGCAGGTGGCGTGCCACGAGCTGGCGCACGAGCACGCCGGGGGGAAGTGGGTCGCGCTCGGTGGGGGCGGGTATGCGGTGGTGGACGTCGTGCCGCGGTCGTGGACGCATCTGGTGGGGATCGCGGCGGGGCGGCCGGTGGCGCCGGAGACGGTGATTCCGGAGGGGTGGCGGCAGGAGGTGTTCGCCCGGACCCGGCAGTTGGGGCCGCAGCGGATGACCGACGGGCGGTGGCCGGTGAGTTGGGCGTCGTGGGAGTCGGGTTACGACCCCGCGGACCGCCTGGATCAGGCCGTACGGGCCACGCGGCGGGCAGTGTTTCCGATGCGGGGGCTCCTTCCCTGAAAAGGGTGGCGGCCGGTCCCTCGTCCATTAGGCCAACCGTGCGCACTTCCTCCGTTCCCGTCCCGCCCCCGCCCCCGATGCGCCACCATCGCACGCATGTCGACCGGCGGAGCCCTGCGCGCGCATCTGCTGGCTGTTCGGCTCGCCGGGGAGGTGGGGACCTCTCGGGAGGACAGTCTGCGGAGATATCGGCTGTTCGCCGCCCGGGATCCTCGGGTGTTGATCGGGATCGATCCCGTAGGGGCCTGGGGGCTGCGGGATGTACTGCGCCTCATGGCGGAGAAGTGCGGGGTTTCGGCCGACCCTCGGCACACCTCGGGCCCGGATGTGATCGATCCGGAGCGGACGGTGGCAGCGCTGGACGCGTTCGCGGGGCGGATCCGGGAGGCGGCCGGGCGGGGCGCGCCCGTGCTGTTCGGGACCGGGCATCCGCACCGGCTGCTCGGGTTCTACGCCGGCTTGGCGGACGCGCTCTCGGCGGCGGGGTGTGACGTGCTCACCCCGGCGCAGGGTCACTGTGTCGACATATTGACCCGGTTCGGTCTACGTACGTGTGCACTGGACTACGCAGGGGGAGTCGGGTTGGTGCGGGAAACCGATGGTGGGCGCCCCGGTTGTGAGCCGGGCGTGCACTGTCATTCGCCGCTGCCGGTTCGGGTCGCGCTCGAGGCCGCGGCGGAGAGCGGCGGGCCGTTGCCCGAGCTGGTCGTCGGGGACCATGGCTGGGTCTGCGGTGCTGGTCAGCTGGGGTTCGAGGCCATCGGGCTGGCCGACACCGACGATCCGGCGCCGTTCGTGGGGGAGGCGGAGGGGCGCGTGTCCGTGGTCGTTCCGGTTGATGACGGGGTGCCGTCTGATCACTACCGGCCGCTTACCCGCTACGTACTCAAACGAGCGTGTCTGTCACAGTAGGCCTGCGATGGGTGCACCTCTTCCCCACTTGCATCACCCGCCCCTACATTGGGGAGTGAGCACGCAACGACGAAGAGTCACCGGAAGGGGAAGCCGGTGGCCGTCGAGTGCGGAAGGTTCAGGTGTGTCATGGCTGCAGCTGGCGAGAGGCCTCTGAACGAGGTTCAGTTCCTTACCGTGGCGGAGGTCGCCTCGGTGATGCGAGTGTCGAAGATGACCGTGTACCGCTTGGTGCACAGCGGTCATCTGCCCGCGATCCGGGTGGGGCGGTCCTTCCGCGTCCCGGAACAAGCGGTACACGAGTACCTCCGTGACAGCTATGTGGGGGTGGAGACGGCCTGACGGCAACTCCCCCGGTGACCCGGGGGTACCCCCTCGATTACGACCTGAGCGCTCGGTTGGGTAGGCTAGCCCCTCGTAGGTCGTGTGGGCCCATGGCGCCCAAACAACCGAGTGATGAGAAGTGAGCGAGGGTAGTCGTGGGCTCTGTTATCAAGAAGCGGCGCAAGCGGATGGCCAAGAAGAAGCACCGCAAGCTGCTCAAGCGCACGCGCGTTCAGCGTCGCAACAAGAAGTAGGCGACCGCGCGAGAGCGTGTCCCTGTGGCCCCCCACCAGCATCGGTGGGGGGCCACAGGCGTATCCGGCGCGCTCCGGGGGACTCCGGGGGACACGGCGTGTTCCGATGAGTGAATTTCCGTCACTTCGTGCATCGGGGGGTCATCACAGCGCAACATCAACCCGCTAAGTTGGCCGCACACACGGCGGTCGCGGAAGGAAGGCGCTGATCTTGGGGAAGGTCGTGCTCGTCACCGGAGTGGCCCGGCAGCTGGGCGGCCGGTTCGTACGACGGATCCAGCGGGATCCGGAGGTCGACCGGGTGATCGCCGTGGACGCGGTGCCGCCGGCACACCACCTGGGCGGCGCGGACTTCATCCAGGCCGACATCCGGCAGCCGACGATCGCCCGGGTGCTCGCGGAGACGGGCGCCGAGACGGTCGTCCACATGGATGTGACGGGCACGCCGCTGGGCAGCGGCAGCCGGGCCACGGTCAAGGAGACCAACGTCATCGGCACCATGCAGCTGCTCGGTGCCTGTCAGAAGTCGCCGACGGTGAAGCGTCTGGTGGTGAAGTCCAGCACCAACGTCTACGGCTCGGCGCCGCGCGATCCGGCCGTTTTCACCGAGACGACCCCGCCGAAGTCGCTGCCGAGCGGTGGCTTTGCGAAGGACACGGTCGAGGTGGAGGGCTATGTGCGCGGGTTCGCCCGGCGGCGGCCGGACGTCGCCGTGTGCGTGCTGCGGTTCGCCAACATCCTCGGGCCGGCCGCCGACACGCCGCTCGCCTCCTACTTCGCGCTGCCCGTCCTGCCGACCGTGTTCGGCTACGACCCGCGGCTGCAGTTCGTGCACGAGGACGACGTCGTCGAGGTGCTCAGGATCTCCTCGCACGAGCCGCGCCGGGGCACCCTCAACAGCGGCACGTTCAACATCGCGGGGGACGGTGTGCTGCTGCTCTCGCAGTGCTCGCGGCGGCTCGGGCGGCCTACGGTGCCGCTGCTGCTGCCCGCGGTCACCTGGGCAGGTTCGCTGGTGCGTACGCTCGGTATGACGGACTTCTCGCCGGAACAGATCCGGCTGCTCACGCACGGACGGGTGGTCGACACGGTCCAGATGCGCGAGACGCTGGGATTCACGCCCAGGTACACGACGGCGGAGACGTTCGCGGACTTCGTGCGCGGCCAGGGCCCCGGGCTGGTGCCGCCGCAGGCCCTCGCGGGGGCCGTCGACCGGATCTCCGCGCTGGCCGCGAGGGGCGGCGGCCGGCCCATGACGCACAGCGCGGACAGCGCCAACTGAGGAGAGCGGCAACGATGGCGGACGCCAAGGTCATTCCGTTCGACGACGACCGGTCCCGCGGGAGCGCGGCACAGCGCCCGGCGCGCCGCCGGGGCGCGGGCAGCCGGCGCGGCGCCCTCGGCGAGGCCGGGGAGATGGGTGAGGTCCAGCCTCTGCCGGGCCGGGCCGGGGTGCAGGAAGATGGGCCTGTGAGCCGTGCGGAGGAGCCGCTGGAGCGGTCGGGGGCCGGATCGGGTGCCGACGGACAGGGCGGCGGCCTGGAGCGGCGTGTGGCGGCCGGGCTGGCCTTTCTGCGGCGCCGGCTGACCGGGGACTACGACGTCGACGACTTCGGTTACGACGAGGAGCTGACCGACCAGGTCCTGATGTCGCTGCTGCGGCCGGTGTACGAGAAGTACTTCCGGGTCGAGGTGAAGGGCATCGAGAACATCCCGGCGAAGGGCGGGGCGCTGATCGTCGCCAACCACTCCGGGACGCTGCCGCTGGACGGGCTGATGATGCAGGTCGCCGTCCACGACCACCACCCGGCCGGCCGTCACCTGCGGCTGCTTGCGGCCGACTTGGTCTTCGTGCTGCCGGTGGTCAACGAGCTGGCGCGCAAGCTGGGGCACACCCTGGCGTGCGCGGAGGACGCGGAGCGGCTGCTGGCTCAGGGCGAGCTGGTGGGGGTGATGCCGGAGGGCTTCAAGGGCATCGGGAAACCTTTCAGCGAGCGGTACAAGCTGCAGCGGTTCGGGCGTGGTGGCTTCGTGTCGACCGCGCTGCGGCAGGGGGCGCCGATCATTCCGTGCTCGATCGTCGGGGCGGAGGAGATCTACCCGATGATCGGCAACGCCAAGACGCTGGCGCGGGTGCTGGGCTTCCCGTACTTTCCGTTGACGCCGACGTTTCCGTGGCTGGGGCCGCTGGGTGCGGTTCCGTTGCCGACGAAGTGGACGATTCAGTTCGGGGAGCCGATTCCGACGGACGGGTATCCGTCGGAGGCCGCCGAGGATCCGATGCTGATGTTCAACCTCACCGACCAGGTACGGGAGCAGATCCAGCACACGCTGTACAAGCTGCTGGTGAAGCGGCGGTCGGTGTTCTTCTGAGTCCTGCCGGGTGCCGGGTCGGCGGTCGGTGTTTCCTGACACGTGCTCGCGTACGACACCGGGGGCGCCCCGCTCGGGTGGGGCGCCCCCGGTGTCGTGGCCGAACCGGCGCTAGTGCGTGTCCTCGCTGTCGATGCCCAGGCCGGGCAGGAGCCCGGGAAGGAGCGGTGGGAGGGTGACGTCCGGGGCGGGCGTCGTGGGCTTGCTGGTGGACGGGGCGCTGCTGCCCGTGCCGGTCTTCGGCGGGTCGAGCAGGCCGCCCGTGTCGCCGCCGAGCAGGCCCTCGCCGCCGGTGCCGGTGGCCGGGCCGCTCGGGTCGCCGGTGCTCCTGTGCCTGCCCGCGGACGGGGTGTGGCCCGAGGAACTGGGCGACGTCGACCGGTGGCCGCCGGAGGAGCCGGTGGATGCCGAGCCGGAGCTCCGCGGCTTGCCGTCGCCGCCCTGGGCGGGTGGCTGCGGGAGCAGGGACTGCAGCGGGGCGACCTCTTGGTCTATGGCGTCGAACACCGACGACACCTGCTCTTTGACGTCCCCGAGCTGCACGGGCAGCCTGTCGCTGAGCGCGCTCCAGACCTCCCGGTGGGAGCGGGAGAAGCTGGACAGGGCCTGGATCGGGCCGAGCGAGCCCGGGTCGGCCTCGTAGGCCTCGTGGAGCAGGCGGTGGCCCTCGGTGACGTCGTGCTGCATACCGGAGAGCGTGCGCCGGATCTCGCCGATGGACTCGTGGTCCAGCTGGCCGCCCCGGCCCCGCTCCAACAGCCGGCGGGCCTCGCTGAGCCGGGTCGAGGCCTGGTCGAGGTACGTCTGGCCGCGCTGGTCGTCGCCGTCGGTCAGGTAGTTGAGCTTGAAGTCCTCGATGCCGCGTTTCAGGCCGTACAGGGAATCGCCGGGCAGGGCGTTGGAGCTGGCGGCGGCCACCCCCCCGAAGGCTCCGGCGGCTACGCCGACGCTGAGTCCGCCCGCCGCGAGCCCCTTGGTCAGCCGGGAACGCGGCCGCAGTTTGCCCAGTGGGCTCGCCCGGTGTGCGCCCTTGGCCCGGGTCGAGCGCTGTCCGGGTACCGATGCGTCCGCCGCCTCCGTGCCCTCGCGGAGCATGGCCTCCATCGCGGCCACCAACTGGGCGCGCTGCACGACCTTGACCTCGGGGTCGAGCTGCGGCTTGGGTAGCCCGCCGAGGCTCGCCGCGAGGGCCAGTAGTTCGCCCTGCCCGGTGTGCTCCTCGGCGGCCGGCGGACAACCCGCCGGGCTCACGGACTGCTCGGCCGCCGTGTCCCGGTCGGACCGCTCCTCCAGGGCCTGGGCGAAGGCGTTCGCCCGCCGGTGCGCCGATACGTTCGCGATCACTGGCGGCACCTCCTCTCGTCATGACGGTCGACTCCCCAGGGGGTCCTGAGGGTTGCACGCCCGCGACCACTTCACACGATCGAGCGATCAGGGTCGGCCAGGACGTGACCACAGGGAGCCTGTATCCCGCACAACGACTGGCGCGGCACTTGGGTTACGGACGGCGGACGACTGGATCGGAAAGGCAACGCCCTTTCACGGAACGTGAGTTGGGCGTCGCCCTGAGTGGCGGGTGTGCGGGCCCGGCGGCTCAGCGCGCGTCGTCGGGCAGCAGCCGGGCCAGAGTGCGTACGGCGCGGTACTGGAGGGTCTTGATGGCACCCTCGTTCTTGCCCATCACACGGGCGGTCTCGGCGACCGAGAGGCCCTGGAGGAAGCGGAGCGTCACGCACTCCTGCTGCTGCGGGTTGAGCCGGCGTACGGCGTCGAGCAGCGCGGCGTTCGACAGGGACTCCAGGACGGAGTCCTCCGGGGAGCGCTCGACCTCGTTGGCGTCGAGCATCTCGCCGGTGGTGACCTCCAGCCGGAAGCGGCTGGACTTGAAGTGGTCGGCGACGAGGTTCCGGGCGATCGTCACCAGCCAGGCCCCGAAGTCGCGGCCCTGCCAGGTGAAGGTGCCGATCCTGCGGAGCGCCCGCAGAAAGGTCTCGCTGGTGAGGTCCTCGGCGGTGGCCCGGCCGCCGACGCGGTAGTAGATGTACCGGTACACCGTGTCGCTGTACTGGTCGTACAGCCGGCCGAAGGCCTCGGCCTCCCCGGCCTGGGCGCGCTCGACGAGGTCCATCATCCGGGCGCTGTCGCTGTCGGCGGCCGGGCGGCGGGCGGTGGCGGCGCCGGTGGAGCGCCCTCGTCTGCTCACCGCCGCGCTGCCTTCGGCCAGTGCGTAGCACGGGCCTACGGGCGCGGCGGCGGCGAGGGCGGGGACGGTGTACGCGGTGGGGACGAGGCCGCGCAGCGTCTCTTTGACCGTTGCGAGTGTTGCGCGCAGCGTAGCCAGGCCCGAGGCGTCAACCCCGACGTGTGGGTACACGGGACTCCCAGAGGCAGAGCTTCCATCACGTGCAGTGCGGGACCTTTCACCCGTCGTAGCGACGGAGGGGTACCGGTTTGCGTCTGAGGAGAATAACGCTTCGTGCAGGCACTGCTACACCGAGTTGCTCAAATCATCGATTGCGTCGCTTCTATTACCGATTGACGCCTTATCAAGTGCCGTAGCTTGATCGGTTGTTGATCGAAAAGCGGCTTGTTTCGGCAAGGTACGGGGCGTGTTGAAGTGGCCGCGGCATAATCCGGGCGCGCGGGGCGGGTGTGGCGGCGGCGGCGCTTCGAAGGCGCGGGCACGGCGGCTCGCCAGGGGCGCGGTGCCGCATCCGCATGCGGACGGGCCCGCATGGGTGCCGGCAGCCCGCGACGGGCGCATCCCAGGGGGCCCCAGTCCTTCCGCGGTGATCCGCGCGCACCGCCCCGGACCTGTCGGCGGCCCGGACCTGTCGGCGGCCCGGACCTGTCGGCGCACCGGATCTATCGGCGCCGTCGGCTCAAGGCGATCGCCGCCGCGGTGCCGCCGGCCACCGCGCCCACGCCCGCCGCCGCCGGGATGCCGACCTTGGCCGCCTTCCGGCCCGTCCGGTAGTCCCGCAGGCGCCAGTCCTTCTCCCGGGCGTGTTTGCGCAGCTTGGTGTCGGGGTTGATGGCGTAGGGGTGGCCGACCAGGGACAGCATCGGGATGTCGTTGTGGCTGTCGCTGTACGCCGCGCAGCGGGAGAGGTCGAGGCCCTCGGCCGCGGCCAGGGCGCGTACCGCCTCCGCCTTCGCCGGGCCGTGCAGCGGCTCGCCGACCAGCTTGCCGGTGTAGACGCCGTTCACCGACTCCGCCACCGTGCCGAGCGCGCCGGTGAGGCCCAGCCGGCGGGCGATCACCTGGGCGATCTCGACCGGGGCCGCCGTGACCAGCCACACCTTCTGTCCGGCGTCCAGGTGGGCCTGGGCCAGGGCGCGGGTGCCGGGCCAGATGCGGTCGGCCATGTACTCGTCGTAGATCTCCTCGCCGATCGTCTCCAGCTCGGCCACCCGGTGGCCCTTGACGATCGACAGCGCGGAGTCGCGGGCGTCCTGCATGTGCTCGGGGTCCTCGACGCCGGCCAGCCGGAACCACGCCTGCTGCCAGGCGAACTTCGCGAGGTCGCGTGTCTCGAAGAACTTCCGCTTGTACAGGCCCCGGCCGAAGTGGAACAGCGCGGCGCCCTGCATCACGGTGTTGTCGAGGTCGAAGAAGGCGGCCGCCTTGTCGTCGCCCCGCACCGGGAACTCCGGTTCCTCGGTGACCTGCGGAGTCACCTGCGCTTCCTGCGAGGACTTGCGGGCAGCCTCCGCCGAGGCCTCGCCTGCCAACACGCTGCGCGCCGTGGCGGAGCGCCTACGGGGAGTGAGCCATCCGAGAGCGGCCATGGCGTGAGCATAGCCAGTTTGTTCGGTGCTTCCGGAGTCGAGAGGTTGGAAGCGCGTGAACTCTCCACGACCGGGTCGTTAAACGGGCGCGGGACAATGGCCGGTATGAGTCCCCTCTTCCGGCGCAACGCCGCCCGTGTCGATCCCCGTGAGCGGCTCGTCACCCTCATCCGCAAGCCCGGCTGCCATCTCTGCGACGACGCGCAGGTCGTGATCGAGAAGGTCTGCGGGGAGCTCGGCGTGCCGTGGGAGCGCAAGGACATCACCGAGGACCGCGCGCTGCACGACCAGTACTGGGAGCAGATCCCCGTCGTACTGATCGATGGTGAACAGCACACCTTCTGGCGCGTGAACGAGGAACGACTGCGCCGGGCACTGACCGACTAGTCCAAAACCGGTCGCCGATTCGCTTAGGATCGACGGCAGTCTGATCTCGGGGGCGGGATTCGTGAGGAGAGTGTGCGGTTTTGCCCCCAGTAACGAAGGAACGTCGGTGCGTATGCGCCGGTTCCCGTCGAGGGCGTGAAGGGTGCGTGACCCCGGTCACTTCTGCCGGGCAAATCGGACACCATCTTTGTGCACGCGTTCACAAAGACATAGCCTGCTGTCGACGGGGCGGTCTGGGGACGTATGACCGCCTGCAGCCCCGCTCTACCCGCAGGAGCACCGTGGCAACTGGCCGAACACACCGACCGGCGACCCGCAGCCGAGGGATTCCCGAGGCCACCGTCGCCAGGCTTCCGCTGTACCTCCGAGCCCTGACCGCGCTGTCGGAGCGCTCGGTACCCACGGTCTCCTCCGAGGAGCTGGCGGCCGCGGCGGGGGTCAACTCCGCCAAGCTGCGCAAGGACTTCTCGTACCTGGGCTCCTACGGAACGCGCGGTGTCGGCTACGACGTGGAGTATCTCGTCTACCAGATCTCCCGTGAACTCGGCCTGACCCAGGACTGGCCGGTTGTGATCGTCGGTATCGGTAACCTCGGTGCCGCCCTCGCCGGCTACGGCGGTTTCGCCTCCCGCGGCTTCCGCGTCGCCGCGCTCATCGACGCCGACCCCTCGCTCACCGGCAAGCCGGTCGCCGGCATCCCCGTGCAGCACACCGACGACCTCGAGAAGATCATCAAGGACAACGGGGTCTCCATCGGCGTGATCGCCACCCCCGCCGGCGTCGCCCAGCAGGTCTGCGACCGGCTCGTGGCCGCCGGGGTGACCTCCATCCTGAACTTCGCGCCGACCGTGCTGTCCGTCCCGGACGGCGTCGACGTGCGCAAGGTCGACCTCTCGATCGAACTCCAGATCCTCGCCTTCCACGAGCAGCGCAAGGCCGGCGAGGAGTCCGCCGCGGGCGACGGCGCGCTGCCCGACGGCACCCGTGACGCGTCCACCGACCAGGGGCCTGACGGGGACGTACCCGCCGTGATGCCGGCATGAGTCTCCTCGTCGTCGGGCTGAGCCACCGCAGCGCCCCCGTCAGCGTGCTGGAGCGGGCCGCGCTGAGCGCGGACGCCCAGGTCAAGCTGCTCCAGGACACGGTCGCCGCCGAGCCGGCCACCGAGGCCGCGGTGCTCGCCACCTGCAACCGCATCGAGCTGTACGCCGACGTGGACAAGTTCCACGCCGGTGTCGCCGAGCTGTCCACGCTGCTCGCCCAGCACAGCGGCGTCGGCCTGGAGGAACTGACCCCTTATCTGTACGTCCACTACGAGGACCGGGCCGTCCACCACCTGTTCTCGGTGGCCTGCGGCCTGGACTCGATGGTCGTCGGCGAGGGCCAGATCCTCGGGCAGATAAAGGACTCCCTGGCCAAGGCTCAGGAGCTGCACACCGCCGGCAAGCTGACGAACGACCTGTTCCAGCAGGGTCTGCGGGTCGGCAAGCGCGCCCACTCCGAGACCGGCATCGACCGCGCCGGCCAGTCCCTGGTCACCTTCGGACTGGAACAGCTGGCCGTCGGCGGGGCCGTCGAGGACTGGGCCCGGGGCAAGAAGGCACTGGTCATCGGCGCCGGTTCGATGTCCTCGCTGGCCGCCGCCACGCTCGTGCGGGCCGGGGTCGCCGAGGTCGTCGTCGCCAACCGCACCTTCGATCGTGCCGAGCGGCTCGCCCAGATACTGTCCGAGGCCGACGACAACGCGGTGACCGCCCGCGCGGTACGGATGGACGCCGTGCCGGACGAGCTGACACGTGCCGACGTCGTCGTCTCCTGTACCGGGGCGACGGGCCTGGTGCTCACGGCGGAGGCGGTCGCGCAGGCGGTCGAGGGCCGCACCGGGCAGCCGGCCGTCGCCGCCCCCGCGTCCACCGAGGCGAACGCCAAGACCGCGGTGCCGCCGACCGGTGTCGGCGCCGACGAGAACTGCCCGCTGGACCTGGCCGCCGTACAGTCCGGCTTCTCCCTCATGGGCGAGGCCGCCGTCGCCGGCATGGACGCGGCCACCCTGGAGCAGCACGCGGCCTGGGTCGCGGGCGGGGCCGTCGACCGCCGGGAGCGCCGTACGCCCGAAGCGGACGCCGAGCTGATCACCGCGCTGGCCGCGACCGCCGCCACGGTGGGCCGGATCCCCGAGCGACGCAGGCCGGAGCCGGTGGCCGAGCGCCCGGCGCCCTTCTTCTTCCTCCTCGACCTGGCCATGCCCCGCGACATCGACGCGGCCGTGCACCGGCTGGCCGGGGTGCGTCTGGTGGACATCGAGTCGCTGGCGGAAGCCTCAGCAGACGCGCCGATGGCGGCCGATGTGGACCAGGTCCGGCGTATCGTCTCCGACGAGGTCGCGGCCTTCGGCGCGGCGCAGCGGGCGGCGCACATCACGCCGACCGTGGTCGCGTTGCGCACCATGGCCGCCGACGTCGTCGCCAGTGAGATCGCGCGGCTCGACGGCCGCCTGCCCGACCTGGACGAACGCCAGCGCGGCGAGATCCGGCAGGCCGTGCACCGGGTCGTCGACAAGCTGCTGCACGCGCCGACCGTACGGGTCAAGCAGCTCGCGGCCGAGCCCGGCGGCGCCGGGTACGCGGACGCGCTGCGCACCCTGTTCGACCTCGACCCCGAGACGGTCGCCTCCGTCTCCCGGGCCGGGGACAGCACAGACAAGAAGGACCGACCGGCATGACTGAGAAGGCACTGAGGCTGGGGACCAGGCGGAGCAAGCTCGCCATGGCCCAGTCCGGGCAGGTGGCGGAGGCCGTCCGCCAGGTGACCGGGCGGCCCGTCGAGCTGGTCGAGATCACCACGTACGGCGACACCGCCCGCGAGCACCTGGCGCAGATCGGCGGCACGGGCGTGTTCGTCACGGCGCTGCGCGACGCGCTGGTGCGGGGCCAGGTCGACTTCGCGGTTCATTCGCTCAAGGACCTCCCGACGGTGCAGCCCGAGGAACTGGTCCTGGCCGCCGTACCGGTGCGCGAGGACCCGCGGGACGTGATCGTCGCCCGGGACGCGCTGAAGTTCACGGACCTGCCGCGCGGGGCGCGCATCGGCACCGGCTCGCCGCGCCGCATGGCGCAGCTGAACGCGTACGCCCGTGCCCACGCCCTGGACATACAGACGGTCCCGATCCGCGGCAACGTGGACACCCGCATCCGGTACGTCCAGGACGGCGAGCTCGACGCGGTCGTGCTGGCCGCCGCCGGACTGAACCGGATCGGCCGGATCGACGAGGTGACCGACTTCCTGTCGGTCGACACGGTTCTGCCCGCCCCCGGCCAGGGGGCACTGGCGATCGAGTGTGCCGCGGACAACGCGGACCTGATCGCGGCGCTCGGCGAACTCGACGACCCGTTCACTCGGGCCGCCGTAACCGCCGAGCGGTCACTGCTCGCCGCCCTGGAGGCCGGCTGCAGCGCCCCTGTGGGCGCGCTGGCCGACCTTCCCCCACTCTCGGCTCCGCTCGAGCGGGGGGACCCCCAGGCCGACGGGCAGATTGTCAAGGAAATGCGCCTGCGCGGCGTCGTCGGCACGACCGACGGCACCCGCATGGTGCAGCTGTCCACCACCGGTTCCGTGCCCCAGACGCACGACCAGGCGTTGGCACTCGGTCGCGAACTCGCCACCGAGATGCTCGCCCGGGGCGCGGCCGGTCTGATGGGGGAGCGAGCACATTGAGCCCCACCGCCCTTCCTGCCGCCGGTCCGGAACACGGCCACGTCACCTTCCTCGGTGCCGGACCCGGAGATCCGGGACTGCTGACCCTGCGCGCCGTGGAGGCGCTGTCGAACGCGGACGTCCTGGTCGCCGAGCACGAGGTGCTCGACGTGATCCGGACGCACGCCCGACAGGGCGTCTCCGTCGTGCAGACCGACGCCGATCCCTCTTCGGTCTCGCCGCCGGGCACGGGCACGCCCCAGCTGACGGTCGTTGACGGCACGTCAACAACCGCCGCTGTCCCGGCTGCTGCCCGGGATGCCGCTCATCTTGTCATGGAGGCTGCGCGGGGCGGCAGGCGGGTCGTCCGTGCGGTGTCCGGGGACCCGGGACTTGATACGTACGCGGCCGAGGAAATGCTCGCCTGCGCCGCCGCCGGTGTGCCCTTCGAGGTGGTCCCGGGCGTCGCCGCGGCGGTCGGTGTGCCCGCGTACGCCGGTGTGCCGCTGCGGGACGCCGAGGGCGCGGACGTCCGGTTCGTGGACGCCCGTACGGCCTCCGACCGGTGCTGGACGGAGGTGGGCGCCTCCGACGGGACGGTGGTCGTCTCGACGACCCTGGACTCGGTGGCCGCGGCGGCGGGCGAGCTGGTGTCCGCCGGGCGCAAGCCGGACACCCCCCTGTCCGTCACGATCGCCGGTACGACGACCCGCCAGCGCACCTGGACGGCGACGCTCGGCACGATCGCCCAGACCCTGAAGCAGGCGAAGGTGCTGCCGTCCCCCGACGGCGGCCGGCCGGTGATAGCCGTGGTCGGCGAGCGTTCCGCCGCCGCCCGGCGCGACCAGCTGTCGTGGTTCGAGTCCAAGCCGCTGTTCGGCTGGAAGGTGCTCGTGCCGCGCACGAAGGAGCAGGCGGCGTCGCTCTCCGACCAGCTGCGGTCCTACGGCGCGGTGCCGCACGAGGTCCCGACGATCGCGGTGGAGCCCCCGCGCACGCCCCAGCAGATGGAGCGCGCGGTCAAGGGCCTGGTCACCGGCCGTTACGAGTGGATCGCCTTCACGTCGGTCAACGCGGTGAAGGCGGTGCGGGAGAAGTTCGAGGAGTACGGCCTTGACGCTCGGGCTTTTGCGGGTATCAAGGTGGCTGCGGTGGGCGAGCAGACGGCGAAGGCCCTCGTCGCCTTCGGCGTGAAGCCGGACCTGGTGCCGTCGGGTGAGCAGTCCGCCGCCGGCCTCCTGGAGGACTGGCCCCCGTACGACCCGGTCTTCGACCCGATCGACCGCGTGTTCCTGCCGCGCGCCGACATCGCCACGGAGACGCTTGTCGCCGGCCTCATCGAGCTGGGCTGGGAGGTGGACGACGTCACGGCCTACCGCACGGTCCGTGCCTCGCCGCCTCCGGCGGACACCCGGGAGGCCATCAAGGGCGGCGGCTTCGACGCGGTCCTCTTCACGTCCTCCTCGACGGTCCGCAACCTGGTGGGCATCGCGGGCAAGCCGCACAACGTGACGGTGATCGCCTGCATCGGCCCGGCCACGGCGAAGACGGCGGAGGAGCACGGCCTCCGGGTCGACGTCATGGCTCCGGAGCCGTCGGTGCACAAGCTGGCTGAGGCGCTGGCGGACTTCGGCATGAAGAGGCGGGCTGCCGCCCTGGAGGCCGGGGATCCGGTGACGCGGCCCAGCGAGCGGCGGCCCGGGGCACGTAGGCGCCGGTCCACGACGTGAGGTGTGGCGGAGTGCCCCCTTTTCTGGGGCACTCCGCCGCCGTCGTTTTCCGGGGGCCTCAGTGCTCGGAGGCGTACGGCAGGAAGGTCGCCCACGCGGTGGGGGTGAGGGCGAGGCGGGGGCCGGTGGGGTTCTTGGAGTCGCGGACGAGAATGTGGGTCTCGTCGGGGGTGGCTACCTCGACGCAATCGGGGCCGTCAGGCGTGCTGTAGCTGCTCTTTATCCACTCCAGCTTCATGTCTCTCCAAGCACTTTCTCGATGAAGGCCAGTGACTCCCGAGGGGTGAGAGCCTGTGCGCGGATGATCCCATAGCGGATGTCCAGCACCTGAGCCTCTTTCGGGTCGGTGATCACGCGGCTGACGAGTTGCACCTCGTTGTGTCCGACCGTGCTGCCATCCCGCAGTCGCAGCAGCCTGAACGAACCGGCCAGACCGGCGTTGTCCTCCCGGTCCAAGGGCAGGACCTGCAAGTCGACGTTCCTGAACCGACCGGCGTCCAGCAGGTGTTCGAGCTGCCTTCGCATGACCATCCTGCCACCGATGGGGCGCCGCAGCGTCGACTCACATTGGACGAAGCTGAAGACTCGCAACGGCGCTTCGGCGAGGATGTCCTGGCGTGCCAGGCGGGCGGCCACCTGTTGTTCCAATTCCTCCTCCGTGAACGGAGGCCGTCGGGTAGCCATCGACGCGCGCACGTACTCCTCCGTCTGCAACAGCCCGTGGATCACGGAGTTGTTGTAGGCGCACAACTCGACCGCCTCCGCCTCCAGCTTCTTCAGATCCCGCACCTTCTTCGGGTACCGGACCTCCGCCACGTCCGTCTTCATCGCCGCGATCCGGCCACCCGCGCCCAACGCCTCGTCCGCCGCGTCCAGATACTCCGGCCGGGGAATCCTCCGTCCCCGCTCCACCGAGGAGACGAGCTCCTCCCCGTAGCCGATGGCTGCCCCGAACTCCGCCTGGGTCAGGCCGGCCGCCTCCCGCCACAGCTTCAGTTGTCGTACGACGGTCCGCATCACAGCTCCGGCCTCGTCGTCCAGCCCCGCGTCCCAGTCGCTCACGTAAGCCGTCCTCCCGCTCACCAGTCACCCCGTACGGCCCGGACGCACCCGGACACGGCACGGACAGCCTCCGTCCGCACGGGCTGCCGTTCTTCACAGGCTAAGCACGCTCGGACACGCTGAGTGACGTGAACGAGCAAATCTCCACCCTCCCCATCTCCGCGCGCCAGTTCCGCGTCCCTCTCTCCGCGACCCGGCGCGGCGCCCGCCTCGGCCGGCTGCTCGCCGTCGAGCAACTGCGCTCCTGGCGGTTGCCGTTGGACCCGGCCCGGCTGATCGTCGCCGAACTGACGGCCAACGCCGCGCTGCACGGCCGGGTTCCGGGACGGAGTTTCCGCCTCTCGCTCTTTGTCACCGCTCCGCGCCTTCTGCGTGTCGAGGTGACCGACACGCGCGGTGACCACCTGCCGATCCGCGACACCGCCGCCGGCGTGCTCGCCGGGTCCGGCTACGGCCTGCTGCTGGTCGAGGAGTTGGCGGACCGCTGGGGCGTGCGGCTCGGACCGGTGCCGTGCAAGACGGTGTGGGCGGAACTGGATCTCCCGACCGGCGCCGGGAAGCACGTGCTCCGGTCGCGGGCGGACCGGGGCTGCGGGCCGTAAAAGCGCTGGCGCGGCGGCGGCTTGGACGCGCCGTCCCGCCCCGGGGCACATGCGCCTCATCGCTCCACAACCGCAGACATGCATCGGCCCCCGCCGGGCCTGGCATCCCAGTGCGAGGGCCTGACCAACGAGGAAGAAGGACCTTCCCTGTGGCTGAGAAGAAGCCCAACCCTGCCCCGCGCCCGATTCAGGGTGTCGGCGATCCACCACCCCCTCCGGTGTCACCCACGTACGCACCTACCAGTCCGGCCGGTACGTGGTCGTCGGCAGTCACCTCGCCCAGCACCGCGAGCTGTCGCTGACGGCCATCGGGCTCGCGACCCACATCCCGTCGGTGCCCGAGGGCACCGCGGTCGACATCCGCAGCCTCGCGGACCGCTTCCCCGAGGGGCGGACCGGATCGCTTCCGCGCTGCGTGAGTTGGAGGCGCACGGCTATCTGGAGGGGGCTCGCGGACCTCGCTGAAGGCTGAGCGGCAGGCGGGGTGCGAGATGACGCCCGCCCGCCTGCCGCACGTGCCGGTCAGGCCGCCGTACCGCCCGCGTAGTCGCTGTTGAACGTCGTCTCGATCGTCTGGGCGACCGGCTGGGCCACGCCCGTGCCGGTCAGGATGATGCCCAGCTCCCGGTTGTTGCTGAGCGAGTTGCTGCTGATGTTCATGGAGCCGGCCTCGACCTCCTGGGTGGACAGGCCGTAGTCGGCGACCATCGCCTTGGCGTGGATGTAGAAGCCGTTGGGGTCGGAGTAGCCGACGACCGTGCCGCCGGCCGCCTTGATGGCGGAGACCTCGCTGGAGTAGCTGGAGGGGTCCTCCAGGACCACGCGGACCTTCACACCGGCCTTGGCGCGGGCGACGATCGCGTTGACCACCGTGCTGTCGCTGAACTCCAGCTCCTCCACGTCCAGCGTCTTGGTCGCGGAGTTGACGAACGACACCAGGCGGTTGCGGGAGTCGGTGGGGGACCACAGCAGGTGGTCGCCGTCGGTGGGGGTGACCGAGGTGGCCGTGTAGTCGGCGTTGAAGACCTTCTCGATGGCGGCGACATCGCGCGTGTCGTCGGTGAAGACGCCGTAGTCGCGGCTGGTCGTGTAGTACTGGGACGTCAGATTGCCCGTCATGACCAGGGACTTGGTGCCGTCGACCGTGATCGTCTTCTGGTGCGTGTAGACGTAGGCCGAGGAGGACCAGACGACGCCCACGCCCGCGTTCTTCAGGGACGTGTACGCCGAGTTGTCGGCGCTCTGGTGCTGGCGGTCGAGGATGACCCGGACCGTGACGCCCTTGTTCTTCAGGGCTATCAGGTCGTTGACGGCCGTGGTGTCCTCCATCTCGTACATCGTCATGTCGAGCGTGCTGGTGGCCGAGTTGACGAAGTCGTAGATCGTGGGCTGGCTGCCGGTCTGGGAGAAGGCGAACGCCGAGTAGCTCGCGGCGTTCGCGGGTACGGCGGTGACGGCGACGGCGGTGCCGGCGGCGACGACGACGGCCGCGCGGGTGAGGGCCTTCCGCAGCATGCGTGACTCCTGGGGTGAGCACGGGAGGGGGTGGCGCGTGCATGACACCACGCGCGTAGAACGCTGGGGAGGCGGGCGGACCCAGGGATCGCCAGGGGCGCGCAAAAACTTCGTATGACGGCGCCGCTATGCCCGTGAATGGGCTTTCTGTGGGCTCCCTATGAGCCGGTGGCCCGGCCGACAGGGCGTCGGCAAAGGGGGGTGTGCGGCGGGCGTAGCGTAGAAGGCATGACGAAGTACGGATCCTTCCCCGGTACGCGTCCCAGGCGGCTGCGGACCTCGCCCGTCATGCGCCGCATGGTCGCGGAGACGCGCCTGCACCCCGCCGACTTCATCCTTCCGGCGTTCGTCCGGGAGGGCGTCAGCGAGCCCGTGCCGATCACCACCATGCCAGGTGTCGTCCAGCACAGCCGCGACAGCCTGAAGAAGGCCGCGGTGGAGGCCGTGGAGGCCGGGATCTCCGGGATCATGCTGTTCGGCGTCCCGGAGGACGCGAAGAAGGACGCCCTCGGGACGGCGGGCACGGACCCGGACGGCATTCTGCAGGTGGCGCTGCGCGACGTGCGGGCCGAGGTCGGCGATGACCTGCTCGTCATGTCCGACCTGTGCCTGGACGAGTTCACCGACCACGGCCACTGCGGGGTGCTGGACGCCGAGGGCCGGGTCGACAACGACGCCACCCTGGAGCGGTACGCCGAGATGGCCCAGGTGCAGGCCGACGCCGGCGCGCACGTGGTCGGCCCGAGCGGGATGATGGACGGCCAGATCGGCGTCGTCCGGGACGCGCTCGACCAGATCGGCCGCGAGGACGTGGCGATCCTCGCCTACACCGCCAAGTACTCCTCCGCCTTCTACGGCCCCTTCCGCGAGGCCGTCGCCTCCTCACTGCAGGGCGACCGCAAGACCTACCAGCAGGACCCCGCCAACTGGCGCGAGTCCCTGCGGGAGCTGGAGCTGGACCTCGCCGAGGGCGCGGACATGGTCATGGTCAAGCCGGCCGGACCGTACCTCGACATCCTCGCCCGCGTCGCGGACGCCGTGGACGTGCCGGTCGCCGCCTACCAGATCTCCGGCGAGTACGCGATGGTCGAGGCGGCCGCCGAGAAGGGCTGGGTCGACCGCGACCGGGCCATCTTCGAAACCCTGACCGGCATCAAGCGGGCCGGCGCGCGGAACATCATCACCTACTGGGCGAGCGAGGTGGCGCAGAAGCTGCGCTGAGCCGGGGGGGCGAACACGCCACGGCCCCCGGGCCGGCTCGGAGCGGAGCCGGCCCGGGGGCCGTATGTCCTGCGGGGAGCTCCAGCGGGGGTCAGTCCCACCAGAAGGCCCAGGTGGGTGCCCCGACCAGGTCCTTCGCGTACATGCGGAGGGTGTCCCGCTCGCCCTGCAGCACGTTGTCCGGACAGAACGCGAAGTGCTCCGCCGCCACCGCCTCTGCGTCCTCCTGCGTGGCCGGCGGAGCCGCGACGGACACCACCAGGGTGTCCAGTCCCAGGGCCACGACCCGGATCCCGAAGCGGTCCTCCCAGGAGCGCAGCACGCCGCACATCCGGGCCACGTCACCCTCGTAGTTCACCGGTCCGCTCCAGCCGATCGCCGCCGGTATGTCGGCGGACCGGCGGGCCGGGACCAGGGCGAGGTGCGCCTGCTCGACCTCCGAATCCGGATCGTGGACCAGCGCGTCGGCGACCTGGGCGGCGCGGGTGTCCGGGTCGGCGGAGAGAGCGGCCGGTGCGGGCGCGAGACCGGGCCACTCGCCCCCGAACGGCTCGATCTCCTCGGCGATCTCACCGTCCTCCGTCTCCTCCTCCCAGTACTCCGCGAGGACGTCTTCGGCGTCGTGATCGCCCGGGTACGACGTCTCGCCGGGCACCAGCATCCAGTCGTCCAGGCCGGCCACCGAGCCGCCGACGTCCAGGAGCACCGGCAGCAGACCGGCCCGGGCCGCCGGTGCGCCCAGCGCCTTCCACGTGCCCGGCGCGGCCGGTTTCTCCGCGTACCAGAGCAGGGGTTCGTGCCAGGGGCCGTCGTGGGTCAGATCGACCAGCCTGCCGGGCGGCAGCTGAAGCCCGAGGGAACGGCCGCTGGGGTCGGTGGCCAGCCTGGGCAGCGGATTGGGAAGAGTCGCCATGCCTGTGACTGTAAAGGCCGCCACTGACAACGCCGTTGACCGGCCTCCCCGAGGAACCCAGGACCCCCGCAGCCTCTCTTACCGGGTGGTGTTGTGATGGATGGGGACCGGCGACGGGTGTGACGGGAAGGACGGAGGAACGTGCGGATCGGGCGTTACCCGGTGCGGTGGCACATCGTGTTGCTCACCCTGTGGACCGCCGTCTGGTTCGTGGTGGCCGAACGCCACGCGGCCGTGTCCTGGCACTATCTGCGCCAGGGCGAGCAACTGCTCTTCGGCCAGGCCTCCGGCGGTGGCCTCGCCCTCTACGCCAACCACCCCGACCTGCAGATCGGCCCCGTCAGCTTCCTGGTCGCCGGACTCTTCGCGCCGTTCCCCGCCGACGTGGGCGAGAAACTGGCCGACGCGTTCATGTCCGGCCTCGGCCTGTACATGCTCGTCCTGGTCGGCCGCGCCGCCGCCGACCACAACCGCGGCACCGGCCTCAACCACAGACGCCTCCAGCAACGCGTCCTGATCGCGGGGGCGGCCTTCATACCCATGTGGGTCGAGGTCTCGGTCCGCTTCGCCCACCTCGACGACGTCCTCGCCCTGTTCTTCACCACGCTCGCGCTGCGCGCACTGGTCCGAGGCCAAGCCACGGCGGTGGGCGTGTTCCTGGCCCTGGCGGTCGACTCCAAGCCCTGGGCGGTGGGCTTCCTGCCGTTGTTGCTGGCCCTGCCCCGTCCCACCCGCCTGCGCGCGTCGGCCTGGACGTTCGGCCTGGTGGCGGTGGCCTGGCTGCCCTTCTACCTGACCCACCTGGAAACGCTGCACGCGGCCCGCTTCACCATCCCCAACCAGCCGGCGTCCTCCCTGCGCTGGTTCGGCGTGGGCGACCCCGCGACACCCTGGTGGGACCGCCCCACCCAGATGGCCCTGGGCATCGCCCTCGGCGCGCTCGCCGTACGCCGGAACCGCTGGCCGGCGGTCGTCTTCCTGGCCGCCGACGCCCGCATCCTCCTCGACCCCAGCGTGTACACGTACTACAACGCCTCCGTTCTTCTGGGCACGTTGATATGGGACTCGATCGGCCAGCGCCGTCTCGTCCCCTGGGTCAGCTGGATCGCCCTGATCTCCCTCTACGGCAGCGCCCTGCTGGTCCCGTCGGACTCCACCCGGGGTCTCATCCGCCTGGCGTTCTGCATCGGCTCGGCGGCGTACGTCCTGTTCTGGCCGCAGCGGGCGCCTCGCGGCGGCCGGGGCCGGCGCTCCCTGCCGGCCCAGCGGTCGCTGCGGGGCAGAGGCGAGGGCAGCCCGGCCGGCGGGACGGATCCGCGGGGCGCGGTTCTGTGAGGGGGCCGGGCTCCGCGCCCCTGCGAGACCCCGTGCTGCCCCTTCTGCGGCGGACCCCGGCTCAGCGCCTCGTGCCGCAGGACGGGCAGAAGGCGGCCCCGTCCGGGAGTTCGCTGTGACAGGAGGCGCAGCTCGTGGTCTGCGCGAGCCGGTGCCCGCAGCCGTGGCAGAAGGCGCCGCCGCGGGTCTCGGTACGGCAGTCGGGGCAGACGAGCCGGCGCGGCGCGTCGACGTCGTAGCCGGCGCCCTGCTGCCGGCCGGCGTCGTAGGCGCGCTGGGCGACCCCGTCGTTCAGGCCTCGCTGCTGTGCCGCCTGCGCCTCCGCCGCGGTGTCCGGGGAGCAGGTCAGGCACAGCCCCTGCCCCGGGTTCCAGCAGCGGGCGCAGACGTAGTGGGTGCAGCGCGGGCAGCGGTTGAAGTGGCCCTGCGCGTTCTCGATGGCGCGGGAGAAGGCCGCGTCGCGCTGCGTGCCGAAACTCGCCCCGGCCAGGCCGTCCGCCGCGTTGCTCACGCCCTGCCCGGCGCCGCCGATCACCGACCAGGCGGCGCTCACACCGCGGGACAGCCAGCCGGCCATCTGCCCGGCCCGGAACGGCTCGAACGGCGAACGCCAGGTGTCCCAGCAGCGTGAGCAGGAGAACTCGAACTGGAAACCGGCTCCCGTGCCGTGCTGGACGCACAGGTCACGGTGGTTGTTGCTGAAGTAGATCTCGGCGCCCATGGCGACCGCTCCCCCCAGAGAAATTGCCCCCCGGGGAGTGTATAGCCGTGGCCGGAAACGATCGAGGTCCCTTGTGCGGGGCGCGCGGGGCAGACGGCTCAGACCAGGGTCGTGATGCAGAACGGGTGCCCCGCCGGGTCGAGCAGGACCCGCCAGCGGTCCTCGCCCGGCTGGAACTCGGGCCTGGTCGCGCCCAGGTCGAGCAGCCGCTTCTCGGCGGCGTCCAGATCGTCCACGCCCAGCTCGATGTGCGCCTGCTTCTCCTGCTGCGGGTCCGGCCAGGTGGGCGGGCGGTAGTCGGCGAGGCGGTTGAAGCCGAGGCCGGTCGATCCCTCCTTGCCGAGGAAGACGAAGTCGTCGTTGGCGAACAGGACGGACATGCCGAGCAACTCGCCGTAGAAGCGGGCCATGTCGGCGGGGTCGGCGCAGTCGAAGGTGACGGCGGCGAAACGGAACGCGGGTGCGGATGAGGTCTCCGTGGTCATGGAGAGGAGGCTAGAACGCGACCAGGACAGTTCCGGTCCTGGTCGTGTCGGTCTTCTGTGCCAGACTTCCCGCCGTGCTCAGCTCCTCCGCCCGCCTGATACGGCTGCTGTCCCTGCTGTCCGCGCGCCCGTCCTGGACCTGCGCGGAACTGGCCGAGCGCATGGAGGTCACGGACCGCACGGTTCGCCGAGACATGGCGAGGCTCAGGGACCTCGGCTACACCGTCGACTCCGAGGCCGGCCCCTGGGGCGGTTACCGTCTGCGCGCCGGCTCCCGGCTGCCGCCGCTGATCCTCGACGACGAGGAGGCGCTGGCCGTGGCCGTGGGGTTGCGGGAGGCCGCGCTGAGCGACGCGCTCGGCGGGGACCAGGCGGCGCTGTCGGCGCTGCTGAAGCTGCGGCAGGTACTGCCCCGGCACATCGCGGACCGTCTCGGCGAGCTGGACGACGCCTTCGTGCGCCTGCCGGGGACCGACGGGGCGCAGGTCCGACCGGGCCTGCTGCTGGAGCTGGCCGCCGCCTGCCGGCGTGGCGAGCGGGCCCGGCTGTCGTACACGGATGCGGAGGGGAGGAGCACGGTCCGGGACGTCGACCCGTACCGTCTCGTCCACACGGGCCGGCGCTGGTTCTTCGTCGCGCGGGACGTCACGCGGGGGCAGTGGCGCACCTTCCGTGCCGACCGGGTCGACCGCCTCCAGTCCACCGGACAGCGGGCGGACCTCACCGACCCGCCGGACCCGGCGCACCTGGTCTCCCGCAACATCGCGAACGGTCCCTATCCCCTGTCCGCGACGATCCGGCTCCCCCTGCCGATGGCGGCGGCGCTGCGAGTCGTCCCCGCGGCGATCGGCACCCACCGCCCCGACGGCCCCGACGCCACCGTCATCGACATCGGCGGCCCCGACCCGGACGGCCTCGCCCGCTACCTCCTCGGCCTGGGAACGCCGCTACGGGTCCTGGAGCCGGAGTCGGTACGCGAGGCACTGGTACGGCGCACCCGGGAACTCCTCGACGCGCAGACGGCCGACGCGGTGGGTCAGGTGTAGACGCCCGACGCCAGGGCGTCGAAGACCGTCTGCGCGAGTGGTGTCCGTCAGAGCTTCTCCGGCGTCCTGATCCCCAGCAGGGCCATCCCCTTGTGCAGGGTGCGGGCGGTCACGTCGCACAGGAAGAGGCGGTTCTCCACCTGGGCCGGCGTCTCGGCCTTCAGGACCGGGCACTTGTCGTAGAAGGACGTGTACAGGGACGCCAGCTGGTAGAGGTAGGCCGCCAGCTTGTGCGGGGCGTACTCCGCCGCCGCCTCCGCGACCGTCGCCGCGAACGCGTCCGCGTGCAGGCCCAACGCGCGCTCGACGTCGGCCAGTTCCAGCTCCGGGTGCGCGGCCGGGCGGGTGTCGCCGGCCTTGCGGAGGATGGACTGGATACGGGCGTAAGCGTACTGGAGGTAGACGGACGTGTCGCCGTTCAGGGACACCATCTGGTCCAGGTCGAACTTGTAGTCCCGGCTCGCCGACGTCGACAGGTCCGCGTACTTCACCGCGCCGATGCCCACCTGGGTGCCCCGCTCGGCGATCTCCTCCTCGGACAGGTCCTGGGCCTTCTCGCGGACGACCGCCGAGGCCCGGTCGATGGCCTCGTCCAGGAGGTCGACCAGGCGGACCGTCTCGCCCTCACGCGTCTTGAACGGCTTGCCGTCCTTGCCGAGGACCGTGCCGAAGGCCAGCTGGGTCGCCGTGACGTCCTCGTTCAGCCAGCCGGCCCGGCGGGCGGTCTCGAAGACCATCTTGAAGTGCAGGGACTGCCGGGCGTCCACCACGTACAGGAGCGTGTTCGCCTTGAGGTTGAAGACGCGGTCGCGGATCGCGGAGAGGTCGGTGGCCGCGTAGCCGTAGCCGCCGTCCGACTTCTGCACGATCAGCGGGACCGGGTTGCCGTCCGGGCCCTTGACGTCGTCGAAGAAGACGCAGAGGGCGCCCTCGCTGCGGACCGCCACGCCGGACTCCTCCAGGAGGCGGCACGTCTCGGCCAGCATGTCGTTGTAGCCGGACTCGCCGACGATGTCGGGGTCCCGGATCTCCATGTCCAGCTTCTCGAAGACGGAGAAGAAGTAGATCTTCGACTCGTCCACGAACTTCTGCCACATGGCGAGCGTGCGCGGGTCGCCGGCCTGGAGGTCCACCACCCGGCGGCGTGCACGCGTCTTGAACTCCTCGTCGGAGTCGAATTTCTTCCGCGCGGCCTTGTAGAGGCGGTCCAGGTTCGACATCGCCTCTTCACCAGTGACCTGGGATTCCTTGTGGTCGAGCTCGTGCGGGTGCTCGTCCAGGTACTGGATGAGCATGCCGAACTGCGTGCCCCAGTCGCCGATGTGGTGCCGGCGGATCACGTTCTCGCCGGTGAATTCGAGGAGGTGGACCGCCGCGTCGCCGATGACCGCCGAGCGCAGGTGGCCGACGTGCATCTCCTTGGCCACGTTCGGCTGCGCGTAGTCGATCACCGTCGTGCCCGGCTGCGCGGCGGTCGGCACGCCGAGGCGGCCCGTGTCGTCCGCGTACCGCGCGGCCAGGTTCCCGGTGATCGCCCTGTCCGCGATCGTGATGTTCAGGAAGCCGGGGCCGGAGACCTCGACGTACTTGATGAGCTCGTCGCCCGTCACCACGTGCGAGACGACCTGGGCCGCCAGCTCCCTCGGGTTCGCCTTCGCCTTCTTGGCCAGCGCCAGGATGCCGTTGGCCTGGAAGTCGGCCCGGTCGCTTCGTCGCAGCAGCGGGTCCGCGCCGGCGGCCTCCGGCAGGGTGGCCGAGAGGGCGGACGCGAGGTGCTGCTGGACGTTGTCGCTGAGGGACGTGACCGAGGCCATAGGAATGGGTGCCGTTCTCCTCGTGGGGATGGATAGTCCCAGCCAGTATCCCATGGCAGGTAAAGCCGTTTTCGCGGGCGCGAGCCGGTCTGTGAGAATGGAGTGTCACCCCGATCAGACGGAGTGCCACCCCGTTCAGAAAGAAGGACGTGCCGATCGTGGCTCAGAGCACCGAGACCACCGACTGGGTCTCCCGTTTCGCGGATGAGGTCATCGAGGAATCGGAGCGCCGGGCCCCGGGCAAACCGGTCGTCGTCGCGTCCGGGCTCTCCCCTTCCGGCCCCATTCACCTGGGCAACCTCCGCGAGGTCATGACCCCGCACCTGGTCGCCGACGAGATCCGCCGCCGCGGGTACCAGGTCCGGCACCTGATCTCGTGGGACGACTACGACCGCTACCGCAAGGTCCCGGCCGGCGTCGAGGGCATCGACGCCTCCTGGGCCGAGCACATCGGCAAGCCGCTGACCTCGGTGCCGGCGCCGCGCGGGTCGTCGCACGCGAACTGGGCCGAGCACTTCAAGGCCGCGATGATCGCCTCGCTGGCCGAGCTGGGCGTGGAGTTCGACGGG
The DNA here is from genome assembly GCF_040680195.1 of Streptomyces sp. NPDC052109. Classification (NCBI taxonomy): domain Bacteria; kingdom Bacillati; phylum Actinomycetota; class Actinomycetes; order Kitasatosporales; family Streptomycetaceae; genus Streptomyces; species Streptomyces sp. NPDC052109. The sequence continues at coordinate 619,820 of NZ_JBFAWF010000002.1, read as the reverse complement.
ATCAGCCAGACCGCGCAGTACACCTCCGGCGTCTACCGCGAGCAGATCCTGCACGCCATGAAGCACCGCGGGGACATCGACGCGATCCTCGCCCAGTACCGCACGAAGCAGGCTCCGAAGAAGCCCCAGCAGAAGGCCGTCGACGAGGCCGAGCTGGAGGCCGAGGAGGGCTCGGGTGCGGCGAGCGAGGACGACGGCTCGTCCGGTTCCGCCGGCTACTTCCCGTACAAGCCGTACTGCGGCAACTGCGAGAAGGACCTGACGACCGTCACCTCCTACGACGACGACAGCACCGAGCTGGCGTACACCTGCAACGAGTGCGGTTTCTCCGAGACCGTCAGGCTCGGCGAGTTCAACCGCGGCAAGCTGGTCTGGAAGGTCGACTGGCCCATGCGCTGGGCCTACGAGGGTGTGATCTTCGAGCCGAGCGGTGTCGACCACTCCTCGCCGGGTTCCTCCTTCCAGGTGGGCGGACAGATCGTCGGGATCTTCGGCGGCAAGCAGCCCATCGGGCCGATGTACGCCTTCGTCGGCATCTCCGGCATGGCGAAGATGTCCTCCTCGCGCGGTGGGGTTCCGACCCCGGCCGACGCGCTGAAGATCATGGAGCCGCAGATCCTGCGCTGGCTCTACGCCCGCCGCAGGCCCAACCAGTCCTTCAAGATCGCCTTCGACCAGGAGATCCAGCGGCTCTACGACGAGTGGGACAAGCTCGCCGGAAAGGTCGCCGACGGCTCCGCGCTCCCGGCCGACGTCGCCGCCCACACGCGGGCCGTGGGCACCGCCGCCGGCGAGCTGCCGAGGACGCCGCGTCCGCTGCCCTACCGCACCCTCGCCTCCGTCGCCGACATCACCGCCGGCCACGAGGACCAGGCGCTGCGCATCCTCTCCGAGCTGGACCCGGACCAGCCGCTGGCGTCCCTGGACGAGGCACGGCCGCGCTACGACAAGGCCGAGGCGTGGATCAACACCCACGTGCCCGCCGACCAGCGCACCATCGTGCGCGACGAGCCCGACGCCGAACTGCTCAAGTCCCTCGACGAGGCCTCCCAGCAGTCGGTGCGGCTGCTGCTCGACGGCCTCGCCGAGCACTGGTCGCTCGACGGGCTGACCCACCTCGTGTACGGCGTGCCGAAGGTGCAGGCCGGCTTCCCGGCCGACGCCACGCCGAAGGAGCTGCCGGCCGAGATCAAGACGGCCCAGCGTGCCTTCTTCGCCCTGCTGTACCACCTGCTCGTCGGGCGGGACACCGGACCGCGGCTGCCCACGCTGCTCCTCGCGGTCGGGCAGGACCGGGTGCGCAAGCTGCTCGGCGAGTAAGAGCCCGTAGGAAACCGCGTAAGAAAAAGGGGCCCTCTTCGGCGGAGGGCCCCTTTTCCTGTCCTGCTTTCCCTGCCCTGCTCTTTTTGCCCCTACGCGATGTGGTCCTCTTCGAGTTCCGCCGAATGGCGCTGCTGGAAGCGGTCCACGAGGGTCTTCAGGGCGCTGGGACTCAGCGTCGTCCCGTAGGTCGCCTGGATGTTGTCGCCCAGTACTCGGGGCGTGGGATAGCTGCCGTCGATCGACTGACGGAAGACCTGGTAGTAGTCGTCCTCGGTCGGATCCGGCTGCGGGGTGCCGCCGCCCTCACCCAGCTCGCGCGTGCGGTTCGGGCCCACCGGGATGGGGAAGCTGCCGGTGTCCTCCGGAGAGGGCTGCTGGAAGTCCTGCGGCTGCTGTTCCTCGTACCAGCCCTCGTACTGCTCCTCGGGGGCGTACTGGGGTTCTTGCAGCATCGGGTCGTAGGAGGGGTCGTAGCCGCCGTGGTACTCGATCTGCTGCTGGGCCTGGAACCAGGGGCTCTGCTCGTCCACGGCAGGCTCCGCCGGGCGCTGCTCGCCGGCGGGAGCGCCCACTCGTGCCGCCCCGGCCGTAGGACCGCCCGCAACCGGGGCGTTCGCCGTGAGCTGCGGCTGCTGCGGCGCCGCAGGCAGCAGGACCTGCTCTATGCCCGCCGCCGCCAGCCCCGCCGGGGCCGTCTCGGCCAGCGGAACGCCGTACCGGGCCAGCCGCAGCGGCATCAGGGACTCCACCGGAGCCTTGCGGCGCCACGCCCGCCCGAAACGGGAACGCAGCCTCGCCTGATAGACGAGACGTTCCTGCTCCAGCTTGATGACCTGGTCGTAGGAACGCAGCTCCCACAACTTCATACGGCGCCAGAGCAGGAACGTGGGGATCGGGGAGAGGAGCCAGCGCGTCAGCCGGACCCCCTCCATGTGCTTGTCCGCCGTGATGTCGGCGATCCGGCCGATCGCGTGCCGGGCCGCCTCCACCGCGACCACGAACAGCACCGGGATCACCGCGTGCATACCGACACCCAGCGGATCCGGCCAGGCGGCCGCGCCGTTGAAGGCGATCGTCGCCGCCGTCAGCAGCCACGCCGTCTGGCGCAGCAGCGGGAAGGGGATGCGGATCCAGGTCAGGAGGAGGTCCAGAGCGAGCAGGACACAGATACCCGCGTCGATGCCCACCGGGAACACGTACGAGAAGTTCCCGAAGCCCTTCTTGATCGCCAACGCGCGGACGGCCGCGTAGGAACCGGCGAAACCGATACCGGCGATGATCAAGGCGCCGGTCACGACCACGCCGATGAGAACGCGGTGCATCCGAGTCAGCTGCAGTGGCGCGGCCACTCGTACTCCCCTCCCATTGCCTGTTGTTGCGCGCAACAGGGTGGCACACGCACACGGCGAACGTGGTACCGGTCGGGTCTTCCGACCCCTCGGTCAGCTCTTCTTCGTGGCCGACTTGGACGGAGAAGCGCTGGAAGAGGCCGACTTGGCGGGCGACTCGGACGGCGACGCCTTCGACGCCGACCGCGACGGCGACGCCGGGGCGCTCGAGGCGGAACCGGACGACGAGGAGCCGCCGTTGGCGGAGGACACCGACGCGACCGCCTCCTTGAGCGCCTGCTCCGCTGCCTTCGTCAGATCGTCGGCGTCCGGGGTCTTCTCACCCGCGAGACCGGCGCCGTTGTAGTCCAGCGTGACCACCGCGTTCTCGACCCGCGCGACCACCGTCTGCTGCTTGAACAGACCTTCCTTCTTCTTCAGGTCGTAGCGCACCGCCGTCGCCTCCGTGCCCGTGCCGGACAGCGGAGTCTCCTTGGTGTTCTGCGCGCCGGCCACCGACTCGGCGTCCTTGACCTGCTGGGCGAAGTACGTGTGGGCCTGGGTGTCACCGGAACCGCGCGCGGTGTCCGAGTCGAAACGGAGCAGGGAGACGTTCAGCCAGCGGAACTGCGACCCCTTCACGCCGTTGTTGTCCAGGCTGCTCCAGGAGCAGGAGGCCCGCGACGGGTCGTTGGAGCTGCCCTTCTTGGCGGACGACACGCCCTTCGGCACCAGATCGCCCAGGGTCTTCTTCGTCAGCGCCGCGCACGCGTCGGGAAGCTTCTTGTAAGCAGCCGCCTGCACGGTCGGGGACGCGCTCGCCGAGGGCGCGTTGCTGCTGCTCTGGGACTGCTGCGTGCCGCTGTCGGCACCCTTGCCCTTGGAGTCACCCGAGTCCGACGAACAGGCGGCGGTGATCAGCACCGCCGGAACGGCTGCCGCGCAGACAAGCACACGGCTCAGGCGCTTACCACGCGTCTGCTGCTGGGCACGGTCTTCTCGCTGGGCTGCTCGCTGCATGGTTCCTTCACTACGCTCGGTGTTCGTGCGGGTTCCTGCGGGGCCACGGTACGCGGTGAAGGAGCTGTGCGGTTTCCGTTCGCGTGCATCGCGAACGGGTGGACGACGGGCCTCGGCGGACCTCAGCCGCCGAGCTTGTCCGCCAGTTGAGAGGCCAGATTACGGGCCCTGTCCTGCATTTCCTTGCTGTCGGGGACCGTTCCGGTGGCCGTCGGCTGCTCCTCGTACTCGAGAGTGACGACCACGTTGGACGTGCGGAACACCACAGTCACCGTGCGCTGCTCGGCGGTCGAACCGGACGAGGCGAGCTGATCGTCGATATACGCCTCGTCACCGAGACCCGACAGCACCCGCGGCTGCAGATCGTCCGTGGAGGAGGCGGAGCCGGAAGGGGAGGAAGCGGAGGAAGAGGAAGCGGAGGAAGCGTCGGAGACCGGGGTGCCGCCGTTCGCGGAGGACGAGGGAGCGCCACTCGACGGGGGCGCGGCGGTCGGCGTCGGCGACCCGGACGCCGCCGAGGACCCGCTCGGCTCCGGCAGGTGCGCCGCCGACTCCTTGCCCTCGAACAGCGTCTGCGCCTGGTCGTCGTCGCTGACGGTGTTGTCGTACGACACCACGCGCTCGAAGTCGACCGAGAGACGGTCGGTGGCGTCGGCGGACTCCACCTTCCAGTGGCAGCCGACCTTGCGATCGGTGTCGTAGGTGAGTTCGGCCTCGCCCTGGTAGGCCTTGTCCCGCTGGTCCGGGTCGGTGATCTGCTTGATGCCGGGCAGCATCCCGTCCAGGGTGTCGTGGCCGACCGCGCCACAGGGTTCGGGCAGCGTACGGTACTTGCCCGGCTGGGCGGCGACCGTGGTCGTGCCGGCGTCGCCCGGATTGGCGTTGTCCGTCGGGCTGTCACCGCCCGAGCCGCTCGTGCAGCCGGCCAGCAGCGCCGCGAGGAGGGCGGCGGTGCCGGTTACGTACGCCTTCCGCTGCACGGTCGGGCTCCTTCCGGTGTGCGCTCGCTTGGTGCTCCAGTGTCCCCGCTGGTTATTCGCTTGCCGCAGCGGGGCGTCCCCTGGAGACAATGTGTATCGCACGCACTGCCGTGGCCGCCGGTCCCTTGTCCCTTTTCAATGACCCTGGCGCCGATTTTCCGCTTTGTTGCTTATAAGGCTTGCGTAAGCCTTTGTTGTCGTTTTCGGGGGAATGAGGAACGTATGTCGTACAGCGAGATGCCGGGCGCGAAGGTCCCGATCCGGATGTGGACCGACCCCGCGACGGTCGAGGACGTGGCCCTGCGTCAGCTCCAGAACGTGGCGACCCTGCCGTGGATCAAGGGCCTGGCCGTGATGCCGGACGTGCACTACGGCAAGGGCGCGACGGTCGGTTCCGTCATCGCCATGCAGGGCGCGGTGTGCCCGGCGGCGGTGGGGGTGGACATCGGGTGTGGGATGTCCGCCGTCAAGACGTCGCTGACGGCCAACGACCTGCCGGGGGACCTGTCGCGGCTGCGGTCGAAGATCGAGCAGGCGATTCCGGTGGGGCGGGGGATGCATGAGGACCCCGTGGAGCCAGGGGACTTCCACGGGCTGGCCACGGCCGGGTGGGGGGAGTTCTGGGGGAGGTTCGACGGGGTCGCGGAGGCGGTGAGGTTCCGTCAGGACCGGGCCTCGAAGCAGATGGGAACCCTCGGCAGCGGAAACCACTTTGTCGAGGTTTGTGTGGACACGTCCGATGCGGTGTGGCTCATGCTCCACTCCGGTTCCCGGAACATCGGCAAGGAACTCGCCGAGCATCACATCGGTGTGGCCCAGAAGCTCCCGCACAACCAGGGCCTGGTCGACCGTGACCTGGCGGTCTTCGTCTCCGACACCCCGCAGATGGCGGCCTACCGCAACGACCTGTTCTGGGCGCAGGAGTACGCCAGGTACAACCGCACACTGATGACGGCGCTGCTGAAGGACGTCATCCGCAAGGAGTTCAAGAAGGCCAAGCCGACCTTCGAGCCGGAGATCTCCTGCCACCACAACTACGTGGCGGAGGAGCGGTACGACGGCATGGACCTGCTCGTCACCCGCAAGGGAGCGATCCGGGCCGGCTCCGGCGACTACGGGATCATCCCCGGTTCCATGGGTACGGGGTCGTACATCGTGAAGGGTCTCGGCAACGAGAAGGCCTTCAACTCGGCCTCCCACGGCGCGGGCCGGCGGATGAGCCGTAATGCCGCCAAGAAGCGCTTCTCGACGAAGGACCTGGAGGAGCAGACCCGGGGCGTGGAGTGCCGTAAGGACTCCGGCGTCGTGGACGAGATCCCGGGCGCCTACAAGTCGATCGACCAGGTCATCGACCAGCAGCGGGACTTGGTGGAGGTCGTGGCCAAGCTGAGGCAGGTCGTGTGCGTGAAGGGCTGACCTGCCGTCAGTGGCCGTGCCGTACCGCGTAGATCATCACGAACGCCACGAGGTGGATGCCGAAGAGGAAGTAGCCCAGGAAGTACCAGACCCTGCGTTCGTCCCTGGTCTCCTGGGCCAGTCGGCGTTTCTCGAGGGATTCGAGGGGACTGTCCTCCCGCATCAACGCTCCCGGTGGACCTTGGTGTTGGAGGCCTGGGCGCGGGGGCGGAGGATCAGGAGGTCGACGTTGACGTGGCTGGGGCGGGTGACCGCCCAGGTGATCGTCTCGGCGACGTCCTCCGCCGTGAGGGGCTCGGCCACGCCCTCGTAGACCTTGGCCGCCTTCGTCTCGTCGCCGCCGAAGCGGGTCAGGGCGAACTCGTCGGTCTTGACCATGCCGGGCGCGATCTCGATGACGCGGACCGGCTGGCCGACGATCTCCAGGCGGAGGGTCTCGGCGAGGACGTGCGCGCCGTGCTTGGCGGCCACATAGCCCCCGCCGCCCTCGTAGGTGCCGTGACCGGCCGTGGAGGAGACCACGACGACCACGCCGTCGCCGCCGGCCACCAGTTTCGGCAGCAGGGCCTGGGTGAGGTTCAGGGTGCCGATGACGTTCGTCTCGTACATCGTGCGCCAGTCCGCCGGGTCGCCGGTCGCCACCGGGTCCGCGCCGAGGGCGCCGCCCGCGTTGTTGACCAGGACGCCGATCGTCTGGAAGGCCGTCGCGAACTCGTCGACCGCGGCGCGGTCGGTGACGTCCAGCTGGTAGGCCATCGCCGAGTGGCCCGCCCTGGTCAGCTCGTCCGCGAGGGCCTCGATACGGTCCTTGCGGCGGGCGGTGAGGACGACGCGGTAGCCGGCCTCCGCGAGCTGCCGGGCCGTGGCGGCGCCGATGCCGCTGCTCGCACCCGTGACGACGGCGATGCGGGAGGCGGGGGCCATGGATAGCTCCTCTGGGCCGGTGGCGATGGTCTTCGTCCAGCCTAAGTGAGGCTCAGCCGCCGTTCCTCGGCGCCCACATGATCACGGCCATCCCGGCGAGGCAGATCAGCGCGCCCGTGATGTCGTAGCGGTCGGGGCGGTAGCCGTCGGCGACCGCGCCCCACAGCAGTGAGCCCGCCACGAAGATCCCGCCGTACGCGGCCAGGATGCGGCCGAAGTGGGCGTCCGGCTGGAAGGTGGCGACGAAGCCGTAGGCGCCGAGGGCCAGGACTCCACCGGTCATCCACAACCAGCCCCGGTGTTCGCGCACGCCCTGCCAGATCAGCCAGGCGCCGCCGATCTCGAAGACGGCGGCGACCACGAACAGGGCGGCGGAGCGGAGGATCGACATGGGCAGAAGCCTGTCACCTGTTGGAGGGCGCCTTTCCTCGTGGTCTGCGTGGCATACATCGGTGTGCCAGTCGGATCGCGAGCGTGGAGTCAGGTGAGCGGCGTGCGGATGTGGACGTGGGTGGTGGCCGGGGCCTTGTCCGGTGTGGCCTGGCTGCCGGGGGCCGCCGTGGCCGTTCCGGCCCTCGGGGCCGAGGCTGACCTGGCCTTCCACGGGACGGCGGTGATGAACGGCGACCGGGTGGAGGTGAAGCTGACCCCGCGCAACAACGGTCCGGCCGCCGTGGCGGACGGGACCGTGCGGTTGCGCTGGTCGGCGGCGCTGGCGGAGGAGCAGCAGTGGCCGGCGCGGTGTGCCCGGGAGGACGAGCGGACCGTGGTGTGCGGGACGGGCGCGCTGACGGCGAACGCGGTGGGCGAGCAGCTGGACGTGCCGGTGCGGCTCAGGGACAGGCCGTCGGAGGTCACCCTGCAGATCGAGACGGTGTGGGGCGGCGGCACGACGGACAAGGACCACTCGAACGATCAGCTGAAGGTGCTGGTCCTGGACACCGGGGACGCGTACGCGTTCTGAGGTGCCGCTGCTCAGCCGGGGTTCTGGGCGTCGTAGCGCTCGCGGGCCTCGCGTACCTCCTCGAAGTGGGTCTCCGCCCATGCCTTCACGGCGGTCAGCAGTCCGGCGAGGCCGGAGCCGAGCGGGGTGAGCGCGTAGTCGACGCGGACCGGGACGGAGGGGGTGACGGTGCGGCTGACGATGCCGTCCCGTTCGAGGGTGCGCAGCGTCTGGGTGAGCATCTTGGGGCTGACCCCGGCGATCTTGCGGGCGAGGTCGCTGTAGCGCCGGGGGCCGGCGGCCAGGGCGGCGACGACGAGGCTGACCCACTTGTCGCTGAGCCGGCCGAGGAGCTGGTTGGTGGGGCACTCGCGCAGGAAGGCGTCGTACTCGGCGCGGGCCTGTGCGCGGCGCTGGTCGGCGGTCATGGTCGCCATGGGCCCTCTCCTTGGAGTCTGCTACGCACTCTCAGGTAACTACTTACCATTCGATAGTAGCTCTCCTACGGTTGGTGTCGCGGCCGGAAGGTGCCGCGGGAATCATCAACCGCCTTGTGCTGGGGGAGAGTTGTCATGCGTGCTGCTGTGGTGCGGACGTTCGGCGGGCCGGAGTGCGTGGAGATCGCGGAGGTGCCGGTGCCCGAGCCGGGTGCGCGGCAGGTGCGGATCAAGGTGGCCGCGGGTGCGCTGAACCCGGTGGACGCGGCGGTGCGCGCCGGCGTCTTCGGCGGGGCCGGCAAGACCCTGGGGCTCGGCTGGGACGTGGCCGGCACCGTGGACGCGGTGGGCGCGCCCGCCGCCTGGGAGGCCGGGGATCCGGTGGTGGCGCTGGTGCCGGGTGTGGCGGACCCGCTGGGTGCGCACGCCGAGTACGTCGTGGTGGACGCCGGCGCGGTGGCGAAGGCGCCCGCGTCCGTGGACGCGGCTCACGCGGGCACCCTGCCGCTGAACGGGCTGACCGCGCTGCAGGCCCTGGATCTGCTGGGGCTCGCGCCGGGCGAGAGGCTGCTGGTGACCGGTGCGGCGGGTGCGGTCGGCGGGTTCGCGGTGCAACTGGCCGCGCACCGGGGGATCGAGGTGACCGGCCACGCCCGGGCGGGCGACGAGGAGCTGGTGCGCTCGCTGGGAGCCGCGCACTTCACGGTGGACGGGGTCGGGCCGCGGAGTGTGGACGGGGTGCTGGACGCCGCCGTGCTGGGGGCGCCCGCGCTGGAGTGGGTGCGGGACGGGGGTGCGTTCGTGGCGGTCCGTGACGGGGTGCTGCCCGAGGCGGAGCGGGGGGTGCGCGCGGAGAACGTGTGGGTGCGGGCCGACGGGGCGCAGCTCGCGGAGCTGGTCCGGCTGGTGGACGAGGGGGTGCTGACGCTGCGGGTGGCGGAGGCGTTCGCCCTGGCGGAGGCGGCGAAGGCGCATGCTCGGCTCGCGGAGGGCGGGACGCGGGGGCGGCTGGTGCTGGTGCCCTGAGGGCCGCACGCCCACCCGCACCGTGCGCCCCGGGGCGCCCGGAACGCGCCCCCGGAAGGGGGCCCGGAATAACCCGGCCAGGGGGACGGTTTCGAGAGGTATAGTTGAACCGTCAACCACTTGAAGGGTGAGCGACCATGCAGTTCGGGATCTTCACGGTCGGCGACGTCACGCGGGACCCCACCACGGGGCGTACGCCGACCGAGGCGGAGCGCATCAAGGCCATGGTCGCCATCGCGCTGAAGGCCGAGGAGGTCGGCCTGGACGTCTTCGCCACCGGCGAGCACCACAATCCGCCGTTCGTGCCGTCGTCCCCGACCACGATGCTCGGCCATGTGGCGGCCCGGACGGAGAACCTGATCCTCTCCACGTCCACCACCCTGATCACCACCAACGACCCGGTGAAGATCGCGGAGGACTTCGCGATGCTCCAGCACCTGGCCGACGGGCGCGTCGATCTGATGATGGGCCGCGGCAACACCGGGCCGGTCTACCCCTGGTTCGGCCAGGACATCCGGCAGGGCATCAACCTCGCCATCGAGAACTACGCCCTGCTGCGCCGGCTGTGGCGCGAGGACGTCGTCGACTGGGAGGGGAAGTTCCGCACCCCGCTGCAGGGCTTCACCTCCACCCCGCGCCCGCTGGACGGCGTACCGCCGTTCGTCTGGCACGGCTCCATCCGCTCCCCGGAGATCGCCGAGCAGGCGGCGTACTACGGCGACGGCTTCTTCCACAACAACATCTTCTGGCCGGCCGACCACACCAAGCGGATGGTCGAGTTCTACCGGAAGCGGTTCGCGCACTACGGGCACGGCGCGCCGGAGCAGGCGATCGTCGGCCTGGGCGGCCAGGTGTTCATGCGGAGGAACTCGCAGGACGCGGTGCGCGAGTTCCGCCCGTACTTCGACAACGCCCCGGTCTACGGCCACGGGCCCTCGCTGGAGGAGTTCACCGAGCAGACCCCGCTGACCGTGGGCTCCCCGCAGCAGGTGATCGAGAAGACGCTGTCCTTCCGCGAGTACGCGGGCGACTACCAGCGCCAGCTGTTCCTGATGGACCACGCGGGACTGCCGCTGAAGACCGTACTGGAGCAGATCGACATGCTCGGCGAGGAGGTCGTGCCCGTGCTGCGCAAGGAGTTCGCGAACGGCCGCCCGGCGAACGTGCCGGAGGCGCCGACCCACCAGTCCCTGCTCGCCGCCGCACAGAAGGAGAAGGCCGCATGAAGCTCGTCGTCGTGTCCGCGGGACTGAGCGTCCCGTCCTCCACCCGGCTGCTGGCCGACCGGCTCGCCACCGCCGTGGCGCGGCAGGCCGAGGTGGACGTGGAGGTGGTCGAGCTGCGGGACCTCGCCGTCGAGATCGCGCACAACCTCACCAACGGGTTCGCCGGGAAGGCGCTCGCCGCCGCGCAGGACGCGGTGGCGGGGGCCGACGGGCTGATCGTGGTCACGCCGGTGTTCAGCGCGTCGTACAGCGGGCTGTTCAAGTCGTTCTTCGACGTGCTGGACAAGGAAGCGCTGGTGGGCAAGCCGGTGCTGATCGCCGCCACCGGGGGCACGTCCCGGCACTCGCTGGTGCTGGAGCACGCGCTGCGGCCGCTGTTCGCCTATCTGCGGGCCGTGGTCGTGCCGACGGGCGTGTACGCCGCTTCGGAGGACTGGGGCGAGGAAGGGCTGCCCGGGCGGATCGAGCGGGCGGCGGGGGAGCTGGCCGGTCTGATGGCGGGGCTGTGGGCGGCCGCGCCGCAACGGGAGGCCGAGCCCCTGGTCGTACCGTTCGAGGAGCAGCTCGCCCGGCTCGGCGCGCAGGCAAGGTGAGAAGACGGTAGGGCGGCCACCCGGGTTGCCCGTGTGACGGTGAGAGGCCGGTAAAAAGGGTGATCGTAGGTCCGCTCGTCCCGTCCGAACCACCGGAGGCCTTGGCAGACTGGGTGCGTGCCCCAGACTGTGCTGCTCGCTGAAGACGATCGTGCCATCCGTCATGCCCTGGAGCGTGCCCTGACCCTGGAAGGGTACGAGGTGACGGCGGTGGCCGACGGCGTCGAGGCGCTGGCTCAGGCCCACAAGACGCCGCCGGACGTCCTCCTGCTCGATGTGATGATGCCGGGGATCGACGGCCTCCAGGTCTGCCGGGTGCTGCGCGCCGAGGGCGACCGCACGCCGATCCTCATGCTGACCGCCCTCGTGGAGACCGCCGACCGCATCGCCGGCCTGGACGCAGGCGCGGACGACTACGTGGTCAAGCCGTTCGACGTCGAGGAGGTCTTCGCGCGGCTGCGGGCCCTGCTCCGCCGTACCAGCCCGGTGCCCGCCGGCAGCGGTGGCGGGGGCGGCGTGGACAACGGCGGCCGCGAGCCGCAGATCTCCGACCGGCAGGTGGAGGCCGCCGGCATCCGCATGGACCTCCAGGCCCGCCGGGCCTGGCGCGGCAAGCGGGAGCTGGAGCTGACCCGCACCGAGTTCGAGCTGCTGGAACTGCTGGTCCGCAACGCGGGCATCGTGCTCGACCACTCCACGATCTACGACCGGATCTGGGGCTACGACTTCGGCCCCGGCTCCAAGAACCTCGCCGTGTACGTCGGCTACCTGCGCCGCAAGCTCGACGAGCCCGGCGCCCCGCAGCTGATCCACACGGTGCGGGGCGTGGGTTACGTGCTCCGGGAGGACTAGGTGGGCCGCCTGCGGCGGCTGCTGGCCCCCGGCCGGCCCAAGCTGGTCTCCCTGCGCACCACCTTCGCCGTCTCCTTCGCGGCGGTCACCGCCGCCGTCACCATCCTCGTCGGCATCCTGTCCTACGGCAGCGCCGCCCGGCTGGTCCGCGTCGACCAGCAGTCGGTGTTCACGCAGGTCGTGCAGGACGTCCGGGACGAGGTGCGACAGCACGAGATGGTCCCGGAGGACTTCTCCTCCTCCCGCCCCGGGCACGACCTGGTCCGGCCCGCCCGCACCGACGTGCAGGTGCTGGGCGCGCAGGGCCAGATCGTGGACCACGGCAACCCGAGTCTGCCGGTCACCTCCCGGGACAAGGCCATGGCGCTCGCGACGACGGCCGGGAAGGTCGTCGAGCACAAGGACGTACCGGTGGAAGGGGACCTGTTCCGTATCGCCACCGTCTCGCTCGGCGACGGGCGGGGCGCCGTCCAGGTGGCGCAGGAGTTCAGCGACACCGAGGACCTGCTGCGGACGCTGCAGCAGCGCACGCTGATCCTGATGGCGGCGGTCGTGGTGGCGGCCGGCCTGTTCGGCTGGTGGCTGGCCCGGCGGATCACCCGGCGCCTGGTCGTCCTCACCTCCGCCGCCGAGGACGTGGCCCGCACCCGGCAGCTGGGCATCGAGGTGCCGGTGGCCGGGCTGGACGAGGTGGGGCGCCTCGGCCGCGCCTTCGACCGGATGCTCGGCCGGCTCGCCCAGTCCGAGGAGGACCAGCGGCGCCTGGTCCAGGACGCGGGCCACGAACTGCGCACCCCGCTGACGTCCCTGCGCACCAACATCTCCCTCCTCCGCCGCATCGACGAGCTGCCCCCCGCCACCCGGGACGAACTCGTCGCCGACCTCGGCCAGGAGGCGCGGGAGCTGACCGACCTGGTCAACGAGCTGGTCGACCTCGCCGCCGGGCAGTCCGACACCGAGCCGCCGCAGCGGGTGGACCTCGCCGACATCGCCGAGGAGGTCGTGGGGCTGGCCAAACGCCGTACCGGACGGGAGATCGTGCTGCGCACCAGCGGTGACACCGTGACCGACGGGCGGCCCGGGATGCTGCAGCGGGCCATGTCCAACCTGGTGGAGAACGCGGCCAAGTTCGACCGGGCCGGGAAGGCGCCGATCGAGGTCAACATCACCGGGCCGGCGCGGTCGGGGACCGTGCGGGTGGAGGTGCTGGACCGGGGGCCGGGCATCGCCGAGGGCGACCTCATCCGCATCTTCGACCGCTTCTACCGGGCGGCGGACGCGCGGTCCCTGCCGGGATCGGGTCTCGGCCTGTCCATCGTCCGCGAGGTCGCCATGGCCCACGGCGGAGCACCGTTCGCCTTCCGGCGCGAGGGCGGGGGAGCGGTGATCGGTTTCACCGTGGGCGGGTGAGGGCCACCGAGCGCGGGTGCGGGGTGGGCGAGGGGCGTCTCTGGCCTGGGTCGCGCCGGATCGCCGTGGCCGGGGACACGCACCACGTACTGCCCTCCTGCGGGACGTGCTCGCCGAGGCCGGCCCTACGTACCGGCCCTTCGGGCGGGCCGGGTTGATCGACGCGGTGGTGCGCGGGGTGCCGGGGCTGGTGTGCGCAGGGCCGCCGTTTCCGTGGATGGAGACGGCGCAGCGGCGCGGGACGGCCCCGGGGTGGGGTGGCTGGACGCGACCGCCGAGCAGGAGGCCGTTCCCCTCGGCTCCCCGGCGCCCGCCCGGCCAGACCGTGGCGATCTTCTTCAGGTCGACCTTGCTGCAGGCCCCTCTCGCCGCGTGAAGAGGACGCTGATCGCCGAAAACCCGGCGCTCGCCGACCGACCGTGGCCCAGCCGACGAGCCGACGACAAAAGGCTCAGCGGGCCAGCAGGTCCTGGATCGCCGCCGCGATCTCGTTGGGTGCCTCCTCGGCCATGAAGTGCCCCGCTCGGGTCAGCCGGTGGTCCAGGTCCGCCGCCCACGCCTTCCACACCCCGGCGGCGTCGTAGCCCAGCTGCGCGCCCCAGTCCCGCTGGACGACCGTCACGGGCATGGCCAGCTGCGACCCGGCGTCCAGGTCCGCCTGGTCGTGCACGACGTCGATGTCCGCCGAGGCCCGGTAGTCCGCGACGATCGACGTCACTGCCGCGGCGCTCGCGCGGAGGTATTCGGCACGCACGTCCTCGGGCATGGCGGTCGGGTCGTTGGCCCAGGCGTCGAGGAACGAGCCGAAGAACGCGTCCGCGCTGCCTGCGATCATCGCCTCCGGCAGGCCCGGCGGCTGTGCCATCAGGAAGAGGTGGTAGGCGACCGCCGCCGAGACGCCGTGCAGGACGTTCCACATGTCGAGCGTCGGCACGATGTCGAGGATGCCCAGGTGCGTGATGGTCTCAGGGTGGTCCAACCCCGCCCGGAAGGCGACCAGGGCGCCCCGGTCGTGGCCGACGAGGGCAAACCGCTCGTGGCCGAGCGCCGCCGCCAGGGACAGGACGTCGGCGGCCATGGTGCGCTTGGCGTACACATCGGGGGCGGTGGCCGCCGGCTTGTCGCTGGCGCCGTAGCCCCGCAGGTCAGGGCAGATCACCGTGTGCTCGTCGGCGAGCCGCTCGGCGACGTGTCGCCACATCAGGTGGGTCTGGGGAAAGCCGTGCAACAGCACGACCGGGCTGCCGCTGCCGCCGACAGCCGCAGCCAGTTCCACACCGTCCGCACCCGGCAGGCGGATGTGATCGAAGCCGGGAAGGGTGAGCGTCATGAGGGACCGTCCTTGCGGTCGGGGATGTGACTGGATCAGCGTGGACGACGTCGATCAGCAGCCGATCAGTACGGTTGGGCGCGGCCGGCCCCCGGCACGGAGGATGGGGGCATGCGAATCGACGTGCTCGGTGCGGTGCGGGCCCTCGGCGACGACGGCAGCCCGGTTGACCTGGGGGGACCCCGCCATCGTGAGGTACTCGCCCGGCTCGTCGC
This sequence comes from Streptomyces sp. NPDC052109, assembly GCF_040680195.1. Taxonomy (NCBI): domain Bacteria; kingdom Bacillati; phylum Actinomycetota; class Actinomycetes; order Kitasatosporales; family Streptomycetaceae; genus Streptomyces; species Streptomyces sp. NPDC052109. The sequence goes on along the minus strand of NZ_JBFAWF010000002.1, from coordinate 604,797 downwards.
CGCCGAGGGGCGGATGGTCACCACCGACACCCTTGTCGATGACCTGTGGACCGATCCGCCTGCCCGCGCCGTGGGCGCTTTGCGTACGTTCGTCGCCGCGCTGCGCCGCGCTCTCGAACCCGACCGGCCGCCCCGCAACCCGCCGCGCGTCATCGTCACCGAAGGTCCCGGCTACGCGCTGCGTCTGCCACGCGAGGACGTGGATGTCCATCGGTTCCAGGACACCCTGGCCCGAGCCCGGCGCAACGCCGACGCGGTGACCGACCTCGGCGCGGCACTCGCGGCCTGGCGCGGCCCCGCCTACGCCGATGTGACCGGCTCCGCATGGGCGCAGCGCGAGCGGACCCGGCTGGAGGAATTGAGGTTGGAGGGGGTGGAACTGCGCGCCGGCATCCTCCTCGGCTCCGGGGCAGGGGCTGATCTCGTCGCCGAACTGGGCGCCCATGCCGCCGAACACCCGTGGCGCGAGCCGGCCTGGGAGCTGCTTGCCCGCGCGCTCCACCGCGCGGGCCGCCAGGCCGACGCGCTTGCCGCTCTCCGCCACGCCCGCACGATGCTCGTCGACCAGCTCGGACTCGACCCCGGTGCCGGCCTCCAGCGCCTGGAGACGGACATCCTCAACGGGGCCACACCCCTCGAAGGAGCAAGCACCGCGTGGACCGGCCCCGGTACCCGGCTCGGCCCGCGCACCACGGTGGACCTGGCCCGTACCCTCGCGCTGGCGGGCGGCGACGCCCTCGTCCGCTCGCGGTGCGACCGCCTCGCCGCCATCCAGGCGGCGGAACGCACGGGAGACCTCACCCTGACCGCCCGGATCATCGGCGCCTACGACGTGCCCGCCATCTGGAGCCGGGCCGACGACCCGGAGCAGTCCCGCGCCGTCGTCGCGGCTGCCGAGCGCACGCTCACCGCACTCGCCCCCGACGCCCCCGCCGACCTACGCGCCCGCCTCCTGGCCACGGTCGCAGTCGAGAGCCGCAGCGCCGATCTGTCCGCGACCGAGCTGAAGCGTGCGCAGCAGGCGGCGCGTCAGGCCGAGGAGCTGGCACGGGACCTGCCCGATCCCGCTCTGCTGGCCTTCGCCCTCAACGGGGTGTTCCTTCAGTCCTTCACCCGCCCCGGACTGGCGGCAGTACGGGACAGGACCGGCGCCGAGATCCTCGACCTGGCCGACCGGCACGAGCTGCCGAACTTCGCCGTCCTCGGCCGATTCGTCCGGCTGCAATCCGCCTCGGCCCTCGGCGACCTCGACGCCGCCACCTCGCACGCCCATGCAGCCGACCAGCTCGCCGCCACCACCGAAGCGCCCCTCGTCTCCGTCCTCACCGCGTGGTTCAGGGCCCGGGCCATGGCCGCCCGCAGCACCGAACCCGGCGGGCCGGCAGCGGCCGAGGTCGCAGCGCACTACCGCGCTGCCGAGGAAGCCCTCCAGACGGCCGGAATGGCGGGGCTGCACCGCGGCCTGTTCCCGCTCGCCCTCCTGGGACTGCGCCTGCTGCACGACCGGCCCGCGCCCACTGACCCGCACCTCGACTGGGGCCCGTACCGACCCTGGGCGCGACCCCTCGTGCTCCTCGCCCAGGACCGGGGCGAGGAGGCCCGTTCCGCGCTCGCCGCGGTGCCCGAACCGCCGCGTGACCACATGCAGGAGGCCATGTGGTGCCTGACCGCCCGCGCCGCCGTACGCCTCGGCGAGCGCAAAATCGCCGCAGACGCCGAGGCTGCTCTGCGTGATGCCTGTACAGAACACGCCGGCGCTGCCAGCGGCATGCTGACCCTGGGCCCGGTGGCACGGTACCTGGCGGAGGCGGAGGCATGCGTCGGAGCGGGGTGAGCGGCCGCAAGCGTTCGCGCAGGGCGCCGCGGTGGGCGACAGCCCCGGTGGTCTGCTGTCAACTGCGCCGAGGGGCCCAGCGGGCCGTCGGCAACCGCTTGGTGATGAAGCCGCAGGCCGTCGTTCGCAGAACCCTCTCGAAACCCGTATGTCGTGCGAGACAGTTCTGACGGACCGCCGCGGTGGACCTGACGTCCGATCAAGCCGCAAACGCGGTAGAACGAAATGACTGTCCGAAGTGTGAAGTCCCGGCCGGCAGCGCCTGCCGCACCCGGAGCGGGAAGTGCGCGACGAAGCAGCACACCGCCCGGGTCGTCCGGGGCAGCCCTACGACCCCGTCCGGGGCAGCCCCTACGACTCCGTCCGGCCACCCATCCCCGGCAACGTGAGGAAGCCCTCCGCCCGGGCGGAAGCCAGGCCGATCCTCGGGATGTCGCTGGACTTCGCGAACAGCAGGAAGCGCGGCTCCCACACCGGGCGGTACTTGGCGTTGGCCCGGTACAGGGACTCGATCTGCCACCAGCGTGAGAAGAAGGTGAGGGTCGAGCGCCACAGGCGCAGGACCGGGCCCGCGCCCAGGCGGGCGCCGCGTTCGAAGACCGAGCGGAACATCGCGAAGTTCAGCGACACCCGCTGGATGCCCAACTCCTTCGCGTGCAACAGCAGTTCCACGACCATGTACTCCATCAGGCCGTTCTCGCAGTCGCGGTCGCGGCGCATGAGGTCCAGGGAGAGGCCGTGCTCGCCCCAGGGGACGAAGCTGAGCAGGGCGCGCGGTTCGTCGTTCGCGTCGCGGCACTCCAGCATCACGCAGCGGCCGTCGGCGGGGTCGCCGAGGCGGCCGAGGGCCATGGAGAAGCCGCGTTCGGTGGCGCCGTCGCGCCAGTGGTCGGCGCGGTCGACCAGCAGGGCCATCTCGTCGGCGGGGATGTCCTCGTGGCGGCGGATGCGGACGGTGTAGCCGGCCCGCTTGACCCGGTTGTGGGCCTGGCGGACCACGCGCATGGCACGGCCCTCGAGGGTGAAGTCGGCGATGTCGACGATCGCTTCGTCGCCGAGTTCGAGGGCGTCCAGCCCGTGCCGGGCGTAGATCGTGCCGGCCTCCTCGCTCGCGCCCATGACGGCGGGGGTCCACGCGTGCCGGCGGGCCTCGCTGAGCCAGGCGTCGATGGCACCGGGCCAGGCCTCGGGATCGCCGATGGGGTCGCCGGAGGCGAGGGAGACCGCCCCGACGACGCGGTAGGTGACGGCGGCCTTGCCGGTGGGGGAGAAGATGGCGGCCTTGTCGCGGCGGAGCGCGAAGTAGCCGAGGGAGTCGCGGGCGCCGTGCTTGGCGAGCAGGACGCGCAGCTGCTCCTCGTCCCCCGGGCTGAGCAGCCGGCGGCCGCGCGGAGAGCGGAAGCAGGCGTACAGGACCAGGCAGAAGGCGGCCGCGAGCAGGAGGTTGATGATGATGTCGACCCAGCGGGGCGCGTGCACGGAGTCGACCTGGTCGGCGAGCGGGCCGACGCTGATGCCGCGCAGCAGGGTGTAGGCGAGCTCTTCGAACAGCGGGGCGTGCGGCAGCTTGTTGGTGGCGTGCACGAGCAGCGTGCCGACGCCGCCGGTCACCAGGACACCGCCCACGCCGACGGCCAGCGCCAGCTTCGGGCTGGACGGGTCGCCGATGGCGTTGAACTCACGGCGGCCGATCAGCAGCGCGACGACGAAGAGACCGGTGAGGGCGGTGGAGACCCAGTTGAAGGCGTGGTCGCGGAACGGGTGCTGGGTGAGCGCGAGGACGTAGAGCACGAACAGGGGGCCCGCGCACAGCAGGTTGACCACCCACGCGGCCCGCTTGCCGCGGCGCATCACCAGCGCCAGGAAGATCGCCGCAGCGGCGGAGACCAGGCCCGCGGTGGCCAGGTACGGGGTGAAGAACTGGCCGGCGTGGTGCACGTGGGCGTGCACGTGGCGGGCGGTGAAGAGCTTGCCGTCGTTGTGCTCCCGGACCTCTTTGCGGAACGGCAGCGACATGACCGCGATGATGTTGAAGACGGCGATCAGCCGCAGGTACCACACGGTGGCCGAGGCCGCCCGGGCACGCAGGCGGGGGCTGGGCAGGGGCAGCCGGGGTGCGCGACGGGGACCGCGCTGGGCGGGAACCTGCGGGGAGGTCACGGTCTGCTGCTGAGCGGGCATGGTGACTGGTCACCTTGGGAGAGGGGGACGGAACAGCCCCGGTCGGGGCAAGCTGACCCTACAGCTTGTAGGGTAGTCCGCCGGGCGGACTACGGGAGAGGAGCGTACCGGGATCCGCTCTTACCCGATCCTTCCCGTGCCGCCCCTCTTACCCGGCCTTACCGCGTCCTTTCCCGGCCGCCGCCAGATGCCAGGCCAGGTTGCCCACCGCCGCACCGGCCGCGACGACGGCGACGATCACCCCGCCGGTCGCGAGGCCGTCGCTGAACAGGTGCGGGCGCCGGTCGAGGCTGTGCAGCCCGAAGCCGCACAGCTCGTACACGCCGACGGCGGCGACGAGGAGGCTGACGACCAGCAGGGTCAGCGTCGGCGCCAGGGTACGCGCGCAGACCTCGCCGCCGGCCTCCGTGTCCGTGTCCTGCATGCATCCCCCGGTGAACAGATATGTGAACAGCCCTGCGGCCGCTGGCGATTGGGAACCTACAATACGTAGGGTCGGCTAGCGTCGACGCCGTGCGCATCTACATCAGCGTGGACATGGAAGGCGTCACCGGGCTCGTCGACGCCGAGGACGTCCAGCCGGGCGGCCGGGACTACGAGCGTGGCCGCTCCATGATGGCCGAGGACGTGAACGCGGCCGTGCGGGGCGCGCTGGCGGCCGGCGCCGCCGACATCCTGGTCAACGACGCGCACGGACCGATGCGCAACCTGCTGCCCGAGGCGCTGCACCCGGCCGTCCGGCTGGTGCGCGGCAAGCCCAAGCAGATGGGCATGCTGGAGGGTCTGACCGGCGAGTACGACGCGGCGCTGTGTGTCGGGTACCACTCCCGGGCGGGTGCCCCGGGCGTGCTCAGCCACAGCTTCATGGGCCACGAGATCGAGGACATGTGGCTGGACGGCCGGCCCGTGGGGGAGATCGGTCTCGCCCATGCCACGGCGGCGGCGCTGGGCGTGCCGGTGGTGGCCCTCACGGGTGACGACGTGGCGTGCGCCGAGATGACGGCGTGGGACGCCTCGGTCGTCACGGTGCCCGTGAAGTACGCGCACGACCGGTTCGCGGCCGAGCTGCGCCCGGAGGCGGAGGCGTGGAGGGCCGTCGAGGCCGGGGTCGCGGCGGCCTGACCCCGGCCCCGCCGCGCCCCTGCGCCTCCGCCGCCGACGTGACCCTCACCGTCCGCTGGCAGTCCGCCTCCGTCGCCGCCACCCTCCTCGGTATCCCGGGTGTGACGGCCGACGACAGTCGCACGATCCGGGCGACCGGCGCACTTCCGGCCCTGTACCGGCAGTTCGGGGTGTGGCTGCGGGTGGCCGCCTCGCTCACGCACCAGCGGCCGTACTGCTAGGCCCCGGCCGGGAGGGAGTCGAGCCAGCGCAGCAGGCGGGTTCCCTCACGGGTCATGACGTCCGGGTCGCGCAGGGCGTTGGCCAGCAGGGACATGCCCTGGTACGTGGAGACGAGGGTGAGGGCCAGGTCGTCCGGGTCGGGCAGCCCCAGCTCGCGGAACTGCTGCGCCGCCCAGTCCAGCAGCCGCCGGATCACCGCGCCGGCCTCCGCGTCGAGGGTGCCCTCAGCGCGCTTGTCGAGTTCGACGGCCAGGGTGCCGGTGGGGCAGCCGTGGCGGGCGGCGATGTCGCGCCGGTCGATCCACGCTTCGATCAGCCCCTTGAGGCGGTCGCGCGGGTCGGCGAGCCGCTCCAGCCGGCCGGTGAGCTCGTCCAGGTGGGCGCGGTGTTCCGAGAGCGCGGCCTGGACCAGCTCGTCCTTGGTCTTGAAGTAGTAGTACACGTTCCCGACCGGGACGTCGGCCTCCCGCGCGATGTCGGCGAGGGTGGTGCGTTCGACCCCCTGCACGTGCAGGACCCGCGCCGCCGCCGCCGTGAGCCGTTGCCGCTTCTGTGAGGCCCGCGCCCGCCGATTCACTGAGTTGGTCACCCAACTGACTATAGACAACCCCGTAAGGCGGCGTGTTAGATCTAAGTGAGTCAACTAACTAACTGGATGGGGGTCGCAATGATCACAGTGACGGGCGCAACCGGCAACGTCGGGCGGGCGCTGGTGGAACTGCTGGCCGGAGCGGGCGAGGAGGTCGTGGCCGTGTCGCGGCGGACGCAGCCCGCGCGTGCCGTGCAAGGCGTCCGCTGGGCCCGGGCCGACGTCGGGGACGCCGCGAGCATGCGGCCCGCCCTCGCCGGGGCCCGCGCCCTGTTCCTCCTGCTGGGCGGCGAGCTCAACATCCGCGGCGAGCGCCCGGACGCCCTGCTGGAGGCGGCCGTGGACGCCGGGGTCGAGCAGGTCGTCCTGATCTCCTCGCAGGCCGGCGCCACCCGCCCCGACGCGCCGGCGCACGCCCGGCTGCGCGCGTGCGAGGCGGCGGTGCGCGCCTCCGGGCGGAACTTCACCGTCCTGCGCCCCGGCGGCTTCGCCTCCAACGCCTTCGCCTGGGCCGAGACGGTCCGCACCAAGCGCACGGTCTTCGCCCCGTTCGGTGACGTGGCGCTGCCCGTCGTCGACCCGGCGGACATCGCGGCGGTCGCCGCGGCCGTACTGGGCGAGGGCGGGCACGCGGGCCGCACGTACGAGCTGACCGGCCCGGAGCCGATCAGCTCGCGCGGGCAGGCCGCGGCCCTCTCCGCGGCCCTGGGTGAGGAGGTGGCCTTCGTGGAGCTGTCACGCGAGGACGCGCATGCTCACATGGCGAGGTTCATGCCGGAGGAGATCGTGCGCGGCACGCTGGACGTCCTCGGCGCCCCGCTGCCGGCCGAAGTGAGGGTCAGCCCCGACGTGGAGACCGTCCTGCACCGCCCGGCCCGCCCCTTTGGCGAGTGGGCCGCGCGCAACCTGCCGGCGTTCCAGTAGGACCCGGGCGCACTCCCGGGCCGGGGGAGCGGTGCGGGCGGTGTCCGCGCCCGCGGCTCAGTCGCCCTCCGTCCGCCCCGTGCGGCGGGCGTAGGCGCGGGCCGCACGGGCGCGGTCGCCGCAGCGGGTGGAGCACCAGTGGCGGCGGCCGTGGCGGAGCAGATACCGGTTGCAGGGGGCGGAGCCGCAGGCGGTGAGGCGGTCGGCGTCGGGGCCGGTGAGCAGGTCGGCGGCGTCGGCGGCGAGGACGGCCAGAGCGTGCTCGACGATCTGGGTGGCGGGGTGGGCGGAGGCGCGGTGCAGGCCGCGCTCGGGCGACCAGTGCAGCAGGGAGGCGGCCGGGGCGAGGCTGAGGGCCTCGTTGACGGCGGCGAGGGCGTCGGCGGGCGCGGGGCGGCCCTCGGCGCGGGACGCGAGCAGTGCGCGGAGGTGTTCGCGCAGCGACCGCAGCCGGCCGGCGCACGTCTCGCGAAGGCCCGCGCCGGCCGGCGCGAGCCCCCGCTCCACCAGCCAGCGCTCCGCGGCGGCGGGCGTGTCCAGCAACTCCGCCCGCTGTCCGCCGGGCAGCGCGATCGCGCTGTTGGCCAGGTCGAGGGCGGGGTGCTGGGCGGCGCCGGGAGCGGGCGGCAGGGCCGGCGCGGCGCTCTCCTCGACGGGGGCGGGGGTCGCAGGGCTCACGGCTGTCATGGTACGGCTTGTCGGCATCCGTGAGAAAGAGGTACGGTCTCTCACGGATGAACTTCCTTCTGTCCGTGAGGAGACCGTCATGGCCGCCCTTTCCGACCCTCTCGGCGATTCCGGCGAGCGGATACCCGTCCACGTGCTCGGCGGCCCCACCGTCCTCATCGAGTACGGCGGACTCCGCTTCCTCACCGACCCCACCTTCGACGACCCCGGCGACTACCCCTCGCCCAGCGGCCGCACCCTCACCAAGACCGCCCCACCCCGCGTCGGCCCCGCCGAACTCGGCCCCGTGGACGTCGTCCTGCTCTCGCACGACCAGCACGCCGACAACCTCGACCACTCCGGCCGGGCCCTGCTCGCCGCCACCCCGCGCACCTTCACGACACCCGCGGCGGCCGGCCGGCTGGGCGGCGGCGCCGAACCGCTCACCCCCTGGCAGTCCGTCGACCTGGTCCGCCCCGACGGCGGCACGGTCACCGTGACCGCCGCCCCGGCCCTGCACGGGCCGAAGGGCTCCGAGCCGCTCGTCGGCGAGGTCACCGGCTTCCTGCTGACCTCCGCCGATCTGCCGAGCGTCTACGTCAGCGGCGACAACGCCTCCCTGGAGCTCGTCCAGGAGATCGCCGACCGGTACGCCCCGGTCGACACCGCCGTCCTCTTCGCCGGGGCGCCCCGCATGCCCGTCCTCGACGACGCCCTCCTCGTCCTCGACGGCAAGGGAACGGCCACCGCCGCCCGTCTCCTCGCCGCCCGCCGCGTGGTCCCGGCCCACTGCGACAGCTGGGCCCACTTCACCGAGACCCGCGAGGACGTGGTGAAGGCGTTCGAGGAGGCGGGGCTGGCGGACCGGCTCCGGCTGGACTGACCGCCGTACCGCCGAAGGGCCGGGAGCCTCAGGCCTCCAGGCCGCGCAGAAACACCGCGAGACCGCCGAAGAACTCCTGGTCGGCGTCGACTCGTCGGGCGTGCGCCGCGGTCTCCGCCATGAGCGGGAACTCCTCCGGTGCCAGGGCGGAGATGGCCGCCGTGCCCTCGCCCGCCAGGGAGCCGAGCTGCGCCAGTTGCAGCGCGCCGTTGACCTGGGCGACCAGCCCGCGCAGGGCCACGACCCGGCGCTCGCCCTCGAAGCCCGCGCCCGTGAGGATGCCGAGCACCGTCTCCGACCAGCGCAGCACGGCGCGGGAGTGGTGCCGGTGGGCGACCGACAGGGGGATCACCGAGGGGTGCGCGCTCAGGGCGTCCCGCAGCCGCCGCACCATGATCTCCACGCGCTCGCGCCACGGCAGGTCCGCCGACGGCGCCCCGGTGTCGACCGCGCCGAGTGCGAACTCCACGACCAGCCGCTCCAGTTCGTCGCGGTCGGCCACGTACCGGTAGAGCGCCATCGTGCTCATGCCGAGCTCCTTGGCCACCGTGCGCATGGACAGCCCCGCCAGTCCGTCACGGTCGAGGACGGCGAGTGCGGCCGAGGCGAGCCGGTCGGGGGTGAGGGAGCGGGGTCGAGGCATGGCGCTTGACAGCGTACGGCATACGCTTACGCTCGTAGGTGTATGGCGTACGCCTACGTCGGTGCTGCACGAGGGAGGCACAAGTCGATGTACAAGTCCGCGCCCCGCAAGCCCTTCGGTCCCGGCTCGCGGGTCGGTCCCCGCGAGCTCACCCCCGTCTCCGGCCCGCCGGTCCCCGTGCCCGACCCGGTCCGGCTGGTCCATCTGCAGTTCCGCCGGTTCGCCGGCTGCCCGGTCTGCAATCTGCATCTGCGGTCCGTCGTACGGCGGCACGCGGAGATCGAGGCGGCCGGCATCCGGGAGGTAGTCGTCTTCCACTCGCCCCCCGAGGAGCTGCGGGAGCACACGGCGGACCTGCCGTTCGCCGTCGTGGCCGATCCGGACAAGCGGCTCTACGCCGAGTTCGGCGTGGAGCCGGCGCCCCGGGCGCTGCTGGACCCGCGGGTGTGGGGGCCGATCCTGCGTGCGGTGGCGCGCACTACCTGGGCGATCCTGCGCGGGCGGGAGCGCGGGCCGGCGTCCCGTCCGGCCGGCGGCCGCCTCGGACTGCCCGCCGATTTCCTCATCACCGCCGACGGCAGCGTGCTCGCCGCGAAGTACGGCGAGCACGCGTACGACCAGTGGGCGGTGGACGAGTTGCTGAGGCTGGCGCGCACGGCACGACGAGACGGTGCGGCCCGCGCCTGACGGGCGCCCTTCCGTGTCGCGGAGGAGCGGGGGCGGCTCCGCCGTGTGGGCGCGATCGGCCGACGCGCCCGCAGCGCACCCACCGGGACGTCCGCCGCCCAAGGAACACCCCACTGGCCGGCGTGCCGAGCGCGACCAGGGCCGCGCACGCCCGGCCACACCCCCGAGCCGCGTCGCCCTGTACGAGGAGCGCACCGGCGCGCTGTCCACCGGCGACGCGCTCCACGAGGGCGACCTCATCGACCGACCTGCCCGATTCGGCTCCGGCCGCCTACCGCCGGAGCCTCGCGCGCCTCACGGACCCGGACGTCGCGGTCGTCCTGCCCGGCCACGGCTGTCCCTTCGGTCCCGGCCGGTCGCGTGAGCCGGCCGACGCCTACGTGCGCCGCCCGTTCCGCGTGCCGCCAGGGCCTACTAGGACCGTGGTGACGGCGGCCTGACCCCGAGGACGTCGAGCATCGCGCGGGTGGCCGGGCTGGGGTTGAAGCGGCTCCAGGCCAGGTATTCCAGGCGGCGCGGCCCGTCGGCCACCGGGACCAGGGCCAGTCGGGGATCGGCCTCGGCCAGCGGGCGGATGAACGCCTGCGGCAGGAGTGCGATGCCGAGCCCGCGCGCGGCCAGTTGGACGATGAGCTCCACGACACCCGCCTCGTACGCCACGTCCCGGACCAGACCCGCCGCCGAGAACGCCCGGTCGGACTGGGCGCGGGCGGGCGTCCCGGCGACGAAGTCCACGAACGTCTCGTCGGCGATCTCCGCCAGGGTGATCCGGGAGGCGCCCGCCAGCCGGTGCCCGGCCGGCACCACCAGTACATGCCGGTCGTGATCGAGGACGATGGTCTCCAGACCGGCCGGCCGCTCGCCCTCCGGCAGGCCGAGGAAGGCGATGTCCAGCTCCCCGGCGCGGATCGCCGCCGCCAGCTCGTCGCTGCGTCCGGACCGCAGGACGACCCGGACGTCGGGATGCCGGGCGCGGTAGCGCTGCAGCACCTCCGGTACGTCGACGGCGGCCGTGGTCACGATCACGCCGACGGCCAGCCGCCCGCGCACCACACCGGTCGCGGCCGCGGCGTCGGCCACCGCGCGGTCGGCGGCGGCCAGGCACTCGCGTGCGCCCACGAGGAAAGCGGCGCCCGCGCCGGTCAGTTCGACCCGGCGGCTCGACCGGGCGAAGAGACGGGCGCCCACCTCGCGTTCCAGCGCGGCGATCCGGTGGCTCAGCGCGGACTGCACCACCTGACAGCGCTCCGCGGCACGGGTGAAGTTGAGGGTGTCGGCGACGGCGACGACGTAGCGCAGTTGCTGGAGATCCACGCATTCATCGTGGTCATTCATGGCTGCGATGACAACCATGCTTTGGAATCATGGCTGGGCGGGCCGAGACTCCCCCCCATGCATCGGAACAAGGCGCAGGCGACGACCGTCCTGCTGACCGCGCTCGCTCCCGCGTCCTGGGGCACCACCTATGTGGTGACCACGCGGCTGCTCCCGCCCGGGCATCCGCTGTTCGCGGGCCTGATGCGGGCCCTGCCCGCCGGGCTGCTCGCGCTGGCGATCACCCGGGTGCTGCCACGCGGGGAGTGGTGGTGGAAGACCGCCGTCCTCGGCGTGCTCAACATCGGCGCCATGCCCCTGCTGTTCGTGGCAGCCGAACGGCTCCCCGGGGGCGTCGCCGCCACCCTCGGCGCAGCCCAGCCGCTGCTGGTCGCCGGTCTCGGCCTCGCGGCGCTGCACGACCGGCCCACCCTCTGGCGGCTGACCTGGGCCGTGCTCGGCGTGCTCGGCGTCGGCCTGGTCGTGCTCGGGCCGCAGGCCCGGCTGGACGCCGTCGGGGTGCTCGCCGGCCTCGGCCATACGACCACCATGGCCTGCGGGGTCGTCCTCACCAAGCGCTGGGGCCGGCCCGCGGGCGTCGGCCCGCTGACCCTGGCCGGCTGGCAACTGACCGTCGGTGGACTGCTGTTGCTGCCCCTCACCCTGGCCGTCGAGGGGGTGCCGCAGCGGATCGACGCGGGCGCCGCCGGCGGCTACCTGTGGCTCGGCAGCATGGGCGGACTCATCGCGTACGCGCTGTGGTTCCGCGGGATCGGCAGGCTGCCGGTCGCCGCGTCCGCACCGCTGGTGCTGCTGTCCCCGCTGGTCGCGACGGTCATCGGGATCGCCCAGGGCGAGTCGCTGAGCCCGCCGCAGACCGTGGGCTTCGCCCTGGCGCTGACCGCGTTGCTGGCCGCGCAACTCGGCCCGGCCGCAGGGAAGAACACCGAAACCGAGGAGAGGACGCCCGATGACGCAGCAGATGACGATCGCCGTGCTGGGGGCGACCGGGATGGTCGGCCGCCGGGTGGTCACGGAGGCGAGCCGGCGCGGACACCGCGTGTCGGCGTGGTCGCGGAAACCGCCGGCGAGCGACGACCCTGACGTGACGCCGGTCGCCGTGGACGCGACCGACCCGCACGCCGTACGGGAGGCACTTGCCGCTTCCGTCGCCGACGCCGTCGTCCTGACCGTGCGCACCTTCCCGGCCGACGAGGACTTCCTGGTCACCGCCACCCGTACGGTGCTCGACGCCGCGGCCCGCCTCGGGATCCGTGTCCTCGTGGTCGGCGGCGCCGGCGCCCTGCGCAGCCCCGGCGCCCCGGACCTGCCGGTCGCCGACAACCCCGCGTACGTGCCCGCCGCGTGGCGGGCCGTGGCCACCGCCGGAGTCGCCCGGCTGCGGACCTGCCCGGCCCACGCCGGCGCCGGCCGGGTCTACCTGAGCCCACCTGCCCTGCTGGAGCCCGGCGGACGCACCGGCCGCTACCGGCGCGGCACCGACACCCTGCTGACGGATGCCGATGGCCGGTCATGGATCAGCGCCGAGGACCTGGCAGTCGCGGTGCTGGACGAGCTGGAGCGTCCCGGGCCGAACCGTCACATCACGGTCGTGGGGCACGCCCGGGGCGCGGGGCCGTCCCTGGAACGCGGCTGCCGTCGCGATGGCCGTCCTCCCCCGGGTTCGAGCGAAGCCGAGAACTCGGGGAGTGACCGGCCACGACGGCGCGGCAGACGAAGCACGGCCCGGCCCGGCCGGGCCGGCGGAGCGCCTAGTCGACGTCCACCGGACCGTCGTCCGACCGCTGCTCCCGGCCCGAGCGCAGCTGGAGCAGGCCGTTGCCGTCGGTCCTGTTGCCCTGGGGGGTGCCCTGGGTGCCCTGGCCGTCCTTGTCCTGGCCGCCCAGGTTCTGCCGGACCGAGTCGAGGATCGTCAGACCCTGGGACACCAGGCCGGCGGCGATCTCGCCGAGGCCGTCCGCGCCGTTCAGGACGTTGACGTTGGCGCCGGCCAGTCCGCCCGCGGCCTCCTTCACGATCTGCGGGAGCTGGTCGATCAGCATCCGGTCCAGCGCGACCCGGTCGTAGGAGGCCGCGGCCTCCGCCTGGATCTTCATGCGCTGGGCCTCGGCGGCGGCGAGGATCCTGACCCGCTCGGCCTCGGCCTCGGCGGGCTTGACCACCTCGGCCACCAGCTGCTGCTGGCGCAACTGGGCCTGACGCTGGGCCAGTTCCGTCTGGGCGTCCAGCACCTCCTGCTGGGCGTGCGCCTGCGCCAGCGGGCCGGCCTGCGCGGCCTGCGCCTGGGCGCGGTCCACCTGGGCCGAGTACTCGGCCTTGACGATGGCGGTCTGCCGCGCGTATTCGGCCTGCTTGCGGGCCGCCTCCTGCTCCGCCTCGACCGAGGCCTGGGTGGCCTGGGCCTGGGCGATCTGGGCCTGCCGCTGGATGGCCGCCTTGTGCGGCGCGGACATCGCGTCGATGTAGCCGGTGTCGCCGTCGTCGATCGACTGGATCTGCAGCGAGTCGACGATCAGGCCGATCTTCGCCATCTCCGTCTTGGACGTGTCCAGTACTTCGGCGGCGAGCTTCTGGCGCTCGGTGACGATCTCCTCGACCGTCATCGAGCCGATGATGGCCCGCAGATGGCCGGCGAAGATCCGGCCGGTCAGCACCGACATCTGGTCCTGGTCGGAGAGGAACCGCTGACCGGCGTTGATGATGCTCTCGGCGTCGTTGCCGACCTTGAAGGCGATGACGGCGCGGACGTGCAGGGCGATGCCCTGCCTGGTCACACAGGTCTCGGTGACCTCGGCCTCGCACATCGCAAGGGAAAGGAAGCGGGTCTTGCGGAAGAACGGGACCACGAACTTGCCGTGCCCCGTCACCACTCGGAACGGCGCGCCCCCCAGTCCCCGCCGGCCCCCCGAGATCAACATCGCCTCGTCGGGAGCGGGAACGCGGTATCCGAACATGCTCAACTCCTCAGCCTGCGCCGGCGGCCTCTCCACCGAGCGCGTCCAATGGATCCACCCACTCGATGACGCCGACTTCGCGGCATCCCCGTGATTCGATCACGAGGACCGTGGCGCCCGCGGGCAGGGGATCCTCGGACCATGCCAGGAACGTCTCGGAGCCGCCCCTGACCCGCACCAGCACCTCACCGGGGCCCGCGGCTCCGCGCGTCCCGATGAGCACCTTGCCCATGCGGCCGACCACGGCCTCGTCCTGCGGCATCACCGGCCGTCCTCCTCGTCCTGGCCTCAGAGTTCAGACGATAGACCCAGCCGGGCCGGGACCCAACGGTGCGGTCACCGTTGCCCCGGCCGGTGGGCGGCCAGGCGTTCGCGCATCTCCGTGTAGGTGTCGGTGTCGATCTCTCCCGAGGCGTAGCGCCGGTCGATGATCTCCTCCGGGGTCTCCCGGTGCTCGCCGCCGTCCCAGCCGTGGCCACGGCGTGCGGTGCCGCCGGACGAGCCGTGCGTCAGGCGGACCACGGCCCACACCGCGAGGCAGATCAGTGCGATCCACAGCAGGGGCATGAAGGCCATCCAGGCCCAGCCGCCGTACCAGTACATCACCGCGCCCTCCTTCACCCGCGAGGTTCGGACAACGCCCGTCACCACCATGGTGGGCCCCGCCGCGCCCCGGTGCCGAGTGGGCCGGCGGGCAGCCGCGCGGCCTGGCCGCGTGCAGGATCTGGAGCCACCGCGGCCCGGCCTCCGCGCGCCGCACCTCCAGGACACCACGGTGGAGGGCGTCGGCGTCCTCCGCCCGCCACAGCATCCTGGTGGCCCAGCGACCCGGGTCTCGCCACAGCGCGAGGCCCGGCCCTGGTCGACGAGTTCGCGCACCCGAGCGCGTGCGCGGCTGCCGGCAGCCGCTCGCGGTCCTCCACCGCCCGTCGGCGGGCCGGAGGGCTGCGGTGCGCAGCGAGAACGGACCACCGGCGGCTTCCCGGGCTGTGTGGTTGGAGCCTGCGGGTTCTGTGCACCTGTCATGCGAACGGCTGTGATTCCGTTGGAACTTCCGGCCGAGCGTGACCGCCTTCGCGGTGGGCCCCGGAGCCTCCGCAGAAACCTGTTGGCGGACCACGGCGACCGCTGCTAGCTTTCCGGAGGCCGTGCCAGAGACGAGGAGGTGGTACCCGTGAACGTATCGACGTGGGTGCTCCCCTCCGGGGTCGCGGTCGGGCGATAGGTCGTCCGGGAGCGCCGTCCAAGCGCACTCCCGAAAGGCACGACCATGCGATTCACTTCCGAACGGCGCCTCGACGACGGCGTCCTCGAGCGCGAATTCACCCTCGGCGAGATCCCCGGCACCTTGTGGACGCCTGGATCCGAACCGGCCCCGCTGATCCTGATGGCCCACAACAACGGCCTGCCCAAGGGGGAATCGCGGCTGGTGGCCCGGGCCCGGCAAGCCGCGGCGTACGGCTACGCGGTGGCCACCATCGACGCAGCCGGGTGCGGCGACCGGCCCCGTTCCGCCGCCGACGAGCAGGCTCGCGCCGACCTCCGCCGGGCGATGCAGGCCGGCGAGCCGGTCGATGAGATCTTCGAGTCCTTCATCGGCCCGCTGGTCGAAAAGGCGGTCCCGGAATGGCGGACCACCCTGGACGCCCTCCTTTCGCTGCCCGGGATCGGCGGCCCGGTCGGGTACTCGGGGTGGACCGCCGTCGGCATTCGGCTGGCGGTGGTCGAGCCGCGCATCGCTGCCGCCGGCCTCTTCGCCGGGGGCTACGTGCCCCGCGCCCAGCGCGAGGAGGCCCGGCAGGTCACCATTCCGCTGCTGTTCCTGCTGCAGTGGGACGACGAAGGGAACCCCCGGCAGCGGGCCCTGGACCTGTTCGACGCCTTCGGCAGCAAGGAGAAGACGCTGCACGCCAATCCGGGCGGGCACACCGGGACCCCGTGGTTCGAGGTGGAGGACGGGAACCGGTTCTTCGGCCGCCACCTGAAGTGAGGCCGGGCCGCCGGGCCGGCGGCAGCGCGCAGGCGGTGTCGGCCGGGCCGGCGGATGCGCAATCGCCCCGATCGCGGCGGTGCCGGCCATAGGCGGTACCGGCCGGTCAATCCGGGGACGCGCCGCCCCGACCGAACGCCCTCGGCGGGGTCTACGACGAGCGCCGGCCCACCTGCGGCCGAGTCGGCGTTGAACACGGGAACGGTCGGTCACTTCCTCACTCCACGCGGTGCGGCTTGTGGCGGACGACGTGTAGGCGGACCTCGGTGGGCATGTCGGGGAGGCCGGTGGACCGACGTGCGGTGCGGAGCGGACCTTCGCAGAGGGCACCGAGAGCGGCGCCGGGCGTGCCCTCGGGGGTGAGGGTGAGCCTGACGCGGGTGCGGTGGTGGGCAGGTCGGCCGGTGATGCGTACGGTCGCCTGGCCGACCCCCGGCAGGGCGCCGGCTTCGGTCGCGATCGCGTCGCTGAGCGCACGGTCGCGAAGGTCGACGCCCTCCTGCGGGGGTGTGCCGCCGACGGGCAGTGAGCCGGGGCGGTGTCGGCTCAGCTGGGTGAGCAGCCACCACAGGGCGAGCAGGGCGGAGACGACGAGGGCGGCGATGACCGCGGGCCACCACCAGCCCTGGCTGCTCCAGCGGGCCCGGTCGGCGGAGCCGAGCAGGACGTCGTCCGGGGTGATCAGGGGCCAGCCCGCGGGCGGGACCAGATCGTGTCGCCGGTAGAGGTCGAGTCCGGGGAAGAGGATCAGCAGCCCGCCGCCGAGCAGAACCAGTCCGGCGAGGGCCAGCAGACTGCGGTTGAGTACGGATCGCG
The DNA here is from genome assembly GCF_040680195.1 of Streptomyces sp. NPDC052109. Classification (NCBI taxonomy): domain Bacteria; kingdom Bacillati; phylum Actinomycetota; class Actinomycetes; order Kitasatosporales; family Streptomycetaceae; genus Streptomyces; species Streptomyces sp. NPDC052109. Next base: position 587,951 of record NZ_JBFAWF010000002.1, on the reverse strand, counting down.
GCGTCATGGTGCGGGCTCCGGTGCTGCGGGTTCTCGGTCAGTCGGTGCGTCGCCGCAGGCGTACGACGATGCGGGGGGGACGGGCGAGGGCCAACCGGTCGCGTTCCTCGTCGAGGACGGCGGTGAGGTCGTCCTTCACCTGCCGGGGGTCGCGGAAGCGGACGTCCGCGCGGGCTCGGATGCGGTGGCGGCCCACCAGGACGCGCGCCGAGCCGACTCCGGGGACCCGCATGGCGGCGTCACGCAGCAGCACGGCGGCCCCGTCGCGGTCCAGAAAGGCCCGCACTCCGGGGCAGCCGGCGGGGGAGCGCAGCGGCAGCCAGCGGCGCTGACCGGGAGTGAGGGCCAGGACCATCAGCCAGACACCGACGGCGGCGGCCACGGCGGCTCCCGTCAGCATCCACACGTCGTCCACGGGGCGGGTGGCCAGCTCGTCGGCCAGATGCCGTCGCCAGGACGCCGCCGGACGTCCCGCCCGTACGGCGATGACGTCGACCAGCGCCGCGACCGTGACCACGAGGATCACCGCGGCGACCAGCGCCGCCGTGATGCGACGCGCGGACCACGTGCGGTGGGCTCGGTGCCCTCCGCCGGGCTCACCGGGTGGGAGGTCCGAGGTGGGCACGGCGCGTTCCGGCGGATCGGGGTCCTTCGTCAGCGGCACGGCGCCACGGTGCGCGGACGACGCGGAGCTGCGGTCCGGAGGTCCGGGATCGGGGGTCATCGCGATCGCCCCTCCTCCACGGCGTGCCCGGCGACCCGGTCCGTGTGGCCGCTCACTGGACCCGCCCCCGGCTCCCGCCGGCGGCGGTCACCAGCCGCCGTACCGTGAGGAGGACCTCTCCCACCCGCAAGCCGGTCAGCTGGGCGACCCGTTCGGCGACGTCCTGCCGGATCCGCTCGCAGACATGGGGGATGTCGGTGGGGTAGGGCAGGTCCATGGTCAGATGCAGGCGCACCGATCCGGTACGGACGGCGGCGGAGGCACTCGGCGTCGCCGGTCCGCCGCGGTCGGGCGGTACGGCGGCGCGCCGCGACTGCGCCGTGCGCGCGGCCTGGGTGGCGATACGGGCGACCACCCTGTCCGGGATGACGGTGGCGCCCCGCTCGGCCGGGGGCGGCAGGCCGGCGGCCGGCGACGGTGGGCCCGGCGCCTCGCCGGGGGAACCGGGCCGGGTCTTCACCGCTGCCTCCGGGTCCGGAGGTCGAGGTCGCCCTGCACGACGAGGCCGACGATCAGCCCCGCCGCACCCAGGACCAGAACCAGCAGGAAGGCCCAGAAGCCGCCGAAGTAACCGGCGAAGCCCAGGGCCATGCCGGCCGCGACGCCCGTGGTTGCTGCGTTCATCATGCACTCACCCGTCTCGCGCAGGTACGTCGCCGTGCGCGCGATCTCCCGCGCCCGTGCGGGGCGCGGCGGCGGATCACCTCACGCGGCCCTCGTCCGGTTCGGCCTCTTGCTCCTCGTCGGGCAGATGGACGTCGTCGACGGCGATGTTCACCTCGACGACCTCCAAGCCCGTCATCCGCTCCACGGCGCTGATCACATTGGTGCGCACGCCGCCGGCCACGTCGACGATGGAGACGCCGTACTCGACGACGACGTCCAGGTCCACCGCGGCCTGACGCTCGCCGACCTCGACCTTCACTCCTCGCGTGACGGCTCCGCCTCCGCCCCCGGGGACGCGTTCCCGCATGGCACCGATGGCGCGGGCCATCCCCGCTCCCAGGCTGTAGATGCCCTCCACCTCGCGGGCGGCCATGCCCGCGATCTTCGCCACCACGCCGTCCGCAATGGTGGTCTTCCCCCGTGTCTCGGCCGGAGCCCCGGCCCCGGTGCGGCCCTTGAGCGCGCTGACGCCCGCCTCGGACCGGTTGCCCCCGCCGACGCTGGTGATGTTGTCCGTCATGGCCGTCGCCTCGATCGGTCGCTCGGACACCGGTGCGGCGCCCTTCGAAAGGTTGGACATATCGGGCATCGCAATCCTCACGCTCATTACATGTGACGTGCATCACATGAAACCGGTCGGGTACGCGGACGGTCCGAGCCTTGTGCGGGGGCGCCATGATCGAAAGCGCTGTTTCCCCATCGCCGGGCCGCGACCTGACGGGACGCGACCTGCCGGACGGTCTGCTGGCCGTACGGGCGGCCGAAGGGGACGAGGACTCCTTCGCCGTTCTCGTCCAACGGCACGGCCGCCCCCTCCTTGCCCTGGCCCGCTGCATGCTCGGCAACCCCCAGGACGCCGAGGACGCCGTCCAGGACGCCTTCGTCAGCGCCTGGCGCCGGTTGCCGGAATACCGCCACAGCGCGGAGTTCCGTACCTGGATGTACCGGATCACCGTCAACCGCTGCCTGACCATGCGCCGTCGCCGGCCGCCGTCCCTCTCGTTGGACGCAGTCGCCGAGCCCGCGGCGGGAGACGCCTGGAGCCAGCCCGCCCGGTCCGCCGAGCAGGACGCGGCCACCGCCGCGCTGTCCCGTGCGCTCGGCGATCTGGACGCCGGGCAGCGGCTCTGCTGGATCCTGCGGGAGGTGCAGGGCCTTTCCTACAAGGAGATAGCCCACGTGACACGGACCAATGAGCCGACCGTGCGCGGCAGACTGTTCAGGGCACGCCGATCCCTCCAGGAGGCGATGGGCCCATGGCGCTAGACGACCCGCACGCGCGGCCCTGCGAACCGTGCGAAGCCGACGGGCCCCCGTTCGAGGGCGATGAGGTGCTCCCGTGCGGCCGGCTGCTCAGCCGGGTCTGGGAACAGGCACGCGACGCGGCCCCGGCCACGGACCCGCACACCGTCACCTGCCCGCACTGCCGCGAGGCCGTCGAGGGACTGGCCGCCGTGAACGCGGCCACCCGCGCGTTGCGTGCCGAGGGCGCTCCCGGCCTGTACGCACTCGTCGACCGCGTCATGAACGTCGTCAGGGCAGAGGTACGGCTTGGGCGGCTGCTGCCCCTGGCCGACCCGGACCGGCCGTTGCGAATCGCCGAGAGCGCCGCGGCGAAGGTACTCCGGCAGGCCGCGGACACGGTCCCCGGTGCCAGGGCCGCGACCTGCCGGTTCGTAACCGTGGGCGAAGGCACCGACGTGCGGGTGACCATGACACTGGCCGCCGCTCTCGACCGCCCGCTGCCCGACCGGGTCCACCAGGTGCGGCGATCGGTCCTCCACTCGGCCGGACAGGACCTGGGTCTTGCCGTGACGGCCGTCGACATCACCGTGGTCGACGTCCTGGAACCGGAGCCGCCCCCCGGTCCCGGCCTCCCGACCGGCGGCGGTGTGCGATGACCGCCATCCACCCGGCCACGCTCTTCGGCATCGCGGCCGAGGCGGCCCTCGCGGTTCCCGGCGTGGCGGGCCTGCACCCCCGTCTCTCCCATCGCCTCGCGGCAGCCGCCGCGCCCACCCGGACGGGCGCCGCGCAGCACCGCACATCGCCCGAGGCGGGCATCCGTGCGGGCCGGGCGCCGGACGGTTCGGGATGGCACATCGAGGTGCGTTGCGTCCTGGCCGAGGGGCGACGGGCGCTGGACGTCGCCCGGAACGTCCACGACCGGGTGGGAGCCGCCGTCATCTCCCACTTCGCCGCCCTCGATGCCGTGGAGCGGGTCACCGTCGAGGTCACCGTGACCGGTATCGCCACCCGGCACGACGTGGCGTGAGTCCGGACGCGCGTCCCCGGCTGCAGCTCATGGGGGCGTCTGCTGCCGCTTGTATCGGTAGAGGCCGCGTTCCCCTACTTTCCAGCAGTTCAGTAGCGGTGAAGAACGCCGGCGGTGGTCGCCAGGAACCCCGCGGGATGGACTCCGCGTCAACCCCGGCTCGCCGGACCACTCGTGGGCGACGAAGGCCACCGTGAGAAAGCCGCTGCGGCCCCACGCCCCGGGCGCCGTGGATGATGTGGGCGACCTGGGAGGCCCCGATTGCCCTTGGCGCGCTTGGCCTGTCATCGGTTGTCGGGCAACCGTCAGGCCCACATGAAGGAGTTCGCGTCGGTCGAGGTCGCTCTGCCCTGGCCGCCTGGTGGCCCTCTCAGGCACTAGCAAGAGCGGGACCCGAAAGCCCCGCCCGAACCCGCCAAAACCCCAGCTCAGGGCCAAACCAGGCAATAAGGCTGATGCCCCGCCTCATGCAACCGATGGCTGAAGTCCTGCCACTCGTGCAGCGATTGAGGGTGGGAGGGCGCTGACCTGGGGTTTCGCAGGGGAATGTGCGTTGACCTGGGAAAACTCCTCTCGGTAGTTCTCGCGGGTCAACGCCGTTTCCCAGGCTCATGTGCCCTGGATGTGCCCTCGCGGCCTCTCACCAGAGAGCGCCTTGCTCGGCAGACGGACGGGTAGTGGGCGGCGCCGTCGCCAGGCTCACTCGTGTCTTGGCGTTGATCGCACGAGGTTCCGTCGTCACGGCTCCCGCCTCACGCAGCTGCCGGACAGCCTCGATCACTTGGGCGGGCCGGTAGACGGTTTCCAAGAGGGCGTATCGCTTGAGCTCTGGGATGGTTCGCCCGTCGGGCGTTTCGGAGATGAAGTCGTGCAGGATCCGTCGCAGCGGAGCCGTATCCGGTTCGAATACGAGCTCAAGCATCTGCTGTTGGGTGTCCCTCGGGTCGCGGTAGCGGACGCCATAGGAAGGGTCCACCTTCCACATGGCGTCCTTCATCTTCTCCAGCCCCAGTTCGTGCCGGGTGCCGAAGATCAGGTAGAGCATCCTGCCGCCCTCGTCGACCATCTCGAAGTACAGCGTGTGCGTGAACCCTGCCTGGTGCAGCGTGTTCCGATATTGCTCGCGCAGGAAGGTGAACTTGCCTGAGGGCGGCTGCTGGAAGACGCCCTGCCACTCCTGGCTTCCGAACGCTTCGTCGCCGAGTTGGCGGTGGCCATCGTGCTTCTCGGCGAATCGGGTGAGGAAGCTGGGTTCGAAGGTCACCATCACTTCGGTGCGGGGATGGCACCCCAGCTCCTGGAGGAGCGAGAAGGGGATGTCAGGTCCGCCGAAGCTGTCCAGCAGGACGAAGAGGGGTTTCCCCAGTGCTCCGATGCCACGCAGCTTCTGCAGGAGGGCCGGGTGGAAATCTCCGTGACGGATGTCCACCGCTATTCGTTTGGTGATGTCGTCCGTCTGCCGGGAACGGACGAGCTCCATCTGGCGCTGTAACTCCTCGACGCGCCGGGCGTCCTCCTCCATGAGGATCACGCGCATGCGTTTCGGGAACCTGCGCAGAGCCTCGGCGAAGACTTCGTAAGCGATAACCGGGGAGCCGGGCTCGCCCTGTTTGTAGACGCCGGCACCCGCGAAGCCTTCGGCGTAACTGATCACGTCGAGCCGTGACAGCAGAATCGGCGCCCAGTCTTCCAAGTACCGCTTCAGTAAGTCATGTTTGGCCGCCGTGTGCGGATCGCGTTCCCACACGGCATCCTTCGGTACGGCCACGATCGGTCCCCCTACTCCCGTCGGCCCCGCTGGGGAGAGGGTCACACACCGTTGCCATATGACACCAGAGTGCGTACGGCGTCTGCTGGAGTTTGGCCGTTAATGGGCTGCTACAGGCAGTCGGGGCGGCATCTCGTCCCAGGTCGCTCCGTCGAGTTCGCGGCCCCCCGACTTCGGGCTGCGGCCACCCCATTGCTTGAAGAAGAAGGGCACTTCGGCGTCGTTGCAGGCGTCGCGGATGTCCACCAGCCACTCCTCCGCCACGGGCCGATGGTGGGGCCCGGACTCCCCGCCGGCAATAACCCAGCCGATGCCGTCCAGGTGCAGACCGGTAAGGGGACCGAGCAGCGGCTCACAGGACAGGAAGCGCACGGCAGCGGGAACCTGTCGAAGGTCGTCGACACGATCCAGATGATCAGCATCTTCGACGGACACGCCCATCCACAGGTTGGAAGGCCAGTCGAGGTCGCCGGCCACACGCCGCAGCCTGCGGGCTCTCTTGGTCAGTAGCTGATACGTGTGCTGGGGAGTCTCGGCAATCACCTGGAAGACCTGCCGGACGAAGTCAAGGGGGACCTTGGCGTGGAAGAGGTCGCTCATGGAGTTGACGAAGACCATCCGTGGGGCCTTCCACTGACGGGGAATGGTCAATGCGTCTGGGTGAGGGGTGAGGCCGAAGCCCGGGCCTGATGTCCTCGGATCTCCGTCAGCCTGGTACTTGGCAACACCCATGGCCTTGAGGCGCCTGGATAACGTCAATGCGTAGCAGTTGTCACACCCGGGGGAGATCCGGTCGCATCCTGTGGTGGGATTCCACGTCGCCTCGGTCCACTCGATTGTGCTGCGATCGCCCATGGGTCCCCTCCCGTAGCGGGTGGACACTGGTCATCAGCGCTTTCCCACCCGGCGCTTCGACTGCGCTGCCTAACGAGCGACGTGCCGAACTGACACGCGATCGCCCCCATCCTTCACGTCGAACGAGTGTTCTGTGAAGGGGGTGTTGGAATCAAGGGCTGGCTGGAGGATCCGGAGGTTGTTAGCCAAACTCAGGGTGTCGACGAGCGCGTCGCAGAGCGCCGCAGTGTCGTCGAATGCCTGGCGGCACTTGGCATCAGTGACGGGTGGACGGGAACGCACAATGGTTCCGGCAGGCGCGCTCCGAGACGGGAGGCAACGTATGGCGAGGAAGGCCACCGGGCAGGGCGGCGGGAGACGGGCCATCCCAGCGCCTGTGCGCTTGGAGGTGTGGGTGCGTAGTGGTGGCCGGTGCGCGATCTGCAACAGGTATCTGCTCGATGGTGGGATGACGGACCGCACCGTCCGGCAGGGCGAGCTCGCACACATCGTCGGTCAGCAACAGACCGCAGGCTCCCCGCGCGGTGAACACGACCTGGTGGAGCGCGACACCGCCGACAACTTGATGCTGGTTTGTGCCGACGAGCACGACGAGATCGACGCTTCCGGCACCCTGGACGTTTTCACCGTGGAACGGCTGCGTGCGCTCAAACGCGCTCACGAGGACCGCATCAAGCACGTCACCGGGCTGGCCGACGACCGGGCGACCACGGTGCTGCGGATGGTGGGCCGGGTGCGTGGCCAGGAAGTCGAGCTGACCCGCCAGACCGCTGCTACCGCGGTGATCACCTCCGGGGACCGATTCCCGCTATTCCTGGAGTCCTATGAGCGGCACGGCGTGGAGATCGACCTGCGCCACGTGGCCGGTGAGATGACGATCGATCTGCGTGACATCCCCGATGAGGAGACTGGAGGCTCGCCCTACTACCGGGCAGCCACCGCCGTCATCGACGAGGTCATCGACAACCAGCTCAACCGCGGTATCGCCCGTGACAAAGTTGCGCACTTGAGTGTTTTTGCCTTCGCCCGGCTGCCGCTGCTTGTCTACCTCGGATCCCGTCTGGACGACACCGTGCCCACCGACGTCTATCAGCGTCACCGCGAGGACGAGTCCTGGTCGTGGCCTTCGGCAGCGCCTGTGGTCGGCTTCGCGGTCCACCTCGACGTTGACCAGCCGCCCGGGCATGAGGCGGTGCTCGTGCTGAACATCTCAGGCACGATCCAGCCCGAGGAAGTCCCACACCAGCTCGCCGGACTGCGCCGGTACCGCATCAGCCCTGTTGGTGTTGCCGCCGCGCCGGACGTGCTGCGCAATCGCGTTTCCTTGACCCATTTCCAGGAGGTACTGCGGTCGCTGTTCGCGGATCTGGAGGCGAGTGCGAAGCAGGTGCGGCGCCTGCACGTGTTGTTCGCGGTGCCGCTCTCCGCCGGGGTAAGCCTGGGGCGGGTACGCGACCGCCAGGTGCACCCGGCGCTGGTGCTCTACGACCGCACGCCGAGCGGATATCGACGAGCTTTGGAGATTCCCTGACACTGGCACTCGCCGGCGATCCGATAGCCAGTTACTGCGTTCCCGTTCGCCTTGGCGACTGCGCAACCTCCTGTGCACGTGGGGTGGGTCAGGGCGTGGTCGGTGTCGGGTCGTGGGCCAGGAAATGGTGATGGGGCGATCCGGCTGCGTGAGGGAGCGCGATCAGATGTGTGCCCGAGCCGGGAGTAATCAGGTGCATCCCCAGGAAGGACGTCAGTGTTCCGGCGACAGCAGCCAGGTCGGCCGATGACCCGTGGAAGGTGGGCATCGAACAGCCGCGGGTCGGCACAAGTTCGTCGCCGTCCGGGGTGTCCTGCCACAGGCGGTGGTAAAGCTCCAGAGCGGGGTCGGCCAGTACGATCTTCCCGGCGGCAGTGTCGATGCCGCTGGGACCCTGTGCGGTGGTGGGCGCGGAGACGCTCAGTAAGCCCAGGGTGCCGGTGCGGGTGTCGGTGGCTACCTGGGCCAGGACCGGGTGGGGTCCCCCACTAGTCGCGAAGCGCTCCAGGATGTGGCCCATGGCAATGCTCACGGTCGCGTCGATAATGACTTCGGCGCCCGCCAGAGCTGCAGCATCGGGCAGTACGCCGTCGTGGACGTGGACCGCGACATTGTCATCCACTGCTCGCAGCCGTCGGGCCAGAGCTTGGGCTTTGGAGGCTCCAACGTCAGCCTCGACGTAGTTCTGCCGGACCAGCAGTCCGCCGGTGACTGTTCCGGGGTCGCACACCGTCACCTGTGAGGCGCCGGCGCGGACGACGAACTCGGCGATCCAGGAGCCAAGGCCGCCGCAGCCCCAGACATGCACGTGTTTCCCCAAGAAGCCTCCGATGAGGCTTCCGTCATCGCGACGTGTGGTCACGGTGGGTCGTTCATCGGACACAGGGCACCATTCGATCAGTAGGTCCGAGCGGATCCGGGAGGCGTCGATGTTCAGCGCGGAACCCTGCTCGTGGGCCATTTGCCGCAGCGCATCCGCCGCGGGCGCGGGAAGACGTGCACCCAAGAGATGGGGCGGGCCGCCCGCTGGGTGTGGGACCGCCAGGATCAGGTACTGCGGCGAGCCATCGGGGTTGCGCGCCGCACTGGCCGCGAGCGTGGTCAGTATCGCCGGAGACTGGGCGACCGCCTGCGGTGAGCTTCTCCGCTGTCGATCGAACGGAGGGTTGTCCACGTAGGCCAGCAGCTCGGCAAAGGTGGAGCCGCCGCCGAGCGGCAGCGCGCCCGCAATGGTGATTACGGGCACCCGTACGGCCCCGCCTTCCGGGGGCGGACTGTAGGCCAGGTCCATGCGGTGCTCGGTACGCGCGATCAGGTAGCCAGTCTGGATTCGCTGGTCGGGGCCGGGAATGCGTACGACCAGCGTCGGGGTTCCGTGCGTTTGGTGAAGCACTCCGCCGACGGCGTGGTACATCGCCTTTGATGCGTTGAACTGGCCCGCTGCCGCGTGGCTCAGCCAGGACCACAGCCGGTTTAGATACGCCCGCATGCCCCCGCGCAGCGGATCCCACTCGCGGGCGGGATCCAGGAAGATGCACAGTCGGCGCCCCTGGAGGACATGCGGGTAGCCAGCGAACCTCCAGTGCTCGACTTCGACGGTGGTTGCGGACAGCGGTGAGGCCGGCAGGGTCAGGACGAACTCCTCGTGCTCCTGCAGAACCAAGCCGCCGTCAGCAGTGGCCAAAGGCCCGGTGTGAAGCCGCAGCGTCACCCTGAGCTCACCGTTCTGGCCGCGGGTTGGAACTCCCATCAGACGCAGCACGTCCGGCTGTTCGGCTGCGGCCTCGCGCAGCTCGGCCAGGGCCTTTTTCTGCCAATCCGTCGGTGCGGGTCGGTTCTTGCCGCCGCTCACCCGGCGCGACCAGGCCGCGCGACAGCGGTGGCCGTAGTGGCAGCCACGGGGAACTTGGAGCCGCTGGTTGCTGCAACCGGGGCCTTGAACTCGGGGCCGAAAAGGTCCTGCCACAGCCGTAGGCTCGTGTCTTTGTCCTCGGCGTAGTAAGCGTTGTGGATCTCGGCGGCGTGCTTGTGGATGCGGTCGCGGAAGTAGGAGTACGTGTTCTGCTCCCAACGATGATCGAAGGTCAGCCCAGACCCTGAGGGATCGGCGACCGAGGGCTTGATCTCGTTGGCCTGCAGATAGGTGTCCAGGTCAGCGACGATGTGCAAGAGCGTAGTGGGCACGTCACGGTAGTAGCCCGGATCGGAGAACTTCTTGTAGGCATGAACTTGGTTGCCGAGCAGCGTCGTCAGGATCACCGACCGCGTCCCGGTGAACGATCCCTTGTGGTCGCGCAGGAACTTCATCAACCGGATGACCTTGCGCAGATTCCCCTGCGCGATCTGGTCCTGAGTACGCATCCAAGTGGTGAAGCCCTGCGAGTTGGTGTTCTCCCAGGTGTCCTCGTCGCGGTTGACGATGACCTCTCGCCCGTCGACCAGCACCACATAGGGAACGATGTCCACGTGCATGGAGTTGCTGTAGACCAGCCGCACACATCGGCACTTACGCGAGTGCGGCATGTTCTTGTAGATGCTGTGCCGGTGCAGGGCCGCATACACCTCCTCGATATACGTCTTGGGGCTCTGTGACCAGTCCGGGTTCTCGGCCATCAGCAGCATCACGTCAGCATCGAATTCCGTCCCGCCGACCGGGTCGATGATCGTGCGATGAGCCCATGAGCCCTGCGGAATCTTGCCCAGGACTAGCGAGCCGATTTCCTCGTCCGCCTTCAACGCCCGGTAGATCGCCTCCACCCTGGTGTCGAGAAGGTCGAGCTTGACTTGGCCCAGGTTCACCGTGGTGCGCAGGAACTCATTGAAATGGTCGGCGAGCTGCATGGTTGTCCTCGGATTCGAACGGGCCGACCGCCCCCGGACCGCATCAGAGAAAGGGAGCTGACGGCGCAACACACTTGCCTCATCCAGCCTAGGCGCCACCACTGACATCACGCCGTCGCCAGCCCCAAGCGGCCCAGGCACCCTCGTCGACGCGGGCACCGCTGGGCGCCGGTGTCCGACCGCACTGAAGATTTCAGCCGGCATGGCTCTGGCCTCGGCACTGAAGTCTTCGGATATCCACCAGAGCCTGTCCGGTGTCCCTCCCCGCCGACCGGACAGGCTCTGGTCCTAGCGGTCAAGCTTCAGTCGACAAGACGGATCTGGATGTTCAGGGCGCTGGGAGCCTGGCGCACGGATTGGAAATGCTTACCAGTGCTGGCACGGTGATCAGGTGACGGACCTCGACTGCGGAGTACGAGCGGAGGAAGTGGCGGGGGCCGGACAGGTTGGCCTCGGTCATTGCCAGTTACTTCGAAGCCTCTTCGATGGCCTCGAAGATGTCGGCGTCCGTCTCCTTCTGCCAGTCGGGCAGGTCGGGCCAATCGGCGACGTAGCCGGGCTTAGGGTCCTCGAAGTGGCGGTACATCTGGGCGGTCCAGCACGTGGCGACGAAGCGGCTCTTCTGTTCGCGGGTGAGGCGGGAGGCGTGGCGGTCGCTGAGGTCGAGGAACTGTCGCACCTGGTCGTGGACGGCGCCAGCGGCCTGCCGTTCCCAGTCCGGGGTGTCTTCCCAAGGGGTGATGTAGCCGGGCTTGGGTTCGCCGGGGAAGTGCTTGCGCACTCCGGTGATCCAAGCCTCGCGGAACAGTCGTGCGCCCTCGGTCTGCGACATGGCTTCCCCTCTCGTCACGTCGTGCACAGTGCGTCGATCTCGGCGCCCAGTTCGACCACACGGGCGTCGCGGGCGAGGGGGCCGAGGTCGGTTCGTAGCCCCTGGAGTTTACGGGCGATGTAGCCGGAGGACGTCGTCCGGGCGAGCTGCAGGGCCTCGCGGCCGTAGGTGAGGACCTGGTCCGGGTCGCGGCGCTTGGCACCGATGGACGCGAGGTCGGTCAGGACTGCGCCGCGTCGCCGGAAGGACTGGCCGGAGGCGAGCAGGTCCTGGCTCAGGGCGGTCGAGAGGGCCTTCTCGGCGAGGTCGAGGCGCCCGAGCTGGAGGTAGCGGGCGCCGCGTTCCTCGGCGAGGCGGGAGCCGTCGAAGCGCAGCCAGCCGCCGTTGTGGGCCTGGCCGCTGAGGTCCGTCACTTTCTCCGCCTCGTCCAGGGCACGCTCGCAGGCGGACAGGTTTCCGAGTCCGGCATACGCCTCGGCCTGGACGGAGGCGACCCAATGGCGGGTGGACAGCGAGCTGTCCCCGCGCCGCGCCACCCTCTCAGCGGCCGAGAGAGTGCCGGCCGCCTCGGCGTAGCGGCGCTCGTAGAGGTCGACGTATGCGTGCCGGACCAGGGCGCATGCCCACAGGTCATAGGACTGGGCTTCCTTGCTGGCGGAAGCGGCGAGCGTGTAGGACGCGGCTGCGTCGGTGTAGCGGTTGCCGTCGAAGGACAGTTCTCCGGCGAGCTGGAAGAGGTCGCCGGCCGCGCTGCACAGGGCCTGGGATTCCGCCGCCGGTTGGCCGTCGAAGGTGTCGTTGAGCGTGGTGAGCTGGTCACGGACGATCGGGTACACGGAGCCCTTGGCACGAGCGAGTTGGTACACCTGCCACAGGTGGCCGTTCATGCGCAGGAAGTCCTCGGACGTCCCACGCCGAGCTCCGTCGGCGAGGGCGGCACTCTCGTCGGCGGTCAGGGCCACCAGGGCGCTGGTGACGGCTATGGCGCGCAGAAACTGGCGTCGGATCATGTCGTCGAGGTCCCCTGAGCCGTGGTGGTCGCGAGGCGGCGACCCTGCCGACTCCGGACGGGCTGCTTGTGGCTGTCCCACCAGGGCGTCGAGTTCGTCAAGGTCGAGGTGCAGCAGCTCGGCCAGCCGTGGCCGTAATGGCGGCTGGGGGGTGGTGGTGCGCGTCTCCCATCGCCCGATCGTGCGCCGGTCGACGCCGAGGGCGTGCGCGAGCTCTTCCTGACTGTAGCCCAGCGCCCTGCGCCGCTCCGCAAGCCCCATGCCGCCCCCTTTCCACGTTCCGGTCCGTGTCTACCCTGGCGGCGCTGATCTGTCCCATGAGTGTCCCAGGACTGCCTCATGGATGCCGTGGTCCGCGCCAACCCGAGCCGGTTTTCTGGACGTTGTCAGCCACGACAACCGTGGACACCGGAGAAGGGGTGCGGGCATGGGAACACACAGCGCCATGTCGTCCGAGGCGGTGCAGCTCCCGATCGTCCTGGAGACGGTCGACGAGAGTGTGGCCACGGCGCTCGCCGTCGGGCTCGCGATGCCCGATCGCCCGGTGATCGACGCGACGACCCGGGAGCTGGTCGGCCACCTCAGAGCGCTGATGGCCGAGGACCTCGGCTTCGACGAGGACCCGGCCGTCCAGGCGCTGTTCCGGGAGGGCTACCGGGTCCTCGACCTGACGCGCCGGCCGACCGCGGAGTCCACCCACTTCGGCGCCTACCAGTACATGCGTGAAGTCGGCCTGCTGACCCGGCGCTTCGCCGACGTCTACCGCGAGAGGCAGGAACAGGACGGGCAGGTCGATGGCTGACGAATCCCCCACGGACCTGCCCGTGCGCAGGGCCGGAGCGACCCTGCCCGAGCAGGAGCGGGCACGGCGCCTGTTCATCAGCCCACCCGGCCTACCACCCATCGTCCGGCACCCCGAGAAGGGCCACAGCAAACCGTGAGAAACCAGATCACGGCCCAAGTCCTGTACGTCGTCTCGGTCCTTGCGCTCGGCGGCTCGATCACGCTGGCGGTGTCGCGAGGATGGTGAGACGGGGAAGCGACAGGCGCCATGGCCCTTACGGCTGGCGGCAGTGGCTGCTGTCAGCCCAGATCATCGGCTCTACCTCACCGGTCGCCTGGGCCTTCTGGTACTTCGACCGCTCCTAGCCCCCGACGGGCATTCACTGATTCCCGCTCCGGCCGCGCGAGCCCTCAGGAAGACCCGGTTTCCCCGCCGGGGCAGGCTCAGTAGCTCCCCAGCGGCCGGAGCGGGACCCACGACGGCGCGCCGGCGCCATGCCGCCGTGGCAGCAGCACCCCCGAGAAGCCCCCGTCCCGGTCGCCGGATCTGCCCGCGGCCGGGACGGGCCCAGGGCTCCGCAGGTCGCGGGGCTCGTCCACTCACTCCGTAGGAGAGGAACGACCATGAACATCGACGAACTGTTCACCGGCGACCTGGTCACCGGTATCCCCAGCATGGACGCGGCGCTGCTCGACAAGATGCCCGGCGGCGGCGACAACAACGGCGACCACTGCAGCTGATCAACCCATGAGCGCGGTGGAGCAGGGCCACGCGCCCTGCTCCACCGCCTCGTGAGTGAAGGAGAAGCGGGTGCTTTCCTTTCGTGTGCGGCTGGCCGATACACGGAGCACGACCTGGCGCTGGGACACCGACCGTTGGGTAAACGGACAGAGCTGGATCAGACCGGCTCACGTAGCCGTCCCGGACGCAGAACTCGTGCCGGGTGACGGAACCGGCGTCTGTGCGCTGGTGAGAGAGGACAAAGGCGGGGAGGTGGACTTCACGTCACTGCTTCTCCGCCCCGACGAGGTTCAGGTTTCGGCGGGCGTGTTCGGCACCGCGCCGCTGTACCTCGTAGCAGTCGGAGAAGACCTATACGGCTCCTGGGACTTGGTGGACCTGCGGCCCCACCTTCGACCTGACCGACTCAATCCCCGGGCTGTGGCACGCACCCTGAGCCGACAACACCGCTACAGCGCCGACACCCTCTTCGAAGGGGTGTACCGGCTCACGGAACGCGCTACGGCCGTCTTCACGACGGCCGGACTCACGATCCTCTACCCCGAGCCCGCCCAGCACGTGCTGGAACCCCGAAAGCTACGCGCGGATGTCGACCCCGTAGACGCTTTCGATGCGCTGCTGACCGGGGCCGTGGCCGAGTGGCGTTCAACGGTGAACTGCGTCGGCGTTGAATTGTCCGGTGGGGCCGACTCGGGCAACGTGTCTCTCTCAACCGCCGCAGCCGGCTTCGGATCCGTCCACACATTCGGGCTGCTCATGGACGGCAGGATCGGCCGGCTCCAGCAAGACAGACGCCGCATGCTCGCGGATCACCTGGGTCTGCGGGACACGGCCGTCCCGGCCATGCAGTACCCGCCGTTCGTACCCGGAGGGGTACGGGAGCGCGGAGTGCCGCACGACCCGGCAGGAGCCTTCTACCAGGAGGCTTTCGACGTCGTGCGCGAGCACGTGGCAGCCCACGGTTGCGAGGTGATCTTCACGGGCGGTGGTGGGGACGAGGTCAATGCCTGCCACTCGCGTACGAACGCCGAACTTCCCGCAGCCGATCCCGTCCCGTGGCTCGGCGACAAGACCATCGAGGCCCTGGCCCAGGTGGACGAGAACCTCGCCCCCATCCCCGTGCTCCCTGTACCCACGCTCGTGGCCTTCGGCCTGCACAACCCCGCCTACCTGCGACTCGGAATCTGGCCGATCGCTCCACTCGTCCACCCCCGAGTCGTCCGCTTCATGGAACAGCTGCCACACGAGCACAAACGGGGCAAGGCGATGTTCCGCAACCGCCTGCGGCGCGCGGGACTGGCCGAGTCCGTCGCGTCCCCCAGTGAACCGGAGAACTTCCTCGCAGTCATGGAGAGGGGCCTGCGAAGTTACGGTCTTCCGCTTCTGGACGACGTGCTTCGCGAGTCACTGCTGGTCGATCTCGGCTACGTTGATCCGGTCGCCCTGGCCCGCGCCCGGGATCACGCCGAGAAAGCCCCCGTGGTGCCTGACCTGCTGTGCGACACACTCGCCCTGGAAGTCGGACTCCGGAGCCTTGCATGAGCAGCCTGGACATCGTGGAGGCAGAATGCCTCGAAGCGTCCAACCTCTTCTACCGGGACCCTGCGCTGTACGACAGCGTGCAGGCCGACAGCGACAGCGCAAGCGTCTGTCGGGAGCTCATCGACCGGCACTGCCCGAAAGCCCGCACTTTGCTGGACTTCGGCTGCGGTACCGGCAGGGACTTGGAGCTGCTGGCCCAGCGCTTCGACTGCATCGGCATTGATCTCCAGCCTGTCCTGGTCGACTACGCGCGCCGCACGCGCCCCGGACTCGACTGCCGGGTCGGGGACATGCGTACTGTCCGACTCGGTCACACTGCTGACGTCCTGGTGTGCCTGGGGAACTCGCTCGCCTACGTCCACGACAACGCGGACGTCCAGGCAACGTTCCAGACATTCGCCGCGCACGCGCATCCGAACACCCTGCTCGTGTTGTGCTCCCCGGTAGCCCCGATCGAGTCCCCGAGTCCTCAACAGGCTGGTGTCGAGACCCGCCTCGGGTCTGCCACCGTGGCCATCAGCTACGAGTGGGATCTGCGGACGCAGATCAACACCATGCGTCGGCACTGGGTGTTCGATTCGGGCGAGGAGTGCCACGATTCCATCCGGCGACGTGTTCTCGGCCCTCGCGAACTGGAGCTGTACGCGCTCACTGCCGGGTTCAAGGTCCTGGAGATCGTGAACGAAGCAGGTGCACTGCCTGTTTCTGGCCCCGGCGCCTACACCGTAGCTCGGTATCAAGGGTGAGGCGTCGGCTAATGCCGTCGCAGGATGGAGAGTTGGACCAGCCATCATCTGACTGTAAATGGCGCGGATGCTGGCGCGTTGCTCGACGCGGGAGGCGGTCGGGTTGGCACAGTCCTCTGTCGAATGCGGCGATCCGGAATGATCGGAGATTCGTCGTCAGCCACATGGTTCAGGTGACCCGCCAGTAAGGCTGAGCCATCAGATGCACAGCATCGAGGGCATCCGAAGGGACCAGCAGAGATGAGTCAGGGAGTGCCAGTGCCCAAGCACGAGCGGCGCCAGATCTCCGACGAGCAGTTCCACGACGCGACGCTGATCTGGAACTATCACCGGATGGGCCATGAGCAGCGGCCCTGCTCGGCGGCGATCGGCCTGGGCAGCCACGATGTCGGCGTCGCCACCACGGCCGTCAACCTCTACCGCGCCGGCCTCTTCCCGGTCGTGGTCTTCAGCGGCGGCAACAGCCCCACCACCCGCACCCGCTTCCCGCGCGGCGAGGCGGTCCACTACCGCGAGCATGCGCTGAGCCTGGGTGTGCCGAACGAGGCCATCCGGGTCGAGCCGAAGGCAGCCAACACCGGCCAGAACATCACCTTCTCCCGCGAGCTGCTGGCCGAGGCCGGCATCGCGGTCGAGTCGCTGCTGCTGATCTCCAAGCCGTACATGGAGCGCCGCTCGTACGCGACGTGCCGCAAGTTGTGGCCGGAGGTTGAGGTCGTGTGCGCCTCCGAGTCGCTGGAGTTGGACGACTACATCAAGTCGATCGGTGACGAGAAGCTCGTGGTCGACATGCTCGTCGGCGACCTGCAACGGGTGATCGAGTACCCGAAGCTCGGCTTCGCCGTCGAGCAGGACGTACCGGGCGATGTGAGTAGCGCTTACGAGCGCCTCCTGGACGCCGGTTTCGACAGTCGCGTCGTCAGTACCTGATCCGCTGAGCATCGGGCCGAAGTGGCAGGTGTTCAGGAGCCGGGAAGCAGTGCGAGCACGGTGGACTGGACGAGCTGGGCAGCGGTGAGGAGGTTGGGGATGCCCCCGCAGCGTTCGACGAGGTTCTGGAGCATGTAGCGCAGGGTGCCGGGATCGCGTTCGGGTTCGTCCAGGCGCGGGTTGATCATGTCGAGATCGCGCAGGGCGGCGTCCACTTCGGGGTACTGGCCGCGCAGTTCTTCCAGGCGGCGTCGGAGTCCCTCGATGCTTTCGCGGGCTTCGGTGACGGCTTCGTTGGTGATGTTGTTGGTCTGGCTGACGTTCTGGGAGAACGCTGCAGCTTGGGCTGGCCCGGTCATGTGACCGGTGTTGATGATCCCGAAGTTGGGACCGTTCGGGGCCGGGTCGGGCTGGCGGCGGATGGGCATGCGGGGCTCCTGGGCGTCTTGCCGGTCAGTTCGTCATGGAGGGGTTGGCAGAGAGCGGTGCGGCCTGCACGGGGCCGGTCATGGTGCCGCCGTTCATGACGCCGAAGTTATAGATCGCGGTGGCTTGTTGCTGGTAGGCGGCGATGTCGACGTTGTGGTTGCGCAGGAAGATCTCGGTGGAGTCAAAGACGCGGCGCTGCATCATCTGCACGTAATAGCGGGCGTCGTCATTCGTGTGCATGTCTTCGATCCAACGGACGCTATTGACCTCGCGAAGGCTGACCGGCCCGCTGCCGGGATCGAGTTCCGGGCGCTTGCGCGGCTTGCGGCGTATGAGCCGGTCGAGCCCCACGTAGATGTCACCGAGGGCGTTGAAAGCCGTTCGGCCGAACCATTTGAGGGCGCGGGGGTCGGCGGGCTTGAGTCCGGCGACCTGCGGGTTGAGCGGACCCATGATGTGCGGGCGGACGGTGACGCGTAGGAAGCCGCCCTGGTAGGCGAAGTGGACGAGTATGGCGGCGATGAGGTCGCCGTTCCAGGCGGTCACCCGTGCCCAGATGTAGCGGCGGGCGATCTCCTCGGCGGGCTTGTCGCCGAAGCTGTCCACGGCGAGGGTGTGCAGGCTGCGCCACGTGTCGTCGTCGATCTCGTCCCACCGTTTGTAGTGGATGCCGGAGATTCCGATGACCTCCATGCGCGGGATGGGGTGGTCCCGGTGATGGGCGGGAGCCGGGTCGTTCAGGCGGCGCGCGACATGGGTGTGCAGCTGGGCGACGGTGAAGTGCTTGAGCGGTTTGCGGGCCACCGGCTTGTTGTGCTTGGCCAACGCCTCCAGGACCGCCTTGGCCACTTCGGTCATGTCCGGCTGGCCCGGGCTTTGCGCCGGTGTGCGGAAGCCCGGGGGCGGCGTGGTGGCATCGTCTTCTTCGTCCTGGCCCTCGGGGGCGGGCTCGACGTCGATGCCGATGACTGCCTCGTGCCATGCCTGGAGACCTGCCCCGAGGAACCGGTGTCGGTCCCCGCTTGGGCGGCGTTCGTAGAGGTATGGCAGGGCGTGAGCCTGCGCGGCCGGTGCGGGTGCGTGCAGTTCTCCGGCCAACAGGGCGTTGAACCGCACCTGTGCCAGATAGCGCTCGCCCAGGTAGACGGCCCATACGCCGGCCAGCAGGACCAGGGTCGCCCAGCCCGCACTCAGAGCGCCGGCGGTCGTCTGCCAGACGACGAGCGTGATCACTGCGAAAACGGCTGCTCGTCGTCTTCGCATGTGGCGGATGGCTCGGTCACTAGCGTGAATGACAGGTTCCTGGTGGAACCCGTAGACCGGTACCGGCCGGGCTGACTTCTTGATGCGGCGACGGACCCAGACCGCGTAGTCCTCGCCCAGCACGACCGACGGAGGCGTCGGCTCGGACGAGTCGGCGGTCTTTTCTTCCTCCTTGGCGGGGAACAGCCATCGCAGGCGTTTCCGTATGGCCGCCTTCAATCTCTTCCACTGTTCTGCCAGTTGGGTGCGCAGCACGGCGAGCCAGTCCGTGCGGGCGAAGGCGGCGGCGCTCAAGCGGCGGGTGACGCCTTCGGTGTACGCGCCGTGCCGGATCACTTCCCCGGCAACGTCCGCGGTCCCGAGCGGTACCGCAGGCGCCGAAAAGACTGACTGGTGCTCCGCGAACGCCAACTTCCCACCCCCGTGTCTACCGGGCCAACCGCGATGACGCTGCGGCAGGCACAGAGGGGCATCGTCCACGCGCTTGGCAAGAGCGGCCATACCGCAAACCCGCACAAGCCGTGCACGGAGGCATCCTGGTTGAACATTGACCGAAAGATGCCTCTGCTCCGAAGCCAATCAACGCGTGGCTCGGATGCTTGGAGGCTTCGTCGTGCACCAGAAGGTTGGTGTCTCGATGAGCGCTTGATCAGCGCCGCATGGTCCGGGCTTCCTGCGAGGGCAGCACGGCGGGGCGCTCTGCAGCACGGCGGGCCCGGGCTGCCTCGGCTCGTGGACTGGGCGCGTGACGCTCGCCGAGGCGGCGGATGCGCCAGGTCAGGGCGCGGGCGGGGCTGTGGGCGTCGTCCAGGGTGCGCTGGCCGAGCGCCTGGTCGAGGACGGTGGCTGCGTTGTGTCCTGCTGCTTCGGCCTCGGCGAGCACGGTGGCGAGCGCGTCCCAGGCGGGGTCGGCCAGGATGCGCTCGGCGTGTTCCGGTACAGCCTCCTGGAGGTGGTGGGCAAAGCGGCGCTTGGTCTGGAGGCCAGGGGAGCGGCGTGCGAGGCCCGTCAGGACCGGGCCGGCGACCTGCGCGTACGCGACCTGCAGATGGACGAGGGCTTGTTCCGCTGCTGCCTCCTGCTGGGCGTGCTGGCGGACGCGGTGCCAGTGCATCGCGTAGGCGACCGCGGTGAGGGCGACGTCCAGCAGCATCGCCAGTCCGGCACCGTCTTCGTGCCGTGCGGGGTCCTTCCAGATCGCCTGGACGCTGCGGCGCAGGACGCGGGTGCTGTCGAGGTCGGCGGCGATGCGGGAGCGGGTGGCGCGCTCGAAGACGGCGGCGGCCTGTTCGAGTTCGGCCTTGAGCGCGGCCGGTGCGGTGACCGGCAGGAGGTCCAGTGCGGCGCCGAGCGCGACCAGCTGCCCTTGGGCGGTGTGGTCGTCGCCGTGGGTGAGGTGGTGGGGGATGCGTTCGGTGGCGGCGGTGGCCTGATGCCACGGGTTGCCCGGCCGGGCGGTGACTGGTTCGGGGCTGGTGGTGGCGAGGCGTCGGCGGATCTGGGGGAGGGAGAGGTCGGGGGCGAGGGCGGAGCCGGAGTAGAAGACCGGCTCGCCCTGGTCGTTGGTGTCGCCGGGCAGGGCGAAGTTGCAGCCGAGTGCGTCGCCGGACGGGCCGCGCTTGAGGCGCACGTTCACGCCGGTGGCCTCCAGCAGGGCGAAGAACTCGGCCTCGTCGGCCGCGGCGGCGACGGCTCGGCGAACCCGCAGGCGCAGGACGTCGCGGGAGGTGGTGTCGTGGCCCAGGCGTTTGGCTTTGAAGTGTTCCTTGCTGGTGGGGCGTTTGGCGGCGGTGCCGTCGCCCGGTTTCAACCGCCTGAGCCCGTAGTCGACTTCGATCTGGCGGGCTTCGCGCTGGACGGCGCGCTGGTCGTAGTCGCGCTGGGGGCGGCGGCCGTCCTGGCGGACGAGGGTGGCGGCGATGTGGATGTGGTCGTCGGCGTGACGGACGGCCACCCAGCGGCAGGCTTCCGTATCGCCTTCGGGGGCGATGCCGGCGGCGGCCACGATCCGGCGGGCGATGGTGGCCCACTGGGTGTCGGTGAGGATCGGGTCTTCGGGTGCGGCACGGACGGGGCAGTGCCACAGGGTGTGTTTGGGTGCTTTGTCGCCGAGCATCTTCACGGGCTGGTCGAGCTGCGCGGCGAGCTGCGCTTCTACCTCCCTCGGGTCGCGGTGGGGGCTGCGGCCGGGGTCGGGGGCGAAGTTGTTCCAGGAGGCCACCAGGTGCGGGTCGATGTGTTCGTTGGCCCGGCCCTTGCTGAAGAGGTAGCCGATCGTGCGGCGTGTGGCCTCTGGCCCCTTGCCGAGGATGATCTTCGGGATCAAGGGCTCACCGCCCCTCGGTGATCTGGGCAACCGCGGTGTCGACCTCGGTGATGGACGCCTCGACACGCTCCAGGAGCCGTTGGACGGTGTCGGAGTGGGGCCAGGCGCCGTCCCTGTTGAGGTGCCAGGTGAGCTGGTTGAGGTTGTTGCCGATGCCGCCGAGCTGCCGGTTGGCGGCCATGAGCGCCTTGACCATGGTGCGGTAGTCGGCGACGGCTGCGGTGGGGTCGTCGGCGCGGGCGGCGGCGAGCGAGCACTCGGCGACGTAGCCGCCGGGCTGCATGCGGCTCAGGGCGGCGGCCTTCTGGACGAGGGCGAACTCGGCGTCGTTGTAACGGGGGTGGACGCGGCGCTCGCGCAGCTGCTTGTCACGGAGACGGCGACGCGGCGCAGGCTGTTGCGGCACGTTCGACGACGGCTCGCTGCCTCCAGTCCCGGTCGGCTCCCCTGGGCCGACCGACTCCGGTGCCCCTGCGCCGGATGCCTCCGCACCCTCCAGGGCGGGGGCCGGGTAAGGACTCCTTACCCGACAACTTGCTGCGCGTGTGACGGGGGTGCGGGGCATCTGCTTCTGGGGCATGGGGTGTTCGGGGTGCAGGTCGCGCATCGGAGTACTCCGTTGGTGAGTGAGGGTGGGAGGTGTGTCGCGTGCGTCGCATCCGTCCCATGCCTGGTCAGGACAGGTACGGACAGTCGGGCAGGTACGGAGAAGTCCGTCCCGGCGAGGACATCCGTCCCCGCGCTGACCTGCGCGGGGACGGATGCGACGCATTGATACGGACCCTGGGGGAGGCGGGTCAGCGGGCGGGCTTGGGGCCGGTGGGGCCGCCGGGCGGGCCGACGGGCAGCTGGCCCGCCGGGGCGGCGGGCGGCTTGCCCTGAGCCCGGTGCGCAGGTGTGGCGTCGTGCGCGGGGGCGGGCGCCGTCTCGGTGAGGTCGGGGCAGTGCCGGGCCCAGCTGTCGAGGAACCGGTTACGGGCGTACCCCTTGGCCTGCCTGCCCTTGTCGAAGCGGTAGTTGGCCGGGCTGATGCCGAAGTCCCTCAGCATGTTGCCCAGGTGGTGGGCGTTGAGTCCCTTGGTGCCGTGTTCCGCCCAGGGGGCGTCGGGGTCCTGGAGCAGGGCGGTGACCAGATCCAGGGAGGACATGGCTTCGGGGTTGCCGTGTGCCTGGAAGATGCGGTGGATGTCGCGCAGCAGCCGCGTCTTCAGGTTGGTCTGCTCGTCCTGGACGGCCTCGAACCGGGTCATCGCCACGCAGGCCGCACGGGCACGGGCGGGCCAGTGGCCGCCGGCCAGGTCGGCGATGATGACCAGCGGTT
The DNA here is from genome assembly GCF_040680195.1 of Streptomyces sp. NPDC052109. Lineage (NCBI taxonomy): Bacteria > Bacillati > Actinomycetota > Actinomycetes > Kitasatosporales > Streptomycetaceae > Streptomyces > Streptomyces sp. NPDC052109. The sequence goes on along the minus strand of NZ_JBFAWF010000002.1, from coordinate 565,367 downwards.
CCCAGGTGTCCGCCGCCCGGTCCTCCACCGGCATGGTCGGCGCCATGCGGGCGGCCGTGCCGCGCAGCGGTCCCAGCCAGGCGGCCAGCTTGTCCCGCAGCGCGTTCAGTTCCGGTGTGGCGTAGCGCGAGCGGAACGGGGTCACCTTCTCGCCGGTCTTGCGCTTTTGCATGCGGAGCACGACCGCCCGGTCGGTGATCGTGTCGGGCAGGTCGCCGATCGAGGCCAGCGCGGCCATGGCGAAGGTCGGATACGGGGTGGGCTTGTGCTCCGGACCGGAGATGCGCCAGGCGGGCCGGTTGCGCTGGTGCCCGGCGTTCAGCAGGCCGCGCAGTTCCTCGTTGTCGCCGGCCTTGCTGAAGATGGTGTCGGCCTCGTCCACCAGGATCGTGCGCGGGTTCTTGCCGATGACGCGGAAGAGCACCGCCGTGGACATGTTCACCGTCATGATCGGCTGGTGCACGGTCTCGTGGAGCACGTCCAGCACCCGGGACTTGCCGCAGCCCTTCGTCGGGCCGACGACCGCCAGACGCGGCGCGTGCTGCAGAACGCTCTGGATGTGCGTGGCCGCCACCCACAGGGTGACCGCGGTCAGCGCCTCGTCACTGGGCAGCACGACGTACTTGCCGATCGCCGTCCGCAACTCATCCAGCAGCACGGCACCCTCACCAGAACCCTGTTCCGAGGGGTCTGCCGGTCCCCGAGGAGGCCGGGGACCGACCTCGTGATCCGGTCCCCGCGCGTCAAGGGGACCGGTCCCCTCCTGCTGGGCGGTGTCCGCTACGGGGGTGTCGGGCCCCACCGGCTGGCGGGGACCGTGATCACGGTCCCCTGGTGAAACGGCTGTCTCTTGGGGACCGGTCCCCGATTTCTCGCCGCTGACCTGCGGGTTTGCACCGGATGTCGATACGGGGACCGGGACATGCGGGGACCGAGCAGCGGGCACGTCGCGGGGACGGTCCCCAACAACGGCATCAGCAGACGGCTGGGGACGGTCCCTGTGTGCTTGCGTATCCGCCGGGTGTTCGACGGTCCCCGACGCGGGGGACCGCGTGTCCTGCTGATCCTGGCGGCGCCAGGGGATGCCCTCGCCGGGGACCGCGGGAGTGGGCCAGCTGGTGGGGGAGGTGTTCGTGGTGCTGGGGGACGTAGAGTCGTCCATAGGCGTTCCTCTCCGGTGAGGGGCAGGACGGGCAAGGTCCCGCCCCTCACCAGCTCGTTCGATCAGGGATGGGCGATCGGCAGGGGAGTCTTCGGCCCTCGGCGTTGGCGCGCCGGGGGCCACTTCGTCGTCCGCGTCAGATGCGGGGTCAGGCCGTGAGGTCGTACGACGTCTGGGCGTCCAGCCACGCGTCCACCTCCCGCCAGCGGTAGCGCAGGTGACGGCCGACCTTGTGGACGCTGGGGCCGATGCCCCGGTACTTCCACTGGTAGAGCGTCTTCACCGGCACCCCGAGATAGGCGGCGACCTCCGCAGGGGTGGCAAGCGGGCCACGCTGGGCAGCCGCAGCGGTGGCAGGGGCGTTGGTGTTACGGGGAGGGGTCTTCGGCACAGGGCTCCTTTTCGGTCTTGAACAATGGGCTGGACAACAAAGCCACACCACCCGGAGAAAAGTCCAGAGTTGGTTCTGAAACTCCTCACTACTTCTTTCGGTGTGGCCGGGGAGAGGGAAACAGTAAGGGTGGATCCCCGGTTGCCGAAATCGCTCCCGCCGGGCCTGAAATTTTCTTGCGGCGAAGCAACTGGTCGAGGTGCCGGAATCCGGTACCTCAGCAGCTCAGAGGTAACACCTGGCGGTCAGGGATGACGTGACTGACCAGCCGGACATCGCGGCTGATGTCTGTCCAAAACGCCCATCTCGAAAACGACGAGGGAAGGTAACACGGCACCTCGGCTGAAACGCCTCGCGATGTACCGGAATTCGACGAGACGAACGCCACTTCACCCTCGAACGACTATTGGAGAGTTTAAGAGCTAACTCTTGCCATGGCGCCCGGCTGCAAATTACAGCTATCTGTCATGCCCAATCGACCTGTCGGAATAGGCCCCGCCGGCCTCCACACCGCCCGCGCCATCGAGCACCTACGTCTCGTGCGCGGCCTGACTCAGCACCAGCTCGCGGCCCGCTGCACCGCGCTGGGCCGTCCGATGGCCAACACGGCCCTCAGCCGTACCGAACGCGCCCGCCGCCGATGCGACGTAGACGACCTCGTCGCCCTCGCCACCGCGCTCGGCGCCCCTCCCGCAGCCCTGCTGCTCCCGTGGCCGACGCACTCCCCGGTGTCCTACGCCACCTCCCACTCCCTCATCCCCACCCAGGAGGCCCTTCTTGGCTGACGTGTACGACCGCTGGCACAAGTCCCACCCCAAGCCCACCGAGGCCGAGTGCGGCGAGCACAAGAGCCGTACGAAGCGGATGGTCCCGACTGCCGACCACGGCATCGGTAAGCGTTGGCAGGTCCGTTACCGCGACCTGGACGACCGCCAGCGCAAGGAGAACTTCCACACGAAGGCCGAGGCGGACAACCGCGCCGCCGAGGTCGACGTCGAGATCCGGCAGGGCTCCTACGTTGTCCCCGCCGAGACGAAGCAGACGCTCGGCGCCTACGCGCAGAAATGGCTCGCCGCGAATTCCGTCGGCCCGACGACCGCGCTCCGTTATGAGGCGACGGTCCGCAACCACATCGTCGAGCACCTCGGCCGACGTGAGCTGCGGTCCCTCAACCAGCCCTCGGTCATCCAGGGTTGGATCCGCACACTCCAGGACGGCGGCCTGGAGGTGTCGACGATCGAGGGCATCTTCGACATCCTCTCCAGCATCCTCGGTGCGGCCGTGGAGGACGGGCTGCTGCCGAAGAATCCGTGCAAGGCGAAGTCGGTCAAGCTCCCGACCGCGACCAAGAAGAAGATCATCCCTTGGTCGCTGGAGCGCGTCCGCGCGGTCATCGCCGGACTCCCGAAGCGCTTCCAGGCCGGCGGCAAGCTCGCCTTCGGCTGCGGTCTGCGGCAGGGCGAGGTGTTCGGCTTCGCCGTCGAGGACATCGACTTCAAGGGCGGCTGGATCCACATCAACCGCCAGGTGCGGCGGGTCGGTACGAAGCCCGTCTTCGCCCTGCCCAAGGGCAACAGGATCCGGTCAGTGCCCCTGTCGGCTCAGCTCGCCGTCGCCCTCAAGGCGCACATGAAGGAGTTCCCGCCGGTCGACGTCACCCTGCCGTGGACCAAGCCGGACGGTGAGCCGAAAACCTTCCGCCTCCTCTTCGTCGACAAGAAGGGGCGGGCCTACAACCGCAGCGTCTTCAACATGGGCGACTGGAAGCGTGCCCTGGCCGCCGCTGGCGTGATCCCTCCCCGCGAGCGCGGGGCGCGCTACCTCCAGGCGGCCCCGGAAGACGGCATGCACGCCCTCCGGCACGCGTACGCCTCCGTGCTCCTGGACGCGGGGGAGAGCATCAAGGCGCTCTCCGAGTACCTCGGACACTCGGACCCGGGTTTCACGCTGCGGACGTACACGCATCTGCTGCCGTCCAGCGAGACTCGGACGCGCAAGGCGATCGACGACGTCTTCGCAGAAGCCGAGGCCGAAGTCGAGGACGACCGGCCCGGCACCCAGGGCACATCAGTGCCCCCAGCGAAACCCATGTGCCCTCGTTGTGCCCTGGCCGCCTGACGGCCTCTCTCCGCACATGACGAGGGCGGGGTCAGAAACCCCGCCCGAAACCCCTGAAACCCCAGGTCACGGCCACACAAGGCAATAAGGCTGATGCCCCGCCTCATGCAGCCGATGCGAGAAGTCCTGCCACTCGTGCAGCAACTGGTACACGTTGAACGCGTCCCGCGGACCACCCCGGTCCGGGACCGTCGACCAGATGAAGGCCGCCGCGCCGACCGCTTCCTCGCCGATGCCGCGCAGGGGGTCGACGACGGTCATGGGGAGTTTGACGACCGCGTAGTCGGGGTGCAGGACGACGAGTTCCAGGGGCGGGACCTTGTGCAGCGGGACGCCCTCGATGCCGGTCAGCACCATCGCGGCCATCGTCTCCGGCTTGATCTTGGTGAACATGCCGTTCATGCCCAGCTCGTCGCCGCCGAGTTCTTCGGGGCGCATCGAGATGGGGACGCGAGCCGCCGTCGCGCCGTCCGGCGCGCCGAAGTATTTGTACGTCACCCCCACCCGACCACCATTCCTGCTCCCCGCCCTCAGGCGGTCGGCCCGGTGGTCGAGCCGGCGGTCGACGGGTCGCTCCAGCTGCCGGTCCGTCTGCCGGTCGTACCGATCGGGCTCACCCGGTACACCCTGTGTCTGACGTGCGTCGCTCTGCCGTGTCTCAGTCGCTTCCTCCGCGTCGCGCCGGTGCCTTCCCCGCCGGGCACGTCGAGGACCCAGGTCATCAGTCCCCTCGCCCAGTCCGCCACCGCGATGCATATCTCCACCCGACTGCTTTTCTAGGACGCGTGGCCCCCGCCGCGCAACCCGATCATCGTGTCAGTGACCTCCCCCACGGCCGCCCACCGAAACGTGCGGTGGAACAACAGTCCACGGGTTATTGTCCGGCCTCTGATCATTACGTGCGTATGAGCTGTGTGTATCAGGTCTCAGTCTCGCAGATGGCGAATGCCGACGGGGGGCGGCGACGGCGGATGGCGGCGCCGATCTTGAGGCGGGCCACGCTCCCGCCGGTCCGCGGCCTACCCTGAGGAGGTCACCCAAGCACCGGAGTCCGAGAAGTCGGAGAAGTCGCACGCCATGAGTGCCCTGAGCGAAACGCCCTATCCCTACGATGCGCCCGCCTCCCAGGCGCTCTTCGACCGCGCCTCCGCCGTCACACCCGGCGGGGTGAACTCGCCGGTGCGCGCCTTCCGGGCCGTCGGCGGCACGCCCCGCTTCATGGTGTCCGGCCGCGGGCCCTACCTGACCGACGCGGACGGGCGCGAGTACGTCGACCTCGTCTGCTCCTGGGGTCCCATGATCCTCGGGCACTCGCACCCCGAGGTGATCGCCGCCGTCCAGGAGGCCGTCGCACGCGGTACGTCCTTCGGCACGCCCGGTGAGGGCGAGGTCGCGCTCGCCGAGGAGATCGTCGCCCGGGTGGAGCCCGTGGAGCAGGTGCGGCTGGTCAGCAGCGGCACCGAGGCGACCATGTCCGCCATCCGGCTCGCCCGCGGGTTCACCGGGCGGTCCAAGGTGATCAAGTTCGCGGGCTGCTATCACGGGCACGTCGACGCCCTGCTCGCCGCGGCCGGCAGCGGTGTCGCCACCTTCGCGCTGCCCGACACGCCGGGCGTCACCGGTGCCCAGGCCGGCGACACGATCGTGCTGCCGTACAACGACCTGGAGTCCGTGCAGGAGGCCTTCCACCGGTACCCGGGCGAGATCGCGTGTGTGATCACCGAGGCCTCGCCGGGGAACATGGGGGTCGTGCCGCCGGACCCCGGATTCAACCAGGGCCTGAAGGACGCCTGCCGGAAGAACGGCGCCCTCTACATCTCCGACGAGGTCATGACCGGCTTCCGGACCAGCCGAGCCGGGTGGTACGGGATCGACGGCGTGCAGCCCGACCTCATGACCTTCGGCAAGGTGATGGGCGGCGGGTTCCCGGCCGCCGCCTTCGGCGGGCGCGCCGACGTCATGGCGCACCTGGCGCCCGCGGGCCCCGTCTACCAGGCCGGCACCCTCTCCGGTAACCCGGTCGCCACCGCCGCCGGGCTCGCCCAGCTGCGCCTCCTCGACGACGCGGCCTACGACAAGGTGAACGCCGTCTCGGCGCAGATCCAGGCCCTCGTCACCGAGGCGCTGAGCAAGGAAGGCGTCGCGCACCGGCTGCAGACCGCCTCCAACATGTTCTCGGTGTTCTTCACCGACCGTCGGGTGCGCACCTACGAGGACGCCAAGCGGCAGGATTCGTACCGCTTCACCGCGTTCTTCCACTCGCTCCTGTCGAACGGCGTCTACCTGCCGCCGTCGTCCTTCGAGTCCTGGTTCGTGTCCACGGCCCATGACGAGCGGGCCGTCCAGAAGATCGCCGACGCCCTTCCGGCGGCGGCCCGAGCGGCTGCGGAGGCCACCGCGTGAGCACCAGCGTCAGCAACAGGGACAAGGACGTCACCGTCGTCCATCTGATGCGCCACGGTGAGGTCGAGAACCCGACCGGCGTGCTGTACGGGCGGCTGCCCGGCTACCACCTGTCCGAGCTGGGGCGGCAGATGGCCGACCGGGTCGCCGAGCACCTCGCCCCGCGGGACGTGACGTACGTCTGCGCCTCGCCGCTGGAGCGGGCGCAGGAGACGGCCACCCCGATCGCCAAGGCGCACGGTCTCGACCTGGACACCGACGAGCGGCTCATCGAGGCCGAGAACGTCTTCCAGGGCAAGACCTTCGGCGTGGGCGACGGGGCGCTGCAGCGGCCCGGGAACTGGAAGCACCTCGTCAATCCGTTCCGGCCGTCCTGGGGCGAGCCGTACGTCGACCAGGTCGTGCGGATGACGGGCGCGCTGAACGCGGCCAAGGACCGGGCGCGCGGGCACGAGGCGGTGCTGGTCAGCCATCAGCTGCCGATCTGGATCGTGCGGTCGTACGTGGAGCGGCGGCGGCTGTGGCACGATCCGCGCAAGCGGCAGTGCACGCTCGCCTCCCTGACGACTTTCACATATCTGGGCGACAGGATCGTGTCGGTCGGCTACAACGAACCCGCCATCGATCTGGTCCCGGCACATCTGCGGGCCGGTGCCACGCCGCAGAAGGGCAAGGGCACCGCCCAGGGGAAGGCCTTCGGGGCCTGAGTGTCGCTTTCTGACGGTCCGTTTGACCGCGGTTAGGGCGCTATTGCCTCAACTATTGCGAAAAACATAAGGATTATCGGAACCTCCCCGATCGTCGCGCCCTCTCAGTGGGTGACCACCAACAGGCGCGATGATCGGGGAACTCCATGCGCACCGTCTCCCGGACCTTCTCCCGCCGGGGAATACTCGGCCTCGGCGCGGGTGCCGCGGCCGCCGCCACCCTCGCCGGTTGCGGGAGCCACACGTCATCGGACGGCACCGGGGCCTCGGACGGTTCCGGCGGCGGGAAGAGCGACGGAAAGGGCGGCGACGCGAGCGGCGCGCCGCAGGGCCGCCTCATCGGGGACGGCTCCACGTCCTTCACCGGCAAGCAGCCGCACCAGCCCGGCGCGCCGGAGCCGCTGGAGCCCGGCCAGACCCCGCCGCAGTTCGTGGTCTTCTCCTGGGACGGCGCCGGTGAGGTCGGCAACGGCCTCTTCCCGCGCTTCCTGGACCTGGCCAAGGAGCACGGCGCGAGCATGACGTTCTTCCTGTCGGGCCTGTATCTGCTGCCCGAGTCGAAGAAGCGCCTGTACGTCCCGCCGAACAACAAGATCGGCGCCTCCGACATCGGCTACCTCAGCGACGAGCACATCAAGGCGACGCTGACCAACGTCCGCCGGGCCTGGCTCGAAGGCCACGAGATCGGCACCCACTTCAACGGGCACTTCTGTGGCGACGCCCACACCTCCGTCAAGTGGTGGACGCCCCAGCAGTGGCACAGTGAGATCAAGCAGGCCAAGTCCTTCGTCAAGAACTGGAAGACCAATACCGGCCTCACCGACATGCCGGCCCTGCCGTTCGACTACGACAAGGAACTGGTCGGCGGCCGTACGCCCTGCCTGCTCAACCAGGAGAACCTGCTGCCCACCGCCCGCGAACTGGGCTGGCGCTACGACGCCTCCTCGCCGGGCGGGCTGCAGATGTGGCCGGTGAAGAAGCAGGGGCTGTGGGACTTCCCGCTGCAGGAGATACCTTTCCCCGGCAGGAAGTTCCAGGTCCTCTCGATGGACTACAACATGATGTTCAACCAGTCGCAGAACTCGACCAAGGCGCCGGCCTACAACTACCCGGCCTGGCGCGAGCAGGCGGCCGGTGCGTACATCGCCGGCTTCAAGCGGGCGTACTTCTCGAACCGGGCGCCGTTCTTCATCGGCAACCACTTCGAGCACTGGAACGGCGGTATCTACATGGACGCCGTCGAGCAGGCCTTCAAGCACATCGCGCAGGCGAAGGAGAAGGGAGCCGACGTCCGGCTGGTCTCCTTCCGGCAGTTCTGCGACTGGATCGACGTACAGAAGCCCGAGGTGCTCGCCAAGCTGCGCACGCTGGCGCCCGGGCAGGCTCCGGCCGGCGGCTGGAGGACTTTCCTCGCGTAGCCTCCCGCCCGTCCCGCTGTCGGAAATGCCCCGTGTAAATACGCCCTGAAATGCGGTTTTCCGCCCGGCAGGGGGGCGCCACAGAGCGCCGGAGGGGACATGCGAAACTTTTCACATGAGTACCCGTAGCCGCGCCGTCCTGCTCAGCGCCGTGGCCGCCGTCGCGGCCCTGACCCTGTCCGCGTGCGGCGGCGGCATCTCCGGTGGAGGCGGTGACACCAACTTCGTCACCGGCAAGAACGGCATCGACACCGTCCCCGAGGGGAAGCGGGTCGCCGCCCCCGACCTGTCCGGCAAGACCTTGGACGGAAAGCGCCTCGACGTCGCCGGCTACAAGGGCGACGTCGTCGTCCTCAACTTCTGGGGCTCCTGGTGCGGCCCGTGCCGCGAGGAGGCCCAGTACTTCGCCAAGGTCTCCAAGCAGTACCAGGACAAGGGCGTGCGGTTCGTCGGCGTCAACACGCGTGACACAAGCCTCACTCCCGCGGTCGCCTTCGAGAAGGAACAGCAGCTCACCTACCCGAGCCTGTACGACCCGGCAGGCAAGCTGATGCTCCGCTTCGCGAAGGGCACCCTCAACCCGCAGCTGATCCCGTCCACGTTGATCATCGACCGGCACGGGAAGCTCGCCGCGCGGGCCCTGGAGGCGCTCGACGACACGGCGCTGCTGAAGATGCTCAAGCCGGTCCTGGCGGAGAAGTGACGTGAGCGCATTGCTGACGCTGGCCGCCGAGACGGGCCGGAACGAGACCGTTCTCGACGGCGCGCTGCTGATCGCGCTGCCGGTGGCGCTGCTCGGCGGGCTCGTCTCCTTCTTCTCGCCCTGTGTGCTGCCGCTCGTCCCCGGCTACCTGTCCTATGTGACCGGGGTCGCGGGCACCGATCTGGCGGAGACGCGGCGCGGGCGGATGGCCACGGGTGCCTTTCTGTTCGTCCTGGGCTTCACTGCCGTGTTCGTCTCCGGCGGCGCGCTGTTCGGCTTCTTCGGATCGACCCTGCAGGAGTACAAGGACATCCTGTCAAAGGTGCTCGGCGTGCTCATGATCCTTCTGGGCGTCTTCTTCATGGGGCTGATGCCCTGGCTGACACAGCGTGAGTTCCGCTTCCATCGGCGGCCGGCCGCCGGCCTGGTGGGCGCGCCCCTCCTCGGCGCCCTGTTCGGCGTCGGCTGGACGCCCTGCATCGGCCCCACCCTCGCCTCCGTCATCGCCCTGTCTTCCCAGCAGGCGAGCGCCGGCCGGGGCGCGATACTCACCGTCGCCTACTGTCTGGGCCTCGGCGTCCCCTTCGTCCTCACGGCGGTCGCCTTCCGCAAGGCGCTCGGCGCCTTCGGCTGGGTCAAGCGCCACTATGTCTGGGTGCTGCGCATCGGCGGCACGATGATGATCGTCACCGGTGTGCTGCTGCTGACCGGTGCCTGGGACAGCCTGGTGCAGCAGATGCAGACCTGGTCCAACGGCTTCACTGTGGGGATCTGATCGATGAGCAAGACCAAAACCGACAAGAGCCGGGACCAGGCGAGCCAGGACCAGGAGGACCTCGGCGCGGCCGGATCCCAGCTGTCCACCGCCCCCGTGGACGAGCTGTCCGCCGCGCCCGGACTCGGCGTCATCGGCTGGGCCCGCTGGTTCTGGCGGCAGCTGACCTCCATGCGGGTCGCGCTGCTGCTGCTCCTGCTGCTCTCGCTCGGCGCGATCCCCGGCTCGCTCATCCCGCAGACCGGCGCCGACCTCAACAAGGTCGACGACTTCCGCAAGGCCCACAAGACGCTCTCGCCGATCTACGACAAGCTCGGCCTGTTCCACGTCTACAGCTCGGTGTGGTTCTCCGCGATCTACATCCTGCTGTTCGTCTCTCTCATCGGCTGCATCGTCCCGCGCACCTGGCAGTTCGTCGGCCAGCTGCGCGGCCGCCCGCCGGGCGCCCCCAAGCGGCTGACCCGGCTGCCCGCCTACACGACCTGGCGGACGAACGCCGACCCCGAGCAGGTCCGTGAGGCCGCGCTCGCGCTGCTGAAGAAGCGCCGCTTTCGCGCCCATGTCGCCGGTGACGCCGTCGCCGCCGAGAAGGGCTATGTGCGCGAACTGGGCAACCTGGTCTTCCACATCGCCCTGATCGTGCTGCTGGTCGCCTTCGCCTCCGGCCAGCTGTACAAGTCGGACGGCACCAAGCTGGTCGTCGAGGGCGACGGGTTCTCCAACGCGCTGGCGCAGTACGACGACTTCAAGTCCGGCAGCCTTTTCCAGACCGACGACCTGGTGCCGTTCAGCTTCGACCTGAAGACGTTCACCGGCACCTACGAGGTCAGCGGCCCCAACAAGGGCACTCCGCGCACCTACCAGGCGAAGATCGACTACAGCGTGGGTGCGTACGGCAGGCAGAAGTCGACCACCATCAAGGTCAACGAGCCGCTGCACATCGGTGACGCAAAGGTCTATCTCGTCAGCCATGGCTACGCGCCCGTCATCACCGTCCGCGACGGCAAGGGCAAGAAGGTCTTCCAGGACGCTGTGCCGTTGCTGCCTCTCGACGGAAACGTCACCTCCAACGGCGTGGTGAAGGTGATGGACGGCTACAAGAACGCCCAGGGCAAGTCGGAACAGCTCGGCTTCCAGGCCTTCTTCGTGCCCACCTTCGACCCGAAGGCCGGCACGATGCTCTCCCAGTTCCCCGCACTGGTGAACCCGCTGCTCGCCGTGAACGCCTACCACGGCGACCTCGGCGTGAACGCCGGCATCCCGCAGAGCGTGTACCAGCTCGACAAGACGCACATGAAGGCGTTCAAGGACAGCAAGGGCCAGCTGCTGAAGAAGCTCCTGCAGCCGGGCGACACCATGACGCTGCCGAACGGCGCCGGGTCCATCACCTTCGAGAAGGACATCAAGGAATGGGCCGGTTTCGAGATCGTCCAGGAGCCCGGCAGCGGCTGGGCGCTCGGCGGTGCGCTCGCCGCGATCTTCGGCCTGGCCGCCTCGCTGTTCATCCAGCGGCGCCGGGTGTGGGTGCGCGCGGTGCGCGGCGCCGACGGCGTGACGGTCGTCGAGATGGCCGGGCTCGGCCGCAGCGAGTCCGCCAAGGTGCCCGAGGAGCTGGGCGACCTCGCCGGAATCCTCTACGACCAGGCGCCGGGGGCACCCGACCCCGACGACGACCCTTCAGAATCCTCCGACACCCCAGTCGTACCTGCCGAAGGGGCTGAGAAGTGACTCTCGCCGCCGCAACCAACGAACACCTGGCGAGCATCAGCAACACGCTGATCTACTCGTCGATGGCCGTCTACACCCTGGCCTTCTTCGCGTACATCGCCGAATGGCTCTTCGGCAGCCGCAGCAAGGTGGCCCGTACGGCCGCCGCGCTGACGTCGGAGACCTCCGCGAAGACTCCCGCCGTCACCGTGAAGCAGTCCGGGGGCACCGCCGTGCTGGAGCGGCCCAAGGTCGTCGTGCGCTCGGCCTCCGGCGCCCGCGACGTGCCGGACGGTCCCGGCGCGCACGGCGGGGACGCGCAGGGCGACCTCTACGGCCGTATCGCCGTCGCGCTCACCGTGCTCGCCTTCCTGGTGGAGCTGGCCGGCGTCGTCGCCCGCGCGGCCTCCGTGCAGCGGGCGCCGTGGGGCAACATGTACGAGTTCAACATCACCTTCTCCACGGTGGCCGTCGGCGTGTACCTCACGCTGCTGGCTCTGAAGAAGAACGTGCGCTGGCTCGGCCTGTTCCTGATCACCACGGTCCTGCTGGACCTGGGCCTCGCGGTCACCGTCCTGTACACGGCCAGCGACCAGCTCGTCCCCGCCCTGCACTCGTACTGGCTGTACATCCACGTCTCCACCGCGATCTTCTGCGGCGCGGTGTTCTACGTCGGCGCGGTCGCCACGATCCTGTACCTGTTCAAGGACGCGTACGAGACCAAGCTGCAGACCGGCGGCAAGCCGGGTGCCTTCGCCACCTCGGTGCTGGAGCGGCTGCCCGCCTCCGCCTCGCTGGACAAGTTCGCCTACCGGGTCAACGCGGCCGTCTTCCCGCTGTGGACGTTCACGATCATCGCGGGCGCGATCTGGGCCGGCGACGCCTGGGGCCGCTACTGGAACTGGGACCCGAAGGAGACCTGGTCCTTCATCACCTGGGTCGGCTACGCCTGCTACCTGCACGCCCGCGCGACGGCCGGCTGGAAGGGCCGCAAGGCCGCCTACCTGGCGATGATCGCCTTCGGCTGCTGGCTGTTCAACTACTACGGCGTCAACATCTTCGTCAGCGGCAAGCACTCCTACGCGGGCGTGTAATTCCGGACGGCGAAGGCCGGTTCCCGTGGCGCGACCACGGGAACCGGCCTTCGCCGTACGCACCGGACCGAAGCCCTGAATGCGAATGCCTTTTTATTCTGCAGGGGTCCATTCAGAAGAATTGCGAATGGGACCCTGTGGTGAATGCTACGACTTGACGTTGACCACGTCGGACCACGTCAGGCCGATGCTGTTGTTGCCGATGCAGGCCCAGAAGGTGTAGGTGTGGTTCTCGGGCAGGTCTCCGCCCTTGGACTTCCACACCGGGGACGCCAGGCCGAACGTGGTGGCCTCGCGTACGGGGTTCGTGCCCAGGTAGGCGCCGACGCCGTATCCGTCGGCGGTGGTGTCGCCCGCCTCCAGGGTGTCCCCGTTCGCCTTCCATTCGGCGGATCCGGCGTACCGGCCGTCGACGATGATGCCGATGACGCGCGAACCGTCGCTGTTCATCGAGCCGACGGAAAAGCGCACACCCGACGGCCCGGCCGCGGCGTTCCCCGCGCTCACGGTGAGGGCCAGGCCGGTGGCAGCAACCGTCGCCAGGATTCTGGCGGAGTTCTTCTTCAGAGAGATGTTCATTCCCACCCGGAATTCTTGCGTTCAGACTGGTCGGTCCGGATCTTGATCGAATTCTCACTCGAACGCCAAGCGAGTAAAGGACTGACAAAGTGGAATTATGGGTTTTAGGGCGCGAAATGCCCTCGTCCATTTCTGGGCGGGCGTGTGAGCCGCGGGTCACCCACACTGGTGTCATGAGCGGTTCCATCGCACAGGGCACCAGTCAGACCCACGGGAACACGCACATACTCCACTTCGTGGTGCGGCTTCCGGGGCGCATGGAGGACGTGTGGCCGGCGGTGGCCAGCCCCGAGGGACTCGGGGAATGGTGCACCGCCGTCGACGCGCTCGAACCGCGGCTCGGCGGCGCGGTCGGCCTGCGTGGCCTCGGCGGCGGGCAGGTCACCGCGTGGGACGTGGACCGGGTCGCCGAGTACACCCTCGAGGCCTGCGGCCGGATCCGGTTCCACCTCGAGCGCGGCGAGGACCAGGGGAGCGTGCTGCGCTTCACCCACGAGTTCCAGGGCGAGGGGGTACCGGAGTCCGACTGGCGCACCAGATTCGAGCGTCTGATCGAGGTCATGGAGTCCGGGCGGCCCCGTCCGGGGCGGCGGCCCCCTGAGCCCCCCGAGCCCGCCGAGCCTCTCCCCGGGCAGTTCACATAGGCCGGCGGCGGCCGCTCAGCACACCGCGGACAGGCTGCCGTGGGCCACCGAGGCGATGTGGTCGCGCAGCCGCTCGACGTACAGCCGCAGGTTCTTCGCCGCCACGTCCGTGTCCGGGTACCGGCTCGCCAGCCACAGCCCCTCGTGCAGCCGGTTCACCCACACGCACACCTGGTCGCCGTACGACACCCGCAGCAGCGCGTGCGCGCGCTGCTCCGCCCAGCGCTCGGCGCCCGGCACGGACCGGGTGTCGACGTAGGAGACGATCGAGTACAGGTCCGGCGAGGTCGGCCGGAAGTCCGCGCCGAGCAGCCGCAGCACCCGGGCCAGTGGCATCCGGGCCAGTGACCGGTTGGCCTGCAGTTCGGCGCGCACCGTCCGCAGGGTCTCCGGGAAGCCGGTCCGGTCCACCGGGACCTCGATCGGGGCGCCGCCCACGTACCAGCCCACCGAGTCGCTCCACCGCGACTTCACCCGTGTGTGGAACGGCACCACCGTCCGGTACACCGACTGTCCGCCCAGCTCGTGCACGATCAGCCCGGTCGCGGCCAGCAGACCGACCATGCTGCCACCGTTGGGCCGGCAGTACGCCTCGAACGCCGCCGCCTCCTGGGCGTCCGCCAGTGGTTCGCACAGCAGCCGCTGCCTCGGCAGCGGGGCGCCCGGCTCCAGCCCGAGGTCGACCGGGAAGCCCGGCAGCACACCGTCGCAGCGCCGGATGAACTCGCGCCAGCGGCCGACGATCGCGTGCCGGGCGTCGATGCCGTCGGCGTCGGCCCGCTCCAGCTCACAGAAGTCGACGTAACTGGCCGCCGGAGCAAGGGCGCCGGGCTCGGCACCGGCCGCCCCCGCCGCGTACAGCTCGTGCACCTCGGCGGCGATCCGGGTCAGGGAGTAGGCGTCGACGTTGCTGTGGTCGAAGGCCATGTACACGCTGGCGCCGTCGTCCCGGACGACCGCCGAGTAGATCAGGTTCGGCCAGCGCAGCGCGTCCGCGACGGTGTCGAAACGGTCCTGGAGATGGCGGACCAGCTCGTCCGCTCCGGGGAAGTCGCCGGCCTCCTCCCGGTGCAGGGACACGTCGGCGGCGTCGAGGGTGAACCGGCGCAGTTCGTCTCCCGAGGGTCCCGCCCAGCGGAAGCCGCTGCGCAGCGTCTCGTGCCGTACCGTCCAGGCGCGCAGCGCCTCCTGGAGCACATCGAGGTCGACCGGGCCGGGCAGATCGAAGGCGGTGCCGAGCCAGGTCGGCACGAACAGCCCGTCGTCGCGGACGCACCTGGCGGTCCTGATGTGCGACTCCTGGATGTACGCCGGCGGCCGGGAGTCCTCCGGGAGTGCCGTCGCCGTCGCCACCGTCGCCGGACTCAGCGTCCACTCGACGAGCCGTCCCGGCCGGACCTCGCAGCGCTGGATGTCAGAAATTCGCACGCGTCTCCCATCGCAGAAGGGGCCCCTGAGTGCGGGCCCCCTTTGAAGGCAATGTCGTGGGACGCGGCCGGGACATGCCCGTTCGGTTCATTTCAACGGAACGGGTGGCAGGCCGAACGCGGAAGTGAATAACCGACGGTCACGCGCCGGGGTCCGGTTCACCCCACGGTGATCGAGTTCAGCTTCTCGCGCAGATACGCATGGGAGTCGACCGGCGGGTACGCCACCCGGCCCACCGGCGCCGGTAGGGACTCCACCAGGGTGCCGGGGGTGCACTCGCCGAAGTACACGAGCGACATCAGCTCCTCTGCGGGCGCGTCCACCGGCGGCGGCAACACCCGGTGCCGGCCCGAGCGCCACCGGTCACCGGTCCACCGGGCGAGCAGGTCACCGACGTTGATGGTGAAGGCGGCCGGATCGTACGGCGCGTCCTCCCACCCGCCCGCCTCGGTGTGGACCTGGAGCCCGCCCTTCCCCGCCTGCCGGTCCAGGATGGTCAGGGTCCCGAAGTCGGTGTGCGGCCCGATCCGGAACTGCCCCGGCAACGGCTCGCCGACGACGTCCGTCCCCGGATACCAGTTGATGTTGAAGCCGTACGTCGGATGGTCCATGTGCCGGGAGAAGAAGTCCCGTTCGAGGCCCAGCGCGTAACCCAGCAGCGACAGCAGCTCCTTCTCCAGGCCGGCCATCCGTGCCAGGTACTGCTCGCACAGCGTCCTGAGACCGGGCACCTCGGCGGGCCACACGTTGGGCGCGTACCACTCCGCGTTGACGACGGGATCGTCGAAGGGCTCGTCCGTCGCGAACGTCAGCGACTCCTTCAGATCGGGCGGAGTCTCGGTGCCCTCCGCATACCCGTTGGCCTCGGCACCGGGCCCGAGCCAGCCGCGACCGCCGACCTTCGCCGCGTAGGCCTGCTTGACCTCGACGGGCAGCAGGAAGAACTCCCGCGCCGCCTGCCGGATCCCGGCCCGCAGCCCCGGCTCCACCCCGTGCCCGGTGACCAGCAGGAACCCGGCGCTGCGCAGCGCCTGGTCGACGGTACGGGCGAGGTCGGTGCGGGCCTCCTCGTCGCCGTCGAGCCAGGGCCGCAGGTCGATGACCGGAACACGCGACTCACTCACCGATGTCCTCATTCCACAGCTCCGGGTTGTCCTCGACGAAGGCGCGCATCACCCCGACGCACCCGGGATCCTCCAGGACCACGATCTCCACACCGTGCGCGGCGAGCCAGTCGTGGCCGCCGTGGAAGGTGGTGGCCTCGCCGATCACCACCCGGGAGATGCCGAACTGACGGACCAGGCCGCTGCAGTACCAGCACGGGGAGAGGGTGGTGACCATGGTCGTGCCACGGTAGGAGCGCTGCCGTCCCGCCGCGCGGAACGCGGCCGTCTCCGCGTGCATCGAGGGGTCGTCGTCCTGGACACGGCGGTTGCGGCCCCGGCCGAGGAGCGTGCCGTCGGGGCCGTAGAGCGCGGCGCCGATCGGGATCCCGCCCTCGGCGAGCCCGGCACGGGCCTCTGCCACGGCGGTGGCGAGCCAGGCGCCGGCCTGTCGTTCGTCCATGCCTTCACTGTGCTGGGTGGTAAGGCGCGGGGCAACGGCGGACGGGGGCGCGGGGCCGTGTCGAGGTGCGGCTGCGCCGCATGGGCGCGAGCAAGCAGGACGCACCCGCACCCGGCGACGGCGGAGGCCCCTGGACGGCCTATCCGCTGATCATCGCGGTGATGACCCGTACGGCGTCGGCCACCGGCTGACCGACCGCTCCGACGGCGGCGGCGATCCCGGCGATCGCCCTCAGCGCCCGGTGCCGCTCCAGCGCGGGCACGGCGGCGTCGGGGCTGAGCGCGGGCAGGGACTCGTCCAGGAGCTCGGCGTCGGGCGCCGACACCTGTGCCCGCAACCGGGCGAGGTGCCCGTTCAGTTCGGCGAGGGCGGCGACCAGGGCCGGGTCCTGCTGCCCGGCTCCGGGGCCGCCCTGGTTCTTGACGATGCCCTGGTGGCCCCGGCCTCCGTAGATGTTCACGTTGTCGCCGTAGTAGTAGTTGCCACCGCTCATGCGCTGATCCCCACGTTTCCGCTGCCGCCGTACATGTTGACGTTGTCACCGAAGTAGTAGTTCTTCGGCGAGACGGTGAGGCTTTCCACCGTGACCCTGAACTCGGTGTCCGGGCGGTCGATGGCATAGGAGATCTGGCCGACGAGCTGGTCCAGGTAGCGCGGGTCCCGGCTGGTGACCAGCGCGGTGGACGCGCCCGAGGTCTCGACCGCCAGGACGTGCTGCGGGGCGGCGGTCAGGACGGACATCATCTCGACGAAGAAGTAGATCTCCGCGGCGATGGCCAGCAGCCAGATGAAGCCGACGTAACCGCCGCCGGAGTCCCCTCCGCTCGCCGCGAGGAACGGCAGGCCCGGCAGCAGCGCGACGAACCCGACGACCAGCGTCCCGGCGGTGTACCGCAGGAACCGCAGCACCGCCTCCTTGCGCCTGGGACGCATGACGAAGGCGTAGACGCGGGCGATGTTGTGCAGCGGGTACACCGCGGCGCCGATCCACAGGATCCGCTTGCTGACCCGCAGTTCGAGGCCGAACGGTGCCGGATGCGACGGTGGCGCGGGGATGTCGGGCATGGGCGGTGCCATGGCGGGCGCGGTCGGCGGTGCCGGAGGAGCGGCCTCCGCGGCCGGCGGCTCCTGGGCCGGGCGTTCGGGTGGCTGGCCGTACTGCATCTGCTTCTGTCCCCCAGAGGTCAGGCGATCTCTCGCAACTCGGTGATGACCATTAACAACATCCCCGGCGGCGGGATGGCAAGCCGTTATGACCTCCGAAGTGGTTGCTGTGCTACGGCAGTTGACGACATCTCAGTCGGTCACGCGCAGCAGCAGCTTCCCCGTGCTGGACCGTCCGCCCATCAGCCGGTGTGCCGCCGCCGCCTCCGCGAGGGTGAACTCGGCCGTCACCGGCAACGCCACCGTCCCGTCGACCGCCGTCGCGAACGCCCGCTCCGACAGCCGGCGCAGCGCGTCCGGCGCGGTCCTGGCCAGGTTCAGGATGGAGAAGCCGGAGACCGAGAGCCCGAGCGGGTCCAGCTCGGGCCGGCCCGCGCGCCACGGCTCGGCTCCGCTCGCGTTGCCGAAGGAGACCAGCCGCCCGAAGGCCGCCAGCGAGGCGAGGCCGGCGCGCAGGGTGTCGCCGCCGACCGGGTCCAGCACCAGGTCGACGCCGCGCCCGCCGGTGGCCTCGCGCACCTGCTCCTGGAAGGCGCCGACGAACACCTCGTCGTAGCCGTGGCCCTTGGCATGGGCGGCCTTGGCGGCCGAGGAGACCACGCCGTACGCCGCCCCGGCCCCCGCCGCCCGGGCGAGCCGGCCGACCGCCGTGCCGACCCCGCCGGCCGCGCCCTGGACGAGGACCGACTCGCCGGGCTGGAGCCGGCCGACGGTGTGGACGAGGGCGTAGGCCGTGGGCAGGACCGTGGGCAGGGTCGCGGCGGTGCGCAGGTCCAGGCCGGCGGGGACCGGGAAGACGGCCGTCGCCTCGGCCACCGCCACCTCCGCGTACGCGCCGCCCTCGGTGAGCGCCATCACCTCCTGGCCGACGGCGAGGCCCGTGACACCGGCGCCGAGCGCGCGGACCCGTCCGGAGACCTCGAGGCCGGGGACGTACGGCAGCGCGGGCACGCGGTAGCCCTCCGCGCGTGCCTTGAGGTCGGCGAAGTTCACGCCGGTGTAGGACACGTCGATGCTCACCTGTCCGGGTCCCGGCCGCGGCACCTCCGCCTCCACCGGCCGCAGTACCTCGGGACCGCCGTACTCCTGGAACTCCACCGCGCGCATGCCGCACCCCTCGCTCACCCGACTGTTCAATGAAAAGCGAACACTCGCGAGTGTATGATTTTCATCGAACACTCGGCAAGCGGAACGCGGCAGCGCACCACAGAGAGGGGAGCGGCGTGACCACCGGCAGTCACCGGGCCGTCCCGGAGCACACCCACCCCGACGACGTGCCCGTCCTCGCGGCGCTGGCCGCCCTCGCCGACCCCGTGCGCCTGACCCTGGTCAGGGAGCTGGCCGGCTCCACCGAATGGAGCCGCAGCTGCGGCAGCTTCGACGTGCCGGTCGGCAAGGCCGCTCTCAGTCACCACTTCGCGGTGCTGCGCGCGGCCGGCCTCGTGGAGCAGCGGGACGAGGGCCCCCGCCGGGTCAACCGCCTGCGGCGCGCCGAGTTCGACGCCCGCTTCCCGGGGCTCCTCGACGTCGTGCTGCGTGACGACGCGTCCTGACGGACCTTCACGTTCCTTTCCCCTCATGTGGGTCGAGCGTTCCGTCCGGCTCGAGGCGGTGTTCGGCGGGATCGGCGAACTCGTCGTGACCACCGGCCGGTTCGAGTCCCAGGACACCCGGGGCGAGACCCCGGCCCCGTGAGCTGGGGGCATCGGCGCCGCCGATGCCCCCATCGGCAACGCCCCCCACCGGCGCGTGGACCGGCACCGGGGGCTGTTCGTAGCGTCACCGGCATGACCTCACAGTCCAGGGGCACGGCCCAGCTGACCACCGCCATGATGCTCTCCGGCACCCTCGGGGTGTTCGTCGTCGAGTCCGGCGCCCCGCCCTTCGACGTCGTCTTCTTCCGCGTCCTGTTCGGCGCCCTCGCGCTCGGCGGCTATGTCGCCGCGCGCGGCTGGCTCCGCGACCACGGCTTCACCCGCCGCACCCTCGCACTCGCCGTCCTGGGCGGGGTGTTCATCGTCTTCAACTGGGTGCTGCTCTTCGAGTCGTACGAGAACACGTCCATCTCGGTCGCCACGGTCGTCTACCACACGCAGCCCTTCTACGTGGTCCTCCTCGGCGCCCTGCTGTTCCGTGAACGGCTCACCGCGGCCAGGGTCGGCTGGATCGCCGTGGCCTTCGCCGGGCTGATCCTGGTCTCCGGCGTCACCCCCGCCGACTTCGCGGCCGGCGGCACGTACCTGCTCGGCATCGGCCAGGCCCTCCTCGCCGCCTTGCTCTACGGCCTGTCCACCCTGGTCACCAAGCGGATCACCGGTGTCCGCCCGCATCTGATCGCCCTCGTGCAGGTCCTCGTCGGCATCCCGCTGCTGCTGCCCTTCGCGGACTTCGGCGCGATGAGCGGAACCGGCTGGCGGTGGGGCTGGCTGGCCGGGCTCGGCCTGATCCACACGGGGGTGATGTACGTCCTCATGTACGCCGCGTACGCCAAGCTGCCGACCGCGAAGATCGCCGTGCTGGCCTTCGTCTACCCGGCCGTGGCGATGCTGATGGACTGGCTGGTCTACGGGCACCACATCGGGCTCGTCCAGGCGCTGGGCGTCCCGCTGATCGTGCTGGCGAGCCTCAGGGTCACCCTCGCCCGTCCTGCTCGGCGACCAGCCGCCGCGCCTGCTCCACGAACAGCCGGGCATGCGCCGGAAGCCGCTTCCCGGCCCGCCACGCCAGTTGCGTCCGAAGCGTGAACGGCGGCTGCCAGTCCAGTCGTACGAGAGAGCCCTCCGCGAGTTCGGCGGCGGTCGTCACCTCGGGCAGCAGCGCGATCCCGAGGCCGGCCGCCGCCGCGCGCTTGGTGGCCTCGATGGTGCCGAACTCCATGAAGTCCACCGGCTTCAGCGCCGTCAGCTCCCGCTCGAACAGGTCCCGGTAGGCGCAGCCGGGTTCGGTGGCCAGCAACGGCTGGTCCGTCAGGCCGGCCGTCGTGACCGGCACTTCGGCCAGGGCGTGCCCGGGCGCCGCGACCAGCGCCAGTGGCTCCACCGCGAGCACGGCCGTCTCCAGGCCCGGGTGCTCGGTCTCCTGCTCCATCAGGAACCCGACGTCGTAGGTGCCCTGGCGCAGCGCCTGCCGGGTCTCGTCGCCGATGGTGGTGCGCAGTGCGAGCCGCACCTTGGGGTGGCGGTGGTGGAAGTACTCCAAGAGCGGCGGCAGCCGGTACGAGGTGAGCGACTCCATGGTGCCGACGGTCAGGGTGCCGGACGGCTCCTCCGGCTCGGTGACCGCCGCCCGGGCCTCCTCGGTCAGCTCGATGATCTGCCGGGCGTACGGCAGCAGCCGCTCACCGGCCTCCGTGAGCCGGATCCGGCTGCCGAGCCGGTCGAACAGCTCGACGCCGAGGGAGGACTCCAGGGTGCGGATCTGACCGGTCACGCTGGACTGCGCGAACGACAGCTCGGCCGCGGCCCGGGTGAAGCTCAGGACCGTGGCGACCTTCTCGAAGGTGACGAGCAGCCGGAGCTCCATCAGCCCTTCTCGGGGTCGTCGTCCTTGTTCAGGGACTTGAGGAACTCGGGGTTGTCGTCGGGGGCGACCCACTGCCCGGACGTGGCGCCGCCGGCCGGCACCGCCTGCCGCGCCTTCCCGGTGATCAGCCAGGCGACGGGCCCGACGAGGACCTCGCCGAAGAGCAGGATGATGATCACCCACGCGACCTTCGGCAGATGCCGCACCTCTTCCTCGGGGGTGTTCAGACAGTCCACGAAGGCGTAGATCCACAGGGCCAGGACCAGCAGAAACGGCAGATACCTGAGCATGGTGTGCGATCCCTCGACGAAGTGAGAAGGCCCCGAATGACCGGGTCAGGGTATCGGGTGACCATGACGGTTGCTCCGTGGTCGGCGGCCGTGGACCGGGGAGAGGTGGCCACGAAGGACCCGGCGTGCGCACGGATCGCCGTGCGCTGCCCGGACCGCCTGGACGGCGACCGGCGCGACCGGGTGAGCTACGCGGGGCCGGCCGCCTGGGGCCACGGACGGTGCGCCTGCGGCCCGCTGCGGCCGGGGACCCGCGCATCGCCGTGAACGGCGTGGACCGGGTGCTGCGCGAGGCCGCTTCCCGGGGCGGACGCCGGCCCGCCGTGGAGGTGACTCCCACGGGCTCGGTACGGCAGTCCGACACGGTGCTCATGCGGCTGAGCGGCCTGGTCGCGCCCGTGCCGCAGGCCGGCCACTGCCTGGGCGGCGGCTGACCCCGCTCAGCGCTTCCCGTTCCGGTCGGTGAACAGCGTGAACGGCAGTGACCGCGCCAGGTACTTGCCGGGCAGCCGGTGGACGAGCTGCCGGCTGCCGGGGTCGTACAGGCTCGGGTGGCTCAGCCGGTGGTCGACGGCGAACGCCCGGCCCGGTCGGCGTCGGTGTCCACGCCGAGTACCTGGACGCCCCTGGTCGCCAAGTGCCGCTGGGCCTGCGACAGTTCGGGCCCCTCGGCACGGCAGGGGCCGCACCGGGAGGCCCAGACGTCCAGGACGACGACCTTGCCGCGGAAGTCGGACAGCCGGACCCGGCCGCCGTCGAGGGCGGTGCCGAAGAGGTCGGGAGCGGCCTGGCGGCCGGCGGTGGGGACGCGGGTAACAGGGGAAGCGGCGGAGGAGCCCGGGTCCTGCGCAGGGGTGCACGCGGCGCGTGCGAACAGCGGGGCCAGGACCGGTGACACCGACGGCGTCTCGTGATCGCCGAGTATCCCAGCCGCCCCGGACCCCGGCGGGGCGGGGGCCGGCGCCGGGACAAAGCGGTACGTCGGCGATACTTGGCCTCATGGCTTACGACGATCTTCGCTCCCTGCTGCGGGCGCTGGAGCGCGAGGGCGACCTCAAGCGCATCAAGGCCGAGGTCGACCCGTATCTGGAAGTCGGGGAGATCGTCGACCGGGTGCAGAAGTCCGGTGGCCCGGCGCTGCTCTTCGAGAACGTGAAGGGCTCGGCGATGCCGCTGGCCATGAACGTCTTCGGCACCGACCGCCGTCTGCTGAAGGCGCTGGGCCTGAAGTCGTACGGCGAGATCTCGGAGAAGATCGGCGGCCTGCTGCGCCCCGAGCTGCCGCACGGTTTCGTCGGCGTGCGCGAGGCCTTCGGCAAGCTCGGCGCGATGGCGCACGTGCCGCCGAAGAAGGTCAAGGAGGCTCCGGTCCAGGAGGTCGTCCTGCACGGCGACGAAGTGGACCTCGACCGGCTGCCGGCGCTGTTCACCTGGCCGAAGGACGGCGGCTCCTTCTTCAACCTGGGGCTCACGCACACCAAGGACCCCGAGACGGGCATCCGCAACCTCGGGCTGTACCGCCTCCAGCGCCACGACCGGCGCACCATCGGCATGCACTGGCAGATCCACAAGGACAGCCGCAACCACTACCAGGTCGCGGCGAGAAGGGGCGAGCGGCTGCCGGTCGCCATCGCCTTCGGCTGCCCCCCGGCCGTCACCTACGCCTCCACCGCGCCCCTCCCCGGCGACATCGACGAGTACCTGTTCGCCGGGTTCATCGCCGGCAGGCGGATCGAGATGGTCGACTGCAAGACGGTCCCGCTCCAGGTCCCGGCCAACGCCGAGGTCGTCCTGGAGGGCTGGCTGGAGCCGGGCGAGATGCTGCCCGAGGGCCCCTTCGGCGACCACACGGGCTTCTACACCCCGCAGGAGCCCTTCCCGGCGCTGAAGATCGACTGCGTGACGATGCGGAGGCGTCCGCTGCTGCAGTCGATCGTGGTCGGCCGCCCGCCGACGGAGGACGGCCCCCTCGGCCGTGCCACGGAACGGTTCTTCCTCCCGCTCCTGAAGATCATCGTCCCGGACATCGTGGACTACCACCTGCCCGAGGCCGGCGGCTTCCACAACTGCGCGATCGTCTCGATCGACAAGAAGTACCCGAAGCACGCGCAGAAGGTGATGCACGCGATCTGGGGGGCCCACATGATGTCCCTGACCAAGCTGATCGTGGTCGTGGACTCCGACTGCGACGTGCACGATCTGCACGAGGTCGCCTGGCGGGCGCTCGGCAACACCGACTACGCCCGTGACCTCACGGTCGTCGACGGCCCCGTCGACCACCTCGACCACGCCTCCTACCAGCAGTTCTGGGGCGGCAAGGCGGGGATCGACGCGACGAAGAAGTGGCCCGAGGAGGGCTACACCCGAGACGGCGGCTGGCCGGACATGGTCCTGTCGGACCCGGCTACGGCGGCCCTGGTGGACCGCCGCTGGAAGGAGTACGGCCTGTGAGCAGCGCCTCTGCCGCGATTCCGCAGCCCGGACGCACCAAGGCGTTCCTGCGCCTGGTGATGATCGAGCACTCGATCTTCGCGCTCCCCTTCGCGTACATCGCCTCCCTCACGGCGATGTACGTGTGGGACAGGAACATCCACTGGGGCCGGCTGCTGCTGGTCACCATCTGCATGGTGGGCCTGCGCACGTTCGCGATGGCGGTCAACCGGATCATCGACCGCGAGATCGACGCCCGTAACCCGCGCACGGCGCACCGCGAGCTGGTGACGGGCGCGATGACCGTCCGGCACGCCTGGACGGGCGCCCTGATCGCCCTGGTGATCTTCCTGGGCGCGGCGGCCCTCCTGAACCCGCTGTGCCTGGCCCTCGCCCCGGTGGCGGTGATCCCGATGGTGATCTACCCCTACGGCAAGCGGTTCACGAACTTCCCCCAGGCGATCCTCGGCCTCGCGCAGGCCATGGGCCCGATCGGCGGCTGGCTGGCCATCTCCGGCACCTGGTCCTGGGACGCGGTGATCCTGGGCCTCGCCGTCGGCGTCTGGATCGGCGGCTTCGACCTGATCTACGCCTGCCAGGACGTAGAGACCGACCGCGAGATCGGCGTCATGTCGGTTCCGGCCCGCTTCGGCGTCCCGGCCGCGATCTGGGGCGCGCGGGTGTGCCACACCCTGACGACCGCCCTGTTCGTCTGGTACGGCCTGGCCACGCATGCCGGCGCGTTCTTCTGGCTGGGCCTGCTGATCGTCGCCGGCGCCTTCGTCTACGAACACCGCATCGTCCGCCCCCACGACCTGTCCCGCCTCAACAGGGCGTTCTTCTCGGTCAACGGCTTCATCGGCATTGCCCTGTTCGTGTGCGCGCTGCTGGATCTCGTGGTTCGGGGTCTGAAGGCCTGAGCCCGGTGCGGTCCACCATCGGGGGCAGACAGGGGGAGGCCGACGTGGCCGTCCCGGACGGCGACCGCCGGCACCCGCAGCTCGCCCGGCCTCGGCCGGGACACGCCCCCGTACGGTGGCAAGCCGACCGTGCGACGAAGCTCGGCAGCCTCACGGCGGACACCTCCGGTCTCCCCGTCACCCCGAGGTGCCCCACCCGGCCTGAGCACTCCCCGACCCACCGGTACGCTCAAGGTGTGAACGCAGGAGAAACGCAGCGCGTGCCTTGGATCGTGGGGGTGTCCGGTGCTTCCGGGACGCCGTATGCGGCGGCCGTGCTGCGGGCGCTGCTGGGGGCGGGGGAGGCGGTCGACCTGGTGGTCAGCCGGGCCTCGCGGCTGACGCTGCTGGACGAGACGGGGATCTCGTTCCGCGACGCCCACTGGCAGGACGACCTGCGGGAATGGCTGGCCCGGGGGGCCGACGGCAAGCCCGGGACCTTCGACGTGGACATCAGCGGGGTACGGCACTGGAGCGCGGGCGACCTCGCCGCCGGGCCGTCCTCGGGGTCCTACCCCGCGAAGGGCATGCTCATCGTGCCCGCCTCCACGGCCTGCGTGGCCGGTGTGGCGCTCGGCCTGTCGAAGGACCTGCTCCAGCGCACGGCGAGCGTCACCCTGAAGGAGCGCCGCACCCTGGTCGTGGCCGTCCGGGAGACCCCGCTGAACGGCCAGACACTCCGGCACCTGGTGGCCCTGGACGACGCCGGTGCGAGCGTCGTGCCGGCCTCGCCCGCCTTCTACGCCGGCGCCACCCACATCCAGGACCTGGTGGACTTCGTCGCGGGGCGGGTGCTGGACGCGGCGGGCGTCGAGCACGGCCTGTACCGGCGCTGGCAGGGTGAGCTGGGCGGCGGAGCAGCGGGCAACTAGCAGTACCTCTCATCACTTCAGGAACTTTCACCGGAAGGCTTCGATCGCATGGACGCGGTGGACAGGCAGCTCATCCAGGCCCTGAGGGAGAACGGCCGGGCCTCGTACGCGGAGCTGGGACGTCTCGTCGGCCTGTCGGGCCCCAGCGTCACCGACCGCATCAACCGTCTCGAGGCGGCCGGTGTCATCACCGGCTACCGCGCCACGGTGAACGCGGCCTCCCTCGGCCTCGGCGTCACCGCGCTGATCGGCATCTCGCTCTCCGACGCCGCCGACCACGAGGACGTCGCCCAGCGCCTGCGGGACCTGCCGGAGATCGAGGACTGCTGGTTCATCGCCGGCGACGACTCCTTCATGCTCAAGGTGCGCTCGACGGACGTCGACGGCTTGGAGAAGACCATCCGCCGGCTGAGTGGCACCAAGGGCGTCTCCCGGACCCGTACCACCATCGTGCTGTCCACGAAGTGGGAGAACCGGGTCGGGGAGCTGCCCGAAGAGGTCTAGGGATACCGTTGGCCGGGCTGTCGTAGAAAGGTGTTGGCATGGACGTCGGACTCAAGCGCGAGCTGGAGGAGAAGGTCCGCTCCGGTGAGCGGCTGACCCGCGAGGACGGCATCGCGCTGTACGAGTCGGACGACCTGGCATGGCTGGGCGGCCTCGCGCACGAGGTGCGCACCCGCAAGAACGGTGACGTGGTCCACTTCAACGTCAACCGGCACCTCAACATGACCAACGTGTGCACGGCCTCCTGCGCCTACTGCTCCTTCCAGCGCAAGCCGGGGGAGAAGGACGCGTACACGATGCGCATCGAGGAGGCCGTCAGGCTCGCCAAGGCGATGGAGAGCGAGAACCTCACGGAACTCCACATCGTCAACGGCCTGCACCCGAACCTGCCGTGGCGCTACTACCCGCGGTCGCTGCGCGAGCTGAAGGCCGCCCTCCCGGACGTCTCGCTCAAGGCCTTCACGGCGACGGAGATCCACCACTTCGAGACGATCAGCGGTCTTTCCGCCTCGGAGATCCTGGACGAGCTGATCGACGCCGGGCTGGAGTCCCTGACCGGCGGTGGCGCCGAGATCTTCGACTGGGAGGTCCGGCAGCACATCGTGGACCACCGGACCCACTGGGAGGACTGGTCCCGCATCCACCGCCTGGCGCACGAGAAGGGCCTGAAGACCCCGTGCACCATGCTGTACGGCCACATCGAGGAGCCCCGCCACCGCGTCGACCACGTGCTGCGGCTGCGTGAGCTGCAGGACGAGACCGGCGGTTTCC
This sequence comes from Streptomyces sp. NPDC052109, assembly GCF_040680195.1. Classification (NCBI taxonomy): domain Bacteria; kingdom Bacillati; phylum Actinomycetota; class Actinomycetes; order Kitasatosporales; family Streptomycetaceae; genus Streptomyces; species Streptomyces sp. NPDC052109. The sequence goes on along the minus strand of NZ_JBFAWF010000002.1, from coordinate 538,160 downwards.
AGGTCTTCATCCCGCTGCGCTACCAGCACGACTTCGTGGACATGAAGGACGGCAAGGTCCGCAACCGCCTGCAGGCCCGCACCCAGATGGCGACCGGCGCCGAGGCGCTGAAGACCTTCGCGGTCTCCCGGCTCCTGTTCGACAACGTCCCGCACGTGAAGGTCTTCTGGGTCATGCACGGCGTGCAGACCGCCCAGCTGGCCCTCCAGCACGGCGCGGACGACATGGACGGCTCGGTCGTCGAGTACAAGATCACGCACGACGCGGACAACTACGGCACGCCGAACAAGCTGACCCGCGAGGACCTGCTGGACCTGATCCGCGACGCCGGTTTCCGCCCGGTGGAGCGCAACACGCGCTACGAGATCATCCGCGAGTACGACGGCCCCGACCCGGCCCGCAGGGATTCCCCCCAGCCGATGCGGGTGTGACTTCCGGCCGGGCCGTGCCGGTCCGGTCCCGGCGGCCGCGGGGCCGCACCGATGTGCGGCTCCGCCGCGTGGGCGCGACCGGCCACCGGCGACCCGCGGCCGGGCGACGCCCCGCACCGCCCCTTTCGTTCGCCGTGTCCGGCCCCGGGTACCCGGCGGGCATGGCTGTCACGAAAGCCCCCGAGGACGCCTACACGGCGGAGCCCTTCGTCCCGGACGGCGCCGACCTCTCCGCCCTGCGCCGCGCGGCGGCCGGCTGTCGGGGCTGCCCCCTGCACCGGGACGCCACGCAAACGGTCTTCGGGGCCGGGGACGCCCACGCGCGCGTGATGCTCGTGGGTGAGCAGCCCGGCGACCAGGAGGACCGGCAGGGCAAGCCCTTCGTCGGGCCGGCCGGCAAGCTGCTGGACAAGGCGCTCGCCGAGGCCGGGATCGACCCCGGCGAGGCCTATGTGACCAACGCGGTGAAACACTTCAAGTTCACCCGGGCCGAGCCCCGCAAACGCCGGATCCACAAGGCGCCGAGCCTGCGCGAGATGACGGCGTGCGGGCCCTGGCTCGCCGCGGAGCTGGCGATCGTCGAGCCCGAGCTGATCGTGATCCTCGGCGCCACGGCGGGCAAGGCCCTGCTCGGCTCGTCGTTCCGGGTCGGCCAGGTGCGTGGCACGGTGCTGGAGCGCGAGATCCACGGACGGCCCGAGCGGCTGGTGCCGACGGTGCACCCCTCGTCGGTGCTGCGGTCGCAGGACGACGCGGACCGGAAGGCCGCCTACCAGGGACTCGTCGCCGATCTGACAGTAGCCGCACGCACCCTCGGGTAATAGATACCATCGGCGTATGCCCCTTACCTTCACGCTCGACCCCGCCGTCACCCCTGCCCTGCGGGACGGCATCCTCGACCTCTGGACGGACGTCTCCAACGCGGGCGGAGCCGTCGGCTTCGTCGCCCCGGTGACGCGCGAGGAGATCCGGCCGGAACTGGTGAGGCACTTCGTGGCCATGGCCGAGGGGCGCAACCGGCTGCTCGTCGGGTACGACGAGGCGGACGAGGTCGCCGCGACCACCTTCTTCTCCTTCAACACGCACCGCCTGCAGCGCCACTGGCTGTGGCTCCACACGGTGATGGTCCACCCCCGCCATCAGGGCAAGGGGTACGGCCGCGAACTGCTGGCCGCCGCCGCGGACGCGGCCCGCACCTTCGAGGGCATCGACGCGATCCGGCTCGGCTGCCGGGGCGGCCACGGCCTGGAGAGGTTCTACGCCTCCTGCGGCTACAAGGAGGTCGGCCGGGTGCCCGGCGCGATACGCGTCGCCCCGGGGGACGACCGCGACGACATCACCATGCTGCTGCCGCTGGGCTGACCCCCGTGCAAGATCCCTCCACGCTCGTGCTTCACTGGACGATGACCCCTTTTGGAATCGGACGAGTGGATTGAGATGCTCCGCTACACGCTGATGCGCCTCGGCATCTTCGCCGGCTGCCTCGTGGTCGTCTGGGGAGCCGTCTACTCCGGCATCTTCCCGCGCGGCTTCGGCAACTCCAACGGCCTGTGGGTCCTGCTGCTCGCCATGGTGCTGTCGGCGCCGATCAGCTGGGTGGCGCTGCGCAAGGAGCGGGACCGCGCCTCGGTGCGGATCGTGACCCGGGTCGACCGGATGAAGGCCAACCTGGACGCCAACCGCAGCCAGGAGGACGTCGCCGACGACGCCGCGCGGGCGCAGGGCGGGGCAACCGCGTCCAACTAGTCTTGCCCTCATGGGTGGGGCGAAGACCAAGCGGATGCCGCGTGCGGTGCGGGAGCAGCAGATGCTCGACGCCGCCGTACGCGTTTTCGGGCAACGCGGCTACATGGCCGCCTCCATGGACGAGATAGCCGAACTCGCGGGCGTCTCCAAGCCGCTGGTCTACCTGTACCTGAACTCCAAGGAAGACCTCTTCACCGCCTGCGTGCGGCGCGAGGCCACCGCGCTGACGCAGGCCGTGCGCGCCGGGGTCCGCTCGGACGTGCCCGCCGACCGCAGGCTGTGGGACGGCCTGCAGGCTTTCTTCGCGCACACCGCCGAGCACCCCGAGGCCTGGTCCGTGCTGCACCTCCAGGCCCGTACGCACGGGGAGCCCTTCGCGGCCGAGGTGGCCGCGATGCGCGCGGAGATCGTCGCGTTCGTCACCGGGCTGGTCGCGGTCGCCGCCCGCGAGGCACACCGGGACCCCGACCTCCCCGAGCACGAGGTGGCGGGTCTGGCCGAGGCCCTGGTGGGAGCGGCGGAGTCCCTGGCCGCGTGGGCCAACGCGACGCCCGGCGTCACGGCCCGGCAGGCGGCTGCCACCCTGATGAACGTCGCCTGGGCGGGGCTGGGGAACCTGATGGGCGGCCGCCCCTGGACTCCGCCGGCTGGAGGAACCTGAGGGGTGCGGGGCCGTGTCGAGGTGCGGCTCCGCCGCGTGGGCGCGAGCAACCCACCACGGACCCGCACCGGGAAACGGCGCTCCGCCCCCTCCGGCGATCAGCCCACCGCCCCCCACTTCCGCAGAGCCGGTGCGACCCGCCGCCGTCCCACGCCGTACAGCCTCTTCGCACCCCGCCCGGCGGCCCGACGGATCACCATCCGCACGCCCCCGCCCGACGCAGGCGCCTGCGGCAACGGACGCCCGTCGAGGTCCAGCCCGTGCCGCCGCAGCGCCCCCTCCAGATAGAGCCCGGCCCGCTGCGGCGTGTAGTACGGCCGCAGCACCGGCAGCGAACCGGCCGCGCGCATGCGGGAGATCCGGGCGCGGGCCGCCCCGTAGGGGTCGGTGACCCCGATCCCCTGGGCCGCCGCCCACTCCGGCCGGACCCGCGGTAGCGAGCCCGCGTCCAGGTCGTCCCAGGAGGCGAGGCAGCCGGACTCGACGAAGTAGTGGTTGCCGTGCGCCTCGCGGACGCCGAGGTCGGTGAGGATCGCGGTGGGTATGCCGCGGTGCATGGACTCCAGGGCGGCCGTGGAGCTGACGGTGACCAGCAGGTCGGTGCGGTCCAGGACCTCGCCCATGTGGCCGTACACCAGCCGGAGGTTGGCCGGGGCGGGCTCGGCCAGCTCCTCGACGAGGTGCTGGTAGGGATCGGCCTCGGGGTGGGTGGTCTGCTCGCCGGGCAGGCTGCGCAGCTTGACCAGCACCTCGCGGTCGGGATGCAGCCGGGCATGCGCGGCGGCCCGTTCCAGCAGGTGTGTGCGGGCGGGCCGGCCCTTGGGCACCGACGGCTGGACGGCGAAGGTGAGCGTGAACGGCCGCTCGGGGGAGGGCGCGTACGGCGTGCCGTCCAGGAAGGGCAGCGCGCACTCGACCACCGAGTCCGGGTCGACCCCGACCCCGGCGAAGGCGGTGCGGAACCGCTCGGCGTCGTAGCGGGAGTTGGCGAGGACGACGTCCGTGCCGGCCCGGGTGAGGAGGCCGTCGACCAGCTTCTCGTAGACCACGCCGACGTATCCGGATACCACGAGGGGACGGTGTGCCAAGCCCTCCCAGGCACGCCCCAGGCCGTGGGTGAGGGCGAGGATCGCGCCTCCGGCGAGGGCGAGGACGAGGAGGTCGGCGCCCGCGACCTGCGGGTCGTCGGCGAGTTCGGCGGCGGAGAGCGCGCGCCGCGTGTCGGGCGCGATGCCCACCTCGGCGAGCTGGCGTTCGGTCGGCGCGGCGCGGGAGCGCAGGAAGACGGCGTCCAGGACGTGGTCCGGGGCGAGCTGCCGGGCCACGGCGGCGCCCCACTTCCAGCGGGTGTCGGAGTCCGCGACGACGGTGATGCGGCGGGGGTTGGGAGGCATGCGGCGAAGGTAAGAGCAGGGTATGAGGGTGAGCTGAGAAAGCCCTGGGAAACTCCCGCAGGTTCGCCGTCAACTCGCCATGACCGGCCGGCCGTTCACCGGGAGTTCAGTCGGAGTGCGCCTGTGGTTCTGCGGACGGCGGCCGTACTTCCCCGGACAGGTGGAGCCGGTCCCGGGCGCCTCGCAGCTCGAAGCGGCCGGAGCCGTCCGCGCCGTAGGCCACCGTGCCCGGCAGCAGCACCGGCGCCCGGAACCGGGCCCGGACCTCGGCCGCGTCGGGTGTGCCGTGCGCGGCCAGGCAGCGGGCCACCGTCCACATGCCGTGTGCGATGGCGCGGGGGAAGCCGAAGAGGCGGGCGGTGAACGGGTGCAGGTGGATGGGGTTGCGGTCGCCGGACGCGGCGGCGTACCTCCGGCCGACGTCCTCGGCGAGCCGCCACTCGGCGACGACGGGCAGCGGCGCCGGTCGCCCGTCCGGGGGTGTGGCGGGCCGGTCGGTGCGGTGCCGCGCGAGGTAGGTGCTCCGCGACTCCCATACGACCTCCCCGCCGGCCCGCATCCCGGTGACCACCGTGGCTTCGGTGCCGCGCCGATGCGGGCCCAGTCCCGCGATGCGGACGGAGAGTTCGTACTCCTCGGTCGCCGGAAGGGGGGTGCGCCGGGTGATCTCGATCGACGTGTGGACGAGTCCCAGCAATGGCAGCGGAAAGGCCCGGTCGCTCATCAGCCGCATGGCCGCCGGGAAGCCGAGGACGTGCGGGTAGGTGATCGGCAGGGCGCTGTCGCCGGTGCCGAACCCACAGACGCGCTCGTAGGCGGCCAGCCGGTCCAGGTCGACGCGCAGCCCGGGCAGCACCCGCCGCTCACGCGGGAACTCCGCCTCCGGCGAGGGCCGTTTGAACGGCGAGCGCAACACACCGCCCGTGAGATGCAGCAACGCGCCCACCATGTACCGTTTCCCCCCTGCTTACTCTGGAGTAAGGTTACCGCCGGTAAGTCTACGTGCCCCACAGCGAGAAGCCCAAAAGTGAGCCCCCGTCACATAACCCCCGAGGCTGCACACCCCCGGCCCTGGATCATCCCCGAACCCGCACAACCCCCTCACGGTGGACCCGTACGATCACCTGCCTAACCAGCGGTAACCCCTTGCTCCGTATCCATGGGGGCCCACCGCAGGTGCACAACGCCAGAGGAGCCGCCCGTGTCCACTCCCTTCCCGAACCACCCCGTCTCCTCCGGCGCCCCCGTCTCCGCCATCGACTACGACGGCCGTCCGGTCCTCGTGGAGCCCTGGGTCCAGCGGCTGGACGGCGCCGTCCGTGAGGTCTCCGTACCGCCCTTCACGCCCCCGGTGAAGCACGGCTCGCTCGCCGACCTGCCGTTCGACAACGCCGAGGCCGCCCCCGCCCAGATCGTGCTCAGCCGCCGGCTGCCCGACGGCCGCTGGGTGGACGTGACGGCCGCACATTTCGCCGAGCAGGTGCTCGCGGTGGCCAAGGGCCTGATCGCCGAGGGGCTGGTCCCGGGCGACCGCATCGCCGTCATGGCCCGTACGACCTACGAGTGGACGCTGCTCGACTTCGCCGCCTGGGCCGCCGGCCTGGTCACCGTGCCGGTCTACCCGACCTCGTCCGTCTTCCAGACCCGCTGGATCCTGCACGACTCCGGCGCGGTCGCCCTGATCACCGAGACCGCCGGGCAGGCCTCCGCCATCGGCCCCGAACTCCAGCACCTGCCCGATCTGCGCCATCTGTGGGTGATGGACAAGGACCACGTGACCCGGCTCGCCGAGGCCGGCGCCCAGGTGCCCGACGGTGAAGTCGCCGTGCGGCGCGGCATGCTGGGCCCCGACACCCTCGCCACGCTCATCTACACCTCCGGCACCACCGGCCGCCCCAAGGGCTGCGCCCTCTCGCACGGCAACTTCTTCGCCGAGGTCGACAACGCGATCGAGCTGCTCTACCCGATCTTCAAGGCCCAGGACGAGCAGCCGTCGGTCCTGCTGTTCCTGCCGATGTCCCATGTCTTCGGGCGGATGGTGGCCATCGCGTGCGTGCGGGCCCGGGTTCGCCTCGGGCACGCTCCGAGCCTGGCAGCCGAGGACCTGCTGCCGGACCTCGCCGCCTTCAAGCCGACCTGTCTGCTGACCATCCCGTACATGCTGGAGAAGATCTACAACTCGGCCCGCGCGAAGGCCGAGGCGGGCGGGCGGGCCGCGGTCTTCGACCGGGCGGCGGCCGTGGCCCGGCGCTACGGCGAGGCGCTGGAGGCCCGGCAGACCGGCACCGGCAGCGGCCCCGGCCGGTCCCTGAAGACGGCCCGCACCTTCTACGACCCGCTGGTCTACCGCAAGATCCGCTCCGCCATGGGCGGTCGCGTGCGGTACGCCATCTGCGGCGGCTCCCCGCTCGGCAGGCGCCTCGCCGCGTTCTACGCCGGCGCCGGCATCGAGATCTTCGAGGGCTACGGCCTGACCGAGACCACCGGCGCCACCACCGTCACCCCGCCGCTCAAACCCCGCCTGGGAACCGTCGGCTGGCCGCTGCCCGGCACCCGGGTGCGGATCGCCGCCGACGGGGAGATCCTCGTCTCCGGCGACCACGTCCTGCGCGGCTACTGGGATCCGCAGGCCGGCGGTGTCGTCCCCGCGACCCGGGACGGCTGGCTGGCGACCGGCGACATCGGCGAGCTGGACGACGAGGGCTATCTGACCATCACCGGCCGCAAGAAGGAGCTGCTGATCACGGCCGGCGGCAAGTCGGTGGCCCCGGCCCCGCTGGAGAACTGGCTGCGCCAGCACCCGCTGATCTCCCAGGTGATGCTAGTCGGCGACGCCCGCCCGTACGTGGCCGCCCTCATCACCCTCGACCCCGACGGGATCACCCACTGGCGGCAGATGATCGGCAAGCACCCGGTGCCGGCCGAACTGCTCATGGGGGACCCGGAGCTGCAGGCCGTCCTGCAGCGCGCGATCGACGAGGCCAACAAGCTGGTCTCGCGGCCCGAGTCCATCCGCCGCTTCACCGTCCTGCCCGTCGACTTCACCGAGGAGGCCGGCCATCTGACCCCCTCGATGAAGCTGCGCCGCGAGCAGATCACGGCCGACTTCGCGAGCGAGGTGGAGGGTCTGTACGCCGGGCGGTGACCCCGGCTGCCGCAGGCTCTCGGGCCGCGCGGGCCCGACCGGGGGTCGACACCCGCTCCTCGCTGGTCCCGCGTCGTCCGGACTCGGCGAGGCGGGGAGCGGGTTGCCGCCTGGGTCGGTCGTGGCCCGCCACCGATCTTCGTACGTCACCTGACTCTCAGTCAATCCTTGGGTTTGCTCGCTGGATCCAAGTGCTAGCTTGGGTGTTGTGACCCTGGACGACCTCCGCGTGTTCGTCGCCGTCTGCCGTGCGGGCAGCCTCAGTTCCGTCGCCCGCGACCTCGGCTGCACCCAGTCCGCCGTCAGCCAGCACGTGAAGCGGCTGGAGCGGGAGACGGGTGTCGCGCTGCTGGAACGGCAACCGCGGGGCGTCGTCCCGACCCAGGCCGGGCGCATACTCGAAGCCGCCGCGGCCGAGGGCATCCACGGCCTCGACCTGGCCGTACGGCAGCTGCGCGATCTCATCGACGGCCACAGCGGGTACGTCCGCGTCGCGACCGGGGCCACCACCGTCCGGCACTTCATGTCCGAGGCGGTGGTCACCTTCCGCCGCCGTCACCCCAAGGTCAACCTCGAGTTCCGCACGGTCAGTTCCGGGCGGGGCACCTTCGACGCGCTGGCCGACGGCACGCTCGACCTGGCCTGGATCACTGTCGGTCCGCAGGTCCGCGGCATCGACCAGCGGACGGTCGCCGAACTGCCCTGGCTGCTCGCCGTCCGCGCCGACGACCCCCTCGCGCGGCGGCCGGATCTCGACCCCGCCGAACTGCGGGACGTCCGGCTCATCCGGCTCCCCCCGAACTCCACGTCCGCCGTCCACCTGGACGCGGCCTGCGCCGAGCTGGGCGTCCGCTTCACCTACGACACGAGTGTCGCCGACTGGGACACCGCCTTGCTGCTGGCCGAGTTGGGGGTGGGCAGGGCGGTCGTACCGGCCGTACCGGGCCTTCCGGTGCCGGGGGAGGGCGAGCTGCGGCTCGTCCCGCTACGGGGGCTGCGCCCCCTGCCGGTCGGCTGGGCCGTCCGCCGCTGGGACGCCCTCAGCCCTCCGGCGCGAGCGTTCGCGGACACGGTCGCGGAGTTCCGGGCCGCGGGCGCTGCCGCGCACTGAGCGGGAGTTCCGCCCTCGCGGTCCCGCCGACCGCGTACCGCGACACGCCCCGGCGGGGTGCGGAGCCGGCTCTGGGCACTGTCGAACGAACGACAGCTCGTCAACCGCGACGACATCCCGCTCCAGGACCGCGTGGCCGCCGTCCTCGTCCTTCTCTACGCCCGGCCGCCAACACGGATCACCAGGCGGCTCCGACGACGTCCAGCACGAGGACGGCAAAGTCCTCGTCCGGCTCGGCGACCCACCGTCGTCCGTCCCCGCCCCGTTCGACGAAATGCTGCTGGACTACCTGGGCAAGCGGCCGAACACCAAGACCGCGATCAACCCCGATGCCCGATGGCTCTTCCCCGGCCGCCGGGCCGGACAAAGAGACCGGAGGAACTTGGCGTCACTGTGCCCCCGGTGACCACCAGCGGTGACTACCGCCCGTCAGGCGCTGCTTGACCTTGCCGCTGGCGGCAGGGTTACACGATGACCGGTATGAACAGCACCACAACGCAGAGCAGCAGGGTCGTCGCCGTCACCGGAGCCGGCACCGGGATCGGCCGGGCCACCGCCCGCGCCTTCGCCGCTGAGGGCGCCCACGTGGTCGCGCTCGGGCGGCGGGCCGAGCCTCTCAAGGAGACCGCCGCCAGGCACGACCGGATCACGCCGCTGGCCGCCGACATCACCGCCGAGGGCGAGCCGGACCGGATCATCCGGGCCGTGCTGGAGACACACGGCCGACTGGACGTGCTGGTCAACAACGCAGGCATCGTGCGCAGCGGCGCCCTCGGCACGCTGACGCCGGAGATGATCACAGCTCAGCTCGCCACCAACCTCGTCGCCCCCATCCTGCTGGCCCAGGCCGCGCTGCCACTCCTAGAGAAGTCGGGCGGGGTGATCGTCAATGTCAGTACGTCGGTAGGGCAGCGGGCCTGGCCCGGGAGCTCGGTCTATGCGGCTACCAAGACCGCTCTGGAACTGCTGACCCGCAGCTGGGCGGTCGAACTGGCACCTCGCGGGATCCGGGTGGTGGCGGTCGCCCCCGGCGCGATCGACACCCCCATCGGCGAGCACCAGGGCCTGACGCCGGAGCGAATGGCAGCGGTGCGGGAATGGCAACTGGCGCACACCCCACTGGCCCGGCTCGGCCGCCCCGAGGAGGTGGCCTGGGCGGTAACCCAACTTGCCGCACCGGCCGCGTCGTTCGTCACCGGAGTGGTACTCCCAGTCGACGGCGGGGCGGTCGTGGCGTGATAGGAGTAGCCCGGGAGGTGGGATGGGTGCGGATCGGCGAGCTGGCCAGGGCGACCGGGACAACTGCCCGTGCGCTGCGGCACTACGAACAGGCCGGACTGATCTCCTCGCAGCGGGCCCCCAACGGCTACCGCATCTACGACGACCGGGCGATGGTGCGGGTCCGCAATATCCGCTACCTGCTGGACGCCGGGCTCACCCTGGACGACGTGCAGGTGTTCCTGCCGTGCCTGGACGGCGATGTGGCCGCCGTACCGCCCTCGGACAAGGGCCTGCGGGTCGCGTTGGAACGGCTGGGGGTCCTCAACGAACGGATCGCTGCCCAGACCGAGGCCCGCGACCGGCTGGAAGCCGCGTTGCGACAGGCAGCCGGTGGCCGGATCCGCCCAGTGGCCTGAACGCCCGCCTCGTCGCAGAGCCGGAGGAACCTGGAGTCGCCACGCTCCCCACGGCCACTCACGGTGACCACGAGCCCTCACCGGCCAAGGTATACGCGACTATCGATTACGCGAGGTCGCCAGTTCACCCCTTCAGGCTGCTGCCGCACGCCACACCGAGCCGGAAGGCCCTCACCCGTTTCGGGATCCGTCAGCCGCGACCTGTCTCGCCTGTCCACAACCTCGCAGGACGGAACAGCTAGCCCAGCCCTGCCAGTCGGAGCAGCGCGGCCGTCGCCGCCGCGCCGACCACCACCACGGGGAACGGCGCCCGGCGCCAGGCCAGGACGCCCCCGACCAGGACCCCGGCGGGCCGGGCCCAGCCCGCGAAGCCACCGGACTCCGTCAGCGCACCGGTGGCCAGCAGGGCGACGAGCAGCACCACCGCCCCGGCCGAGGCCAGCTCCTGCACCCGGGCGGGTATCTCCACCCGCCCGTGCAGCACCGGCCCCACCAGCCGGAAGGCATACGTGCCCAGGGCCAGCGCGAGGATCACCACGACCGTGGCGTTCATGCGGCGGCCTCCCCGGGCTGTCGGCGATGCAGGAAGAGCCCGGCCAGAGCGAGCAGCACGGGCACCCCCGCGGGCACGGCGGGCGTCACCGCCAGGGCCGGCGCGGCGCCGAGCAGCGCACACCGCCGTACCGTCGCGTCCGCCCGCAGCGAGGGCAGGACCAGGGCGATCAGGACGGCGGGGAACGCGGCGTCCAGGCCGTAGCGCGCGGTGTTCCCGAGCGCGCTCCCGGCGAGCGCACCCGCCGCCACCCCGAGGTTCCACACCGCGAACAGCCCGACCCCAGAGATCCAGAACGCCCTGCGCCGGCGTAGCGGATCGGACTGGGCGAGCGCGAAGGCCACCGTCTCGTCGGTGACCAGATGCGCGCCGAGGAGACGGGCCGCGCGGCGGGTGCCGATGATCTCGGCGACGGCCAGGCTGAAGGCGGCCGTGCGGGTGTTCAGCAGCAGCCCCGTCGCCGCGGCCGCGACCGGACCGCCCCCGGCGAGCAGGACGCCGACCGCGCTGAACTGGGCCGAGCCGGCGTACACCACCAGCGACATCAGCACCGGCACCCACATCGGCAGGCCGCCCGCCACGGAGACGGCGCCGAAGGAGACGCCGACGATGCCGCTGGCGACCCAGACGAGCGAGCTGTCGCGCACCAGGGACATGTCGTCGGACGGCCGTCGCTCGTCGCGTGGTCGGGTTGTTCGCTGTGCCGAACGCATGTTTTCTACAATGGACGGAGAGTGCCTGTCCGTCAAGGCGAACGATCGTACCGATGGAGCGAACGACATGGCTGAGCCGCCTGCCCGGACCCCCGCCCGGCTCCCGCTGGAATGGATCGCCGCGTCGCTCAAGCGCGAGCGTGCCCGCACCGGGCTGTCCCTGTCCGAGCTGGCCAAACGCGCCGGCATCGCGAAGTCCACGCTCTCCCAACTGGAGGCGGCGAGCGGGAATCCGAACGTGGAGACGCTCTGGGCGCTCGCGGTCGCGCTGGGTGTGCCGTTCAGCGCGCTGGTGGAGTCGCCGGTGCCGAGCGTCCAGGTGATCCGGGCCGGGGACGGTCCGCAGGTCGCCTCGGGGCAGGCGACCTTCGTCGCCACGCTGCTGTCCGCGAGCCCGCCGGGGGCCCGCCGGGACCTCTACCGTCTGCGCGCCGAGCCCGGCGCGGCCCGCGCGTCGGAACCGCACATTCCTGGGACCGTCGAGCATCTGATCGTCGGCTCGGGCCGGGTGAAGGCTGGCCCCGCCGACGAGGAAGTGGAACTCGGCCCCGGCGATTACCTGACCTATCGGGGGGACGTCGCGCACTCGTACGAGGCACTGGAGCCCGGCACGACCTTCATCCTCGTCATGCAGCACACGTAAACGCGTGCGGGCGGGGTGCACCCGGAGAATTCGCCGAGTATTCATCGACGGTCGAGCCGGGCCGGGAAAAGGCAGGAGCCCCGTCGCCGGAACGGCGTGGGGCTCCTTGGGTACTGCTCTCAGGTTCTGCGATCAGGTGTTGGTCAGACCGGGGTGACGTTCTCCGCCTGCGGGCCCTTCGGACCCTGGGTCACGTCGAAGGACACCTGCTGGTTCTCCTCGAGGGAGCGGAAGCCGGTGGCGTTGATCGCGGAGTAGTGAACGAAGACGTCGGGGCCGCCGCCCTCCTGGGCGATGAAGCCAAAGCCCTTTTCGGCGTTGAACCACTTAACGGTTCCGGTAGCCATAAGCCCTCCTTGGGCTCAAAAGGGTTGCCCTGCTCCAGAACCTGCACGTGCGAAACGGTGCTGCGCAACTGCATAACTCTGAAAACGACGAGAGCCCGCGGTCACATGCTCCGCAGGCTCTGTACTGCAAGGGAAACCAAACTGCAACTTGCGGCGAGCCTAGCACGCGGGCAGCCGAAAGCAATAGGGGTCAAGATCACGTCACCCGGATGTTTGAACATCCACTAGGCCGTTCGACGGTATCGCGGCGGCGGGGCCGGTCCCGGCACCGTACAGCAGGGGGTCTAGTCTCGCGATGTGGACAATTCTCGCACCCGGCCGCGCGTCGGTCACATCCAGTTCCTGAACTGCCTGCCCCTGTACTGGGGGCTCGCGAGAACCGGCACCCTACTCGACTTCGAGCTCACCAAGGACACCCCGGAGAAGCTCAGCGAGCGACTGGTGCGCGGCGACCTCGACATCGGCCCCGTCACCCTGGTCGAGTTCCTGCGCAACGCCGACGACCTGGTCGCCTTCCCGGACATCGCCGTCGGCTGCGACGGCCCGGTGATGTCCTGCGTGATCGTCTCGCAGGTCCCGCTGGACCAGCTGGACGGCCGCCGGGTCGCCCTCGGCTCGACCTCCCGCACCTCCGTCCGCCTCGCCCAGCTCCTCCTCGCGGAGCGCTACGGCGTGGAGCCCGACTACTACACCTGCCCGCCCGACCTCAGCCTGATGATGCAGGAGGCGGAGGCGGCGGTGCTGATCGGCGACGCCGCGCTGCGCGCCAACCTGCTGGACGGCCCGCGCTACGGCCTCGAGGTGCACGACCTCGGCGCCCTCTGGAAGGAGTGGACCGGTCTGCCGTTCGTCTTCGCGGTCTGGGCGGCCCGCCGCGACTACGCCGACCGCGAGCCGGACATCACCCGCCAGGTCCACGAGGCCTTCCTCGAATCCCGCAACCTCTCCCTGGAGGAGGTCGCCAAGGTCGCCGAACAGGCGGCCCGCTGGGAGGCCTTCGACGAGGCGACCCTGGCCCAGTACTTCACCACCCTCGACTTCAGCTTCGGCGAGGCCCAGCTGGAGGCGGTCGCCGAGTTCGCCCGCCGCACCGGCCCCACCACCGGCTTCCCGGCCGATGTGAAGGTGGACCTGCTGCGGCACTGACCGCGCGTCACTACGCTGCTGTCCCGAGGCGTTCGCCCAGCCGTCTCGGGGTAGAGGCGTTGAGTCGGAGGCGTTGGGGGGAGCGCGGCATGCAGCCGCTGGACGTGGACGAGCCGGCCACCGTCGGGCCCTACCGGTTGCTCGGCCGGCTCGGCTCCGGTGGCATGGGCCGGGTCTACCTCGGCCGCAGCACGGGCGGCCGTACGGTCGCAGTGAAGATCGTGCACCCGCACTTCGCGCTCGACGAGGAGTTCCGCGCCCGTTTCCGCCGCGAGGTCGCGGCCGCGCGGCGGGTCGGCGGCGCCTGGACCGCGTCCGTCCTGGACGCCGACCCGGACGCCCCCGTGCCCTGGGTCGCCACCGCGTACGCCGCCGGCCCCTCCCTCAGCGCGGCCGTCACCGACACCGGCCCGCTGCCCGCGCACACCGTGCGGGCGCTGGGCGCGGGCCTCGCCGAGGCGCTCGCGGCCGTCCACGAACTGGGCCTGGTCCACCGGGACGTGAAGCCGTCCAACGTGCTGCTGACCCTGGACGGGCCGTTGCTGATCGACTTCGGTATCGCCCGGGCCATGGACGGTACGGCGTCCCTGACGTCCACCGGCGTGTCCATAGGCTCGCCCGGCTACATGGCACCCGAGCAGATCCTCGGCAAGGGCGCCACCGGCGCGGCCGACGTCTTCTCCCTCGGCGCGGTCCTCGCCTACGCGGCCAGTGGTGAACCGCCCTTCCGCGGCGACTCCTCGGCCGCGCTGCTCTACAAGGTCGTCCACGAGGAGCCCGAACTCGGCCCCCTCACCGGCGAGCTGCGGGAGGTGGCGGCGGCCTGCCTGGCCAAGGACCCGGCGGGCCGCCCCGCCCCCACCGAACTGGGCCGCCGCCTCGCCCCCCGGGGCGCCGGCCACCTGGTCACCGGCGGCTGGCTACCGGGCGCCCTGGTGGAACAGGTCAGCCGCAGCGCCGTACGCCTGCTCAACCTGGACACGGGGGAGCCGGCACGATCGGGACCGGTGGCTTTCGAGAGGGATTCGGTTTCGGGGGCGGCCGCGGGGACGGGGCCGGGCTCGTCGTCGGGTGGGGGCTCGTCGGGTGCGAGTGCGGGTGCGGGTGCGGGTGAGGGTGCGGGCGCGGATGCGGCGTCGGCTCCTGCCCCGTCCCCGTTTCCGGCCTCTGCCCCGTCCGCGCTCCGGGCCTCTGGCCCGTCCCCGTTTCCGGCCTCTGACCTGGATCGGGCCTCGGCCGCTGTTCCGCCTCCGGCCGTCACCCCTGATGCGGCCTCTGCTTCGGTCCCGCCTCCGGCCGCCGCCTCCGATCCGGCCTCTGCTTCGGTCCCGCCTCCGGCCGCCGCCTCCGATCCGGCCTCGGGCGCGGTGCCGGGCTCTGCCCCTGTCCCGGTCGACTCGAACTCGTTCGGCGGGTCCGGTGCTTTCGGGCCGCCGCCTGTGATGAACCCGCAGGGCCCCGGCCCGGCGGCCGCTTCCGCGGCGGGCGGTACGGCTGGTGCGGCCCCGGGACCCGAGGCCGGTGCGGCCGGGGTTCCCTCGGAGTCCGCGACCGGGGCGGTCGGCGCGCCGCGCGGGGCGCCGACCGTGGTGCCCGCGCAGCGAGACGCGCCGCACGGCCGGGTCTCCGTCAGCGTGGCCGCGGCCTCCGTGCCGGGGGAGGACGGCCATGGGCGCCGGCTGAGCTGCTCGGTGGTGCTTGCGGTCGCCGGGGCACTGGTCGTGGGGGCCCTGGGGCTCGCCGTGCTGCTCCGTCCCTGGTCCCAGGACCGGTACGACGGGGGCGCGGGAGGTGCCCCCTCCCACTCCCCGGCGCCCACCACGGCCTCCGGCGTGCCCACCGGCCCGGGGGACGGGCCCGGTGCGATCCCGGCCCGCTACTTCGGTACCTGGGAAGGACAGGCCACCGGCCTCGGCGGCAATCTGCCCATGGGCACCTTCCGGCTCACCGTCCACCAGGCCGCCGTCGGCCGGGAGCTGGGGCGGCTCCGGCAGACCGACCAGATCGGCGGCGTGTGCACCGACGTCCTCACCCTGAAGAAGGTCACGAGGACCCAGATCCTCGCGACCTCGGTCGGCGCCGAGGACAACCCCGGGCACTGCGTACCCACGCCGCATCAGGTCGAGTTGACCCCGGTCGGCGACGATCTGAGGTTCACGTCGGACAGTTCGGCCGAGGGCAACCCGGTGGCACGCCTGTCGAAGATCGGGTAGCGCACCCGCTGGGGTCGGTCGCCGGTGACGAACGGGCCGGAGATCTGCGCCATGCCGGCCGTCCGCGCGGGGTAAGGACCCGCCATGGTGCGATGCGGGCGACAGCGACGGGGAGCGTGACGGAGTGAGCACGAGCGTGCTGGTCCTCACCGCCGCGCTGTGGGGCGCGCTGGCGGGTGCGCTGCTGCCGCGCGCCGCCTACCGCTTCGCCGTCCCGTCCGGTGAGCCGTGGCGCGACCGGTGTCCCGGTGGCCATCGGATCCGCGGCTGGGTCGGTGGGGTGGGATGTGGTGTGTGCGGGGGAGCGGGCCGGGGCACACACATGCTCCCCACCGCCCTCTCCACCGCTCTGAGCTGCGCTGCTCTGGCCGCCGCCACCGGCACCCGGCCGGAGCTTGCGGTCTGGCTGCTGCTCGCGCCCGCCGGGGTGCTGCTGGCCGTGGTCGACCTCCGGGTGCAGCGGCTGCCCGACCCGCTGACCCTGCCCCTCGCCGCGGCCGCCCTCGCCCTGCTGGGTCTCGCCGCGCTGCTGCCCGAGCACGCCGGCCACTGGCTCACCGCGCTGTACGGGTCCCTCGCGCTCGGCGCCGGCTACTGCGCCCTGTACCTCGTCAATCCCTCCGGCATGGGCTTCGGCGACGTGAAACTGGCCGTCGGCATGGGTGCCGTCCTCGGCTGGTACGGCTGGTCCACGCTCCTGCTCGGCGCCTTCGCCGGCTTCCTGCTCGGCGCGCTGTACGGCGGGGCCCTCGTCGTCGTACGGCGCGCGGGCCGCAGGACGGCGATCCCGTTCGGGCCGTTCCTGCTGGCCGGGGCCTTCGCCGGGCTGCTGATCGGCGCGTACGCGGCCTGACGTCTTTACGGTGAAAGCGCTGGCGTAGGCTGGTTCGGTCCGTCCATACCCCTTGACGAAAGGGACGCCCGGTGACCGAGAAGGCCGACCTCGCTTCTTTTGATGTCACAGCCGTGCTCGACCGAGCCGCAGCGGGCGGACGCATCACGCCCGAGGAGGCGCTCGTCCTCTACCGCGACGCCCCGCTGCACGCGCTCGGCGCCACCGCCGACGCCGTGCGCCGCCGCAAGTACGCGGGCATCGAGCACATCGCCACGTACATCATCGAGCGGAACATCAACTACACGAACGTGTGCGTCACGGCGTGCAAGTTCTGCGCCTTCTACGCGGCCCCCAAGGACAAGGACAAGGGCTGGACCCGTGACCTCGACGACATCCTGCGCCGCTGCGCGGAGACCGTCGAACTCGGCGGCACCCAGATCATGTTCCAGGGCGGCCACCACCCGGACTACGGCGTCGAGTACTACGAGCAGCACTTCAAGGCCATCAAGGACGCCTTCCCCCAGCTGGTCATCCACTCTCTGGGCGCGTCCGAGGTCGAGCACATGGCCCGGATCAGCGGTGTGTCGGTCGAGGAGGCCATCACCCGCATCCACGAGGCCGGCCTGGACTCTTTCGCCGGCGCCGGCGCGGAACTGCTCCCCGAGCGCCCCCGCAAGGCCATCGCGCCCCTGAAGGAGTCCGGCGAGCGCTGGCTGGAGATCATGGAGACCGCGCACAAGCTGGGCGTGGAGTCCACTTCCACGATGCTGATGGGCACGGGCGAGACGAACGCCGAGCGTATCGAGCACCTGCGGATGATCCGGGACGTACAGGACCGTACGGGGGGCTTCCGCGCGTTCATCCCGTACACCTACCAGCCCGAGAACAACCACCTGAAGGGCCGCACCCAGGCCACCCTCTTCGAGTACCTGCGGATGATCGCGATCGCCCGCATCTTCCTCGACAACGTCCGGCACATCCAGGGCTCCTGGCTCACCACGGGCAAGGAGGTCGGCCAGCTGTCGCTGCACTACGGCGCCGACGACCTCGGCTCGATCATGCTGGAGGAGAACGTGGTCTCCTCCGCCGGCGCCAAGCACCGCTCCAACCGCCTGGAGATCATCGACCTGATCCGCAAGGCGGGCCGGGTCCCGGCGCAGCGCTCGACGACGTACGAGCACCTCGTCGTCCACGACGACCCGGCGAACGACCCCCTCGACGACCGCGTGGTGTCCCACATCTCCTCCACGGCCATCGAGGGCGGCACGGCCCACCCCGAGCTGAAACTGCTGGCGTCCAACTGAGCGCGCGTTGCTGACGATCCACACCGCGGACCTGCTCCTCACCGGCGATCCGCGGTGGTCGCCGATGCCCGGGGGCGCGATCCTCGTCGAGGGCGGGCTGATCGCCTCCGTCGGCCCGTACGAGGAACTGGCCGCCGCCCGCCCCTCGGCCCGGGTGCGTCGCTGGCCCGGGCTCATCGCACCGGGCCTGCTCAACCCGTACGGGCCCGAACTCCTCGAGCAGGCCTACCATCCCGACCCGCGCGAGGCCGCCGAACTCGGCACCGAGCCGCTCACGGGCGAGGCGCCGGCCACCGTCGGCATGACCGACGCCCGCTGGGGCGCGAGCGCCCGGCGCGGGGCCCAACGGATGCTCGCGCACGGCACGGTGGCGGTCGCCGGGACGCTCTCGCGGCCGTCGGTGCTGGACGCCGTGCACCGGTCCGGGCTGACCGTCGAGGAACGGTTCGAGGCCCCTGCGGGACCGCCGACCCTCGACCCGCTGGCCGGGCACCGCCCTCTGGCCGAGGCGATCCTCATGCCGCTGCTGCCGCACGAGGGCACGACCGCGACCTTCGCCGTCTTCGACGCCCCCGACGAGACCACCCTCATCGCCCGGGGAGCAGGCACATGCGTGGCGACGGTGGTGGAGGGCCGCCTGGTGTTCCGCCGCCGTTGAGCCCTGCCCCCGAACGCCTCGCCGAAGGCCCCGGGATGCCGGCTCACCCCGCTGCAGTCGGTCGCCGCGTCGTCCTGGCAACGCCGGCGCCGGTCAGGGCCCCGGCGGCGCACACCCGCAGGACGGCGTCGGCCGCCAGGCGGACCTGCCCCAGGGCACCCCGTCCCCGTCCGTGTCCGTGTCCGCCCCGGCATCCGCCTCCGCGGGCGCCAACTGACCGGGGCGCGGCGCACGTCCTGACCACTCCGACGTCCTCGCGCGGCCGCAGGCGCGCACCCACCCGCCTGTTCCGCGCGCCGTACTCCTCCGAGACGGACGCCATCGACAACTACAGCTGGCCCGTCTACCAGAAGCTCGGCAAGGACGGCTACACCAGCGTCTTCGTCGACACCGACAGCGACGACTGGAAGCAGCCCGGAGTGCCGGACATCGTCAAGTGGGCGACACCGAGGGGCACCGAGGGCGCCGCCGTCCTCTTCCACGACGCGGGCGGCGACCGGTCGCAGACGATCAAGGCGCTGCCGGAGTACATCGAGCGGATGCGGGCGAAGGGCTACACCTTCACCACCGTCAGCGGCGTCCTGGAGCGGCCACGCGCCACGGAACGGCAGCAGGTGATGCCCGCTCCCGGTACGACGCCGAAGCGGCAGGGCAACCTCCAGGCCGCCCACCACAAGGCCACCGGCACGACCCTCTACGAGGGCAAGGCGCTCATCGCGGCCGTCGCCGTCGCCGAGTGGACGCTGCCGGTGCTGTCCGTCGGGCTGGTGATCGTGGGCGCGGCCGTCATGGGCCGCTTCGGGATGATGGTGATCCTCGCCCGCCGCCACCACAGACGGCGCAACAGACGCAGATTCAGCTGGGGGCCGCCGGTCAACCGGCCGGTGAGCGTGATCGTCCCGGCGTACAACGAGAAGGAATGCATCGCCAACACGCTGCAGTCGCTGGCGCAGAGCACCCATCCGACGAGATCATCGTGGTCGACGACGGCTCGACCGACGGACGTCCGAGATCGCGCGCGAGGCGGCCGAGTCGCTCGGCATGACGAACGTGCGGGTGCTCCGTCAGGAGAACGCGGGCAAGCCGGCGGCCCTGAACAACGGCGTCCGGAGCGCCTCGTACGACCTCGTCGTGATGATGGACGGCGACACCGTCTTCGAACCGGACACCGTACGGCAGCTGGTGCAGCTCCTCGTGCTGAACTTCCTCTGGTCGGGCCCGGACAACCGCTTCGGCAGCGCTCTGTGGGACCTGTCGACGTACCTCTTCTGCTGGCTCCTCGGCTTCGCCCACCACGACGGCGTGCTCCAGCGGACGAGACCGGCCCTGGTGGCCCTTCTCTCCCTCGCGGCGATGGGCTGCGGCGCCTGGTACGCCTTCTCGCACCAGGCCGACTTCGGCACCTACGACCTCGACGAGAACCCCCTCGCCCAGGCCTTCTGGTCGGCCGGCTTCGTGACGCTGCTGATGTGGGCGAAGGCGTACTTCCGGATCGACTTCGCCCGGCTGACCCGGTTCCGGCGCCTCGACCGGACCGTCACCGTCTTCAACGCGCGGGCGGTGACGATCTAC
Organism: Streptomyces sp. NPDC052109; assembly: GCF_040680195.1. NCBI lineage: Bacteria > Bacillati > Actinomycetota > Actinomycetes > Kitasatosporales > Streptomycetaceae > Streptomyces > Streptomyces sp. NPDC052109. The sequence continues at coordinate 518,051 of NZ_JBFAWF010000002.1, read as the reverse complement.
CTCTGGCACGAGATCGCCCCGGTCCTCGCCGTCCCGCTGATCGACCGGTTCTGGAACGTGCCCGCCTTCGAGAAGTACCTGCCCCTGGACAGCCAGTGGTTCTTGTTCGGCATCGGCTGGATCCTGATCGCCCTCTTCGTCCTGCTCTGCGGCTGGGTGGGGGACGTCGCGGCACGCAGGAAGCCGAGGCTCCTGCCGTGACAGGGGGCTGCAACAATGGGCGGGTGACCCGCGCTTCCCTGAACAAGCAGCCGCACGAAGTCGCCTCGATGTTCGACGACGTGGCGGAACGGTACGACCTGACGAACGACGTGCTGTCGCTCGGCCAGGACCGGCGCTGGCGCAAGGAGGTGGCGAAGGCGGTCGACGCGCGCCCCGCGCAGAAGGTCCTCGACCTGGCGGCCGGTACGGCCACCTCCTCCCTGCCCTTCGCCCGCACGGGCGCGTACGTCGTCCCCTGCGACTTCTCGACCGGAATGCTCCAGGTCGGCAAGAAGAGGCACACCTGGCTGCCGTTCACGGCCGGCGACGCGACGCGGCTGCCGTTCAAGGACGACACCTTCGACGCCGTGACGATCTCCTTCGGGCTGCGCAACGTGCAGGACTTCGACGCGGCGCTCAGGGAGATGTACCGGGTGACCCGGCCCGGCGGGCGCGTGGTGATCTGCGAGTTCTCGCACCCGACCTGGGCGCCGTTCCGCACCGTCTACACCGAGTACCTGATGCGGGCGCTGCCGCCGGTCGCGCGCGCGGTCTCCTCGAACCCGGACGCCTACGTCTACCTCGCCGAGTCCATCCGTGCCTGGCCCGACCAGCCCGCCCTGGCCGAGCGGCTGCGCAAGGCGGGCTGGTCGAAGGTGGCCTGGCGCAACCTCACCGGCGGTGTGGTCGCGCTGCACCGGGGTTTCAAGGAGAGCTGAGCCCTCCCGCGCACCGGGCCGACGGGGACCTCAGCGGTTGATCATCTCGAAGGCGTCCCCCGGCTCGCCGAGTTCGCGTTGCAGCCCGCCCGTGGGCGGCCGCGGGATGCGTGGCTCGCGCACGCCCCCGCCGCCCTCTCCCTCACCGAAGTCGAACCACACGTACACCATCGAGTCCCGGGGTACCTCGGCGCCGGGCTGCGGGTACTGGCGTACGACGTAGTCGACGACCGCGAGGTGGAAGTCCGGGCGGTCCGGCGCATTGAGGAACAGGCCCTGCGCCCGGGCCGTTTCGCGCGCGTCCACGGCCATCAGTCCGACCAGCCGCGGCACGCGCACTTCGGGTGTTTTGGGTGTTATGCGCACAGATGTCACCCCCAGCGGTACTGGAAGGGTAACTCCCGCGCGTCCCGCCCGGAAGGCGCCGGTACCTTTCTGTAACAGGTGACTACTCTGTGTGAGTAGATGCGTGGTCGAGGCTGAGCCGGAAGCACAGGGCCCGCTCGTCCAGCGTGGGATGCGGGTACGTCTCCGCAGGCTTCATGCCGAGCCGCCGGGTCACCGCGATCGACCGCTCGTTGCCCGGCCGGACCATCGCCACCACCTCGGGTACCCCGGCCGCCCCCACCCGTCGAAGGGTCTCGCGCGCCGCCGCGGTGACATACCCCTTGCCCCAGTGCGCCCGGCCCAGCCGCCAGCCGATCTCCGTCTCGCCGACCGGTCCCCAGGCGGGCCGCCAGGGCTGCGCTCCGGTGAAGCCGATGACCTCCCCGGACTCGCCCAGCACGGTCCACAGGCAGAAGCCGAGCTCGGCGTCGTGTCTGCGCTGCCGCGCGGTGAGTTCCTCGTAGACCGACAGCGCGGCCGGTTTGCCGCCGTAGAACTCCATGACCTCGGGATCGTCGAAGACCCGGTGCCAGGCGATCGCGTCCTCATGGGTGGGGACGCGCAGCCGTACCGTGGGGAGAGGTCGGTTCACAGGGGCAACCCTTCAGCCGGGTGATCAATTCTGCTGAATAGACTGCCCATGTCCAGTGCCGGTCGGCACATTGATTGAGAACTTGGGGAGATCCCGCCGTGACCGTCGTGACCGAGCCCCTCTCCGAGAACACCGCCGATGTGATCGTCGTGGGCGCGGGGCCGGCCGGCTCCACGACCGCCTACCACCTCGCCAAGGCTGGTCTCGACGTGCTGCTCCTGGAGAAGACCGAGTTCCCCCGCGAGAAGGTGTGCGGCGACGGCCTCACCCCGCGCGCGGTCAAGCAGCTCGTCGCCATGGGCATCGACATCTCCGAGGAGGCCGGCTGGCTGCGCAACAAGGGCCTGCGCATCATCGGCGGCGGCTCCCGCCTCCAGCTGGACTGGCCGGATCTCGCCGCCTACCCGAACTACGGACTCGTCCGCAAGCGCGACGACTTCGACGAGCAGCTCGCCCGCAACGCCCAGAAGGCGGGGGCGCGGCTGTACGAGCGCTGCAACGTCTCCGGTCCGGTGATCGACGACCGCACCGGCCGCATCACCGGCGTCACCGCCAAGCTCGGCGAGGAGAAGCGCGAGGTCACCTTCCACGCGCCTTTGGTGGTGGCCGCCGACGGCAACTCCACCCGCCTGTCCCTCGCGATGGGCCTGCACCGCCGTGAGGACCGCCCGATGGGCGTCGCGGTCCGGACGTATTTCGAGAGCCCCCGCCACGACGACGACTACCTGGAGTCCTGGCTGGAGCTGTGGGACCGCCGTGGCCCCCAGGACCGGCTGCTGCCCGGCTACGGCTGGATCTTCGGCATGGGCGACGGCACGTCGAACGTGGGCCTCGGCGTGCTGAACACCTCCGCCTCCTTCAAGGAACTGGACTGGCGCGAGATCCTCAAGGCCTGGTGCGCCTCCATGCCGGAGGACTGGGGCTACACCCCGGAGAACATGACCGGCCCGATCCGTGGAGCCGCGCTTCCGATGGCCTTCAACCGCCAGCCGCACTACACGCGCGGCCTGCTGCTCGTCGGCGACGCCGGCGGCCTGGTGAACCCCTTCAACGGTGAGGGCATCGCCTACGCCATGGAGTCCGGCCAGATCGCCGCCGACGTCATCGTCCAGGCCCACGCGCGGGCCACGCCCGCCCAGCGCGAGATCGCCCTGCAGCGCTACCCGCGCGTCCTCAAGGACACCTACGGCGGCTACTACACCCTCGGCCGCGCCTTCGTGAAGCTCATCGGCAACCCGAAGGTCATGCAGATCGCCGCCCAGCGCGGCCTCACCCACCCGGTGCTGATGAAGTTCACCCTCAAGCTCCTGGCGAACCTCACCGACCCCACGGGCGGCGACGCGATGGACCGCATCATCAACGGCCTGAGCAAGGTGGCCCCGAAGGCTTGAGCCCCTTCTGGGCCCTGGATGTACCCGGGCCCGGTGCGACGACAGTGCGTGCATGGCGTCGCGGGGCGGGCGGGGGTTCGACGACAGGGGCTAGGCCCCGGTCGGCTCCTCGGCCCTGGCGGCCCGGCGGGCGAGCACCTCGTCCCGCCGGTCCGCCATCTGCCGCAGTGCGTCCTTTTTCTCCCGCTTCGAGAGCCGGTCCAGGTAGAGGTACCCGTTGGTGTGGTCGGTCTCGTGGATGAGGCAGCGCGCGAAGTACCCCGTGCCCTCGACGACGACCGGGCTGCCGTCCTTGTCCTGCCCGCTTACGAGGGCCCGGTCCGGCCGCGGTACGGCCATCACAGCACCCGGGACCGACAGGCAGCCCTCTCCCTCGTCCAGCAATCGCCGCCCGATCGTGGGCGTTTCGAGCACCGGATTGACGATGTGTCCGACATGTCGGACACCATCGTCATCAGGGCAGTCGTACACGAACAGCCGCAGATCGACCCCTACCTGATTCGCCGCCAGCCCCGCTCCTTCGGCGACGTACAGGGTGCGGAACATGTCGTCGACGAGTGCGGCGAGGTCGGGCCCGAACTCCGTGACGTCCCGGCACGGCCGGTGCAGGACCTCCTCGCCGACCTCGGTGATCCGGCGCACCGCACCGCGCCCGGCCTCAGGGGCGTGGCGGGGGTAGTGGTCGGCGGGCTTTCCCTGCACGAACACGCGTGGCATCGCGCGGTCTCCTTCGCTCATGGAGCGGACCGCCGGCCGGCGGCCCGCACCGAGCATGTCAGGAGCCCCGCGGTGACGCGCCGGGAACGGCGCAAGGACCGCTGCCCCCGAGCGGCTGCGGTCCTGTGCGCGTGAGAGATGCGAGGTGCGGTCAGAGCACCCGCACGGCACCGGTCGGCGGATCGTACGACAGAGGGTGCTCCCCGACGCCGCTCGACGGGTTCTGCGCGCCGACGAACATACCGTCGCCCACGTACACCGCGACGTGGTAGGCGCTGCCCGCGCCGCCCCAGTACAGGATGTCGCCCGGCTGCAGGTTGCTCAGCGACACCTGGGTGCCGGCCGTGGACTGGTCCTGGGAGACGCGCGGCAGGCTGATGCCCACCTGCTTGAAGGCCGTCTGCACGAGGCCGGAGCAGTCGTACGCCGACGGGCCGGTGGCGCCGGAGACGTACGCCTTGCCGATCTGGGCCTTGACGAAGGCGATGACGGCCGCGGCCGAACCGGTGGCCGTGGAGGTGCTCGTCGAGGTGCTGCCGGAGTCCGTGGCGGCGAGAGTCGTCCGCTCCGCGGTGCGCGAGGCGCGGTCGGCGGCGGCCTTGCGGGCGGCCTCCGCGGCCTTCCTCTTGGCGTCGGCGGCCTTCTGCCTCGCCTCGGCGAGGTCCGCCTTGGCCTGCTTCGCGGCCTTTGCGGCGGCCGCATCACGCTCGGCCTGCAGCTGGTAGTTCGCGGCGGCCTGCTGGGTGGCGTCCGCGGACTGCGCCGCCTGAGCGGCCAGGTCGGCCGTCAGGGTGGGCAGTTCGAGGGTCTGCGTCACCGGCTCGGCAGCGTTCGCCGAGCCCGACGCCCCGGCGACTGCCAGGGTGCTGAGGACGCCACCGGCAACTCCGGCCCGCATCGCGAGGGTCGACGCGCTGCGGCGGGGCTTCCGGTGGCTGCGTATGTGAGCGGTGTGGGACATGGGAACAACCGGTATCAGGGGCTCCTTCATATCTTCAAGAAACGTGTGGTGCGCCACAGTTGCTCAATCGAGACCGAGAATCCCGGGCGTGTCGCTCTTTATTGACGCCGTAACGGACATTGTGGACGTCGGTGATCAAGGGCTTGATCACGGCCTTTGATCATTACGTCCGAATTGCCCCACGCCTACCATCGGTTGAGGTCGTTGGCCAAGCCCGGCTCTCAGGGGCTTCTCATCGATGTGGCGGAGGTCACGGAACGGTCACCTGAAGCGCTGCGTCTCGTGCGCGCCGGGCTCGTGAACGCGTGCACGCACCCGAACCCCCGTCCACATCGCACCTTGGACCTCCCCCTGATGTGTGAACGCGCCCTCCTATCAGGCCCCTGCGTCCAGCGCCAATTTGCATGCAACGGAAGTCTCTTGATATTGAGACGCCCCTTCCGGCCTGCGACGACGAGCGAGAATGTCACTTCTGGTGATCAAGTGAACGCTTCGCGTATGAAGATCACTCATCATCCGACTTCATGATCCTTCGTCAGGTGGTGGAGATCACAAAGCTTGTGCAATACCCCGTGTCGCAGATCACAGAGCGGCGGGCATAAGATGCGAGGCAGTTGGGCTTGTGACCTGCTTCACATGTTCTCGATCTTCGCCCGGGACGAGCGGGACTCGGGGGACCGGTGAGACCGGTGAAGCCGGTGTGAGCCCAGTGAAACCGCCAGCAGTCAGTGCCGACTGAGAGGAGCGAGGAGCGGTGAACGCGTATGCGCCCATCCTCGTACTGGGAGCCCTCGGGGCAGGCTTTGCGATCTTCTCCGTGGTCATGGCCACGCTGATCGGTCCGAAGCGGTACAACCGGGCGAAGCTCGAGGCCTACGAGTGCGGTATCGAGCCGACCCCCACGCCGGCCGGCGGCGGGCGCTTCCCCATCAAGTACTACCTGACGGCGATGCTCTTCATCGTCTTCGACATCGAGATCGTCTTCCTCTACCCCTGGGCCGTCACCTTCGACGCCCTGGGGATTTTCGGGCTCGTGGAGATGCTGCTCTTCGTGCTCACCGTCTTCGTCGCGTACGCGTACGTATGGCGGCGCGGCGGCCTGGAATGGGACTGAGGGGCCTTTGACCATGGGACTCGAAGAAAAGCTGCCGAGCGGCTTCCTACTGACCACCGTCGAGCAGGCCGCGGGCTGGGTGCGCAAGGCGTCCGTCTTCCCCGCCACCTTCGGCCTCGCCTGTTGCGCCTTCGAGATGATGACCACCGGCGCAGGCCGGTACGACCTGGCGCGCTTCGGCATGGAGGTCTTCCGCGGCTCACCGCGCCAGGCGGACCTCATGATCGTCGCCGGCCGGGTCAGCCAGAAGATGGCGCCGGTGCTCAGGCAGGTCTACGACCAGATGCCCAACCCGAAATGGGTGATCTCCATGGGCGTCTGTGCCTCGTCGGGCGGCATGTTCAACAACTACGCGATCGTCCAGGGTGTCGACCACATCGTCCCGGTCGACATCTACCTCCCGGGCTGCCCGCCCCGCCCCGAGATGCTGATGGACGCGATCCTCAAGCTCCACCAGAAGATCCAGTCCTCCAAGCTCGGCGTGAACGCCGAGGAAGCCGCCCGTGAGGCGGAGGAGGCGGCGCTCAAGGCCCTGCCCACGATCGAGATGAAGGGGCTGCTGCGGTGAGCGACGCGAACGGCAACAGCGCGGGCGGCGTGAACGGCTCCGCGAACGGGGTGAACCCCGAGAAGGACCTCTCGGCCTCCAACCTTCCCGGCCAGCGCGGCCAGGGCGGCGAGGAGATCCGCGTCCAGCGCGGCATGTTCGGCGCCAACAACGGCGGCGACACCTCCGGCTACGGCGGACTGGTCCGCTCGGTCCGACTCCCGGGACCGGCGAGCAGGCCCTACGGCGGCTGGTTCGACGAGGTCGCCGACGAACTCGAAGGCGCCCTGGAGGAGCAGGGTCTCCTCCCGGAGAACGCCATCGAGAAGACGGTCGTCGACCGCGGCGAGATCACCTTCCACATCGAACGCGAGTACCTGGCCCGCGTCGCCCGAACCCTGCGCGACGACCCGGCCCTGCGCTTCGAGCTGTGCACCGGCGTCAGCGGCGTCCACTACCCGAACGACAAGGGCCGCGAGCTGCACGCCGTCTACCACCTGCGCTCGATCACCCACAACCGGCTGATCCGCCTCGAAGTCAGCGCCCCCGACAGCGACCCGCACATCCCGTCGCTGGTCCCCGTCTACCCGACGAACGACTGGCACGAGCGCGAGACCTACGACTTCTTCGGAATCGTCTTCGACGGTCACCCGGCCCTGACCCGGATCATCATGCCGGACGACTGGCAGGGCCACCCGCAGCGCAAGGACTACCCCCTCGGCGGCATTCCCGTCGAGTACAAGGGCGCCCAGATCCCGGCTCCGGACCAGCGGAGGTCGTACTCGTGAGCACATCGCAGGCATCCCCGCGCGAGACCACCGAGGGCACCGTCTACACGGTCACCGGTGGCGACTGGGACGAGGTCGTCCAGTCCGCGGTCCGCGCCGACGACGAGCGCATCGTCGTCAACATGGGGCCCCAGCATCCCTCCACCCATGGGGTGCTCCGTCTGATCCTGGAGATCGAGGGCGAGACCGTCACCGAGACCCGCTGCGGTATCGGCTATCTCCACACCGGCATCGAGAAGAACATCGAGTACCGCACGTGGACGCAGGGCAGCACCTTCGTCACGCGCATGGACTACCTGACGTCCTTCTTCAACGAGACCGCCTACTGTCTCGCCGTCGAGAAGCTCCTCGGCATCGAGGACCAGGTCCCCGACCGCGCCACGATCATCCGGGTGCTCCTGATGGAGCTGAACCGGATGTCCTCCCATCTGGTCGCCATCGCCACCGGCGGCATGGAACTGGGCGCCACCACGATCATGATCTACGGCTTCCGTGATCGTGAAATGATTCTCGACCTCTACGAGCTGATCACCGGCCTGCGGATGAACCACGCGTACATCCGCCCCGGAGGCCTCGCCCAGGACCTGCCGCCCGGCGCGGTGGACCAGATCCGCGAGTTCGTCAAGAAGATGTGGAAGAACCTCCCGGAGTACGACAAGCTCGCCACCGGGAACCCCGTCTTCAAGGGCCGCATGCAGGACATCGCCTATCTGGACCTGGCCGGCTGCATGGCCCTCGGTGCGACCGGTCCCATCCTGCGCTCCGCCGGCCTGCCGCACGACCTGCGCAAGTCACAGCCGTACTGCGGCTACGAGACCTACGAGTTCGACGTCCCGACCGCCGACACCTGCGACGCCTACGGCCGCTTCCTGATCCGCCTGGAGGAGATGCGCCAGTCGCTCAGGATCATCGAGCAGTGTCTGGACCGGCTCCAGCCCGGACCGGTCATGGTCGCCGACAAGAAGATCGCCTGGCCCGCCCAGCTCGCCCTGGGACCGGACGGACTCGGCAACTCCCTCGACCACATCAAGAAGATCATGGGCACCTCCATGGAGGCCCTGATCCACCACTTCAAGCTGGTCACCGAGGGCTTCCGCGTCCCGCCGGGACAGGTGTACACGGCCGTCGAGTCGCCCAAGGGCGAACTCGGGGTGCACGCCGTCTCCGACGGCGGCACCCGCCCCTACCGGGTCCACTTCCGCGACCCGTCCTTCGCCAACCTGCAGGCCATCGCGGCGATGTGTGAGGGCGGCCAGGTGGCCGACGTCATCGTCGTCATCGCGTCCATCGACCCCGTCTTGGGAGGCGTCGACCGGTGAACACCTCTTCTACGGAGCGGGGCGTCAGCCTGGGCATGCCCGAACTGCCGGCGCCCGCCTATCCGGACGATGTCCGGGCCCGGCTGGAGGCCGACGCGCGCGACGTCATCGCGCGCTACCCGGACTCCCGGTCCGCCCTGCTCCCGCTGCTCCACCTCGTGCAGTCGGAGGAGGGCCATGTCACGCGCACCGGAATGCGGTTCTGCGCGGACATGCTGAACCTGACCACGGCCGAGGTCACCGCCGTCGCCACCTTCTACACCATGTACCGGCGCAAGCCGTCCGGTGACTACCAGGTCGGCGTGTGCACCAACACGCTGTGCGCGGTGATGGGCGGCGACGCGATCTTCGAGACCCTCCAGGAGCACCTGGGCGTCGGCAACGGCGAGACCACCGACGACGGCAAGGTCACCCTGGAGCACATCGAGTGCAACGCGGCCTGCGACTACGCGCCGGTCGTGATGGTCAACTGGGAGTTCTTCGACAACCAGACGCCCGGCAGCGCCAAGCGCCTGGTCGATGATCTGCGCGCGGGGCGGCCCGTACAGCCCACGCGTGGGGCGCGGCTGTGCACGTTCAAGGACACCGCGCGGATGCTGGCCGGCTTCCCCGACGAGCGGCCCGGGGCCGTCGAGGAGGGCGGCAGTGCGGGACCGGCGTCGCTGGTGGGCCTTCGCCTGGCAAGGGGAGAGGCCGCACCCGCGCGCGTGGTCCATCCGCGCGGAGGTCCACATGAGGAACCGCATGACAGGGTGCACGAGCCGTCACCGGCCGAGCACCTCAGTTCCCATGACGCGCCGCAGGAGACATCGGCCTCCGACCCGTCCCACCCGGCAGGGCCTACCGCCGAGGAGGGGGAGTGATGACTGTGGCAGCCGAACTCAAGGACACGAGCCCCGAGAAGCTGCTCGCACCCGTGCTGTCGGCCTTCTGGGACGAGGACCGGTCCTGGACTCTGGACGTCTACCGGAGGCACGAGGGGTACGAGGGGCTCCGCAAGGCGCTCGCCATGTCACCCGACGACGTGATCGCGTACGTCAAGGACTCCGGGCTGCGCGGCCGCGGCGGCGCGGGATTCCCGACCGGAATGAAGTGGCAGTTCATTCCGCAGGGTGATGGAAAACCGCACTATCTAGTTGTCAACGCCGACGAATCGGAGCCCGGGACCTGCAAGGACATCCCGCTCCTCTTCGCGAACCCGCATAGCCTCATCGAGGGCATGGTGATCGCGTGTTATGCCATCAGGTCGTCGCATGCCTTCATCTATCTGCGTGGTGAAGTCGTCCCCGTTCTGCGGCGGTTGCACGAGGCCGTGCGCGAGGCCTACGCGGCGGGCTACCTCGGCGAGAACATCCTGGGCAGCGGGCTCGACCTCCAGCTCACCGTGCACGCCGGCGCCGGCGCGTACATCTGCGGTGAGGAGACCGCGCTGCTCGACTCGCTCGAAGGCCGCCGTGGTCAACCGCGGCTGCGTCCTCCTTTCCCTGCTGTCGAAGGGCTCTATGCCTGCCCGACTGTTGTGAACAACGTCGAGTCGATCGCATCGGTTCCCGCGATCCTGAAAAACGGGAAAGACTGGTTCAGGTCGATGGGGAGCGAGAAGTCCCCGGGCTTCACGCTCTACTCGCTCAGCGGCCACGTCGCGAGCCCCGGCCAGTACGAGGCGCCGCTCGGCATCACGCTCCGTCAGCTGCTCGACATGAGCGGCGGCATGCGGGCCGGGCACCGCCTGAAGTTCTGGACGCCGGGCGGTTCCTCGACGCCCATGTTCACCGACGAGCACCTCGACGTCCCTCTTGACTACGAGGGAGTGGGTGCCGCGGGTTCCATGCTCGGCACGAAAGCCCTGCAGTGCTTCGACGAGACGACCTGCGTGGTGCGGGCGGTGACGCGCTGGACCGAGTTCTACGCCCACGAGTCCTGCGGCAAGTGCACCCCCTGTCGCGAAGGGACGTACTGGCTGGTGCAGTTGCTGCGGGACATCGAGGCCGGCAAGGGCACCATGTCCGACCTCGACAAGCTCGCCGACATCGCCGACAACATCAACGGCAAGTCCTTCTGCGCCCTCGGTGACGGCGCCGCGTCCCCGATCTTCTCCTCGCTGAAGTACTTCCGCGACGAGTACGAGCAGCACATCACGGGCCGGGGCTGCGCCTTCGACCCGGACAAGTCGACGGCCTGGGCGGACCGCCCGGAGGTGAACGCATGACCGTACAGCAGGCTGACAGCGGCTCCGCCGCGGGCCAGCGCCCCACGGGTGGGGGAAAGGCGGCGGTCCCGCCGGAAGACCTCGTCACGCTGACGATCGACGGCATCGAGATCAGTGTGCCCAAGGGCACCCTGGTCATCCGGGCCGCCGAACAGGTCGGCATCGAGGTCCCCCGGTTCTGCGACCACCCTCTGCTCGACCCCGCCGGCGCCTGCCGGCAGTGCATCGTCGAGGTCGAGGGCCAGCGCAAGCCGATGGCGTCCTGCACCATCACCTGCACCGACGGCATGGTGGTGAAGACCCACCTCACCTCGCCGGTCGCCGAGAAGGCCCAGCACGGTGTGATGGAGCTGCTGCTCATCAACCACCCGCTGGACTGCCCCGTCTGCGACAAGGGCGGCGAGTGCCCGCTGCAGAACCAGGCCATGTCGCACGGCAACGCCGAGTCCCGCTTCGAGGGCAAGAAGCGCACCTACGAAAAGCCCGTACCGATCTCCACGCAGGTGCTGCTGGATCGCGAACGGTGCGTGCTGTGCGCGCGCTGCACCCGGTTCTCCAACCAGATCGCGGGCGACCCGATGATCGAACTGATCGAGCGGGGCGCGCTCCAGCAGGTCGGCACCGGCGAGGGCGACCCGTTCGAGTCGTACTTCTCCGGCAACACCATCCAGATCTGCCCGGTCGGCGCGCTCACCTCGGCGGCCTACCGCTTCCGCTCCCGCCCCTTCGACCTGGTCTCCTCCCCGTCGGTGTGCGAGCACTGCTCCGGCGGCTGCGCCACCCGCACCGACCACCGGCGCGGCAAGGTGATGCGGCGGCTCGCCGCCAACGACCCCGAGGTCAACGAGGAGTGGATCTGCGACAAGGGACGCTTCGCGTTCCGGTACGCGCAGACGAAGGACCGCCTCGACACCCCGCTCGTCCGGAGCGCCGACGGCGTCCTGGAACCCGCCTCCTGGCCGGAGGCGCTGGACGCGGCCGCGCGCGGGCTGAGCGCCGCACGCTCCCGGGCCGGCGTCCTCATCGGCGGCCGGCTGACCGTCGAGGACGCCTACGCGTACAGCAAGTTCGCGCGGGTGGCGCTCGACACGAACGACATCGACTTCCGCGCGCGCGTGCACAGCGGAGAGGAGACCGACTTCCTGGCCTCCTACGTGGCCGGCCGCGGCCGCGACCTCGACGGTACGGGCGTCACGTACACCTCCCTGGAGATGGCGCCCGCCGTCCTGCTCGCCGGCTTCGAATCGGAGGAGGAGGCCCCCGGCGTCTTCCTGCGGCTGCGCAAGGCCTGGCGCAAGCGCAAGCAGAGGGTGTTCGCGCTGGCCACGCACGCGACCCGGGGTCTTGAGAAGGCGGGCGGCACCCTGCTGCCGGCCGCGCCGGGCACCGAGACCGAGTGGCTGGACGCCCTGGCGAGCGGCGTCGGCCTGGAGGAGGCCGGCGCACGCGCCGCCGAGGCCCTGCGCACCGAGGGCGCGGTCATCGTCGTCGGCGAGCGGCTCGCCTCGGTCGCCGGCGGCCTCACCGCCGCCGTACGCGCCGCCACCGCGACGGGCGCCCAGCTGGTGTGGATCCCGCGCCGGGCCGGTGAGCGCGGTGCCGTGGAGGTGGGTGCACTCCCGTCGCTGCTGCCGGGCGGCCGCCCGGCGACCGACCCCCGCGCGCGGGAGGAGGTCGCCGCCGCCTGGGGGCTCGCCGAACTCCCGCTGCGCTACGGCCGCGACACCCACCACATCGTCGAGGCCGCCGCCACCGGCGAACTGTCGGCACTCGTGGTCGCCGGCGTCGAGGTCGGCGACCTGCCCGACCCGGCACGCGCGCGTGAAGCACTCGACAACGTCGGCTTCCTCGTGTCTCTGGAGCTGCGGCCCAGCGAGGTCACCGAACGCGCCGACGTCGTCCTGCCGGTCGCCGCCGTCGCCGAGAAGGCGGGCACCTTCCTCAACTGGGAAGGCAGGGTGCGCTTCTTCGACGCCGCCCTCAAACCCGAGCAGATGACCCGCCGCCTGGCACCCACCGACGCGCGCGTGCTCCAGATGCTCGCCGACGCCATGGACGTCCACCTGGGCCTCCCGGATCTGCGCACCACACGCGCGGAGATCGACCGGCTCGGCCCCTGGGACGGCCCGCGCGCCGGCGAGCCCCAGGAGACCGCGGGTGTGCTGCCGCGCCCGGCCGCCGGCGAGGCCGTCCTCGCCGGACACCGGCTGCTGCTCGACCAGGGCGTCCTGCAGGAGGGCGACGAGGCGCTCGCCGGAACCCGGCACGCCGCACGCGCGCGTGTGTCGGCCGCGACGGCCGCCGAGGCGGGTGTCGCGGACGGTGACGTCCTCGTCGTCACCGGGCCGTCCGGCACCACCGAGCTCCCGCTGCAGGTCACGCAGATGCCCGATCGGGTGGTCTGGCTCCCGCTGAACTCCGCCGGCGCTGGCGTCGCCTCCGACACCGGGGCACAGCCCGGCTCCCTCGTCCGCATCGGCCCGGCGGCACTCGCCGAAGAGGCCCCCAAGGAGGTGGAGGCATGAGCCCGTACCTCGCCGTTGAAGACCTCTCGATGTTCGGCCGCGACCCCTGGTGGCTGGTCGTCATCAAGGCGGTGTTCTGTTTCGCCTTCCTGATGGTGACCGTGCTCGTCTCCATCGTCATGGAGCGCAAGGTCATCGCCTGGATGCAGCTGCGCGTCGGCCCCAACCGGCACGGCCCCTGGGGCATGCTCCAGTCGCTCGCCGACGGTGTGAAGCTGATGCTCAAGGAAGACATCATCGTCAAGCGCGCGGACACCGTGGTGTACATCCTCGCGCCGATCGTCGCGGCCATCCCGGCCTTCATGGCGATCGCGGTGATCCCCTTCGGGCCGGCCGACAACGAGGTCTCGATCTTCGGCCATCGCACCACGATGCAGCTCACCGACCTCCCGATCGCGATGCTCTACATCCTCGCGGTCGCCTCCGTCGGCATCTACGGCATCGTCCTCGCGGGTTGGAGTTCCGGATCCACCTACCCGCTCCTCGGCGGTCTGCGTTCCTGCGCGCAGATGATCTCCTACGAGATCGCCATGGGCGCCGCGTTCGCCTCCGTGTTCCTCTACTCGGGGTCGATGTCGACGTCCACCATCGTGGCGCAGCAGCACGACCGCTGGTACATCCTGCTCCTGCCGGTCTCGTTCATCCTGTACGTCGTCACGATGGTCGGCGAGACCAACCGCGCCCCCTTCGACATGCCGGAGTCCGAGGGCGACCTGGTCGGCGGCTTCAACACCGAGTACTCGTCCATCAAGTTCGCGATGTTCATGCTCGCCGAGTACGTCAACATGGTGACGGTCTCGGCCGTGTCGACCACGCTCTTCCTGGGCGGCTGGCGGGCTCCTTGGCCGATCAGCACCGTCTGGGCGGGCGTCAACCACGGCTGGTGGCCGATGCTCTGGTTCGTGGCCAAGGTCGTGCTGCTGCTGTTCGTCTTCGTCTGGCTGCGCGCCACGCTCCCGCGTGTCCGCTACGACCAGCTGATGAAGCTCGGCTGGAAGGTCCTCATCCCGGTCTCCGTGACCTGGCTGATGCTGGTGGCGACCGTACGGGCCCTGCGCAACGAGCACTACGACTTCGCCGACATCGCGCTCTACGTCGGCGGCGCGGTCCTCGCCCTGCTGCTGATCTCCTTCGTCGCCGACATGTTCCGCGAGAAGGCCAAGGAGGCCGAGCAGCCCGCCGCCGAGCAGGCCGGATTCGACCCGATGGCGGGCGGATTCCCCGTGCCGCCGCTGCCGGGACAGGAGCTGCCGCCGGTGCCGAGGCGCCGCCCGCGCCGCGAGCGGGAGCTGATTGTCAGTGGCGGGACGGACACTGTCAGTGACGGATCTACGGATGGAAAGGAGGCGTCCGATGGCTGAGGAGCCCAAGGAGACCAAGCCCGGTTTCCAGAACCCCGTAGCCGGCTTCGGCGTGACCTTCAAGGCCATGTTCAAGAAGCGGCTGACCGAGCAGTACCCGGAGCAGAAGAAGACGACGGCCCCGCGGTTCCACGGACGGCACCAGCTCAACCGCCATCCGGACGGCCTGGAGAAGTGCATCGGCTGTGAGCTGTGCGCCTGGGCCTGCCCCGCCGACGCCATCTATGTGGAGGGCGCCGACAACACCGACGAGGAGCGCTACTCGCCGGGCGAGCGATACGGCCGCGTCTACCAGATCAACTACGCCCGCTGCATCCTGTGCGGCCTGTGCATCGAGGCCTGCCCCACGCGCGCGCTGACGATGACCAACGAGTTCGAACTGGCCGACTCCAGCCGCGCCAACCTCATCTACACCAAGGAACAGCTCCTCGCCGGCCTCGAAGAAGGCATGGTCGACACGCCCCACGCGATCTTCCCGGGGACGGACGAACAGGACTACTACCGGGGCTTGGTGACCCAGGCCGCGCCCGGCACGGTCCGCCAGGTCGCCGTCTCCAAAGGCGAGGTCCCGCAGGAGGGCGCGTCCACCTTCGGCGAGGAGGAGCCGGCCTCGGAGAAGGTGATCGGCCGATGACCGCACAGCTCGCCGCCTACACCACCTCCACCGGTGAGGCCTTCCAGTTCTGGGTCCTCGGCACCGTCGCGGTGATCGGCGCCCTGTGCACCGTCTTCATGAAGAAGGCCGTGCACAGCGCGCTCTGTCTCGCCGGGACCATGCTCGTCCTGGCGGTGTTCTACCTCGCCAACGGCGCCTACTTCCTGGGCATCGTGCAGATCGTCGTCTACACCGGCGCGATCATGATGCTCTTCCTGTTCGTGGTCATGCTCGTCGGCGTCACGGCCGCGGACTCCCTGAAGGAGACCATCAAGGGCCAGCGCTGGCTGGCCCTTCTGTGTGGGATCGGCTTCGGCGTCCTGCTGCTCGCGGGCATCGGGAACGCCTCCCTGAAGGAGTTCACCGGCACCGGCCAGGCGAACGCGAACGGCAATGTGGAGGGCCTCGCCTCCCTCATCTTCACCAAGTACGTCTTCGCCTTCGAAATCACCGGCGCCCTGCTGATCACCGCCGCCGTCGGCGCCATGGTGCTGACCCACCGCGAGCGCACCGAGCGCGCCAAGACCCAGCGCGAGCTGTCCGAACAGCGCGTCCGCGCGGGCACGCACGTGCCGCCGCTGCCCGCCCCCGGTGTCTACGCCCGCCACAACGCGGTCGACATCGCGGGCCTGCTCCCCGACGGCACGCCCTCCGAGCTGACCGTCAACAAGACGCTGCGGGAACGTGGCCAGATCCGTGACGTGTCGGCGGAAGCGCTGAACGACCTGCGGGTGCTGGAGCAGCGTGCGAAGGAACGCCTGGAGCGCACGGCGATCGAACCGGCGACGTTCAAGCGGCCCGAGGAGGCGTCGAAGTGAACCCGGTCAACTATCTCTACCTCGCCGCCCTGTTGTTCACGATCGGCGCGACCGGCGTGCTGATCCGGCGTAACGCCATCGTGGTCTTCATGTGCATCGAGCTGATGCTGAACGCCTGCAACCTCGCGTTCGTCACCTTCTCCCGGATGCACGGCAACCTCGACGGCCAGATCATCGCCTTCTTCACGATGGTCGTCGCCGCCGCGGAGGTCGTGGTGGGCCTCGCGATCATCGTGTCGCTGTTCCGTACCCGCCACTCGGCTTCGGTCGACGACGCCAGCCTGATGAAGCTGTAAGGGGTCGGAAGAATCGTGGAGAACCTGATCGCGCTGCTCATCGCGGCGCCCCTGCTCGGAGCGGCCGTCCTCCTGGTCGGCGGTCGGCGCCTGGACCGCGTCGGCCACTGGCTCGGCACGCTGCTCTCGTCCGTCTCCTTCGTCATCGGTCTCGTCCTCTTCGCCGATCTGCTGGGCAAGGGCGCTGATCACCGGACCTTGACGCAACACCTGTTCAGCTGGGTCCCGGTGGCCGGCTTCCAGGCGGACGTCACCTTCCGCCTGGACCAGCTGTCGATGACGTTCGTCCTGCTCATCACGGGCGTCGGCTCACTGATCCATCTGTACTCGGTCGGGTACATGGAGCACGACGAGCGGCGCCGCCGCTTCTTCGGCTACCTGAACCTGTTCCTCGCGGCGATGCTGCTGCTCGTCCTCGCCGACAACTACCTGCTGCTGTACGTCGGCTGGGAGGGCGTCGGCCTCGCCTCGTACCTGCTGATCGGCTTCTGGCAGCACAAACCGAGCGCCGCGACGGCCGCGAAGAAGGCCTTCCTGGTCAACCGCGTCGGCGACATGGGCCTGTCGATCGCGATCATGCTGATGTTCACCACCTTCGGCACCTTCGCCTTCGGCCCGGTCCTCAGCCACACCGGCGGCGCCTCCGAGGGCAAGCTCACGGCCATCGGCCTGATGCTGCTCCTCGCCGCCTGCGGCAAGTCGGCCCAGGTGCCGCTGCAGTCCTGGCTCGGTGACGCCATGGAGGGCCCGACCCCGGTCTCGGCCCTGATCCACGCGGCGACGATGGTGACCGCGGGCGTCTACCTGATCGTCCGCTCCGGCGCCGTCTTCAACGCCGCCCCCGACGCGCAGCTCGCGGTCACGGTGGTCGGCGCGGTCACGCTCCTCTTCGGTGCGATCGTCGGTTGCGCGAAGGACGACATCAAGAAGGCGCTGGCCGGCTCGACCATGTCGCAGATCGGCTACATGGTCCTGGCGGCGGGCCTCGGCCCCATCGGCTATGTCTTCGCGATCATGCATCTGGTGACGCACGGCTTCTTCAAGGCCGGGCTGTTCCTCGGTGCCGGCTCGGTCATGCACGGCATGAACGACGAGGTCGACATGCGCAAGTACGGCGGCCTGCGCAAGTACATGCCGGTCACCTTCATCACCTTCGGCCTCGGCTACCTCGCCATCATCGGCTTCCCGGGCCTGTCCGGCTTCTTCTCCAAGGACAAGATCATCGAGGCGGCCTTCGCGAAGGGCGGCACCGAGGGCTGGATCCTCGGCGGCGCGGCCCTCCTGGGCGCGGCCATCACCGCCTTCTACATGACGCGCGTGATGCTGATGACGTTCTTCGGAGAGGAGCGCTGGAGGAACCAACCCACTCGCTCGCCGGAGGCGCCGAGCGCGGAGCCCGCGGCGGAGCACCGTGGTGAGCACGTCGAACCGCACCCGCACGAGTCCCCGAAGGTCATGACGATCCCGATGATCGTGCTGGCCGTCGGCTCGGTCTTCGGCGGCTTCTTCTTCAACCTCGGCGACCGCTTCCTGCACTGGCTGGAGCCGGTCACCGGGCACAGCGAGGGCAACTCCCCGGTCAGCGCGTGGACGGTCACCGGGGCGACCATGGTCTGCCTGGTCATCGGCGTCGGCATCGCCTGGGCCCAGTACGGCCGGAAGCCCGTCCCGGCCGTCGCCCCGCGCGGCTCGCTGCTGACCCGCGCGGCCCGCCGCGACCTGCTCCAGGACGACTTCAACCACGTCGTCCTGGTGCGCGGCGGCGAGCACCTGACGCGCTCCCTGGTCTACGTCGACCACACCCTGGTCGACGGCGTCGTCAACGGCACGGCGGCCGGCTTCGGCGGCCTGTCCGGTCGGCTGCGCCGGCTCCAGAACGGCTTCGCCCGCTCCTACGCGGTCTCGATGTTCGGCGGTGCGGCGCTCCTGGTCGCCGCGACCCTGCTGATGAGGGCGGTCTGATACCGATGTCCTTTCCTCTGCTGACAGCGACGGCGGCGCTCCCGGCCGTGGGGGCCGTCGCCACGGCCGCCGTACCGGCCGCCCGGCGCACCGCCGCAAAGTGGCTGGCACTGGTCGTCTCGCTCGCCACGCTCGCCCTGGCGGTGACGATCCTGGTCCGCTTCGACCCGAGCGGCGCCCGCTACCAGCTCACCGAATCCCACGCCTGGATCAAGGACTTCGGGGTGCGGTACGAGCTGGGCGTCGACGGCATCGCGGTGGCGCTGATCGCGCTGACCGCCGTACTGATCCCGTTCATCATCCTCGCCGGCTGGAACGACGCCGACCCGCTGGAGACCGGCAGCCGCCGCTGGCGCCCCACCCAGGGCTTCTTCGCGCTGATCCTGGCCGTCGAGGCGATGGTCGTCATCTCCTTCGAGGCGACCGACGTCTTCCTCTTCTACATCTTCTTCGAAGCCATGCTCATCCCGATGTACTTCCTCATCGGCGGCTTCGGGGACCGCGCCCACGCGCAGGGCGAGGAGGCTGCCTCGACCCAGCGGTCGTACGCGGCGGTCAAGTTCCTGCTCTACAACCTGGTCGGCGGTCTGATCATGCTGGCCGCGGTGATCGGCCTCTACGTGGTCGCCGGGAACTTCAGCCTTCAGGAGATCGCGCAGGCCCGCGCGAACGGCTCGCTGCACATGGCGACGAGCACCGAACGCTGGCTGTTCCTCGGCTTCTTCTTCGCGTTCGCGGTGAAGGCGCCGCTGTGGCCGCTGCACACCTGGCTGCCCAACGCCATGCAGGAGTCCACCGCCCCGGTCGCCGTCCTCATCACGGCGGTCGTCGACAAGGTGGGCACCTTCGCGATGCTCCGCTTCTGCCTCCAGCTGTTCCCGGAGGCCAGCAAGTGGGCGACGCCCGTCATCCTCGTCCTGGCCCTCATCAGCATCGTCTACGGCGCGCTGCTGGCCGTCGGCCAGCGGGACATGAAACGCCTGGTCGCCTACGCCTCGATCTCGCACTTCGGGTTCATCGTCATGGGCATCTTCGCGATGACCAGCCAGGGCCAGTCCGGTGCGACGCTCTACATGGTCAACCACGGCATCTCCACGGCCGCCCTGATGCTGGTCGCCGGCTTCCTGATCTCCAGGCGCGGCTCGCGGCTCATCGGCGACTACGGAGGCGTGCAGAAGGTCGCCCCGGTGCTCGCCGGCACCTTCCTGATCGGCGGCCTCGCCACCCTCTCCCTGCCCGGACTCGCCCCGTTCGTGAGCGAGTTCCTGGTCCTGGTCGGCACGTTCACGCGCTACCCGGTGATCGGCATCATCGCCACCTTCGGCATCGTCCTCGCCGCGCTGTACGTCCTCGTCCTGTACCAGCGGACGATGACCGGGCCGGTGAAGCCCGCGGTGTCGGCGATGCCTGACCTCCGCGTACGTGAACTCGTCGTCGTCGCCCCGCTGATCGTGCTGCTGATCTTCCTGGGCGTCTATCCGAAGCCCGTCACGGACATCGTCAACCCGGCGGTCAAGCAGACCATGTCCGACGTCCACAAGACCGACCCCAAGCCCTCGGTGGAGGCGGCCAAGTGAGCACAACAGCCGTCCACAGCCTGTGGACAACCGCGGCCGACCCGATCTCGAAGATCCCGGCACCCAAGATCGAATACGGACAATTGTCACCGACGCTGATCGTCGTCGGTGCGGCACTGGTCGGGGTGCTCATCGAGGCGTTCGTCCCGCGCAAGTCCCGCTACTACGCCCAGGTGTTCGTGTCCGTCGTCGCGCTGTGCGCCGCGTTCGCCGCAGTGGTCGCGCTGGCGGCCGACGGCTACGGCACCACCAAGGCGCACATCGCGGCCATGGGCGCCATCGCGGTCGACGGACCGTCCTTGTTCCTGCAGGGCACCATCCTGCTGGCGGGCCTCGTCGGCCTGTTCACCTTCGCCGAGCGGCGCCTGGACCCGGCCGCACACGGCAACCGCGTCGACTCCTTCGCCGCGCAGGCCGCCTCCGTACCGGGCAGCGACAGCGAGCAGGCCGCGGTGAAGGCGGGCTTCACCACCACCGAGGCCTTTCCGCTGCTGCTCTTCGCCATCGCCGGCATGCTGGTGTTCCCCTCGGCCAACGACCTGCTGACGCTGTTCGTGGCGCTGGAGGTCTTCTCCCTGCCGCTGTACCTGCTGTGCGCGCTGGCCCGCCGCAAGCGGCTGATGTCGCAGGAAGCCGCGGTCAAGTACTTCCTGCTCGGCGCGTTCGCCTCCGCCTTCACGCTGTTCGGCATCGCCCTGCTGTACGGCTACGCGGGCTCGGTGTCGTACGCACGCATCGCCCAGGTCGTCGACGGCACCGTCACCAACGTCGACCCGGCCCTGGCCAACACCATGGGCAACGACGCGCTGCTGCTGCTCGGCAGCGCGCTGATCGTGATGGGCCTGCTGTTCAAGGTGGGCGCGGTGCCGTTCCACATGTGGACGCCGGATGTCTACCAGGGCGCGCCGACGCCCGTGACCGGCTTCATGGCGGCGGCGACGAAGGTGGCCGCGTTCGGCGCGCTGCTGCGCCTGCTGTACGTCGTCCTGCCCGGGATGCGCTGGGACTGGCGGCCGGTCATGTGGGCGGTGGCGATCATCACCATGCTCGGCGGTGCGATCGTCGCGATCACGCAGACTGACATCAAGCGCCTGCTGGCGTACTCATCCATCGCGCACGCGGGATTCATCCTCGCGGGTGTCATCGCCACGTCGAAGGACGGCGTCTCGTCGGTCCTCTTCTATCTGGCCGGCTACTCCTTCGTGACGATCGGCGCCTTCGCGGTGGTCACGCTGGTGCGCGACGCGGGCGGCGAGGCGACCCACCTGTCGAAGTGGGCGGGCCTCGGCCGCCGCTCCCCGCTGGTGGCGGCGGTCTTCGCCGTGTTCCTCCTGGCCTTCGCCGGCATCCCGCTGACCTCCGGCTTCGCCGGGAAGTTCGCCGTGTTCAAGGCGGCGGCGGACGGTGGCGCGGCCCCGCTGGTCGTGGTCGGTGTGATCTCCTCGGCGATCGCCGCGTTCTTCTACATCCGCGTGATCGTGCTGATGTTCTTCAGCGAGCCGAGGCCGGAGGGCCCGACCGTGGCCGTCCCGTCCCCCCTCACCACGACGGCGATCGCCATGGGCGTCGCGGTGACGCTGGTCCTCGGTGTGGCCCCGCAGTACTTCCTGGACCTGGCGAGCCAGGCGGGAGTGTTCGTGCGCTGACGCTCACCTCGTACAGGCCGCTGCCCGGCACCCGTCATGAAAGGGGCCGGGCAGCGGCCTGACTGCGTCAGGTCACTCTCCGGTCACCCACGAGAACGGGCTGAGCCTGTGGATAACTCCGAGGCTGTCGGTCCGGACCCCTATCGTGGAGGCAGTGGTCGAGGAACGACACGCGGGGGACCGACGGGGGACAGGCAATGGGTGCGACAGGCGGGATCAGCGAGATGCCACAGGTGACCGAGGGGCCGGGCGCGGCCGACAGCGAGGCGCTGGCCACGCTGCACCGGGTCTTCGGATACGACGCCTTCCGGGGCGAGCAGGACGCGATCATCGAGCATGTGGTGACGGGCGGCGACGCCGTCGTCCTCATGCCGACCGGCGGCGGCAAGTCGCTGTGCTACCAGATCCCGGCCCTGGTCAGACCGGGTACGGGCGTGGTGATCTCGCCGCTGATCGCGCTCATGCAGGACCAGGTGGACGCCCTGCGCGCCCTCGGCGTGCGGGCCGGTTTCATCAACTCCACGCAGGACTTCGACGAGCGGCGCGTGGTCGAGGCCGAGTTCCTGGCCGGCGAGCTGGACCTGCTGTATCTCGCGCCCGAGCGCCTGCGCCTGGAGACGACGCTCGATCTGCTGTCCCGTGGCAAGATCTCCGTCTTCGCGATCGACGAGGCGCACTGCGTGTCCCAGTGGGGCCACGACTTCCGCCCCGACTACCTCGCCCTGTCCCTCCTCGGCGACCGCTGGCCGGACGTACCGCGGATCGCCCTCACGGCCACGGCCACCCGCGCCACCCACGAGGAGATCACCCAGCGGCTGAAGCTGCCGACGGCCCGCCATTTCGTCGCCAGCTTCGACCGGCCCAACATCCAGTACCGGATCGTGCCCAAGTCCGACCCCAGGAAGCAGCTGCTCGCCTTCCTCCGTGAGGAGCACGCGGGGGACGCCGGCATCGTGTACTGCCTGTCGCGCAACTCGGTGGAGCGGACGGCGGAGTTCCTGACCGCCAACGGCATCGACGCGGTGCCGTACCACGCGGGTCTGGACGCGGGCACACGCGCGACGCACCAGTCTCGGTTCCTGCGCGAGGACGGCCTCGTCGTGGTGGCGACCATCGCCTTCGGCATGGGTATCGACAAGCCGGACGTACGGTTCGTCGCCCACCTGGACCTGCCCAAGTCCATCGAGGGCTACTACCAGGAGACGGGCCGCGCGGGCCGTGACGGGCTGCCGTCCACGGCTTGGATGGCGTACGGCCTGAACGACGTCATACAGCAGCGCAAGCTGATCCAGTCCGGCGAGGGCGACGAGGCGTTCCGCCGCCGGGCTGCCGCCCACCTCGACGCCATGCTCGCCCTGTGCGAGACGGCCCGGTGCCGCCGCGGCCAGCTGCTCGCCTACTTCGGCCAGGACCCCGCCACGGCGGCCTGCGGCAACTGTGACACCTGCCTCACCCCGCCGGAGACGTGGGACGGCACGATCGCCGCGCAGAAGGTGCTGTCGACGGTCGTGCGGCTGCAGCGGGAGCGCGGGCAGAAATTCGGCGCGGTGCAGATCGTGGACATCCTGCTCGGCAAGCGCACCGCGAAGGTCATCCAGTTCGACCACGACCAGCTGTCCGTCTTCGGCATCGGACAGGACCTCGCCGAGGCCGAGTGGCGGGGTGTCGTCCGGCAGCTGCTGGCCCAGGGGCTGCTCGCGGTCGAGGGTGAGTACGGCACGCTGGTGCTCACCGAGGCGAGTGGCTCCGTCCTGCGGCGGGAGCGGGAGGTGCCGCTGCGCAAGGAGCCGAAGAAACCGGCCGCCTCCCGGTCCCGGTCGGCCGGCGGCTCCGGCGGCAAGACCAAGGCTGCCGTGGCCGAGCTGCCCGACGAACTGCTGCCCGCCTTCGAGGCGCTGCGCGCGTGGCGCGCCGAACAGGCCCGTGAGCAGGGCGTGCCGGCGTACGTCATCTTCCACGACGCCACCCTCCGGGAGATCGTCAGCCGCCGGCCCGGTTCGGTGCGTGAGCTCGGCACGGTGAGCGGCGTCGGCGAGAAGAAGCTGGCGACGTACGGCGAGGGCGTGCTGGCCGCGCTGGCCTCCCTGGACGGGCCTGCCCCGGCCGTCGACGCCACACCGGACGCCGACTGGCCGGAGCCGGACGAGGAGCCGGAGCCCGACGACTGGATGTAGGCGGCGGGCCACGACGGACCGGTCCAGGCGATGCGGGGGATCGTCACAGTCCCGGAGACCGCGCCGCGTAGGCCCTGACGTCGGCGTCCGAGTCGGCCGTGGCCGTGGCGAGGGCCGCGCGTGCCTCCAGCCCGGCCCGGTGCCGGGCCAGGGCCGGCACCCCCGCCTTGCGCACGTCGGCGTTCGCGTCGGCCGGCGCCTTGGCCCGCGCGGGGACGACAACACCCCTGCGTAGGCCGTGGACTGGGCGGCGTCCGCGCCCGCCCGGGTCGCCGAGGACGAAGGCGCCGATCCTGTGGCCGGATCGACTCCAGCGTGGAAGACCGACTCTTCGGGAGATGGCTGAGCCTG
The DNA here is from genome assembly GCF_040680195.1 of Streptomyces sp. NPDC052109. Classification (NCBI taxonomy): domain Bacteria; kingdom Bacillati; phylum Actinomycetota; class Actinomycetes; order Kitasatosporales; family Streptomycetaceae; genus Streptomyces; species Streptomyces sp. NPDC052109. Next base: position 493,741 of record NZ_JBFAWF010000002.1, on the reverse strand, counting down.
AGCTGGACCGGGCAGCGGTCGCTGGCGACCTAGGTGGCGAACTCGGCCCTCATGTGTCCCGACCACTAGTCGGAGTCCACGAAGCGCTCGCCGTGCCCGTCGACCTGATAGCCGCTGAAGGGGGTGGCGACGTAGGCGCGGGCCGGTCCGTTGTAGTCCCTGATCAGCAGGTTGGTCTGGAAGCGCTCGATGCCGGTCGGCTCGGCGCACGCGTGGTAGGCCGTGGCGTACTCGTCGCCGGCGTTGGTCGGATCCGCCACCCGGGCGCAGGCGTCAGGACAGTGCCGTGAGTCCTGGTGCGAACGTGATCAGCAGCGGGAGCAGCGGCACCAGGGCGGCCACGGTCGTCGTCAGCGCCCGGTGCCGGCGCAGCAGCCGCGGCGGCGGCTCCAGCAGCCGGTCCACGCGTTCGCCGAGGAGGCGCTTGCTGGAGTCGCAGGACAGGACGCCCCGGTGCTGGTTCAGTTCGATCAGCGCGAGGGCCGTGGTGAGGTGCCCGCAGCGCCGGGACGCCGCGTCGTCGGCGGCCAGTTCGACCAGGCGGTGCGTCTGGTCGCAGAAGTGTGCGAACAGCGGCACGCGCGGGAAGCCGGTGGCGAGCGCGGTGGACAGGTGCAGCAGCCAGTCGTGGTGGGCGCGCGCGTGACCGCGTTCGTGGGTGAGGACGGCGTCCAACTGGTGGTCGGTGAGACGGTGCAGTGCGCCGGTGGTGACGACCAGCTGGGGCGGGTGCCCCGGCATCCACCAGGCGTCCGGGTACTCGTCCTCCAGTACCAGCATCGGGCCGCGCGCCGCCGGCAGTCCGGCCGGCAGGTCGGGGGCGCGCTCCCGCAGCTGGGCGCGGGCCAGGTCACGGCTGCGGCGGGCCTCGACGAGTTCCCGGGCCAGCATCGCCGTCGTCCACGCGGCCCCGCAGGCCAGCAGCACGGTGACGGCGGCGGCCCAGACGGGCGTGGCGGAGAGGTCGTAGGCGGCGGTGACGGAGGGCGGCGCGGGGGCGAACACGCGATCGCGGACGGTGTGGAAGACGGCCGCCGTGCCCAGGACCAGTGCGGCCATGCAGCACAGCAGGACGGTGGCGACCAGGCACTGCCACACCCACAGCGCGACCACCGGTTCTCGCTCGGGCCAGGCGGCACGGGTCAGCGCGCGCGGCGCCGGCAGGGCGGCCGTCAGGGCGACGACGCTCAGCAGGAGCAGGCAGACGGTCATGCCGGGGCTCCGGTTCCTGGTCGGAGAGTTGTGCGGTGTGCCGGGTGGTGCGGGGCGATGCGCCGAGGGGCGCGCCGCGTGGTGCGTGTCCGCCCAGTATGACGGTGCGGGGCGGTGAGAGTCAGGTCTCGGCGGTGATCCGTCCTGCGGCCCTGCACGTCCGGCTCGGCCGGCGACCGGGAGGGGAGGCGTTGCGTGTCCCGGTCCCGGAACGCGGGCCGAACCGCCCCCGGCAAGTCGTCCTATCCGGATCCCCAGGTCACTGCCCAGGTCACGAAGCCCCGGGTCCGGTCGCCGAGTTCTTGCCGGGTCCGGATCAGGGACGCCGTCTCCGGTTCGCGAGGTGGCGCGGACCTGCTCGCAGGGCGGGACGGCCCGGCCGTGTCGACCCACACGGCGACGCCACGCGCTCCGGCACGGCCCTCCCCGCCCCCGGCTCACCTGTCCTGGCGCGCCCCGCCTCCGGCACTCCAGCCCCGGCTCACCCCGCCACGACTCGTCCGCTGACCTCGCCCAGTGCGACACGGCTTCCGTCCGGGCCGGGGGCCCAGGCCGACAGGGTCACCACGTCTCCGTCCTCCAGGAAGGTCCGCTTGCCGTCGGGGAGTTCGAGGGGGTCGCGGCCGTTCCAGGTCAGCTCCAGCAGGGAGCCTCGCCGGCGCTCCTCGGGGCCGCTGACCGTGCCCGAGCCGTACAGGTCTCCGGTGCGCAGCGAGGCGCCGTTCACCGTCATGTGGGCGAGCTGCTGGGCCGCGGTCCAGTACATGGTCGAAAACGGTGGCTCGGACACCACGTGGCCGTTGATCGCGACGGAGATCCGCAGGTCGTAGCCGCCGGGCTCGATGCCGGGCGCCGAGTCGTCCAGATAGGGCAGCAGCGGGTGCGTGCGCTCCGGAGGTGCCACGCGCGCGTGCTCCAGCGCGTCGAGCGGGGTGATCCACGCCGACACCGAGGTGGCGAAGGACTTGCCGAGGAACGGGCCGAGGGGAACGTACTCCCAGGCCTGGATGTCCCGCGCGGACCAGTCGTTCAGCAGGCACAGCCCGAAGACGTGGTCGCGGAAGTCGGCCAGTGCGACCGGGGTGCCCAGCGTGGACGGCGCGCCCACGACGAAGCCGACCTCGGCCTCGATGTCCAGCCGGATCGACGGTCCGAAGACGGGTGCCGGGTCGGCGGGCGCCTTGCGCTGCCCGGACGGCCGTACGACGTCCGTGCCGGAGACGACCACCGTGCCGGAGCGGCCGTGGTAACCGATCGGGAGATGCTTCCAGTTGGGGGTGAGGGAGTCCACGGCGTCCGGGCGGAAGATCTGGCCGACGTTGCGAGCGTGGTTCTCCGAGGCGTAGAAGTCGACATAGTCCGCCACCTCGAAGGGCAGGTGCAGGGTCACCTCGGACAGGGGACTGAACAGCGGTTCCAGCGTCTCGCGGTGCCCGGGGTCCGTGACCCAGGCCGTGATCGCGCGCCGTACCTCCGACCAGGCCGGGCGGCCCGCGGCCAGCAGCGTGTTGAGGGTGGGCCGCGCGAGCAGCGAGTGGTGCGGCGAGCCGAGGGCGGCGGCCGCGGCGCCCGCGTCGAGGACGTGGTCCCCGAGTCGGACCCCCACCCTCCGCTCCGTGCTGCCGGACGGCGAGAACACACCGTAGGGAAGGTTGTGCGGGCCGAAGGGGTCGCCCTCGGGGACGTCGAAGGGGGGCATGGGGTGCTGCCTCACTCTCATCCGGGCCGTGCATGGCGCTCGTTCCATGTGGTCGCGCCACACGTTACGGCCGTGATGCCTGTCTTGGGCAGTGCCTCCGGCGGCACCCCGAGGGGTGTCCGAAACGTGTGTGTCAAAGAAGCTTCGAAAGGTTGCTCGCACCCTGTCTAAAGAGTTCGCAATGTCCGAATAGGCCTTGTCGGAGGCGGCAATTCCGGCTTAGCGTCCTTTGGGGACACGGACGGGGTGGGTCCGTTCCATTGGGGGGACACGTGGGGGGACCCGTGGCCGGAGACACCGTCGGTGTGCCGTTCGAGGCGGACCGGGACGTACCAGGACTGATCGTCAAGTTCGGCGACTATCCGCTGCACCACGGCGGCGTCGGAGCGATCCGCAGCCTGGGCCGGCTCGGCGTGCCCATGTACGCCATCACCGAGGACGCGTACACGCCCGCGGCCTCCTCGCGTTATCTGAAGAAGGCCTTCGTGTGGCCGACGACCGGTGCGGAGGACCCGGGCCACCTGGTCGAGGGCCTGCTGCGGATCGGCCGCCGCATCGGCCGCCCCACCCTCCTCGTCCCGACCGACGAGGAGGCCGCCGTACTGATCGCCGAGCACCAGGACGAGCTGGCCGGATCCTTTCTCTTTCCGCGCGTCGATCCCGCGCTGCCGCGCCGCCTGGCCAGCAAAAAAGGCCTCTACGAACTGTGCGTGGAGCACGACATAGCGGCCCCCGCGTCGGCGTTCCCGGAGTCGTACGAGGACATCGTCGCCTTCGCCGACACGGCCCGCTTCCCGGTGGTGGCCAAGAACCGTGAGGCCTTCGTCCGGCGCGAACGGCCCGCCGTCAACGGCACCACGAGGATCGCCACCCGGGAGGGCCTGCTCATCCTCGCGCGCGACTGGGGGGCGCGGCCGGGCGTGATCCTCCAGGAGTACCTGCCGCGCGAGGACGCCGAGGACTGGATCGTGCACGCCTGCTTCGACCAGGACGCGAGCCCGCTCGCGCTGTTCACCGGCGTCAAGGTCCGCTCGTGGCCGCCGCACGCCGGCATGACGGCGAACGCGTACGTCGTCGACAACCCGGAACTCACCGACCTCGCCGCGCGTTTCATCAAACAGATCGGCTACAGCGGCATCATCGACCTCGACCTGCGCTTCGACCGGCGCGACGGACAGTACAAGCTCCTCGACTTCAACCCACGCATGGGCGCCCAGTTCCGGCTCTTCGAGAACGAGTCGGGCGTGGACGTCGTACGCGCCATGCATCTGAACCTGACCGGCCGCCCCGTTCCGGAGGGGGAACAGCGCGCCGGCCACCGCTACATCGTGGAGAACATCGACCTGCCCGCCCTCCTCGCCTACCGCCGCAGCGGCTATACGACGCCGCACGCGCCGGCCAGGGCGAGCGGGACGGAGCTGGCCTGGCTCGCGGGTGACGACCCGCTGCCGTTCCTCACGATGCTCGCCCGCTTCGTGCGCCCGGGCGCGAAGCACCTCTACCGGCTGTGGCGGACCAACCGCCGCGGCAGCAGCACTTCCACGAAGTAGGCAAGGCCACCACGGGGTGGCGCACCATGTCCTGGGGAGGGACTTCGTGACTCGACCGGTTGCAGTCATCGGGGCCGGGCCGTTCGGCCTGTCCACCGCCGCCCATCTGCGGGCGCGCGGCATCCCCGTCCGCGTCTTCGGTGACCCCATGGTCAGCTGGCGCGACCACATGCCCGAGGGCATGCTCCTGAAGTCGACGCCCGCCGCCTCGAATTTCGACTGCCCGCAGCCCGGCCACACCCTCGCCGACTACTGCGAAGCGGCCGGGATCCGCCGCCTGGTGACCGACGAGGACATCATCCCGGTGGACACCTTCATCGCCTACGGCGAGTGGTTCCAGCAGAAGCTGGTGCCCGAGCTGGAGCGGGTGCGGGTCGTCTCCGTCGACCGCGACAAGAGCGGCGGCTTCGAACTGAAGCTGGACTCCGGGGAGATGTTCACCGCGCGTGCCGTCGTCGTCGCCACCGGACTGTCGGGCCTGGCGCACCTGCCGGCGGAGCTCGCGGGGGCCGCGGCCGACGGGCCGGCGCCCACGGGCCCGGTCTCGCACAGCTCCCAGCATCACGACCTGAGCCGGTTCGCCGGCAAGGAGCTGATCGTGATCGGCGCCGGCCAGTCCGCACTGGAGACGGCGGCGCTCGCCGCCGAGGCGGGGGCACGCGTGCGTGTGGTCGCACGTGGCCGCGGCCGGGTCGCCTTCGGCGCCCCGCCCTGGAACCAGCCGAAGCTGCGCCCCGAGTCCCCCTTCGGCAACGCCTGGTCGCTGTGGGCGCTCAGCTACTACCCGCATCCCTACCGCTATCTGCCCGAGTCCACCCGTCACTACCTGGTCCGCCGCGTGCTCGGACCGCTCGGTGCCTGGTGGCTGCGCGAGCGCTTCGAGAGCGCCGTGCAGGTGCAGGACGTCGACCGGGTCATGGCCACCGAGGCGCCGGACGGCAGCCCCGTCCTCACCGTCCGCACGCACGGCGGGCAAACGGAGCGGCTCACCGCCGACCACGTCATCGCCGCCACCGGCTACCGCGTCGACATCGCGGCGATGGACTTCCTCGGCCACGAACTGCGCACCCGGCTCGCGGTGAGCCGCGGGACGCCGAAGCTCGGGCCCGGCTGTGTCTCGTCCGTCCCCGGTCTGTACTTCACCGGCCTGCCGGCCGCGTCGTCGTACGGCCCGGTGATGCGCTTCGTCTGCGGTACGGAGTTCGCCTCCCCGCGCCTGGCGAGGCACCTGGCGGCGGCCCACGGCTGAGCGGTGCCGGGGTGTCCGGCACCACCATCAGCGGTCGGGCGAGGGCCACTTGGGGTGGATCAGTACGTAAGTGCGCAGGACGGCAAGGTGAGTCGGCGGGGCGTGGGATCCGTATTCTCTGATCATGGCAGTCTCCCCCGCATATTCACTGATCGCCACCGACCTGGACGGAACGCTGCTGCGTGGCGACGACACGGTCTCCGACCGGTCGCTCGCCGCGCTCGCGCGGGGGGTGCGGGCCGGTGCCCGGCATCTGGTGGTGACGGGCCGCCCGGCCCCGCGGGTACGGCCCCTCCTCGAGCTCCTCGGCTGCACGGGGCTCGCGGTGTGCGGGCAGGGCGCGCAGGTCTACGACGCCGCGGCCGGCCGGCTGCTGTGGTCGGTCCGGCTGGACCGGGAGCTGGCCGAGACCGCGCTCGGCAAGATCGAGGCGGAGGTGGGGCAGGTCTACGCCGCCGTCGACCAGGACGGCGTCGACGGGCTCACGCTCATCGAGCCCGGCTATCTGATGCCGCACCCGACCCTGCCCGCGGTGCGGGTCGGCCGGCGCGACGACCTGTGGTGCGCGCCGATCAGCAAGGTGCTGTTGCGGCATGGCACCTTGACCGACGACGAGTTGGCCGCCGTGGCGCGTTCGGTGGTGGGATCGCTCGCGACGGTCACCATGTCAGGGCCGGGGACCGTGGAGCTCCAGCCGTCCGGAGTGACCAAGGCGACCGGTCTCGCGCTGGCCGCCGAGCGGCTCGGCATCGCCGCGGCAAGGGCCCTGGCGTTCGGCGACATGCCCAACGACATCCCGATGTTCGAGTGGGCAGGACGGGGGGTCGCCATGTCCAACGCGCACCCGGAACTGAAGGCGGTGGCCGATGAGATCACGCTGTCGAACGAGCGCGACGGCATCGCCGTCGTCCTCGAAAGACTGTTCCCGACCGACTGACCGGCACATCAGTACGCGGCCGGCGTACGGGCCCGGCGCACGCGGGCGGCCGGTGGATGCGCGGCGGCCCCGTGGATGCGCGGCGGCCGTCCGGCACGGCCCCGTCCGTCAGGTGCGGGTACGTGCCGGACGGCCGATGTCGTGCCGGTCCGCGGGAGTGGGACGGTCAGTACGCGCTGTGGACGTTGTCGATCGAGCCGTACCGGGCGGCGGCGTAGTTGCAGGCCGCGGTGATGTTGGCGACCGGGTCGTAGGGGTCGAACGCGGTGCCGGCCACGTGGTAGGTGTTGAAGGTCGGGTCGATCACCTGGAGCAGACCCTTGGACGGGATGCCCGCGGCGGCGTTGGAGTCCCAGAGGTTGATGGCCTTCGGGTTGCCGGAGGACTCCCGCATGACGTTGCGGTAAATGCCGTTGTAGGTGCCCGGGATGCCCTTCTGGGCCATGATCGCGAGCGACTCGCGGATCCAGCCGTCCAGGTTGTTCTGGTACCCGGCGGTCGTGGTGGAGGCCGTCGTGGTGCTCGTGGTGGTGGCCGCGGAGGCGCCGGTGGCGCCGAAGAGCGGCAGGGCGAGGACGGCGGCACCCGTGCCGGCGACGGCGAGGGCGCGGACGAGGCGGTTGTTCCGGGTACGGCGGTACTGAGCGGCAGCAGACATGGGAAGTCCTCTCCGTCGCCTGCGAGGTGAGCTGTCGGGTTCGGGCGGGGAGGTGCCCGGCCGCGCCCGAGGGCGCGGCTTCACCCCTAGCCGTTCCGGTGCGACGTGTGTCGTCCGGCCCGGCGACTTACCTGGGTCCCCCGCTCCTGCCGTACGAATGAGTTCGTCGATGGGTCACACAGGCGGCGGCAGGATTCGGCGTCCGCCTGGCTGGCCCGGAACGTATGCGAGAGCACATGTCGGGAACAAGTCCCGGATGAGCGCAACGCACTATTTGACCTTGATATGCGCCGTATGGGGTGCTTGATCCTTTGCGGTTGCCAATCCTCAACTCCCCGACGGGGTATGGGTGGAGTAAAGGCGGAGACGTGACCTGGGGGTTCGTGATCTCGACAGCCGACGTGACCCAACTCACGAAATAGCAAAGCAGTTCAAATCGGACATAGGGGATTTGGGTGGATCGAGTGGGCGGTGGAACCCGTGACGCGGCCCCGGTCGTTGTCGTAGTGGTCGGGGCGGTCGCCGCGTGGTGCATGATCGTCGCGGCGTGGAGGGAGGTGCAGGCGTTACTCCGCTCGCTCCCCGATTCGCGACAAAGCGTGCGGGGTCCTGTTAAGTCGATAAATGTCCGCTCTTACCACTTGATCAAAAACATACCGGTCATGATCCGATACCGCCCAGGCTGGACCGGTGGGCGCTATCGGTGATCGAAACAGGACCGGATACGCTGACTTGAGTGATGGCAGCGACCTATCGACAAACCGTGTAATCGCCAGCAGACACCAGCAGACAGGAGACCCCTCGTGACCGTCGTCGGGCCGTTCGGGCTGAGCGTGCGGGACCAGGCTCTGGAAGCCGATGTCCAGGCCGGATTGGCGGCTGTCGAGGAAGGCTTGCTCGAGGCCACCAAGAGCGAGGTCCCGTTCATCACCGGGGCCGCGCAGCACCTCGTGCGAGCCGGCGGGAAGCGGTTCCGGCCGCTGCTCGTGATGCTCGCGGCCCAGTTCGGCGACCCCTACGCGCCGGGCGTCGTGCCGTCGGCCGTGGTGGTGGAGCTGACTCACCTGGCCACGCTGTACCACGACGACGTCATGGACGAGGCCGCCGTGCGGCGCGGCGTCGACAGCGCCAACACTCGCTGGGGCAACTCCGTCGCGGTCCTCACCGGCGACTTCCTCTTCGCCCGCGCCTCCCAGATCCTCGCCGACCTCGGCCCCGAGGCGGTCCGGGTGCAGGCCCTCGCGTTCGAGCGGCTGGTCACGGGCCAGATCCTGGAGACCGCCGGCCCCTCGGACGGCCGTGACCCCGTCGAGCACTACCTGGACGTGCTCGGCGGCAAGACCGGCTCGCTGGTGGCCGTGTCCTGCCGGTTCGGCGCGATGATGTCCGGCGCCGACGAGACGGTCGTCGACGTGCTCACCCAGTACGGCGAGCGGCTCGGGGTCGCCTTCCAGCTCGCCGACGACGTCCTGGACATCGCCTCCGACTCCCACGAGTCCGGCAAGACCCCGGGCACGGACCTGCGCGAGGGCATCCCGACCTTGCCGGTGCTCCGGCTGCGCGAGCGGGCCGCCCGGCTGGGGCTGCCCGAGGACATCGCCCTGTGCGAGCTGCTCGACTCCGACCTCAGCGACGATGCCCGGCACGCCGAGGCGCTGTCCGCGCTGCGCGCCCACCCCGCGCTGGAGCGGGCCCGCCGGGACACCGTCCGGTACGCGGAGGAGGCCCGGGCTGCGCTGGCGCCGCTGCGGGAGTGCGGCGCCAAGGCGGCCCTGATGGAGCTGTGCGACGCGGTGGTGCACCGCGCCGGCTGACGCCGGACCGACCGTGGCGTCCGCGGTCCACAGGACCGCACCGGCCCGTGCCCGGACGGCCCGCGCGAGTCCGTGCCCGGCCGGCCCGTGCGAGTCCGTGCCCGGACGGCCATGCGGGACCCATGCCCGGACGGCCATGCGGCCGACCGTCGGCCGGACGCCGGCGGGCCGCACCCACCCGGGGCGGCGCACCCCGGCGCGGCCGGCCGTACGGCCTGTGCGCCCCCTTCCGGCAACATCCGTTCCGGTGAGACCCTTACGGGTCGGGGGAGCCGCCACCCCTACGTGTCATACCGCAGGCGTACACGGAGTTGGCTCCGAGGTCTGACGCTTCCTCACCGCCGATTTGGTGAGATGGAAGCCACGGAAATCACCACTCCTCACCGATTCGGGTGAGAATGGCGGCTCTGGTGGACCAACGTGAGGACAGCCGCCGCCGACGACGGAGGTAAGGCACACATGGCACCGTACGAATCCGACGACACAGTGGACGCCGCGCGGGACGAGACCCCGCACGCCGGACGCCGCAAGGCCGCCCGCTACGCGGTGCCGGTCGCGGTGGTGGGGGTGGCGGCTGCCACCATCGGTCTGGTCCCGGCGCTCGCCGCATCCGGTGACCCCGACCTGCCGAGGATCACCGCACAGCAGCTCATCGACAAGATCGCCAAGTCGGACGTCCAGCAGCTCTCCGGCACCGTCCGGATCAGCACCGACCTCGGTCTGCCCAACCTGGGCGGCCTGGAGAACAGCCTGGCCTCCGGCGCCGCCAAGGGCTCCGGCGACGGCTCCTCCGCCGACCCGCAGTCCAAGCTCACCTCGCTGGTCTCGGGCACACACACCCTGCGCGTCGCCGCCGACGGCCCCGAGAGGCAGAAGCTGTCGCTGCTGGAGAGCGGCTCCGAGTACAGCCTCATCCACAACGGCAAGGACGAGTGGGGCTACGACAGCAAGAGCAACGAGGTGTACCACGGCACCTCGGCCGACTCGGGCAAGGACCACGGGGCTGAGCCCCCGGCCACGCCGAAGGACTTCGCCGACCAGGCCCTGAAGTCGGTGGACGACACCACGTCCGTCACCGTCGACGGCACCGAGCGGGTCGCCGGCCGGGACGCCTACAAGCTGCTGGTCAAGCCCAGGCAGTCCGGCACCACGGTCGGCGCGATCAGCATCGCCGTGGACGCGAAGACGGGCATGCCGCTGAAGTTCACGCTGACGCCGAAGAGCGGCGGCGCCGCCGTCCTCGACGCCGGCTTCACCCAGGTCTCCTTCGCCCGGCCGGCCGCCTCCACCTTCGAGTTCACCGCGCCCAAGGGCGCGAAGGTGACGGAGCAGAAGAAGGACGCCACGGCACGCCAGGAGCAGAGGCCCGGCATGGGCTTCGCCGGGGACCACGGCAAGGGCACCGTCCTCGGCAAGGGCTGGACGTCCGTCGCCACCTTCGACACCGGTGCCAAGGGCGGCCTGCCGACCGGCTCCCGGGGCGGTGACCTCGGCGGCTTCCTGGGCTCGCTCGGCGACAAGGTCACCGGCAAGTTCGGCAAGGGCACGGTCTTCTCCACCCGCCTGGTCAACGCCCTCGTCACCGACGACGGCAGGGTCTACGTCGGCGCGGTGACCAAGGACGCCCTGGTGAAGGCGGCGGACACCGGAAAGTGATCCTGTCCGGGCACTACGGGCCGTGATCGTGCGTTGACCCTTCAGGCGGTGCTGATCGAGGGGACGAGGGGGAACCGATGGACGAACGGTCCGCCACGGAGCGGGAGGCGGGGGACGGGGAGCAGCATGCCCCGGGCGGGGCGGAGACGGCCGTCATCGTCACCCGCGGCCTCACCAAGCGCTACCGCGGCGGACAGCCGGCCGTGGACGGTCTCGACCTGACCGTCCCGGCGGGCAGCGTCTTCGGCTTCCTCGGCCCGAACGGCTCGGGCAAGACCACCACCATCCGCATGCTGATGGGCCTGATCGAACCGACGGCGGGCACGGCCCGCGTGCTGGGCCGCCCGATGCCGCGGGCGACCCGCGCCGTCCTCCCGCAGGTCGGCGCGCTCATCGAGGGCCCGGCCCTGTACGGCTTCCTCTCCGGCCGGGACAACCTGCTGCGTTACGACGCCGCCGACCCGACCGCCGACCCGCGCACCCGCCGCGCCCGCGTCGCCACCTCACTGGAGCGGGTGGGGCTCGCGGCCGCGGCGGGCAAGAAGGCGAAGGCGTACTCGCTCGGTATGAAGCAGCGCCTGGGCCTGGCCGCCGCGCTGCTCCAGCCGCGCCGGCTGCTCGTCCTGGACGAGCCCACCAACGGCCTCGACCCGCAGGGCATGCGCGAGATCCGCACCCTGATCCGGGAGCTGGCCGCCGACGGCACCACCGTCTTCCTCTCCTCCCACCTCCTGGACGAGATCGAGCAGGTCTGCACCCACGCGGCGGTCATGGCGCGGGGCCGGCTGGTCACCCAGGGCGCGGTGGCCGACCTGGCCGCCGGGGCGCGGGGCCGGCTGGTGGTGACCACCCCGGATCCGACCGAGGCGGCCCGGGTGCTGAAGGAACAGGGCGTCGGGGACGTCACGGCCGACGGCGACCGGGTCACCGGCGAACCGCCCGCGCGGGACCTCGCCGAGGTGAACGCGGCCCTGGTCGCAGCCGGGGTCCGGGTCAGAGGGTTCACGGTCGAACGGGCCTCGCTGGAGGACGCCTTCGTGGCGCTGACCGGGGAGGGCTTCGATGTCGCGGGCTGAGACGGTTCCCGGATCCGAGACGGTCCCCGTGACCGTCGTACGCCGGACGAGCCCCTTGTGGACGTTCGGGCTCCTGCGCAGCGAGCTGGTCACGACGGTCCGCCGCTGGCGCACGCTCGCCCTGCTCGGGGTGCTGGCCGCGGTGCCTGTGCTGGTCGGGATCGCGGTGAAGATCCAGACGCGGGGCGGCGGGACGGCGGACCACAGCGGCCAGGGCCCGGCGTTCATCACGCAGATCACCAACAACGGCCTGTTCCTGGTGTTCACGGCGCTCGCCGCGACGCTGCCGTTCTTCCTGCCGATGGCCGTCGGCGTCGTCGCGGGAGACGCGATCGCGGGCGAGGCCGGTGCGGGCACCCTGCGCTATCTGCTGGTCGTCCCGGCGGGCCGCACCCGGCTGCTGCTCACCAAGTACACGACCGTGGTGGCCTTCTGCGTGCTGGCCACCCTGGTCGTGGCCGTCTCGGCGCTGATCGTCGGCGCCCTGCTCTTCCCGCTCGGCGACCTCACGACGATATCCGGCACCCGGATCAGCTTCACCGACGGCCTCGGCCGGGCCCTTTTGATAGCCCTGGTGGTCGCCGCCTCACTGGTCGGTGTGGCGGCGCTCGGCCTGTTCGTGTCGACCCTCACGGGCAGCGGCATCGCGGCCATGGCGACCACCGTCGGCCTGGTCATCACCGTTCAGATCCTCGACCAGATACCCCAGTTGCACGCGCTCCAGCCGTACTTCTTCTCGCACTACTGGCTGTCCTTCGCCGACCTGATGCGCGATCCCGTGTACTGGGACGACCTGGTGAAGAACCTCGGGCTCCAGGCGCTGTACGCGGCCGTGTTCGGCTCGGCGGCCTGGGCGCGGTTCACGACGAAGGACATCACCGCCTAGGACCTAGCCGGCAGCCGTCCGGTGCGGGAAGCGCGCGAGGGGCGCGTCCTGCGCGAAGAACGTCTTGGCGCGTGCCAGCGCGTCGGTGTCCTTCAGTACGTCGCCGGGCGCGCTGCCGTTGCCGAGCAGCACCCCACCGAAACGCATCCCCATGTAGGCGGCCGAGTTGTTGAGGGTGCCGGAGTAGGGGTCGGCGACCGACGGCTCGTCGTCGGCGAGCGCGGCGATGCCCCAGAGCGTGCGGCCGGCCAGGGTCGCCTTGAAGTCGAGGCCGGGGGTGCGCAGCCAGCCCGACCAGTGGTCCAGGTAGCGCTTGGTGAGGCTGGACACCGAGTACCAGTACAGCGGGGAGGCGATCACGATGTCGGTGGCGGCCAGGGTGGCGTCCAGCAGCAGACCGGTGGCGCTGTCCGTCGCCGGGCGTACGTGGTCGGCGTCGTGCCGCAGGTCCGTGAAGTCGGGAAGCGGGTGTTCGGCCAGGCGGATCCAGCACTGTTCGACCTCACCGGGCAGCTGTTCGGCCGCGGCACGTGCCAGCAGTTCGGTGTTGCCCTCGGCGCGGGCGCTGCCCAGGACGAAGAGGAAACGTCGGTTCATGGGTCCCCCAGGGGCGTGCTGTCGCACTAACGATACAGACATGTGCATCTTATGCACATGCAAGCAATTTTGGCCAGGGCGGGCCGGAAGTGCGCCAAGGGGGCGGCTGGTGCGAGGCTGTGACGCGGCGGTGACGCGGAAGCCGAAGCGAGCCGACACACTGGTGGGCAGGACGCGTACGACCGGATCGCGACGCCGGGGGAGTGAGGAAACCGATGTCTCGACTCAGCTTCGAGAAGAAGCGGGCGCAGCAGCCCGCGGCGCATCCGGCGGTGGTACCGGTCCGGGTGTTCGGCGCGGGAGGCGCGTCGGTGGGCGGGACGTCGGTGGTGGCGGCGCCGGGCGAGGAGATCCAACAGGCCGTTCTCAACCACCTCCAGCGTCTGGCCATCAGCCTCGGCGCCCCCATACGCGCCACGATCCACGACGACCGCGCGGGCTGCGTGGTTCCCCTCGAGGTCGCGGCGGACGGCTCCAGCCGGGTCACGGGGGAGCCGGTACGGGTGGCTCCGCCGGAGAAGCCGGCTGCGGCGGGCGTGGGTTCGCCGGTCAAGCCGGGCGAGGCGGTTGTGGGTCCGCCGGTGTGTGCGGCCGCGCCGGAGGGCGGGAACGAGGCGCCTTCGCCGGAGCGTGCCGAGATCCTGGCCTCCGCCGAGCAGCCGGCACCCCTGCCGGCCCGAGCCGACCAGCCGGTTGCGCTGCCGGCCGGGACGGCGCAGGCGCCGACGGGACGGTTCGGCCCCGCGCCGCTCATGTCGGTCACGGAGGCCCCCGCGCTCGTCGTGGACGTCCCGGATCCCGAGGCCGCCCCCACGGGCTCCGTCCCGGCCACCACCGCCACCCCGACCCCCGCCCGGGGCTTCGACGCCGTCGCCGAGGAAGTGCTCGGGGACGGCCCCGTGACCGAGACCGCGGAGGGGGCCGAGCTGCTCACCGAGCCGATGACGCGGATCAACGAGGCCGTGCGCGACGGCCGTATCGAGGAGGCGGCGGAACTCGCCGGCCGTACGGTCACCGAGGCGACCACCGTGCTGGGCCCGGCCCATGCCGAGGTCCTGCACCTGCGCGAACTGTCCGCCTACATCGCGTACTTGGCGGGCGACCCGGTCCGCGCCCTCACGCTGTCCCTGGACCTCGCCCGACTGCGCCGGCAGGCGCGGGACGCCGAGGCCGCCTACGGCAACGTGCAGAGCGCGGCGACCGCGTGGCGTGCGGTCCGTGATCCCGAGGAGGGCCTGCGGCTTGGCCGCGCCCTCATCGAGCTCTGGACGGACCTCAGCGGCGAGCCGGGTCCCGCCGCCGACGACCCGGCCCCCCTGGAGTCCGCCCGCGCCCGCATGCTCCGCCTGGCCGACCGCGCGGCCCGCGCCGCACGGGCCTGACGGCCGACGCCGTCCAGGCCGCCGCAAGGCGCGGGATCCGGCAGCTCCGGTGCAGATGGCACTGCGCGGCGGCCCGGTGCACGCAGAACATCGGGCTAGTGCACGCAGAACTCGTTGCCCTCCGGGTCCGCCATCACCACCCACTCGCCCGAGGGTTCCTTCACCTCGGCCAGGACCCGCGCGCCCAGCGCCCGAAGACGCGCCACCTCGTCCCCGCGCCGCCCCTGGCCGGGGTGCAGATCGAGATGGAGCCGGTTCTTCACGGTCTTCGGCTCGGGTACGCGCTGGAACAGCAGCCGGCGTCCGAGCCCGGTGCCGGTCTCGGGGTCGTACGGGTCGCCGGGGTGCCGTACGGCGATCAGGTCACGGAAGGCGGGGCGGCCGTGGTACTCGACGGTGGCCGCGCCGGGCAGCGCGCCCACGGACAGCAGCCGTTCGATCAGGGCGCTGTTGTCCTCGGCCGTGTAGTGCAGCGCGGCGGCCCAGAAGTCGGCCTGGGTGTGCGGGTCGACCGCGTCGACGACGAGCTTCCAGTGCAGCGGGGCGGGCGTGGGGCCGGGTGTCTGGGTGGTCATGGTGACCACTTATAGCCGCGGGCACGGGCCGGAAGGACCGCTTCCGTCCCGGCACTCCCTCGCGCCGCCACCGGTGCGGTCACTCTCGCGCCGCCGCCTCTGCGGCGCGTCGTGCCGTCGCCGGCGTCGACCCGGAACCGGGCCCCGGAATCCCGGTGATGCGCGCGGTCACGGCCGCGCGGACTCGGCCGAGGGCTCGGCCGCGGCCTCCGGGCCGGGCGCCGAGGCCACGCTCTCCGTGTGCCGTACGGCCCTGACCGTGCCGGACGGCACGGTGGTGGCCGCCACGCCGGCCTGTCCGGCGAGGGTACGGGCGGTCCGGCGCGCGGAGCGCAGCGCGTCCCCGGTGAGCAGCATCAGCGCCAGCCAGACCAGCGCGAACCCGGCCCAGCGCTCCGGTGGCATGGCCTCGTGGAAGTACAGGATGCCGAGCAGGAACTGGAAGACGGGCGCCAGGTACTGCAGCAGGCCCAGCGTGGACAGCGGCACGCGGATCGCCGCCGCGCCGAAGCAGACCAACGGGATCGCGGTGACGAGCCCGGTGGACGCGAGCAGGGCCGCGTGCCCGGCGCCGTCGTTCACGAAGCCCGCCTCGCCGTGCGCGCCGATCCACAACAGATAGCCGAGTGCCGGCAGGAACTGGATCGCGGTCTCGGCGGCCAGTGACTCCAGGCCGCCGAGGGCGACCTTCTTCTTGACCAGGCCGTAGGTGGCGAAGGAGAAGGCGAGGACGAGCGAGATCCACGGCGGACGGCCGTAACCGACGGTCAGGACGACGACCGCCGCGAGGCCGGTGGCGACCGCCGCCCACTGCACGGGGCGCAGCCGCTCCTTCAGCAGCAGCACGCCCATCGCGATGGTCACCAGGGGGTTGATGAAGTACCCGAGGGAGGCCTCGACCACATGGCCGGAGTTCACGGCCCAGATGTAGACGCCCCAGTTCACGGTGATGACGGTGGCGGCCACCGTGATCAGCCCGAGCCGGCGCGGCTGGCGCAGCAGCTGTCCCGCCCAGGCCCAGCGCCGTACGAAGAGCAGGGCGACGGCGACGACGAGCAGGGACCACACCATGCGATGGGCGAGGATCTCCAGCGCCCCTGCGGGCTTCAGCAGGGGCCAGAAAAGTGGCACCAGACCCCACATACCGTAGGCGGCGAAACCGTTCAGCAGGCCTATCCGGTGCTCACCCTTGGACTTCCCGGCCACGGGCCCCCTCCTTCTCACATCAGGCACGCGAGAACGAAGGTAGCGCCGAGCACCCGCGCCTGTCATGGGTGTATCGGCATACGGTCATGACAGGCGGGGGAGGGGGCGGCTGGGCCTCTTCTGCGGCTCAGCCCTTGAGGGCGGCGGCGATCGCCTCCGACAGCGGCGTGGTCGGGCGGCCGGTCAGGCGGGACAGGTCGCCGGAGGAGACC
Source organism: Streptomyces sp. NPDC052109 (assembly GCF_040680195.1). Lineage (NCBI taxonomy): Bacteria > Bacillati > Actinomycetota > Actinomycetes > Kitasatosporales > Streptomycetaceae > Streptomyces > Streptomyces sp. NPDC052109. Next base: position 477,032 of record NZ_JBFAWF010000002.1, on the reverse strand, counting down.
ACCAGCTCCCCCTTCTCGATCGAGGCGTCCACGCCGGCCAGGATCGCGGCCAGCGGCCCCGGCAGCCCGGCGCCGGTCAGGATGCCGGCGAGGGCCTCGACGGAGACGGCGTTGTAGGTGATCTCCTTGCCGGTCTGCCGGCTCAGCTCGGCCGCGTACTCGGCGAAGCCCCACGCCTCGTCACCGCCCAGCTCGTACGTCGTGTTCTCGTGACCCTCGCCGGTCAGCACCGCGACAGCGGCGGCGGCGTAGTCGGCACGGGCGGCCGAGGAGATCCGGCCGTCGCCCGCGGCCTGGACGACCGCGTTGTGCTCCAGTGCCGGGGCCAGGTTCTCGGTGTAGTTCTCGTGGTACCAGCCGTTGCGCAGCAGGGTGTACGGCAGGCCGGAGGCGAGCAGCGCCTCCTCCGTTGCCCGGTGGTCGTCCGCCAGCGCGGCCGTGAGGCTGCCGGGGGCGCTCGTGTACGCGAGCAGTGCCACGCCCGCGGCCCTGGCGGCGTCGATGACGACCTTGTGCTGCTGCACCCGGCCCTTGTCGAACTCGTTGCCGGAGATCAGCAGCACCTTGTCGCCGGCGGCGAACAGGCCGTCGAAGGTCTCGGGCGTGTTGTAGTCGGCGACGGCCAGCTTCACCCCGCGGGCCGCGAAGTCGGCGGCCTTCCGCTCGTCCCGCACGACGGCGGTGATCTGCTCCGCCGGAACCTTCTCCAGCAGCTGCTCCACGACGTGCCGGCCGAGGTGTCCGGTGGCTCCGGTGACGACGATGCTCATGGTGGGGAACTCCTTCTGCGGTGGGTATGCCACTCACCCTAGGAGGTGCACTAACTCATCGAAAGTACCCACTTTGAAGTAAGGTACTGACATGGCAGTAAGTCAGAAGCAGCTCGTGGACGCCGAGGCGCTGTGCCCCTACCGGCTCGTCCTGGAGCACGTCACCAGCCGCTGGGGCGTCCTCGTCCTGATCGAGCTCCTGGAGCGGCCGTACCGGTTCAGTGAGCTGCGCCGGGCGATCAGCCGCTTCGGGGGGCGGGGCGTCAGCGAGAAGATGCTCACCCAGACCCTGCAGACCCTGGAGCGTGACGGCCTGGTCCACCGGGACGCCAGGCCGGTCATCCCGCCCCGCGTCGACTACTCCCTCACCGGCCTCGGCCGCGAGGCCGCGGAGCAGGTACGGGCACTGGCCCGGTGGACCCACGACCGCATGGGCGAGGTGGAGCAGGCCCGGCAGGCCTACGACGAGAGGCGCCGGGCACACGACGAGGCCCGGGAGAACCGGTCCCGGGCCTCGTGAACGGCTGAAACGGCGGTCGGCTCAGCCGACGACCGTCCAGGTGTCCCCGCCGGCCAGCAGTGCGGCCAGGTCGCCCTTGCCCTTCTGCTCGATCGCGGTGTCCAGCTGCTCGGCCATGGCCGTGTCGTAGACCGGCCGTTCGACGGAGCGGAAGACACCGATGGGCGTCCGGCGCAGGGTGTCGGGGTCGGCGAGCCGGGAGAGCGCGAACGCGGTCGTCGGGGACGCGGCGTGGGCGTCGTGGACCAGGATGTCCGCCTCGTTGTCCGCCGTCACGGTGACCACCTCGAGGTCGCCGGTGGCCCGGTCGCGCACGACACCGCGCTCGTTGTCGGCGCCGAAGCGGATCGGCTGTCCGTGTTCGAGGCGGATCAGCGCCTCCTGGGCCTGCTGCCTGTCCTTCAGGGCGTCGAAGGCGCCGTCGTTGAAGATGTTGCAGTTCTGGTAGATCTCGATCAGGGCCGTGCCCGGGTGGTCGGCCGCCTGGCGCAGCACCTCGGTCAGGTGCTTGCGGTCGGAGTCGATCGTCCGGGCCACGAAGGACGCCTCCGCGCCGATCGCCAGCGAGACCGGGTTGAACGGGGCGTCGAGCGATCCCATCGGCGTCGATTTGGTGATCTTGCCGAGTTCGGAAGTGGGGCTGTACTGGCCCTTCGTCAGGCCGTAGATCCGGTTGTTGAACAGCAGGATCTTGAGGTTGACGTTCCGGCGCAGGGCGTGGATGAGGTGGTTGCCGCCGATCGACAGCGCGTCTCCGTCACCCGTGACCACCCACACGCTCAGGTCGCGGCGCGAGGTCGCCAGGCCGGTGGCGATGGCGGGGGCGCGGCCGTGGATGGAGTGCATCCCGTAGGTGTTCATGTAGTACGGGAAGCGGGAGGAGCAGCCGATGCCGGAGACGAAGACGATGTTCTCCCTGGCCAGCCCCAGCTCGGGCATGAAGCCCTGCACGGCGGCGAGGATCGCGTAGTCACCGCAGCCCGGGCACCAGCGCACCTCCTGGTCCGACTTGAAGTCCTTCATCGACTGCTTGGCCTCGGCCTTGGGGACCAGCTGCAGCAGCCCGTCGGTGGCGTCAGTCATCGATGGCCTCCTTCAGCGCCGCGGCGAGCTGTTCCGCCTTGAACGGCATGCCGTTGACCTGGTTGTAGGAGTGGGCGTCGACCAGGTACTTCGCCCGGATCAGGGTGGCGAGCTGCCCGAGGTTCATCTCGGGGACGACCACCTTGTCGTACTGCGCGAGCACGCTTGCGAGGTTGCGCGGGAAGGGGTTGAGGTGGCGCAGATGGGCCTGCGCGATCGACTCGCCGGCGCGGCGCAGCCGCCGTACCGCCGCCGTGATCGGGCCGTACGTCGAGCCCCAGCCCAGCACCAGCGTCTTCGCGCCGTGCGGGTCGTCGACCTCGACGTCCGGCACCTCGATCCCGTCGATCTTGGCCTGCCGGGTGCGGACCATGAGGTCGTGGTTGGCCGGGTCGTACGAGATGTTGCCCGTGCCGTCCTGCTTCTCGATGCCACCGATGCGGTGCTCCAGGCCCGGGGTGCCCGGAATCGCCCACGGCCGGGCGAGGGTCTGCGGATCCCGCTTGTACGGCCAGAAGACCTCGGTGCCGTCGGCAAGGGTGTGGTTCGGTCCGGAGGCGAACCGCACACGCAGGTCGGGCAGTTCGTCCAGGTCCGGGATCCGCCACGGCTCGGAGCCGTTGGCCAGGTAGCCGTCGGACAGCAGCATGACCGGCGTCCGGTACGTCAGCGCGATCCGGGCCGCCTCCAGGGCCGCGTCGAAGCAGTCCGCCGGGGTCATCGGCGCGACGATCGGCACGGGCGCCTCGCCGTTGCGGCCGAACATCGCCTGCAGCAGGTCGGCCTGCTCGGTCTTGGTCGGCAGACCCGTGGACGGGCCGCCGCGCTGGATGTCGACGACCAGCAGCGGCAGCTCCAGCGAGACCGCGAGCCCGATCGTCTCGCTCTTGAGCGCGACCCCGGGACCGGAGGTGGTCGTCACCGCGAGCGAGCCGCCGAAGGCCGCGCCCAGCGCCGCGCCGATGCCCGCGATCTCGTCCTCGGCCTGGAAGGTGCGCACGCCGAAGTTCTTGTGCTTGCTCAGCTCGTGCAGGATGTCCGAGGCCGGGGTGATCGGGTACGAGCCGAGGAACAGCGGCAGGTCCGCCTGCTGCGAGGCCGTGACCAGGCCGTACGCCAGGGCGAGGTTGCCGGAGATGTTGCGGTAGGTGCCGACCGGGAAGGCCTTGGCGGCCGGCGCGACCTCGTAGGAGACCGCGAAGTCCTCCGTCGTCTCGCCGAAGTTCCAGCCCGCCCGGAACGCGGCGATGTTCGCCGCCATGATCTGAGGCTTCTTCGCGAACTTCGACTTCAGGAACTTCTCGGTGCCCTCGGTCGGCCGGTGGTACATCCAGCTCAGCAGGCCCAGCGCGAACATGTTCTTGCTGCGCTCGGCCTCCTTGCGGGAGAGGTCGAACTCCTTCAGCGCCTCCACCGTGAGCGTGGTGAGCGGCACGGGGTGCAGGTTGTAGCCGTCCAGCGAGCCGTCCTCCAGCGGGGAGGCGTCGTAGCCGACCTTCTGCAGGGCGCGCTTGGTGAACTCGTCCGTGTTGACGATGATCTCGGCGCCGCGCGGCAGATCGCCGATGTTCGCCTTCAGCGCGGCCGGGTTCATCGCAACCAGGACGTTCGGCGCGTCGCCCGGGGTCAGGATGTCGTGGTCGGCGAAGTGCAGCTGGAAGCTGGAGACGCCGGGCAGGGTGCCGGCGGGGGCGCGGATCTCGGCGGGGAAGTTCGGGAGAGTGGAGAGGTCGTTGCCGAAGGAAGCGGTCTCCGAGGTGAACCGGTCACCGGTGAGCTGCATACCGTCACCCGAGTCCCCCGCGAACCGGATGATCACCCGGTCCAGGCGCCGCACGTCCTTCGCGTCACCCGGTTGGCGCTGCTCTCCCACGACGTTCGCGTCGGCCTGCTCCGCTGGGCTACTGACCTGGCTGGTCACTGAACTGGACCTCCTTCGAGGCGGCTGTCCGGGGCGTGGTCGGCCCACCGACCATCCCAGGATCAACCCTACGTCGGTTAGGGTCGCCTTCCCGAGGCGATCCACAGATTGGACGATATTTCGAGTCGGCCTGTAGCGCTTCTGGACCGGTCTGCGGCGCTGACGGTTCGCAACGCCCTTCCCGGGTTCCCTCGTCCCGTCTTCCGACTGGATATCCGTCATCCACGATGAGCCGCACGGTCTGGCACCTTGCTGACACAGTGTCGTCCGGTCAGGAGTTCAGATAGGTCAGTACCGCCAGAACACGCCGGTGGTCCCCGTCACTCGGGGCCAGACCGAGCTTCAGGAAGATGTTGCTGACGTGCTTCTCCACGGCGCCGTCGCTGACCACCAGCTGCCGGGCGATCGCCGAGTTGGTACGCCCCTCCGCCATCAGCCCCAGCACCTCGCGCTCGCGCGGGGTCAGCCCCGCCAGCACGTCCTGCTTGCGGCTGCGGCCGAGCAGCTGCGCGACCACCTCGGGGTCCAGCGCCGTACCTCCCCCGGCCACCCGCACCACCGCGTCCACGAACTCGCGCACCTCGGCGACCCGGTCCTTGAGCAGATAGCCCACGCCCCGGCTCGAACCGGCCAGCAGCTCGGTGGCGTAACGCTCCTCCACGTACTGCGACAGCACCAGCACCCCGAGCCCCGGATGCGCCTTCCGCAGCCGTACGGCCGCCCGGACGCCCTCGTCGGTGTGCGTCGGCGGCATCCTCACGTCCGCCACGACCACGTCGGGCAGCTCGCCCTGCGCGTCCAGGTCGGCGACGGTCTTCACCAGCGCCTCCGCGTCCCCGACGCCGGCCACGACATCGTGCCCGCGGTCGGTCAGCAGCCGGGTCAGGCCCTCCCTGAGCAGCACTGAGTCCTCGGCGATGACCACCCGCACCCTGTCCTCCACGATCTTCCGGCCCCCCAAGCCCGATCCCGCTCTCCGACGACGGTCCTCCGTACGGAGGTCCAGCATTCCAGCATTCGGTACGCGCCGCGCGGCAGGTCCGGGATCTTCTTCCAGCGTTCTGCCGAGCATCGGGGAGCCTGAACGATCGGGGAGGGGAAGGGGACGCGAAAGGTACGGCGGTGCGTACCGGTGTCAGGTCCGCCAGGGCAGTTCCGCGATCACCCGGGTGGGGCCGCCTGCCGGGGAGTCGACCACGAGGACGCCGTCCACCGCGTCCAGGCGTCCGGCGAGCCCGGCCAGACCCGAGCCGCGGGAGACGTCCGCGCCGCCCACACCGTCGTCGGTCACCTGCAGCATCAGCCGGTCCTCGGTCTGCCACACGTCCACCGACGCGGACCGGGCCCGGCTGTGCTTGCTGATGTTCTGCAGCAGCTCGGAGACCGTGAAGTAGGCGATGCCCTCGATGGCCGGGGCCGGGCGCTCCGGCAGGTCCACCTCGACCCGCACCGGCACGGTGCACCGGGAGGCGACCGAGGACAGCGCCGCGTCCAGGCCCCGGTCGGTCAGCACGGCCGGATGGATGCCTCGGGCGAGGTCGCGCAGCTCCTGCAGCGCCGTCTTCACCTCGCCGTGCGCCTCCTCCACCATCGCCGCCGCCGACCGCGGATCCTCCCGCAGCTTCTCCTTGACCAGCCCCAGGTCCATGGCCAGGTTGACCAGCCGCGCCTGCGCCCCGTCGTGCAGGTCCCGCTCGATGCGCCGCAGATCGGCGGCGGCCGTGTCCACGACGACCCCGCGGTCCGACTCCAGCTCCACCACCCGCGCCGACAACGACGACGGCCCCAGCAGCCCGCGCACCAGCAGTCCGTCCACCGTCGTCAGGGCCCGCACGATCCACGGTGCGGCCAGCGTGAACAGCAGCCCGACCAGCGCGGTCACGGTGATCTCGAACGGGTTGTCGAGATAGACGCTGTGGTGCTCGTCGCCGTACAGCTGCAGCCCGCCCTGGCCGCCGTACATCGGGAACACCCAGAACCACAGCGGGTACGTCAGCAGCGTCCAGCCGACGGACCACAGGGTCACCGCCACCGAGAACGCGAACACCGCCCACGGGAACTGCAGCAGCGCGTAGAGCAGGTTCCGCCAGGAGGAGCCGCTCTTCAGTACCGCGCCCATCCAGGCCAGCGCCCCCGGCTTGCGCATCCGCAGCGGCTCCGGCTCGGCCACGTCCAGCCCCAGCAGCCCGCGTGCCCGCGCCCGCTCCAGCGCGGCGAAGCCCCGGCAGCCGGCGAGCGCCGCCGCGAGCACCGGGATGCCGAGGAAGGTCACCAGCAGGCCCGCGCCGAGCGACACCACGGTCACCGTCCAGGTGAACAGCACGATGGACAGGGGCAGGCTCAGCAGGACATAGCCGAACTCGCGCCAGCTGCGCGCCTCGAACGGCGCCCGCAGCGCGGCGGGCAGCCGATAGCCGGTCGCGGCGGAACGTTCGTCCCCCCGGCCGTACCCGTCTCCGTAGTCCGTGGCCATCGATCTCGTCCCGTTCTCCTCGTCCGTACGGCGGTTCAGCCGTGTCTCCAGAGTCGTGCGCCGCCGGTTCCCGGGCCATGGAGTCCGTCGGCGTCTTGGGCCGGGGGTTTTCCCCACCTCCTGCCTCGGCGGACAGGCCGTCGTCCGGTGCCGGCGGCTTCCCGGTGCGGTCGGCCGGTCGCGGACCGTTAAAGGGGTGCTGCTGCGAGGCGGCTGCGGGCGCGTCGTGGGCTGGTCGCGCCCACGCGGCGGCGCCGCACGTCCGACGCGGCCCCGCGCCCGGCAAGCTGCGGCCGCATGAGGACGCGTAGTCGCCGCACACGCGTGCGGAACCGTGGCAGCCGCACCCCCCTGCGGAACCGCGGCAGCCGTCCCCGCACGTGGAACCGTCGGCTACTCCGCCCGGTCACGCCACGGCAGCTCCGCCGTGACCACCGTCGGGCCGCCCACCGGGGAGTCGAGGACGAACAGGCCGTCCACCGCGCCCAGCCGTTCCGCGAGGCCCCGCATCCCCGTGCCGTCCTCCAGCCGGGCGCCGCCCCGGCCGTCGTCCCGGACCTGGATGAGCAGCCGGTCCTCGGTGCGCCACACGTCCACTGACGCGGAGCGGGCCCGGCTGTGCTTGCTGATGTTCTGCAGCAGTTCGGAGACCGTGAAGTAGGCGATGCCCTCGATGGCCGGGGCCGGGCGGTCCGGCAGGTCCGCGGTCACCTTCACCGGCACCGTGCACCGGGTGGCGACGGACGACAGCGCCGCGTCCAGGCCCCGGTCGGTGAGCACGGCCGGATGGATGCCTCGGGCGAGGTCGCGCAGCTCCTGCAGGGCCAGCTTCACCTCGCCGTGCGCCTCCTCCACCATCGCCGCCGCCGAGTCGGGATCCTCCAGCAGCTTCTCCTTGGCCAGACCGAGCCCCATGGCCAGGTTGACCAGCCGCGCCTGCGCCCCGTCGTGCAGGTCCCGCTCGATGCGCCGCAGATCGGCGGCGGCCGTGTCGACCACCACCCCGCGGTCCGACTCCAGCTCGGCGATACGGCGCTCCAGCTCGTCCGAGGGCGACAGCAGTCCGCGCACCATGAAGCGGTCCACGTTCGCGAGCCCCCGTGCCAGGTACGGCAGCACCGGCCACAGCACGAAGAACGAGGTCAGCACGGTGCAGAAGGTGAGGATGCCCCAGGGCAGCCGGATGGCGTCGTAGAGCATCGTCCGCCAGCCCACCGGGTCCTTCAGCGCCATCCACAGCCGCTGCGTCAGCGTGCCGCTCCTGGCGAGCGGCAGCGGCGTCGGCTCCTCCACCCGCACCCCGAGCAGCCTCCGGGCGCGGGCCCGCTCCAGCTTCCCCAGCTGCCGGGAGCCCAGCAGGCTGAGCGCCAGCAGCGGCAGTCCGACGACGGTGACCGTCAGGGACCCGCCGACGGCCAGCGTGGTGATCGCGTAGACGAAGCCGAACACCGTCACCGGGAAGTTCAGCAGGAGATACAGGATCTCCTTCCACGTGTGCGCGTCGAACGCCGGCCGGATCGGGGGCAGCCGGTCGGCGCTGTCGGCCCGGCCCGCGGCGGAACTGGTAGCGGTCATGGCGGTCAGCCTGCCGTGCCCGGCAGCCTCAGCGCCATGCGGTACGCCGCCCTCCGCCGACGGGGGAAATCCCCACCCCGGCCCGCACCACCTGTCTCAGCCCGTGACGGGCTGCTTACCGTGTCTTTATCAGGGCCTAGACTCCCGTGCGTACGGATCGTCGAATCACGTGGCATCACAGAGTTCACGGATTCACGCGGGTCACAAGGTCAGGGAGCGAGGGACGGACGGTGCGGGAGACGTTGGGGGACTCGACGGCCGCAGCGGCGAACGTCATCGCGGCCGGCTACTTCCGGTCCTACTCGGTGGTAGGCCTGCTCGCCCTCGTCGGCGTGCTGTTCGTCGCGGTCGCCTTCGGCGCGGGCCGCCTGCTGCGCCCCGTCGTGCCGACCCCCGAGAAACTCCTGACCTACGAGTGCGGCGTCGACCCCGTCGGCGAGGGCTGGGCCCACACCCAGGTCCGCTACTACGTCTACGCCTTCCTCTACGTGATCTTCGCGGTCGACTCGATCTTCCTGTTCCCCTGGGCGACGGTCTTCGCCGCCCCCGGCTACGGCGCGACCACGCTCGTGGAGATGTTCGTCTTCCTCGGCTTCCTCGCCGTGGGCCTGCTGTACGCATACAAGAAGGGCGTCCTGGCATGGACGTGAACCCGGAGCCCGTGTACCTGCCGGAGCCCAAGCGGCTCGGCGCCCTGGCCCGCCTGGCCCCCGAGCCGATGAAGGTGGTCCTGAACTGGGGTCGCCGCTACTCGCTCTGGGTCTTCAACTTCGGCCTCGCCTGCTGCGCGATCGAGTTCATCGCCGCGTCGATGGCCCGCCACGACTTCATCCGCCTCGGTGTCATCCCGTTCGCGCCCGGCCCCCGCCAGGCCGACCTGATGGTGGTGTCGGGCACGGTCACGGACAAGATGGCCCCGGCCGTGAAGCGCCTCTACGAGCAGATGCCCGAGCCGAAGTACGTCATCTCCTTCGGCGCCTGCTCCAACTGCGGCGGTCCCTACTGGGACTCGTACTCGGTGACGAAGGGCGTCGACCAGATCATCCCCGTCGACGTCTACGTCCCCGGCTGCCCGCCGCGCCCCGAGGCGCTGCTCCAGGGCATCCTCAAGCTCCAGGAGAAGATCGCCCGGGAGTCGCTGGGGGAGCGGTACGGACACTCCCGGCCGTCCGCGGCCGCCCTGACCAGCGACCTGGTGAGGCCTCCTGTACCGGCCGCCGAGGGGGACGCTCAATGAGCACCGTCGGCTGGCTGCCCGCCCCGGTCGAGGACCTCTTCGGTACGAACACCACGGCCGAGGAGTCCTACGACCTCCTGACCGTGGACGTACCGCCGTCGTCCTGGCTCACCGCCCTTCAGACGGCCCGTACGACCCTGGGCTGCACCTACTTCGACTGGCTGAGCGCGGTCGACGAGCCGGGCACGGGTTTCCGCGTGTCCGCGCACGTCGTCGCGCTCTCGCCGGTGCGCCGACTGCTGCTGCGGACCACCGTCCCGCACGAGGCGCCGACGCTGCCGTCCGCCGTCGGGGTCTACGCGGGCGCCGCCTGGCACGAGCGCGAGACCCACGAGATGTTCGGCGTCCGCTTCGAGGGCCACCCCTCCTTGGAGCACCTGCTCCTCCCCGAGACTTTCGAGGGCCACCCCCTCCGCAAGGACTTCGTTCTCGCCGCCCGCGTCGCCAAGGCCTGGCCCGGCGCCAAGGAGCCCGGCGAATCCGAGCACGGCGGCCCGAAGCGCCGGCAGATGCTGCCGCCGGGCGTCCCGGACCCCAACGAATGGGGCCCGCTGAAGGGCCGGCTACCGGCTGCCCCGACCCGCGCGGCGGGCGAACGCCCGGTACGACGCACCCGTACGGCAGCGGCGGGCTCAGCAAGCCAGACCGGCCAGGCGGGGGAGGCTGGTGCTGGTGCTGGTGCTGGTGCTGGTGCTGGTGCTGGTGCTGGTGCTGGTGCTGGTGCTGGTGCTGGTGCTGGTGCGCGGCCGCGGCGGATGCGGAGTGCGAGCGAGGGCTCGGTGACTCAGGCGGGGCAGGCGGCCCAGGGCAGCGAGGCCGCTGCCGGCGCCGCTGGATCCGGTGCTGCAGCTGATGCAAGTGCTGCCCGGCCGCGGCGGATGCGGAGTGCGAGTGACGGCTCGGTGAGCCAGACGCCGGCACCGGCACCTGAGGACGCGGCCGAGGGCGATGCGACTCGGGCCGGGGCGGCGGAAGGCCCGGCGGCCGAGGCGTCCGTGGCGCACGAGCCCGGCCCAGCCCCGGCCCGTCCCCGCCGCGCGCGCACTGCCTCGGAGGGCTCGGCCGCCCAGCGGACCCAGGCCGCGCAGCCCACCTCGGAGGAGCCGACGGCACCTGCGTCGGACGAGCCGACGGCACCGGGCCAGGCCCAGCCGACGTCACCGGACAGCGCGGCTCGCCCCGCTCGTCGGAGCCCGGCCCCGCGCAGCTCCGACGCCCCGTGGCACCATGCCCGCCCGGCCTTCGAGCAACCGACGAAGCCCGAGGGCACGCCGACGGAGCCCGAGCAGGCGGCTGTGGAGCGCGAGCAGGTCCCAGCGGAGCGCGAGACAGCCCCGGCGGAGCCCGAGCCGGTTCCGGTGGAGCCCGAGCGGACGCCGGTGGAGTCCGGGCGGGCGGCTGTGGAGCCCGAGCAGGTCCACGGCGAGGCCGAGCGGACCTCGGCGGTGTCCGAACAGGTCCCGGCGGAATCCGGGCAAGCCGCTGTGAAGCCCGGACAAGGCCCGGCGGAGCGCGAGGCAGCCCCGGCGGGGCCCGGCCAGACACCGGCGGAGCCCGAGCAGGTGCACGGCGAGCCCGAGCGGACCTCGGCGGAGACCGAACAGGTCCCGGCGGAGCCCGAGCGGACACCGGCGGAGTCCGGGAAAGCCGCTGTGGAGCCCGGACAGGTCCCGGTGGAGCCCGAGCAGGCTCTCACGGAGCCCGAGCAGGCTGCCACGAAGCCTGGGCGGACGCCCGTCGACGCCGGGCAGGCCGCGCAGGCCGGGCAACGGTCCGATCAGCCGGTCACCGGTGACGACGGCGCCAACCGAGAGGCCCCTGCCAGTCCCGAGACCCCCTCCACCCCCGACAGCCCGCACGACGACGATCCCATAGGAGGCCCGCAGTGAACGGCGCGCTGGACGTCGCCCTGCGACTCCTGGTCGTGTTCGTCGTCTTCCTGACGTTCCCGCTGATCGTCGGGCAGACCGAGCACAAGGTGATGGCCCACATGCAGGGCCGCCTCGGCCCGATGTACGCGGGCGGTTTCCACGGCTGGGCCCAGCTCATCGCCGACGGCGTGAAGTTCGCGCAGAAGGAGGACGTGGTCCCGGCCGGCGCCGACCGCCGTGTCTTCCAGCTCGCCCCCGCCGTCGCCCTGTTGCCCTACCTCCTCGTCCTGCTCGCCATCCCCATCGGCCCGAGCGCGGGCGCCGTCGGCCAGGTCCTCGACGCGGGCGTGTTCTTCGTGCTCGCGGTGATGGGCGTGGGCGTGCTCGGCTCGCTCATGGCCGGTTGGGCCAGCGCGAACAAGTTCTCCCTGCTCGGCGGCCTGCGCACGGCCGCCCAACTGCTCGCCTACGAACTCCCGATGCTGCTCGCCGCGGCCTCGGTCGCCATGGCCGCGGGCACCGTCTCCCTTCCCGGCATCCTGCACGCCTTCCACTGGTGGTGGGTGCCCTGGCAGATGGTCGGCGCGGTCGTCTTCTTCGTCGCCGGACTCGCCGAGCTGCAGCGCCCGCCGTTCGACATGCCCGTCGCCGACTCGGAGATCATCTTCGGCGCGTACACCGAGTACACCGGTCTGCGTTTCGCTCTGTTCCTGCTCGCCGAGTACGCCGGCATCGTCGTCCTGTGCGGCCTGACCACCGTCCTCTTCCTGGGCGGCTGGCACGGTCCCTGGGGCACCGCAGGCCTCGGCTGGGTCTGGACCCTGTTGAAGACCGCGATCCTCGCCTTCCTCGTCATCTGGCTCCGCGTCACCTACCCGCGCCTGCGCGAGGACCAGCTCCAGAAGCTCTCCTGGACCCTCCTCGTCCCCCTCTCCCTCACCCAGATCGCCCTCACCGGCATCATCAAGGTGGTGATCTCCTAACCATGGCCGTGCCGCCCCCGCCCTCCCGTTCCCGCATTCCCGGCTCCGGCCTCGCCAAGGGCCTGGCCGTCACCCTGCGCACGATGACCAGGAAGACGGTCACCGAGCAGTACCCGGACGTCCAGCCCGAACTGCCGCCCCGCACCCGCGGCGTGATCGGCCTGTTCGAGGAGAACTGCACGGTCTGCATGCTCTGCGCCCGTGAGTGCCCCGACTGGTGCATCTACATCGACTCCCACAAGGAGACGGTCCCACCGGCCGCCCCCGGCGGCCGCGAGCGCAGCCGCAACGTCCTCGACCGGTTCGCCATCGACTTCTCCCTGTGCATGTACTGCGGTATCTGCATCGAGGTCTGTCCTTTCGACGCGCTGTTCTGGTCCCCGGAGTTCGAGTACGCCGAGACGGACATCCGCGACCTCACCCACGAGCGGGACAAGCTCCGCGAGTGGATGTGGACCGTCCCCGCGCCGCCGGCCCTGGATCCCGCCGCCGAGGAGCCGAAGGAGATCGCCGCCGCCCGCAAGACCGCCGAGAAGCTGGCGGCCGCGCAGGCCGAGCCGGAGGAGGGAGAGTCGTGACCCTCGCCCAGGCACCGCACGGCTTCCTGTCCCCGACCGGAGTCGAGATCGCCTTCCTCCTCGTCGGCCTTGTCACCTTCGGCGCCGCCCTGGTCACCGTCACCACCCGCCAGCTGGTGCACGCCGCCCTGTGGCTGGTGGTCGCGCTCGGCGGTCTCGCCGTCGAGTACCTCCTGCTCACCGCGGAGTTCATCGCCTGGGTGCAGGTCCTGATCTACGTCGGTTCCGTCGTCGTCCTCCTCCTGTTCGGTCTGATGCTCACCAGGGCGCCCATCGGCCGCTCCCCGGACGCCGACTCCGGCAACCGCTGGGCCGCCCTGACCGTCGCGGTCGCCGCCGCCGTCGCCCTGGTGTGGGTCGTCGGCGACGCCTTCCGCACCACCTGGATCGACCTCGACGGCCCGGCCGCCGGCTCCACCCGGGTCACCGGCGAGAGCCTGTTCCGAAACTGGGTGCTGCCCTTCGAGGCCCTGTCCGTGCTGCTCCTCGCGGCCCTGGTCGGCGCGATCGTCCTGTCCCGCAAGGCGAAGGCGGAGGCGACCGCCAGTACCCCGGTGAACAACCGCGTCGGCAAGGAAGGCGACCGCTGATGCACCTCGCCTACCCCGCCGTACTCTCCGCCCTCCTCTTCTGCACCGGCCTGTACGGCGTCCTCGCCCGCCGCAACGCGATCCTGGTCCTGATGTCGGTCGAGCTGATGCTCAACGCCGTCAACCTCAACCTGGTCGCCTTCGACATCTGGCTCAGCCGGGCCGCGCGGGAGACCCTGCACTCCGGCCAGGCGCTGACCCTGTTCACCATCGCCATCGCCGCCGCCGAGATCGGCATCGGCCTGGCGATCGTGCTCGCCGTCTACCGCAACCGCGGCACCTCCGACATCGACAAGCTCCGCGACACCGCCGAGGGTCCCGAGACCGGTGGCCCCGACTCCTCCGCGGCCGAGAAGGCTGAGGCCACCGCGTGACCACGACCACCCTCGCCGTCCTCGTCCCCCTTCTGCCGTTCCTGGGCGCCGCGGCCGGACTGCTGCTCGGTCGCACCGCGCCCGGGTTCGTCCGCCCCCTCGCCGTGCTGCCGCCGCTGGCCTCGCTCGTCCTGGCCGCGCTGGTCGCCGCACACCAGGGTGGCGGCCGGGCGGTCGACGCCCACACCGAGCTGACGCCCACCGGTTCGGTCCCGATCGAACTGGCGCTGCACATCGACGGCTTCGCCTCGCTCGTCGCGATCCTGGTCGCCTTCGTCGCGGCCTGCGTGCAGATCTACTCGACGGGCTATCTGCGCGACGACCCGCGCTACCCCTCCTACGCAGCCCTCGTCTCCCTGTTCACCTCCGCGATGCTCCTGGTCGTCTACTCCGGCGACCTGATCGTGCTGCTGGTCGGCTGGGAAGTCATGGGTATCTGCTCCTACTTCCTGGTCGGCCATTACTGGGAGACCCCCGAGGCCCGCGCCGCCTCCCTGAAGGCGTTCCTGGTCACCAAGCTGGGCGACGTGCCCTTCCTGATCGGCCTGTTCGCGCTGGCCACCGACGCCGGCTCCTTCCGTATCACCCGCGTCCTCGGCGCCGTCGCGAGCGGCGACCTGCACCACCCGACGCTGGTCGCCCTGCTGCTCCTCGCGGGCGTCGCGGGCAAGTCGGCGCAGTTCCCGCTGCACACCTGGCTCCCGGACGCGATGGCGGGCCCGACGCCCGTCTCGGCGCTGATCCACGCCGCGACGATGGTCGCCGCCGGTGTCTACTTCATCGCCCGACTCCTTCCCGTCTTCGAGGCCTCCTCGGCCGCGATGGTGGTCCTCGCCGTCATGGCCGCGGTCACGATGACCGGCTCGGCGCTCGCCGCGCTCGCCCAGGACGACATCAAGCGCGTCCTCGCCTACTCGACGATCGGCCAGCTCGGCTACATGACCGGCGCCCTCGCCGTCGGCGACCGCGGTGCCGCCGTCTTCCACCTCCTGTCCCACGGCGCCTTCAAGGCGCTGCTGTTCCTCGCGGCCGGTGTGATCATCCACGCCGCCGGCACCAACTCGCTGGCCGCCATGTCCCGCATGCACGGCCTGCGCGACCGCGTCCCGGACGCCTACTGGACGATGACCGTGGCCCTCCTCGCGCTCGCCGCGATCCCGCCGTTCAGCGGCTTCTTCTCCAAGGAGTCCGTCCTCGGCGCGGCCGAACACGCCGTCGCCGGGAGCACCGACCACGCGCCCGGCACGGCCGGCTGGATCGTCCTCGTCGCCGGTCTGCTCACCGCCCTCCTCACCGCCGCCTACGCGACCCGGCTGTGGCTGCTGGCCTTCCGCGGCCGGGGCGCCGAGGCCCCCGACCACGGCCGCCAGCCGCTGACGATGACCGTGGTGCTGTGGGTCCTCGCCGTGCCGTCCCTCGCCTTCGGCGGGCTCGCCTACCGCTCGCTGCCCGGCTGGTTCGACGGCCGCGCCCTGACCCCGAGCCTGCTCACCTCGATCCTCGGCACGGGCCTCGCCGTGGTCGGCGGGCTGATCACCTACGGGGCCTGGCAGCACACCACCCGCATCGCCGCCCGGGTGCCGCTGGGCGCGGTCGCCGCCCACCCAGAGGGCGACGCCGGACTGGTCGAGGCCGAGGCCATCGCCACGCACCGGCCGGCCTACGGTGACATCGCGTACGCGCCCGACCCGGCGGATCCCGGCCGACTGCTGCTCGGCCCGCTGCACCGGTCCGCGGCCGCCGGCTTCCACCTGGACGCCGTGTACGCGGCGCTGTTCGTCCGCCCGGTCCAGGCCGGGGCGAGTCTCGTCCGGTTCCTCGACCGCGAGGTCGTCGACACCTACGTACGCGGCGCGGCCGCCCTGCCCCGGGCGCTCGGGGCCGCCGTACGGCGGGCGCAGACCGGCAATGTGCAGACCTATGTGAGCGCGCTGCTCGCCGGCACCGTCGTCCTGGCGGTCGCCGTCGTCCTCGTCGCCACGGGAGCGTGAGCAGGCGTGATCGATATCAACGAGTCCGTGATGCAGTTCCTTCTGGCATTCGTCGTCGTCGGCCCGCTCCTCGGCGCGGTCGCCGCTCTCCTGCCGGCCCCGCCGGGACTGAAGGGGAGGTCGCCCGAGCAGGCCGTGCTGCGGCACGGCGTGACCGTGACCGGCGCGATCCTCATCGCCGCACTCGTCCTCGCGCTCGGCTTCGACCACGACCACCCGTCGAGGATGCAGGCCACGACCGACATCAGCTGGATCCCCGCACTCGACGTGCGGATCCACCTCGGCATCGACGGCATCTCCCTCCCCCTCGTCGTCCTGACCGCGCTGCTGACCTTCCTCTGCGCGCTCTACTCCTACTTCAAGCCGCCCGCGGGCGGCTCCCCGAAGGCGTTCGTCGCCCTGCTGCTCCTGCTCGAGTCCGGCACCCTCGCGACCTTCGCCGTCCTCGATCTGCTGCTGTTCTTCCTCGCGTTCGAGATGGTGCTCATCCCGATGTACTTCCTCATCGCCCGCTGGGGCGGCGAGGGCCGGGCCCGGGCCGCGTGGAAGTTCATCCTGTTCACGCTGCTCGGCTCCGTCGTCATGCTGCTCGGCCTGCTCCTGATCGGAATCAAGGCGGGCACGTTCGACATGGTGGCACTCGCCACTGACAACGGCCGGTCACTGACCGCATCCGTGCAGGTCATCGCCGTTCTGGCGATCGGCGTCGGGCTCGCGGTCAAGACGCCGATGTGGCCGCTGCACAGCTGGCTGCCCGACGCCCACACCGCCGCGCCGACCGTCGGCTCGGTGCTGCTGGCCGGTGTCCTGCTGAAGATGGGTACGTACGGTTTCGTCCGGATTCTGCTGCCGATCGCGCCGCACGGCTTCCACACCTTCGCGCCGTACCTCGCCGCGTTCGCCGTGGTCGGGATCATCTACGGGTCCCTGGCCTGCCTGGCCCTGGCCAAGCGGGGCGCGAAGGGCGACCTCAAGCGGCTGATCGCCTACTCCTCCGTCGGCCACATGGGCTTCGTCCTGCTGGGCATCGCCACCATGACCCCGACCGGCGTCAACGGCGCCCTGTTCGCCAACATCGCCCACGGCCTCATCACCGGCCTGCTCTTCTTCCTGGTCGGCGCGCTCAAGGACCGCACCGGCACCACCGACCTCGACACCCTCTCCGAGGAGAGCGGCCTCGCCCTGTACGGCAAGGCCCCGCGCCTCGGCGGCCTGCTCGCCTTCGGTGCCGTCGCCTCGCTCGGCCTGCCCGGACTCGCCGGGTTCTGGGGCGAGATGCTGGCCCTGTTCGGCGCGTTCAAGCCCGCCTCCGACCTCAGCCGGCCGGCCTTCCTCACCTTCATGGCAATCGGTGCGTTCGGCACCCTGCTGACGGCCGCGTACATGCTGATCGTGGTCCGCCGCGTCTGCATGGGCGGCACGGAGCAGGAGGTCCCGAAGCTCGCCGACGTCCACGGCTACGAGTTCGCCGCCTGGACCCCGCTCGTCGCCCTCACCGTCGTCGCAGGACTGTGGCCGAGGGCGCTGCTCGGCCTGACCGACCCGGCCGTGCACCAGCTCCTCGCAGGAGGCACCCGATGAGCGCCCAGCCCCTCGCCGAGTCGCTGGTGCAGTCCGTCGACTGGCTCGCCGTCGCCCCGCCGACCATCGCCGCCGCCGTGGGACTCGTCGTGCTGGTCGCCGACCTGTTCCTGCCCGAGTCCCGCAAGGCAGTCCTCGGCTGGGTCTCGGTCGCCGGACTGGCCGTGGCCGCGCTGACGCTCCTGCCCCTCCTGGACGGCGACCGCAGCACCTTCTGCGTGAACGGCGCCACGCGCGCGTGCAGCTACACCGCCGACCACTTCACTCTCGTCATCCAGTTCCTGGTCCTCGGCGGCGCGCTGCTCGCCGCCCTGCTGTCGGTCACGAACCTCAAGGACGACCAGCGGCGCGTCCCTCCGGGGGAGTTCTGGTTCCTGCTGCTGTCCTCCGCGGCCGGCGCCGCCCTGCTGCCCGCCTCCCGCGACCTCGCCACCCTGGTCGTCGCCCTGGAGGTCGCCTCCCTGCCCGCCTTCGCCCTCGTCGGCATACGGCACGGAGACAAGCGGTCCTCGGAGGCCGCCCTGAAGTTCTTCCTGTCCTCGGTGACGGCCACCGCGGTCACCCTGATGGGCGTCAGCTTCGTCTACGCCTCCACCGGCACCCTCTACCTCACCCAGGTCGCCCGGCGCCTGCCCCACGTCGACGGGCAGCTGCACACCCTCGCCCAGGCGGGCGTGGTCCTCACCCTGATCGGCTTCGCGTTCAAGACGGCAGCCGTGCCCTTCCACTTCTGGGTGCCCGACACCTACGTCGGCGCGCCGCTGCCCGTCGCCGCGTACCTGTCGGTCGTCGGCAAGGCGGTCGGCTTCTCCGGCCTGATCCTCGTCACCGTGGTCGCGTTCCCGTCGTACGCCGACGTCTGGGGGCCCGCGCTCGCCGTCCTGGCCGCCCTGACCATGACGGTCGGCAACCTGGGCGCCCTGCGCCAGCAGGCCACGCGCGCGTACAGCGCCGTACGGCTGCTCGCCTGGTCCTCCGTCGGTCAGGCCGGGTACCTGCTCGTGCCCATCGCCGCCGCCGGCTACGCCAAGGACCCGCAGAAGGCGATCGGCTCCACGGTCGCCTACGCGCTGATGTACGCCGCCGTGAACCTCGGCGCGTTCGCGGTGGCCGCCGTGGTGGGCCGTAGCCGGGCCCGGAACCGGATCAGCGACTACCGGGGCCTGTACGCCGCCAACCCGCTCACCGCGCTCCTGCTGGCGTTCTTCCTGCTCTGCCTGGCCGGGCTGCCGCCGGGGATCATCGGGCTGTTCGCCAAGGTCACCGTCTTCTCGTCGGCCGTCGACGCGGGCCTGGGCTGGCTCGCCGTCGTGATGGCCGTCAACGTGGTGATCGCGCTCTTCTACTATCTGCAGTGGACCGCCCTGCTGTTCCGCGCCCCCGAGGGCGAGCCCGCCCGGCACCACGTCCCCGGCCCCCTCACCGCCGCCCTCGCCCTCACCGGCGTACTCGGCGTCGCCCTGTCCGGAGCGCCTCAGCTCGTGCTCCGCTTCGCGGCCACGGGCCTGTTCTGAGCGGCCCGGCGGACCGTTCCGCCGGGCATGCCGGAGGGGTCCGAGGAGCCCCCTCGCGCGCATGGCCCATCCGTGCCGTCACGCGCGCGGGACAGCGAACGAGCACGTCACCCGTCCGGCCGACCGGCCCCCGCGCCGGCAACAGGGAACTCGCGACCGCCGCCTGGCGTTGTCACAAGCGGGAGGGTCCACTGGACCAAAGTGTTCCCCAGCTGCACGACTTGGAGGGCGTACGGTGCACCGCCGGCACAACGGGCTCAGGACCGCAGTACTCCTCGGGGGACTGTCCGCACTCATCATCGTCATCGGCAGCTTCTTCGGCCGCGCCGGCCTGATCATCGCGGTCCTGATCGCCCTGGGCACGAACGCGTACGCGTACTGGAACAGCGACAAGTTGGCCCTGCGCGCGATGCGCGCCCGTCCGGTCAGCGAGTTCGAGGCCCCCGCGCTCTACCGCATGGTCCGCGAGCTGTCCACGCAGGCCCGCCAGCCGATGCCCCGCCTGTACATCTCCCCCACGGAGGCCCCCAACGCCTTCGCCACGGGCCGCAATCCGCGCAACGCGGCCGTGTGCTGCACCGAGGGCATCCTGCGCCTGCTGGACGAGCGCGAGCTGCGGGGCGTCATCGGCCACGAGCTCAGCCACGTCTACAACCGGGACATCCTGATCTCCTCGGTGGCCGGCGCGCTCGCCTCGGTGATCATGTTCCTGGTGAACTTCGCCTGGCTCATCCCGGTCGGGCGCTCCGACGACGACGACGGCCCGGGCCTCATCGGCATGCTCCTGATCATGATCCTGGGCCCGCTCGCCGCAACCCTCATCCAACTGGCCATCAGCCGTTCCCGCGAGTACGAGGCGGACGCGTCCGGCGCTCAGCTCACCGGCGACCCGCTGGCCCTCGCCGGTGCCCTGCACAAGCTGGAGGGCGGCACCCAGCAGCTGCCGCTGCCGCCCGAGCCCCGGATCCAGACGGCCAGCCACATGATGATCGCGAATCCCTTCCGCGCGGGCCAGGGACTGACCAAGATGTTCTCGACGCATCCGCCCATGGCGGACCGAATCGCCCGGCTCGAGAAGATGGCAGGTCGCTACCGGTGAAGACGATCCTGAACGTCATTTGGCTCATCCTGAGCGGCTTCTGGCTGTTCCTGGGCTATCTGTTCGCCGGCGTCCTGCTGTGCATCACGATCATCGGCATCCCGTTCGGCGTCGCCGCCTTCCGTATCGGTGTCTACGCCCTGTGGCCCTTCGGGTACACCACGGTCGAGCGCCGGGACGCGGGCGCGCCCTCGTGCATCGGCAACGTGCTCTGGCTGATCCTGGCCGGCTGGTGGCTGGCGATCGCGCACATCGTCACCGGTATCGCCCTGTGCATCACGATCATCGGCATCCCGTTCGGCATCGCGAACTTCAAACTGATCCCGGTCTCCCTGCTGCCGCTGGGCCGCGAAATCGTGCCGACGGACGAGCCGTTCGCGACCCGCTGAGTCGGCGGGCGGACAGCGGGCCACGCGCGCGTACGGCCCCGGGCCCCCTGACGGCGTTTCACTCGCCGCGCTGCCGCACCCACCGCCGTACGCCGTAGGCCGCCACGCCCACCGCGAGCACGCCCGCCCCCACGGCCACCGAGACGGCGGGCAGCGCGAACGCCAGCGCGGCGCAGCCCAGCAGGCCCACCACGGGCACCACACGGGTCGACGGAGCCGGATTCAGGGTCCACGCGGAGGCGTTGGCGACGGCGTAGTAGGCGAGCACTCCGAAGGAGGAGAAGCCGATCGCGCCGCGCACGTCCACCATCGAGGCCAGCACGGCGACCACCGCGCCCACGGCCAGCTCGGCCCGGTGGGGCACCTGGAAGCGCGGGTGCACGGCCGCCAGCGCCCCCGGCAGATGCCCGTCCCGTGCCATGGCGAGCGTCGTACGGGACACGCCCAGGATCAGCGCGAGCAGCGAGCCGAGCGCCGCCACCGCGGCCCCGGTCCGCACCACCGGCACCAACCCCGGCAGGCCGGCCACCCGCACCGCGTCGGCCAGCGGAGCCGCCGCGTGCCCGAGCCGGCCCGCGCCGAGGACAGCGAGCACGGCGACGGCCACGCACGCGTACACCACAAGTGCGATGCCCAGGGCCAGCGGGATTGCGCGTGGAATCGTGCGCGCCGGATCCCGTACCTCCTCACCCAGGGTCGCGATGCGCGCGTACCCGGCGAACGCGAAGAACAGCAGCCCCGCCGCCTGAAGCACCCCGCCCGCGCCCGACGACAGCCCGACGTCCAGCCGCCCGGCCCCGGCCCGTCCGGACGCCAGGCACACGACCACCACGGCGGCGAGGACGGCCAGCACCACCGCCACGATCACGCGCGTCAGCCAGGCCGACTTCTGGATCCCGCCGTAGTTCACGGCCGTCAGCGCCACCACGGCCGCGACCGCCACGGCGTGCGCCTGCCCCGGCCAGACGTACGCGCCCACGGTGAGCGCCATGGCCGCACAGGACGCCGTCTTGCCGACCACGAACGCCCAGCCCGCGAGATACCCCCAGAAGGGGCCGAGCCGCTCGCGCCCGTACACGTACGTCCCGCCGGAGGCCGGGTAGCGGGCCGCGAGACGCGCCGAGGACATGGCGTTGCAGTAGGCCACCACGGCCGCGAGCGCCAGCCCGGGCAGCAGTCCTGTTCCGGCCGCGCGTGCGGCGGGTCCCAGGGCCGAGAAGACGCCGGCCCCGACCATCGAGCCGAGGCCGACGACCACGGCGTCCCGCACGCCCAGGGTGCGCCGCAGTTCGGTGCCGGAAGGTGTCATGCGCCGCACCCTACTGAGCGCGGCAACCGTGTGGTGGACGGGTGACGTCCTCTTCATCGACACGGCACGAACACGCGCGCGTGGACAGTGGGTCCTCACCGGATTCCCAGGAGCGGGACGGTGCGGACACAGCGCGGAAGGGCAGGTTCACGGCATGGGCATCATCGCTTGGATCATCCTCGGACTGCTGGCCGGAGCCATCGCCAAGGTCCTCCTGCCGGGCCGCGACCCGGGTGGCTTCATCGGCACGACTCTCATCGGCGTGGCGGGTGCGTTCATCGGCGGCTGGATCTCGGCCCGTTGGCTGCACCACCCGATCACCAAGAGCTTCTACGACGGCGCCACCTGGGTCGCGGCCATCGGCGGCTCCTTGGTGCTGCTGATCGTCTACCGCATCCTGTTCGGGAACTCACGCGACTGAGCGCGGCACCGGCAGCGCGAAAGGGTGGGCTCCGCTCGGGGGCGCCCACCCTTTTCCGCCTCTTGCCGAGGTCCTGCCGGTCGCCTACCGATAGTTCACGAACTGCAGCGCGAAGTCGAAGTCCTTACCCTTCAGCAGTGCGATGACGGCCTGCAGGTCGTCGCGGCTCTTGGAGGAGACGCGCAGCTCGTCTCCCTGGACCTGGGCCTTCACGCCCTTCGGGCCCTCGTCGCGGATGATCTTCGCCACCTTCTTCGCGTTCTCCTGGGAGATCCCCTCCTCGATGGACGCGAAGATCTTGTACTCCTTGCCGGACAGCTGGGGCTCGCCCGCGTCCAGGGCCTTCAGCGAGATACCGCGCTTGATCAGCTTGGACTGGAAGACGTCGAGGACAGCCTTCACCCGGTCCTCGGAGTTCGCCTCCATGAGGATCTTGTCACCGGACCACGAGATCGAGGCACCCACGCCCTTGAAGTCGTAGCGCTGCGAGATCTCCTTGGCGGCCTGGTTGAGGGCGTTGTCGACCTCCTGCCGCTCGACCTTCGAGACGATGTCGAAACTGGAGTCGGCCATGTCCTGTGGCTCCTTGTATCGGGTGCGTATCGGGTGCGTGCCGGCGTGCGCGGCGGCGGCCGCCGGGCCCGGCAGGCGCCGGGCCGCATCCGCACCAGCCTAGCCACCCACGAGCCGAGGGGTGGAGATCAATCGGGTGGCGGAGCACCCCTGTGTATCGGGTATTGTTTACGTCGTCGCCAGGGAGCGCCGCCGAGAAGCGGTTCGATCTGGTGTCCACCCCGGCGGTGTGCCCGAGCGGCCAAAGGGAGCAGACTGTAAATCTGCCGGCTCAGCCTTCCCAGGTTCGAATCCTGGCGCCGCCACGCTGAGGGAAACCCCCTCTGATCAGGCTAAATACCTGATCAGAGGGGGTTTCTCGTTGTCGGGGCCCCTTCGATTCGGCGTGGCCGAAGTGCGGTCGTGTCTCACCCCGTACCGCCCGTATCCCGACGTCAGTCACTGAGTGTCCCCCAGGTGTCCCCCGGGGGACGGCCCAAGCTCACCCCACTCCTGCAGAGCAGCGTCGATCGGTTCATGGCTCAGTGCTGCGTTACCTCCGGCCCGCACTTGCAAGTGAGCGGCCAAGATCACTTTCAACCAGCGGCTTGCTGGCACACGGCAGGGCGACTCATCGGTCTGTGCCGCTCTGCGGGGCAACCGCATACGCCTGGCTGGAGGGGCCGGTCAGCGCCGGGTCTTGATCTCGTCGAGTGTTTCTTCGACCGGGCCCGCCAAGACGTCGGTCAGACCGTAGCGGCTTACTACCTCCCGGTTCGTCTGCTTGGAGAGCGTACGATTTTCCTCGCCTACCGGCGCGATGACCGGCAACACGTCGACACCATGTGCGCCAAAGCGCCAATAGGTAGTAATGTGGCGCTTTTTCCTCGTATATTGATCGATCGCATTGCTTTCTTGCATCTCAGCCGTTTGGATGATGGTGTCGAGCTCTCTCTGATCTTTCTTCATCCATGAGGGCACATTACCTTTCCGCCAGGAGTAGCGCGAGACTCCAAATTTATCCAGAACGAGCCGGTCTTTACGCGCCAGACTCAGGGTGGCGTAGAACGTCAGCTTGCGGAAATTCGTGTTGCTGGGAAGCTGAACAACGGTCCGCGTGAGCGACTCGTCGTTCACCTCGACCCAATTTCCGGCGGGAATCCACGGCTGCGCCGCCACCAGCTTGCCCGGCTGGTAGACCTCTCTGCGGGTAAGTGGGTGCTTCTCCCGGTATCTAGCCCATTGCTCGGCATCCTCTCGCCACTTCGGTCGGGCCAGGTCTCTCGGGCTCACCTTCACGACCTCTCCCATGGCATGGAATTCGGCACCCAGCACGTAGAAGGCCATATCGCTGTGATTCACGAGCTTGATGTCGACCGGTACGGAAAGCACCTTGCGGTCCGCGCTGAGTACTGCCTTCTCAACGTTCAGCTGCACGAGAGGGGTGGCCTCGCGCCGGTATGGCTGAAAAATGTACTGGTAGCCAAAATTGGCAACCGCGACGAACGTGGAGATAATGAGTGCCGCAGCCACCCGCTTCGGAGTGGGGATCTCATCCAATCTTCGCCACACCAGTACGACAGTGGATAGCGAACTTACGCTAAGCACAATTGACAGTACTTTGAACTCGACTTTTTCGCCGTCATTCCATGTCTGTAGCGCGAGCAAAACGTTCGTCAATAATGCAACGCCGGTACTGATCAGCGCGGCCACTCCAAAGTTGGAACTCGGCCCGCGGACCCAACAGTCCACGACCGCAGCGACACCCACGACCATAATGAGAGCCGCCAGCATGAGTGCCGCTCCGGTGACACACCCCGCGAAAGTCAGAGCCTCTCTAAAGTCCTTGAAGCCACACCATCCCACGGGCAGCGCCGTCAGGAGCAGGACCAGCACAACCCATGCCATTTCCGCCCGCGAGCATGGGCATCTCCTCAGCCCTCTTCGCACCATCACGTACGAGCCGGAGCGGGCCCCCGGGGCGGGCCCTGAGGAATTCGTCACATGATCACCTCCTGGCTGTACACCGGAATCTGATCACCATGCTCCTAGGTATCCACGCGATGTTCCGAGTGATCCACGCGATCACTACACGTATTCCGCCGGGATCACTACACGCATTCCACCGGTCGGCCCATCCGTCCTGCGCCAAGCCGAAACGGCGATTGCGGCCTGGTTGGGGCAGCCTCCTGCTCTCATGGCCGCATCTCGGTGTTCGCCGGAGGGATGAGAACCCGGGAAGGCCGCTCGAGCGGGTGTTGAACCACCTTGTGCTCTTGCGAGATCGCGCGGCGACAGTGTGACGCCACGACCTGGAAGGTCGGCGTCTCGCAGAAGCTGTTCAAGGCCGGGGGCAACCTCAGGGCCGCTGGACGGGAGCCGCGGTACACCGCGGCTCAGCTCAAGCGCGCGGTCAAGGCAACTACCAACGCCTCCCGAGCCGGTCACCAAGGGTCCCCTCTGTCCAGGTTGATCACCTGAACAGAGGGGGTTTCACGTTGTCGGTCCCCAGTCACTGCGTGTCCCCCAGGTGTTCCCCGGGGGAGAGCATGATCATTCCGGCTCGTTCCACTCCCGCAGGGCCGCATCGATCCGGCTGTTCGCTCGCTCCCGTGTCTGATCCAGCACCTTGGCGTACACCTTGTGCAGCACCGCGATGCTGTGCCCAGCGCGACGGGCGCACTCCATCGCGTCCACCCCGGAACTGAGCCAGAACGACACCCCAGCGTGCCGGAGGTCGTAGGGGCGCCGAGCCAGCAGCGAGACCGTTTCTGCCTCGCTCAGCACCTCTCGGCGGGCCTTAGCCCATACCTCCCCGTAGCCGGTCTCCTGCAGCAGGCCGTTGCGGTTGGTCCGGAACAGCCGGCCATCGGGCGCCGTGCCCTGCGTGGCGATGTGCTCCCGCAGCATGCGAACGAATTGCGGCGGGATGGGCACCGGCCGGGAATCCTTCGTCGCCCGAGCTTTCAAGTGGCGCGTCTCGTGAGCCGACCCGTCGTCCGTCCAGCTCGGTCCGGCCCGAACAATGCCCTGGCGCAGGGTGAGCATGCCCCACCCCGTCTCCGGGAGGTGACACTGATTCGCGCGCAGGCCAGCCGCCTCAGCGGGACGCATAGCCGCGTAGTACAGGCACCCGAAGAACGCCTCCAGATGACGACCACGGGACCCCTGTTCACGTACGCCGGCCAGTAGTGCGCGTACCTGTCGAGGGTTTGCGACGCTTTCGGGATCCACCTCGTCCACGGACTTCGGGGCGGTCCATTTCACGGTCGTGAGCGGGTTGACCGGGAGGGAGAAGTACTGCTCTTCCACAGCCAGCCCGAGAACGTCGCTCAGACACGCTCGCTTGCGCTTCGCGGTGCGCGGTGATGCCGACTCTCCGTCCATGCGCAATGCCAGGGCATCAAGGGCGAGACGTACGTTTGTGGGGTCCTCCAGAGCAGACACCGACATTGAATGCTTGCCGATCCAGGCCAGGGCGCGGGCAACAGCGTCCAGTGGGGTCTCGTCCCAGCGGTTCCGGTTGAACGCCCACCCGTAGAGTGCACGCCGCATGAGGGCGGCATCGGGCATGCCTGCCTTCGACTTCACCAGCGCCGGCGTGAGTGGTTGCCAGCGCATCCGCGTAGTTCTTACGCGACTTTGCTGGGGCCGACGTCCGCTTACGGTCAACGTACGCACGGCAGTGCTCGTACCAGGTGATGGAACCCTGCTTCGCCCGCAGCTCGGAGACGGGAAGGCCGGTCTCCTCGTCGAACTGGTCGCCGCGTCGGATGGCGGACATGAGTTCCGAGCGGCGTCCCTCCGCCTGAACCTTGAGGGTGTAGCTCTTGGAGTGCTTGTTCGCCCCGACCAGCCAACGGACGCGGTATGGCTTGGGGCGGTCCTTGCGGATCTCGATGGAGTAGAGACGAACGTCGTAGGTCAGCGACATGCAAACTCCAGAGGGGCCCGCCGGAAGCGGGCCCCTCGTTCTCTCGTGGGGTGAAAGTCAGGCTGCGGTCTCGTGTTCCGCCCACCAGGCGTCCAGGTCACTGCGTCGACAACGGATCTGACCGTTGGGCAACTTGATGAGCTTGGGGGCCTTGCCGCGTGCGCGCATCCGGTAGAAGGCGGCGCGGCTCATGTCGATCTCTTCGAGGACTTCGCGGAGCTTGAGCTTGTCGGTGCCTGCCAAGGCATTAACTCCTCTGTGGTCTCTCTTCTGAGGGATCGGGTCTGCTGCACGATCGGGTGACATCTGAACTGGCTTGCTCTGAGGGGCGGGTGGGAAGGATGTCGCTGTGCCCAAGCCTTATCCGGAAGAGTTCCGCCAGGACGTCGTGCGAGTCGCGAGGAACCGCGGCCCGGGTGTCACGGTCGAGCAGCTGGCCACCGATTTCGGGGTTCACCCGATGACGTTGTGGAAGTGGATGCGCCGGGCGGACATCGATGACGGGTCCAAGCCCGGGGTGACCAGCCAGGAGAGCGCGGAACTGCGGGAAGCGCGTCGGCGGATCAAGCTGCTGGAGCAGGAGAACGAGGTCCTGCGCCGGGCCGCGGCCTATCTGTCGCAGGTGCATCTGCCGGGAAAAGGATCTACCCGCTCGTGAAGGAGCCGGCCGTGGACGGGGTGCCCGTCACGGTGACGTGCCGGGTGTTGAAGCTCGCCAGACAGCCCTACTACCGCTGGCTCGACAAGCCGGTGGCCGACGCCGTACTGGAGGAGTCGTATCGCGCGAACGCACTGTTCGACGCTCACCGCGACGACCCGGAATTCGGCTACCGGTTCCTGGCCGATGAAGCGCGTGGTGCCGGGGCTCGGATGGCGGACCGGACCGCGTGGCGGATCTGCCGGGACAACCGCTGGTGGAGCGCGTTCGGCAAGAAGCGCGGCAGGGGCAAGAAGGCCGGCCCGCCGGTGCACGACGATCTCGTGAGCCGCAACTTCACCGCGACCGGCCCGAACCGGCTGTGGCTCGCCGACATCACCGAACACGCCACCGGCGAAGGCAAGCTGTACCTCTGCGCGATCAAGGATGTGTTCAGCAACAGGATCGTGGGCTACTCCATCGACGCGCGGATGAAGTCCCGCCTGGCCGTGACCGCCCTCGACAACGCCGTGGCCCGACGTGAACACGTCGACGGGTGCATCCTGCACAGCGATCTCGGCTCGCAGTTCCGGTCCCGGAAGTTCGTCCGGGCCCTCGACCGGCACCGCATGGTCGGATCGATAGGGAGGGTCGGGGCGGCCGGCGACAACGCGGCCATGGAGTCCTTCTTCAGCCTGCTGCAAAAGAACGTCCTCGACCGCCGGAGCTGGGCCACCCGCGAGGAACTGCGGATCGCGATCGTGTCCTGGATCGAGCGGACCTATCACCGGCGCCGCCGACAAGCCGCACTCGGCCGGCTGACACCCGTCGAATTCGAGACCGTCATGACCACACCGGCCCTCCAGGCCGCGTGACCGAACCTGTCACCTGAACCTGCACCAGACCCGGGTTCTGAGGGCAGACGTGGGGTGTGGGCGCGCTGACGCGGCGTCTTCGCAGCCAGCAGGCCGTGGATCGCGCGGTCTGTAAAGCTGCGGGTCAACTGGAATGCCTTACTCCCTCCTGTGGGCGAGTGGTCCTGCCTGACTGGTTTCTGCATGCTCAGGTACGTCTAGTGGTGGCGCCGCTACGCTCCTGTCCACTGAGCGGCCGAGGCCAGGTGCCCGTGTGGTGCCTGGGCGCGTGGGGGTGGGGCGTGGTGGAGCGTCTTCTGGTGGATCTGAGCGCCGACGGCCGGGTGGCGGTGTCGATGTGGCCGTCGGGGGAGGCTTTCCCGAGCCTGGCCGGAGAGCCGACCGGGCTTGTGTGGCCGCTGGACGGAGAGGCGCTCGAGGATCTGCGCTGGTACTTGGAGGACTATCTGCGGGCTCCGTTTGGGGTGTACGAGGAGCGCGGTCCGCGGATTGCCGCGAGACTGCCCGAGTGGGGCCGGCAGGTGTTCCAGGCGGTGTTTGGGGCCGGGGCCGCGCGGGACGCATATATGCGTGCGCAGGACCGTGGGGAGGGACTGGAGGTGGTTCTCCGGTCGGGCGTGGCTTCATTGCTTGGCTTGCCGTGGGAGTTGATGGCGGATCCCGGGCGCCCGTCGCCCCTTTCGTTGGACGGGGTGGCGGTAACGCGGAGTATGCCGTCGGCCGAGCTGGGCCGAGTGTTCTCGGTTCCAGGTTCGCGGTTGCGGGTGTTGATGGTGATTGCTCGGCCGCGGGGTGCGGACGATGTGGGCTATCAGGTGATTGCACGTCCGTTGCTGCGGCGTCTTGAGGCGGTGCGTGGTGAGGTTGATCTCGTGGTGTTGCGTCCGCCGACACTGGAGCGCCTGGGGGAGGTGCTGCAGAAGGCGCGGGCGGCGGGGGAGCCGTTCCAGGTGGTGCATTTCGACGGGCACGGGGTGTTCGGCGAGGTGGCGTCGCAGCTGTCTGCTGGTTGGGGGCCATTGACGTTCCAGGGGGCAGGGGCCCGGGGAATGCTGGCGTTCGAGAAGCCGGGCGGGGGCGCGGATCTGGTGCCGGCGGAACAGGTGGCGCACGTCCTGGCGCGGGCAGAGGTGCCGGTGGTCGTGTTGAACGCATGCCAGTCCGCGGTTCTCGGTTCGCAAGTGGAGGCCGCTGTTGCGACCCGCTTGCTGCAGGAGGGTGCCGGCGCGGTAGTGGCGATGGCGTACAGCGTGTACGCGGTGGCAGCAGCGGAATTCATGACAGCGTTCTACGAGCGGTTGTTCGCCGGCGACCGGGTCGCTCAGGCGGTCGCGGCTGGCCGTCAAAGGCTGGCACAGAATGATCGCAGACCGTCACCGAAGGGACGTTTGCCGCTGGCCGACTGGATGGTCCCAGTGCTGTATGCGCGCAGCGAGGTCAGTTTCCCCGACCTGCGCACCGAGCGTGGCTCCCCGGAGTCCCTGGAGGCCTCCTTGGACCGGATCTTGGAACAGCCTGTGGACCCGGACGCCGCTGCTGCAACGGAGGTAACCGACCTGGTACCGGTGGGCGAGTTTGTGGGCCGGGATGGGCTGCTACACACCCTGGATGCGGCGGCGCGGTTGCAGCGCGTGGTAGTGCTACATGGCCCAGGGGGTGTGGGAAAGACGGAGCTCGCAAAAGCGTTCGGGCGCTGGTGGCGGGACAGCGGGGGTGTGGACCGGCCGGAATGGGTGGTCTGGCACTCCTTCGAACCGGGGGTGGCCTCCTTTGGCCTGGACGGTGTGATCTCTAGCGTGGGGCAACGGGTGTTCGGCCGCCGCTTTTCGCTGATCGAGGACTCTGACGAGCGACTGCGCGTCGTGGAGCAGGTATTGCAGGAGCGTCGACTGTTGCTGGTGTGGGACAACTTCGAGTCCGTACACACCATGCCCGACCCAACCCAAGCGACCCCATCCCTGGACGAGGACGGCCGGGAGGCCCTGCGCACCTTCTTGCTTCGCGTTGCTGGCAGCGGCCGTAGCGCAGTGGTGGTCACCAGCCGAAACCAGGAGGCGTGGCTGGACGAGGCGAGTGCCATTGCAGTGCGGCGAATCGAGGTGGCGGGTTTAGAGCCCCAAGACGCGGTCGAGTACGCGGACCAGGTCCTTGCTCCCTATCCGGCTGCGCAGGTCCGGCGCGGGCAATGGGCGTTCGGGGAACTGATGCAGTGGCTTGACGGGCACCCCTTGAGCATGCGTCTGGTCCTGCCTCACATGGAACACCAGGGCACTCAGGAGTTGCTTGACGCGCTCGCGCATGGCACAGCGGACCTACTGGGCCACGACGACGACCGTCGGGGCGCGTCCTTGTCCGCGAGTATCGCCTATTCCTTCTATCACCTTCGCGACAACGATAAGGAGTTGCTGGTTGCAGTCAGCCTGTTCCAAGGGATTGCAGTTACCGACGTGCTTGGCTGCTTTTCCCAGGAACCGATGGTTCCTGATCTCTTTCGTGAGATTACGAACGACGCTTGGCAGCGACTGCTAGAGGCCGCAGCCGCAGTCGGCCTGCTCACCGAACTGAATGGTGGCATGTTCAGGGTTCACCCGGCCCTGCCCGCCTTCCTGCTGACCCGGTGGCGCCGCCGAGAGCCGGAAGATTACGCCAACCAGTACCGAGCAGCGCAATCTGGCATGCTCAACGCCCACGCCAGACTGTGCATCTGGATTGCGCATGAGTGGCAATCCGGTAACGCTGGATTGGCAACCACCATCATCCATCTCTGGCGACGAACGCTGAGCAGCATGCTTGGCCACGCTCTCGACTGGGCCGAGTGGGAGGCCGCTCAAAGAATCGCGAATGCGCTGGGCATCTATTTGGACGCAAGAGGACTTTACCTAGAGGCGCGTGCCTGGGTGGACCGTGCGCGACTTGTCCTTGAACGCCCGGACGGCACACCACCGGCTCTGGGAACCTTGGCGGGGGGGCTCTGGCTGTTCTTCGTGGGCTCGGAAGCCAATCGCCAATTGGAAGCTGGTCGACTCGATCAAGCCCAGCAAACTTACGAGGAGATCCTCCGGTCCTTGGAGCAGCTGGCACCCAATGCGGATCAGCAATCTCGGGTGGCGCTGGCCTATCATCAGTTGGGGATGGTAGCCGAACAGCGCGGCATGTTTGAGGAAGCCGAGGGGTTGCATCGACGGTCGTTGGCCATCAAGGAGGAGCTGGGGGACCGGCCCGGGAGGGCCCTCAGTTATCACCAGCTAGGAATGGTGGCGCGGCTTCGCGGTGCGTTGGCGGAGTCCGAGGAATGGCATTGGCGCGCCTTGGCCATCGAGGAGGAACTCGGGTATCAACGGGGGATCGCTTCCACCTACGTCGAGTTGGGGATCGTAGCTCTGCTCGAGGGCAGGATGGAAGAGGCGAAGGGTCGATATAGCCGTGCCATGTCGCTTTGGATGAAAGTCGGCGACTTGCCAGCGATAGCTACTTGCTATCACCAGTTCGGGGTTGTTGCGCAGCTAGAGAATGCGCTCGGGGACGCAGAAGAGTGGTTTCAGCGGTCTCTGGTCATCCGGGAGGAGTTGGGGGACCTGCCGGGACTGGCCAAGACCTATCACCACCTGGGTTCCGTCGTGCTGAAGCGAGGGGGTTTGGAGGAGGCACAGGAGTGGTTTCAGCGGTCTCTGGCCATCAAGGAGGAGTTGGGGGACTTGTTGGGGGTAGCGAGGAGCTACTACCAGCTGGGCATGGTGGCGCAACTGAAGGGGGTGCTGAGGGAGGCGGAGGGGTGGTATCGGGAATCCTTGGCGATACTGGAGGATTCGGAGGATCTGCGCGCGCTTGTCGACATCTATCACCAGTTGGGGGAGGTGGCGCAGTTGCGGGGGGCGCCGAGGGAGGCGGAGGGGTGGTATCAGCAGTGCCTTGATGTTGAGCTGGAAATGGGGAACCGCTCAAGATTGTCCGCCATTTATAGGCAATTGGGGATCTTGGCCGAAGATCGAGGCGATGCGCGTACGGCATTGGGGTGGATTGTCCGCTGTGTTGCCTGTTTTGAAGATTTTCCCCACCCAGCCACGGGGCCAGGCCCTGATCATCTCAAGCGTTTGGTGACATCACTCGGCCTGGGGGTCCTGGAGGAGACCTGGGAGGCCGTTACCGGCGGTCCATTGCCTCCTGCCGTCCGCGCCTATGTGCTGTCCTCTCCGACTTCGTCGGATACACCCTGACCCGACAGGAGAACCGCTCATGAGTAGTCCCGTTGAAGCCGGCGCGCGCGCCGCTGCCCGACGACTCGACACGCCGCACACCTCGACCCTCGCCGCTGACGTTGAGGTCGCCCTAAACACCCAGGAAGCTGGTCGTCGCCCGGACCAGTACTTCGATCCGATCTCCCTGGGGGCATTCATCGTCAGTATCGCCACTCTTGCCTGGACGATCTACAACGACCTCCGAAAGGACGGCGTTGCACCACAACGCGAGGTGATCACGCGGCGCATCCGGGTCCAGTTCAACCGTGACGACAGTCAACTCGCCGCCCTAAGTTCTGCCGAGCACGACCGCTACATCGACATTACGGTCGAAGAAACCCTCAACGCCGCCGACCCGAACCACGGCAACCCGACCTGAGGCTCCCACTCGCGAACGCCAAAGTAGAACGGCTCGATCAGCAACTGTGGGGGATGCGTGGGGCCAGCACTTTCTCCGAGAGCATCCCGCAGGTCAGAGGCCTACTGTGCGTAGTCTGTAAAGCTGCTCGTCCTGCTCGCGGCCGGCTCCTGGCAGGCCTTCGGTGGGTTGCTGGTTTCCGGGTTTCAAGGACCTGCGCTCAGCGCCGATGCGACCATCCTCGGATGGATGCGTCGGTGCTCAGTGCGCTGGTAGGGCTGATTGGTGTAGGAGCTGGTGCTGGCGCCACCTTTGGTGGGGTCGTGTATCAGCAACGACATGGCACCCGAGAGGCGAGGGCCGCGCGGCTGCGGGGCGAAGCGGTTGCAGCAGCAGAAAAGATCCTGTCTGAGCTGTTGGCTATGCAACACAGCCTGCGACTGGGCGCGTACGGTGCCGCCGAGGAGGAGCAGCGCGACTACCAGAGGGCCTTGCAGCATCACCATGCAACGATCCAGTTGCACTCGCAGTGGCTGCCCGATGCCGAACTCAGGTCCCGACTCACCGTCAACGCTCTGTACACGCAGATCGGGCCGGTCGGCGATACCCGTAGCGACATCGAGCGTCGCGGGCACGGGATGGCTCTCTGCGCGGACAGTATTGCCTGCCTCGGTGCCTTCCTACGCTCTGAAGCTCTTCCTGTACGCGA
This sequence comes from Streptomyces sp. NPDC052109, assembly GCF_040680195.1. Classification (NCBI taxonomy): domain Bacteria; kingdom Bacillati; phylum Actinomycetota; class Actinomycetes; order Kitasatosporales; family Streptomycetaceae; genus Streptomyces; species Streptomyces sp. NPDC052109. The sequence goes on along the minus strand of NZ_JBFAWF010000002.1, from coordinate 443,453 downwards.
TGCATACGTCGATCAGATACTTGCCCGCTGGCCTGAGGGGCGGGAGCTACACACATTCATCGTTTCAGGTCCCCCCGTGGAGATCGACGAGACTCCAGGGTCTGCTACTTAGCGCAACTTGGAGGTAGCGCTCCCCACATTGGTGTGCCGCAGGATGCTCGACCCAACAATCGCAACAGGGAGAGCCAGGTACGCGGGCTCCGGCGTGCTCGCATGGGGCACTGGTGGGGCAGCGCAGCAACACCAGGTGTGAAGGCGCAGATGAGCGACTGAGTGCCCCGCGGTCTGTAAATCTGCCGGCTCAGCCTTCCCAGGTTCGAATCCTGGCGCCGCCACACGGGAACGAGAGCCCCGTGACCTGTGAGAACCAGGTCACGGGGCTCTTGTCGTACTCCCGAGCGATCAGCGGACTGGCTCACGCCGTCTCGCGTTCGAACGCCTTGTCGGTGGGCACCAGGGTGGATGCGGTCCCCACGTGGACGATGCGTGGACGGTCAGGGCCCTTCCCCGTGCACGGCCGGCAGTTGTTGCCGGTCAGCCACAGGCTGTGCCAACGATGTCGAGGGGACTGTGCATTCACCGCTCACGCCGACGCCCGCTCGAGGTGCCGACGCGGGCGATGAGGAGGGCGATGTCGTCCTGCGCGGGGGTGGGGGCGAGGCGATCGATGAGGGTGTCGGCCAGCTCGTCGAGGGAGGGGTGGGTCCCGGCGAGGAGGTGGGTGAGCTCCTCGAGGCCCTCGTCGAGGTCGCGCTCTCGGGCTTCGACGAGCCCGTCGGTGTAGAGGACGAGCACGCTCCCGGGAGCGACGGGGATCTCGGTGGTCGTGTAGGAGATGCCACCGATGCCGAGCGGTGCGCCAGAGGGCAGGTCGACGAGGCGTGCGGTGCCGTCGGGGGTGATCAGGGCAGGTGGGGGGTGTCCGGCCCGGGCGAGCCAGCAGCGGTTGGCTGCGGCGTCACAGACGCCGTACAGGCATGTGGCCAGGGTAGGGCCGTCGAGGTCCTGCATTGTCTGATCAAGGTGGTGCAGCAGCTGGTCGGGGGGCAGGTCGAGGCGGACGAGGGCGCGGAGTGTGCTGCGCATCTGCCCCATGACGGCGGCGGCCGGGATTCCGTGCCCCATGACGTCGCCGATGGCCAGGGCGGCCTTGTCGGGGGTCATGGCGGCCACGTCGTACCAGTCGCCGCCCACCTCATTGGCGTCGGAGGCGGGCAGGTAGCGGTGGGCGATCTCGATACCGTCGGGCGGGCTGAAGCTGCGGGGCAGCATGCTTCGTTGCAGCGTCAGAGCTGTGTCGTGCTCGCGGGCGTAGCTGAGGGCGTTGTCGATCGCCGCCGCGGCCTTGGCCGCGATTTCCTCGGCATCGGACAGCTCGTCCTCAGCGAACGGGCTGGGGTTCTCCGCTCGCCAGAGGCCGACCGAGCCCACAAGTGTGCGTCGTGAGTACAGCGGGGCGGTGATCAGCGAGTGCATGCCGTAGTCCAGCAGTTTGTGGGCCTGGTGGCCGTGCTGGGCCTGCCATGCGGAGGAGGTGCGAAGGTCCGGCACGAAGGTCGCGCTCGCGGTCGCGAGGGCGACCTGTGAGCCCACAGGGTCGAGCGGGGGAGCGTCGCGGACCCCGCCCAGTGCGACGCGTCGAGCCGATGCGCCGTGGTCGGCGAGCGGCTCGTCGAGCAGGACGGGCAAGGCCAGATCGACGGTGACGAAGTCGGCGAAGCGTGGGACCAGCACGCGGACCAGTTCCTGTGCGGTCTGCTTCGCGTCGAGAGTCGTGCCGATGACAATGCTGGCTTCGTACAGCAGGCCGAGGCGTTCGTGAGCGTGACGTGCCTGCTCACGGCTTTCCTCAAGTGAGCAGGCCATGGTGTTGAACGCCGTCGCGAGCTGCCCGATCTCACCTCTGCCGGTTTCGGGCATCCGCACGGTGAGGTCGCCGCCGGCGAGCCGGGACGCCACGCCGGCCGCCCTGCGGACCGGCCAGACAACGGCCCGGATCACGTACCCGGCGAAGGCCGCGATGAGGAGCATTGAGCCGGTAAGTCCGATCGACGCTGCCACGACCGCTTCCCGGATGTCATCGTTGGCCGCGCTTTCGCGCGCCGCGATCAGGGCTTCCTGGGTCGAGTCGTACCGGTCGAACTGCTTCCTGAGCGCGTCGACGCGCCGCTTCCCTTCCAGCGTCGCCGCTGCGCCGCGTGCACGGGAATCCCCTCGGCTCGCAGCCGCGACCAGCGGAATCGAGTAGTCGTGGATGAGAGACTCGCCAGCCTGCCTGATCTGTCCGGCCAGTGTCTTCTGGCCGGAAGTGGTGCTGAGGCGCACGAGTCGCTGTGCCTGGCCGGAGAACGTGGTCCGGGCGGTCTGCCATGGCTCGAGGAACTGCTTCTCCCCGGTGATGACGAAGCCGCGCTGGCCTGTCTCCAGGTCGACGATGAGTCCCTCGACCGTCCTCGCCTGTGCGAGTGCCGTCTGTGTGTGGCGGTCCGCGGCCGCCGACTCGCCGAGCCCGATGATCGTCCAGAGCAGCATCATGAAGGCAAGCCCGATCAGCAGGGCCAGCAGCCCACCAGCGACGGCAGTAAGGGGCACCAGCCCCACACGTGCGCGTCTCTTTCGTGGACCTGACATGCGCATCCCCTACCCTGCGCACGAACCGATGGTCGAGTCACCAGCAGGGCGGTCTCGCGGTGAGCTCCGTCCCCTTGAGTCTAGGTTGGGTGCGCCGGACCCGCCGGTGACGGCTGTAAGGCCGCGGTCGTCCGCCTGCCGGTTCAGCCTTGTCAGGTACGGATCCTGGGGGCCGGCCTGGGGCCGACAACATCATGGGGCGAGCGGTGACTCCTCGCTCGTATGGTGAGAAGAGACAGAGCTGCGGGGCAAGGCAGGGAAGCCATGAAGGTACCGGCGGTCGACTACGCGGCGGTGTTCCAGGCCCTTCCCGGGGCGGTGGCGCTGGTGACTCCACAGCTGATCTACGCGGACGCCAACGCGGAGTTCTTGCGCCTCCGGGGCGCCACCCGCGAGCAAGTGGTCGGTCGCTTCGTGCCCGAGGACCATCCCGAGAAGCACCCCGCCGAGCCTGTCCTGCTCAGAGTTCTGGCGTCACTGCGCCAGGCGGCGGACACCGGTGAGCGCAGCATCGTGGCGGTGCAGCGCTACGACACGGAGGACCCCGACCAGCCCGGAGTGTGGCGTGAGCGGTACTTCAACATGACCAACGTCCCCGTGTTCGGTTCTGATGGGCGGGTGGCGCTGCTGCTGCACCGGGTGGAGGAGGTCACCGAACTGATCCGCGCCCGTGAAGTCGCGCTGACCTTGCAGAAGTCCATGCTGCCCGCTTTCCGCCCGGACGGTCGGCATCAGGCGGCCGTACGCTACCGGCCCGCCGCCGAAGCACTCCACGTGGCCGGCGACTGGTACGACCTGGTCGACCTGCCCGGCGACCGCGTCGCCGTCGCCGTCGGCGACGTCGTCGGCCACGGCCTGCCCGCGGCCGGCGTCATGGGACAACTCCGCAGCGCCCTCACCGCCGCCTCCCTCGTCGCCCAAGGCCCCGCCCACGCCCTGGAAGTCCTCGGGCTGTACGCCCGCACCGTCGACGGCGCCGAGAACACCACCGTGGCCACGGCGTTCATCGACCGGGAGACCCGCACCCTCACCTACAGCAGCGCCGGCCACCCCCCACCCGGGCTCCTCCGGAGGGACGGCACCGTCGAGTTCCTGGACCAGGCCACCGACCCGCCACTGGCCGCCTGCCCTGAACACGCCCCCCGGACCCAGGCTGTCGCGGCCTTCCGCGAGGGTGCCGTTCTGGTGCTCTACACCGACGGCCTGATCGAACGCCGGGGCGAAGACATCGACACCGGCCTCGCCCGGCTGGCCGACTCCCTGGCCCGCCACCAGGCAGACGACCCCGAAGCCCTCGCCGACGCCGTGCTCGCCGACCTGCTCCCACCCGGTGACGCCGCCGACGACACCGCCCTCGTCATCGTGCGCCTGTGACTCCGGCCCGCCACGTTCGACTGCTCGTGTGCACCTCGCCGACAACGGTAAGTGCCTGGTTACGACCGGCGACCATCCGCTCCACCGGCGCTACGTCCGCGAGGCCGCACCCCGTGACGACGAGGGCGCCCGCTTCCGGTTCGGCCTCGACTGCCTCCTGGACGGCGTCGCCGCCCGGCTGCACCTGCCCCTGTCACCGCCCTCGGGGGAGTGACAAGAGGCCCGTGATCCGCGAGAACGGGTCACGGGCTCTCGTAGGTGCGATGCCGCCCGGACCGGCCGGCGCGCTGAGCCGGCCGCCGGGGGGCTCTCAGTGGAACTTGGCGGCCATGCCGGCCTCGTAGTCGCCGGCGGGCTGCTGAGTGATGACGTTTCCGCGGTTGAAGGCGTTGATGACGGCGATCTGGGTCACCAGGTCGGCGAGCTGCTCCTCGGTGTAGTGCTTGGCGGCATTCGCCCAGACCTCGTCGGGGACGCCACCGGCCGCGTCGGCGATGCGGGTGCCCTGCTCCGTCAGCTCCAGCGCGGCGCGCTCCGCCTCGGTGAAGACCTTGGCCTCCCGCCAGGCGGCGACCAGGTGCAGGCGCACGGCGGTCTCCCCGGCCGCGGCGGCTTCCTTGGTGTGCATGTCGATGCATCCGGCGCAGCCGTTGATCTGGCTGGCGCGCAGCATCATCAGTTCGCGAGTCGAGGCCGGCACGGTCGATTCCGAGAGCGCCATGCCCGCAGCGATGATGTGCTTCATGGCCTTGGCCGCCACCGGACTGACGGCCATGACGTTCAAACGAGCTTCCACGGTGTGCTCCTGGGTCGTCGATGGTGCGTACGCCTCTCTTGGACAGGGCGACCCCACGCGCTGTGACGGGAGCGGGATGTGACCTGCGTCTCGGCGGCGCGGTCCCGTATCGCAGGGCTCGTGTCGCCCCCTGGCTCGCTGGTCACACTTTCCCGTATCTTCATTAGAATCGAACGTGTGAACGATGACCGTCCGCTGACGCGTCTCGACATGCTGCGCTTCGCCCGCCGCGTCGTCGAGCACCAGGCCGCGCGGCAGCTCGCCCTGATGGACCGGTGGATCGCGGACGAGGAACGCCGAGAGGCCGAACGACGGCGCCGCCTCGCGACCCGGCAAGCCGCCCCGGAATGGCTGATCGAGCATGGTCTGAACGGCCGCAGCGCGGTGTACGTCCACGTCGGCGGCTGCGCGGGCGCCGGCGGGCGCACCAAGGGGGTCGGCCGGGGCCAGGCGGTGCGCGCGCTGACCGAGGGCGGCGTCGCCGCGTGCCCGCTGTGCCGCCCCGACACCATGCTGGGGATTCTGGAATGACCGGTCCGGGTGCGGGTCCGGGCGGACCGGACGATGCTGTAGCCATGGCCGGGAAACGCCCCATCGTCGTACACCTGCCGTCCCCGACCGGCGGTCGCCGGGTGCGGGTGGACGGCGAGATCCTCGGCCTGGCGTACAACGTGCGCGACCTGGTGGAGTTCCTGCGCCGCGCGGGCCTGGAGATCGACCCGGAACAGGTGGCCGACTCGCCGTTGATCGACTGGCGCGGGGTGGGCCCCGACCGCTGGGAGGCCGAGAGCCGCACCTGAGCGTGGGGTGGGTCCAGAGGGCCCCATCCGAGCGCGGGGGCGGCCGCACCCAGGCGCGGGGTCCGGGGAGGGCCGTACGCGAGGTCCGGAGGGCCGCACCCGAGCGCGAGGTCCGGAAGGCCGCACGTGACCGCGGGACCCGCGGGCCGCCGCCTGAGCGCGGTGTCGCCGTCGGCCCCCAGGCGGGCACACTGACGGCATGTCCTCCCGACGCCGCACCTGCCCTGTCTGCCATCGCGACATCGCCGTCGTCGCGGGCCGTTTCGCGCGGCACGACCCGCCCGGGGCGCGGGAGAACGGGGAACTCGTCTCCTGTGCGGGATCGCGACGGCAGGCGCAACTCGGGGCGGTCCAACCGGCGTTGGACGGCTACGCCGTACCGGAGTTTCCCGGGCAGCTGCCTCTGTTCTGAGCTGTCGGGCGACGGTGACACGGCCGGCCCGGCTTGCGGAGTCCGACGCGGCGACAGCAGGGCGCGGCGAAGGTTTTGACGGCGGCTCCTACCGTTCAACGGCCGGTGGCCGACCTCAGTTCCCGGCCACCGACTTCACCGCGACCGACACCGGCGTCGAGCCGCTGATCAGCTCCAGCGTCAGACCTGTCGTCGCCGGGGTGTCCACCAACTCCGCGAGGACGGCGGCCACGTCGTCCCGCGGGATCGTGCCGCGCCCGGTGTGCGCCTCCAGGCGGACCAGGCCGGTACCGGCGTCGTCCGTCAGCGAGCCGGGGCGCAGGATCGTCCAGTCCAGCGCCTCCTGCCGGCTCACATACGCGTCCGCCTCACCCTTGGCGCGCAGGTAGGCGTCGAAGACCTCGTCTCCCCGGTGTGCGGGATCCGCCCCCATCGACGAGACGACCACGAAACGCCGTACACGCGCGCGTACGGCCGCGTCCGCGAACAGCACCGCCGCGTCCCTGTCCACCGTCTGCTTGCGGTCCGCGCCGCTGCCCGGGCCCGCGCCGGCCGAGAAGACCGCCGCGTCGGCGTACTGCAGGTGCGCCGCGACCTCCTCCACCGAGGCGGACTCCAAGTCGAGCAGGACCGGTTCGGCACCGGCCGCCCGCAGATCGTCGCCCTGTTCGGCCTTGCGGATGATCCCCGCGACCTCGTCCCCGCGCGCGGAGAGCAGGCGCTCCAGTCGCAGCGCGATCTGACCATGACCACCAGCGATGACAATGCGCATGATTCCGACCGTACGCCCGAAGGGGCGCATCCGCCGCATGAGTTAACCGGCGTGGCCGCGGTGCGCCGGGCTACCGCGACCGGGTACGGCCCCGGCGTGCACGAACACACGCTCGGCGTGTGCTGAGGGTTTCACGCCGGCGTGCGAGCGGCCGCTACGCACCGGGCGTGCGAGCGGCGACTACGCGCTTGGTGAGCGGACGTACGCGCAAGGTTGAGGCAGTGCGCTCCGCCCCCCCGCACCCCCGGTGACCCACGCCTCCTGCCTCACGACAACTCGCCCCGCCCCTGTCGCGGCAGGCCGAGTTCCACCGTGGCCGCCGAGGTGCAGTACTCGCGCACCGCGCTCGTGCGGGCCACCACCCGGCCCCGGTGCACCACGATCCGGCTGTAAGCCAGGGACAGGGCGCCGGCCAGACGGTCGCCGCGTACGGCCAGGAGGTCGGCGGGGAAGCCGGCCTCCACGCGGATCTCCGGCAGGCCCAGCACCGCGCGGGCCGAGGCGCTCACGGCGTCGTAGGCGTCCTCCGGGCGAAGGCCGTGCGCGGAGGCGAGGAGGTAGGCCGCCTCCAGGGGGTCACCGCGGCCGACGGGGTTGGAGACGTCGCGCAGGGCGCCGCTGCCGGCCGACACGCGCACCCCGGCCGCGCGCAGCAGCCGTACCGGAGCGGCACCCCGGCGGTCGGCGCCGCAGCAGCCGCCCTGGGGCAGGCACACGACGGTCACGCCGGCCGCCGCGAGCTGGTCGGTGGCGCGCGAGGCGGCTTCGGTGGACAGGCGCGCCAGACCGGCGCAGGGCCCGATCGTCACGCCGGGGCGCAAGCCGCCCGCCATGGCCGCGAGCCGGGACAACCGGGCCGGGTCGGAGGCGTCCGTGTGCAGGTCCACCGGGCAGCCGTGCTCGGAGGCCAGTTCCAGGACGGCCTCCACATAGCCCGTGGGATCGGGGTCCACGTCCGGGCAGCCGCCCACCACCGAGGCGCCCATCTTGACCGCGTCGCGCAGCATCGCCAGCCCGTCGGCCCCCGCCACCCCGGTCAGCAGCCGTGGCATCGCCACTGTCGTCAGCTCCGCGAGCCCCCGCAGCGAGCGTCGCGCCTGGAGGACGGCGCCCAGTGCGCCGAGCCCCTGGACGTCGCCCACGCGTACGTGCGCGCGTACGGCCGTCGCCCCGTGCCCGAGCTGCAGCAGAACCGCCTCCGTCGCCCGGCGCTGGACCTCCTCGGGGGCGTACGACTCCGGGCCGGGCTGCTCGGCGGACAGCGCGGTGTCACCGTGCGCGTGCGGCTCGGCCGGAGCCGGGAGGAGCAGGTAGCCGCTGAGGTCCACGCGCGTGGCGCCCGTCCCGGCCGGACCCGGAGCCAGACTGCCGGTCGTGCCCACCGCCTCGATGCGTCCGCCGCCCAGCCGCACGTCCACGGTCCGGCCGTCGGTGAGCCGTGCCCCGCACAGCAGCAGGGGGGCAGGATCGGACTGCCCCGAGGACCCGGACGACCCCGACCCCGAGGAGTTCGACGGCGGGTGGGGATGCGGCTGGCTGTCTGGCATCGCGCTCCAGGGTGGGGACCGGGGCTCGGGCGGCCCGCGTGAGGGACCGGGGCGTGGACACCCCATGATCACGCAGAGTGAGTCGAGCCTAGGGTGGCGAGCCGCGGGGGGCGCGCAGGAGGGCAATAGTCGTACCGGCGTGGCCCGCCCTTGGCGGTACATGTGTCGCCCACCTGCGTGGTCACCGCCTCATTCCGACGGGCGCTCACGCCCGTGCAGCCCGGACCTTCGGGCGACCGACGACCCTTTACGCGTCACGCGCGCGTGCCGCCGGGCCCTCCACGAGACGGACGGCGCATACACGTACGTGCGTCCAGGCCTCCAGCCGATCCGTCCTGAGCGCCCAACCGGCCCCACCACCCACTGCCCGCCGAAACGCCTGACCGCCGGGCCGCGGCGGGAACCGCCTGACCGGCCTGACCACCTGCGCGCGCCTCGTCGGTCGGGGGCCGTGCGGCTCAGGAGGCCGTTGCGAGCGCTGAGATCGGGTCGTGCCGGGCGGCCGGATACGGATTTGGGTGAACGGCGGCGGACCGTGTAATGTCTTCATCGCTCGCCCCAATAGCTCAGTCGGCAGAGCGTCTCCATGGTAAGGAGAAGGTCAACGGTTCGATTCCGTTTTGGGGCTCTGGTGTGAGAGGTTCCCGTCGAAAGGCGGGTCCCGATCGCATCACAGCGGTGTAGCTCAGTCGGTAGAGCAAGCGGCTCATAATCGCTGTGTCACCGGTTCAAGTCCGGTCACCGCTACTCACAGTAGCCGATTGCGGGGTCGGTCCTTCGATCGGCTACTCTTTCTTGCGTTGAATCAGTCCATCCGTTCGTCTTAGGAGCACTCACGTGGCTGCCACCGACGTCCGCCCGAAGATCACGCTGGCCTGCGTGGAGTGCAAGGAGCGGAACTACATCACCAAGAAGAACCGGCGTAACAACCCGGATCGTCTTGAGATGAAGAAGCACTGCCCGCGCTGCAACGCGCACACCGCGCACCGCGAGACGCGATAATCAGGCTCGTTCGCGAGGCCGTCCCCTTCCGAGGGGGCGGCCTCGCGGCGTTTCACCGGCCCGCTGCACCGGCTCGCCGGCTGGGTGCCCACCGTCCCCGTGCGCATTTCCGGGCCGGGTTGCGGCTAATTTGGGGCCATCACAGCAGACATCAGGAGGTGCCGGGCCATGGCGCTCGACCAGTCCTTCGTTGGACGGACCTACCCGCCCACCGCGCCCTACGAGGTGGGCCGGGAGAAGATCCGCGAATTCGCCGAGGCGGTGGGAGAGACCAACCCGGCGTACACGGATCCCGAGGCCGCGAAGGCGTTCGGTCACTCCGATGTGATCGCTCCGCCGACGTTCGTGTTCTCCGTCACCTTCCGGGCCGCGGGGCAGGTCATCGAGGACCCGCAGCTCGGGCTCGACTACAGCCGCGTGGTGCACGGCGACCAGAAGTTCGCCTACAGCCGCCCGGTACGCGCCGGCGACCGGCTCACGGTCACCTCCACCATCGAGGGCATCAAGTCCATCGCGGGCAACGACATCCTGGACATCCGCGGTGAGGTGTACGACGAGGCGGGCGAGCACGTCGTGACGGCCTGGACCAAGCTCGTGGCCCGTGCGGCCGAGGAGGCGTGAGGACCCGATGACGGCGAAGATCGCGTACGACGACGTCGAGGTCGGCAGTGAACTGCCGGCGCAGACCTTCCCCGTGACCCGCGCCACGCTCGTGCGCTACGCGGGTGCCTCCGGGGACTTCAACCCGATCCACTGGAACGAGAAGTTCGCCAAGGAGGTCGGGCTGCCCGACGTCATCGCGCACGGCATGTTCACCATGGCGGAGGCGATCCGCGTGGTCACCGACTGGACCGGGGACCCGGGGGCGGTCGTGGAGTACGGCGTCCGCTTCACCAAGCCCGTCGTGGTGCCGAACGACGACCAGGGCGCTCTGATCGAGGTCAGCGGCAAGGTCGCGGCCAAGCTGGACGACAACACGGTGCGTGTGGACCTGACGGCGACCAGCGGCGGTCAGAAGGTGCTGGGCATGTCCCGGGCGGTCGTACGTCTGGCCTGACGGCCCGCGCGACCTGTCGAGGTAAGGGGGCGGGCGCCCCCATCGGGGCGCCCCCTTACGTACGTCCGCACGCCCGCCCGTACGTCCGCACGCGTCCGGCGAGCGGGCCCAGGGGCCTTGCCAAGTTAGTGATTGAGTACTAACTTACTTCGCATGGTCAGGATGAGCGCGGAAGAGCGGCGCGAGAGCGTCATTCGCGCGGCGATCGCGGAGTTCGCGCGGAAGGGCTTCTACGGCACTTCCACGGAGACGATCGCGAGCCGCGTGGGTGTCTCGCAGCCGTACCTCTTCCGGCTCTTCGCGGGCAAGAAGGCGATCTTCGCCGCCGCGTCGCTGCGGTGCGTGGAGGACACCTGCCGGGTCTTCGAGGAGGCCGCCGAGGGGCTGCACGGCGAGGAGGCCCTGCATGCCATGGCGAACGCCTACGTGCGGCTGATCACGGAGCAGCCCGAGAAGCTCCAGATGCAGATGCAGACCTACATCACGGTCGCGGCCGCCGAAGCGGAGGGTGACCACGAGTTCGGTGAGTCCGTGCGGGCCGCCTGGATGAAGCTCTGGGACACCGTTCATCTGCCGCTGGGGGCGGACGACGGCGACACCACGACCTTCCTGGCGTACGGGATGCTCATCAACACCCTGATGGTCATGGGGTTCCCGCCGGAACACCGCGTCTGGCAGGGGATGGACACGTTGGCCCGGAACTCCGGGCGGCTGGAGAAGTAGCGCGACGGGCGGTGTGCCCGCCTCTTTCGTGGCCGCAAAAGTTAGTCATCAATAACTAACTAGATCGCTCTCTGGGGGAGAGATGTCACAGCAGAACGCACCGGGCGAGACGGCGCCGAGCGGACCGAGCGCACGGCGCGGAAGTGCCGCGTGGGCCCTCGTCATCACGAGCGTCGCCGGATTCATGGCGGCCCTCGACAACCTCGTCGTCACCACCGCCCTGCCCTCCATCCGCAAGGACCTCGGCGGCGCCCTGGACGACCTCGAGTGGACCGTGAGCGCCTACACGCTCACCTTCGCCGTCCTGCTGATGTTCGGCGCGGCGCTCGGCGACCGCTTCGGGCGCCGCCGGCTCTTCATCGCCGGGCTCACCGTCTTCACCGGTGCCTCGGCCGCCGCGGCCATGGCACCCGGCATCGACTCCCTGATTGCCGCCCGCGCGGTCCAGGGCGTCGGCGCGGCCGTGATGATGCCGCTCACGCTGACCCTGCTGACCGCGGCCGTGCCCGCCGCCAAGCGCGGGATGATGTACGGCATCTGGGGTGCCGTCAACGGACTCGCCGTCGCCTCCGGACCGCTCATCGGCGGCAGCCTCACCGAGCACGTGTCCTGGCACTGGATCTTCTGGCTGAACGTTCCGCTCGGCCTGATCACGCTGCCGCTCGCCCGCCTGCGCCTCGCCGAGTCCTACGGCACCGCCGCCCGGCTCGATGTCCCCGGCACCCTGCTCGCCAGCGGCGGTCTCTTCGGCATCGTCTACGGCCTGGTCCGGGGGCCCGCCGACGGCTGGACCGACACTGTGGTGCTGACCGCTCTGTTCGCCGGCGGCGCGCTGCTGACCGGGTTCGTCCTGTACAGCTCCCGCGCGGCGAGCCCCATGCTGCCGATGCGGCTGTTCCGGTCCCGCGCCTTCTCCGGGATCAACGCGGCCAGCCTGCTGATGTTCGTCGGCATGTTCGGCTCGATCTTCCTGCTCAGCCAGTACATGCAGGGCGTGCTCGGCTACTCGCCCACCGAGGCGGGCCTGAGGATGCTGCCCTGGACCGGCATGCCGATGCTCGTCGCGCCGATCGCCGGGATCCTGTCCGACCGTATCGGCGGCCGGCCGGTCGTCGCCGCGGGGCTGCTCCTGCAGGCCGCCGGGCTCGGCTACATGGCCGTCGTGGCCACCGCGAACGCCTCCTACGCCGTCCAGCTGCCCGCCCTGATCATCAGCGGCGTCGGCATGGCCCTGTACTTCGCGCCGGCCGCCAATCTGGTGATGTCCAGCGTCCGTCCGCAGGAGCAGGGCATCGCTTCCGGCGCCAACAACGCGCTGCGGGAGGTGGGCGGCGCGCTCGGCATCGCGGTGATGTCGTCGATCTTCTCCGCGCAGGGCGGCTACGAGAGCGCGCAGAGCTTCGTGGACGGCCTGCGCCCCGCCCTGGTCACCGGCTCGGGGGTGGTCGCCCTCGCCGCGGTCGCGGCCCTGGTGATCCCGGCCCGGCGGAGCGCGGCCCGGCTCACCGCGGTGGACGGGCAGCCGCCCGCGACCGTTTCCGAGGGCGGCGCACCGACGGCCGCTGATGCGGGGAGCTCTGCCGCCGCGGAGGCGACTGCCCTGGAGAGCACCCGCTGAAGCCCGGCCCGGACCCCCGCCACCCTCGTCTCTTTCGCCGTCCTCGCCGTCCCTGCCGCAAGGAGATCGCGATGCCCGACCTTCCCTGGATCGTGCCGAACACTCCGCCGCGCGACACCGAGGTCCACGTCTTCGCCTCGCGCTTCGAGACCCGCTCGCTGTGGGGCGCCCTCCGTTTCCTCACCCGCACCCCGGCCGTGTGGCGGCAGATCGGCCGGGCTCCCGGTGCCTACGGGGCCTCCCTCAAGGCGCAGCCCCTGCGGCGGACGTTCTGGACGCTGTCCGCCTGGGAGTCGGCCGACGCGCTGAAGGCCTTCGCCGACTCCGGCGCCCACCGGCCCACCGCCCGCGGCCTCGCCTCCCAGATGCGCGACGCCCGGTTCGCCATCTGGCGGGCGTCCAGCGACCGGCTGCCGGTGCACTGGGAGGAGGCGGAGAGGCGGCTCACGTAGATCGCCGGTCGGCGGTAGGTCACCTACGCGCGCGTGGACTTGCGGAGGCGTCCACGCGCGCGTACGTGCGTGCCGGCCTGCGCGGGCCGGCGGGAGCGGCCGGCCGCGACCGGCACCGGGGTTCGGCGTGGCTTTGCGGGCGGTGGTCGCGTGGATGTCGGGCTGTCGGAGGCGTCTCGTAGTCTTGGGCGCGTGCAGGTACTCCACGACGCCCCTCTTGCCCCGCTGACCACCTTCCGGCTGGGCGGTCCCGCGACGCGGCTGGTCACTGCGGTGACCGACGCCGAGGTGATCGCCGCCGTGCGGGAGGCCGACGACAGCGGGACACCGATGCTGGTCATCGGCGGTGGGTCGAACCTGGTCATCGGCGACAAGGGCTTCGACGGCACCGCCCTGCGCATCGCCACGCGCGGGGTCGAGCTGCGCGGCACGACGCTGGAGCTGGCCGCCGGCGAGGTGTGGACGGACGCCGTCGCCCGCACGGTCGAGGCGGGGCTCGCCGGGATCGAATGCCTGGCCGGTATCCCGGGATCCGCTGGCGCGACGCCGATCCAGAACGTGGGCGCCTACGGCCAGGAGGTCTCCTCCACCATTACCGAGGTCAGCGCCTACGACCGGCGCGCCGGCGAGACCGTCACGCTCACGAACGAGGAGTGCGCCTTCTCGTACCGCCACAGCCGCTTCAAGGCGGACCCCGAGCGCTACGTGGTGCTGCGGGTCCGCTTCGAGCTGGAGGACGCAGGCGGGCTGTCCGCGCCGGTCAAGTACGCCGAGGCGGCGCGCGCGCTCGGTGTCGAGCCGGGGGACCGGGTGCCGCTGGCCGAGGCCCGCGAGACCGTGCTGAAGCTGCGCGCCGGCAAAGGCATGGTCCTCGACGCCGAGGACCACGACACCTGGTCCGCCGGGTCCTTCTTCACCAACCCGATCCTCACCGACGAGCAGTTCGCCGCGTTCCACGCGCGCGTGCGCGAGCGGCTGGGCGACGGCGTCGAGCCGCCCGCCTACCCGGCGGGGGAGGGCCGTACGAAGACCTCCGCGGCCTGGCTGATCGACAAGGCGGGCTTCACCAAGGGCTACGGCACCGGACCGGCCCGTATTTCCACCAAGCACACCCTCGCCCTCACCAACCGTGGCGGCGCCACCACGGAGGACCTGCTGGCGCTGGCCCGCGAGGTGGTCGCCGGCGTCCACGAGGCCTTCGGGATCACGCTCGTCAACGAGCCGGTGACGGTCGGCGTCAGCCTCTAGGCGTGCTGTTCGGACGAGGCGCAAGACCGTACGCCCCTGGTACGGCCCCCTAGTACGCCACGCCCACTCCCTGCTTCACCGTGCTCTCGTCGTCGATCATCGCCAGCATCGCGTGGGCGACGTCCGCGCGTGCGATGAAGCGGCCCCTGCGCGGGAAGCCGCCGACGACGGTGCGGTAGCGACCGGTGAGCGGCTTGTTCTGCAGGCGCGGCGGCCGTACGGATGTCCAGTCCGTGCCGCTGCGGGCCAGCTCCGCCTCCATACCGCGCAGATCGGTGTAGACGTCCTTGAGCGCGGCCGACACCAGGCCACGCATGGTGCGGTCCAGAGCGCCGTCGCCCTCGGGGGCGGGGCCGACGGGACCCGCGCTGACCACGAGCAGCCGTCGTACGCCCTCCTCCTCCATCGTGGCGAGGACCGTACGGGTCAGCCGCGTGGCGACCCCGGCGTCCTTGCGGCTGCGTGCGCCCAGGCCGGAGAGGACCGCGTCCCGGCCCCCGACGGCGGTACGCAGCGCCTCGGGGTCGGTCAGGTCGGCGCGGAACACCTCCAGGGCGTCCCCGGTGACGTCGAGCCGGGCCGGATCGCGGACCACGGCGGTCACCCGGTGGCCGGCGCCGAGCGCCTGGCGCACGATCTCCCGGCCGATGCCGCCGGTGGCGCCGAAAACGGTGATGTTCATGTGTGCTCCCGTAGGCGGGGCTGGTGGGTGAGTATTCACTCACTCGTGGTGCCTCTAGAGTGGGTAAGCACTCACCCACTCGTCAAGCCCCGATCGGAGCCCCATGGAGCAGAAGCCGGCGCGTGTGCGCATTCTCGACGCCGCTCACGAGCTCATGCTCACCGTCGGACTCGCCCGCGCCACCACCAAGGAGATCGCGCGAGCGGCCGGCTGCTCCGAGGCGGCCCTCTACAAGTACTTCGACAGCAAGGAAGACCTGTTCGTACGCGTGCTCGCCGAGCGGCTGCCCCGGCTCACCCCGCTGCTCAGCAGTCTGGCCACCGAGCCGGGACAGGGCACCCTCGAGGGCAACCTCACCGAGATCGCCCGCCAGGCCGCCCTCTTCTACGAGCAGAGCTTCCCGATCGCCGCCTCCCTGTACGCCGAGCCCCAGCTCAGGCGGCGCCACTTCGACGCCCTGCGCAAGCTCGGTTCCGGCCCGCACAGGCCCCTCCAGGACCTCGACGCCTACCTCCGCGCCGAGCAGGACGCCGGCCGCGTCCGCGCCGGCGCCGACACCTTCGCGGCCGCGTCCCTGCTGCTGGGCGCCTGCGCGCAGCGCGCGTTCGCCTACGACGCGACCGACACGGGAGAGCGGCCGCCGGTCGAGGAGTTCTCCGCGCGGCTCGCGAAGACGCTGCTGGACGGAATCTCCGTTGTGCGGGCCTCGGAGTGACCTCCATGCTGAGAGCATGACAAAGCCCTCCAGGGAAGACCCCCCGTGCGGCTGAGGCTGCGCGAGTTCCGGCCCCGCAACGGGCCGCACGCCTACCGGATCGTCCAGCCACGGCTTCCCTTGCGCCAAACCTCCTCGCGCGCCCCCATCGGCCTGCTGCTCGGCGACCACGACGGGCTGAGCCGGATGGCGGCCCTGTTCTCCTCTCCTTCGCCGCGTACTCCCGGCACACCGTCGTCCATGTGCCGCTGCGCTACGGCGTCCCGCCCGACGAGGGCGTCGGCGAGCCGGTCGACCTGGTCCTCGTCCATCACACGCTCGGACCGCGCCCCAGCCGGTGGCCCGAGCTGCGCCGGAAGCCGCGCGCGGGCAACCCGCTGACCGTACGGACCGGCGAGACACGCACCGCGCGTGACGCCGCCGTCCGGCGCGAGCGCTTCGAGCGGCCAGGCCTCCGGGACGTGCTGCGGCACGCCAGCACGCGCGTACGTTCTTCCTCTTCGGCGGCAGGGACGTGTTCGCCGAGACGGCCACCTGGTTCGCATACGCGGCGGGCAACGGGCCGTACCGGAAGAACGCCGCCAAGGGATGCGCGACGTGGATGGCTGAGCTGCCCGCACTGGTCCAGCCGTCCGGTGGCCGGCACCCGGTCGATGTGCTGGTCCGCTTCAAGCCCTGTCCGCCGTACGCCCACTTCGGACGGCCGGGCGAGCCCTTCAGGCGGCCGGCCGGGCCAGCCAGTCGTCCACGCCCGCCAGCAACCGCGCCCTGACGTCCGCCGGGGCGGCCGAGGCCCGCACCGACTGCCGGGCCAGCTCGGCGAGCTCGGCGTCCGAGAAGCCGTGGCCTTGCCGGGCGATCTCGTACTGCGCGGCCAGCCGGGAGCCGAACAGCAGCGGGTCGTCGGCGCCGAGGGCCATCGGGACGCCCGCCTCGAAGAAGGTGCGCAGCGGCACGTCCTCGGGTTTCTCGTACACACCGAGGGCCACGTTCGAGGCCGGGCACACCTCGCAGGTCACGCCCCGGTCGGCCAGCCGCTTCAGCAGCCGCGGGTCCTCCGCGGCGCGCACGCCGTGTCCGATCCGCGAGGCGTGCAGGTCGTCCAGGCAGTCGCGCACCGAGGCGGGGCCGGTCAGCTCGCCGCCGTGGGGAGCCGACAGCAGACCGCCCTCGCGCGCGATGTGGAAGGCGCGGTCGAAGTCCCGGGCCATGCCCCGCCGCTCGTCGTTGGAGAGCCCGAAGCCGACCACGCCCCGGTCCGCGTAGCGCACCGCGAGGCGGGCCAGCATGCGGGCGTCCAGCGGGTGCTTCATGCGGTTGGCGGCGACCAGCACGCGCATGCCGAGCCCGGTCTCCCGGGACGTCGTGTCCACCGCGTCGAGGATGATCTCAAGGGCCGGGATCAGACCGCCCAGCCGGGGCGCGTACGACGTCGGATCCACCTGGATCTCCAGCCAGCCCGAGCCGTCCTTCAGGTCCTCCTCGGCGGCCTCCCGGACCAGGCGCTGGATGTCCTCCGGTTCGCGCAGGCAGGAGCGCGCCGCGTCGTACAGCCGTTGGAAGCGGAACCAGCCCCGTTCGTCGGTGGCCCGCAGCCTGGGCGGTTCGCCGCTGGTCAGCGCTTCCGTCAGGGTCTCGGGCAGACGTACGCCGTGCTTGTCGGCCAGTTCCAGGACGGTGCCCGGTCGCATCGAACCGGTGAAGTGCAGGTGCAGATGAGCTTTCGGCAGTTCAGAGACATCACGTACACGCTCCATCCCAGGATCCTGCCGTACGCACCTGTCGCACCGGTAGCCGTTTCCCCGTACGTGGTCTTGCTCGCACACGGAAGCGGGCCGCCTCCCCCCGGGGGAAACGGCCCGCACGCGCGCGTAGAGCTCGAAGACGAGGAGCTCGACAGAGGAGCTCGCCAACGGAACTAGTCCCGCGCCTCCGCCAGCAGCTTCTGGATGCGGCTCACGCCCTCGACGAGGTCCTCGTCGCCGAGCGCGTACGACAGCCGCAGATAGCCCGGCGTGCCGAACGCCTCGCCCGGGACGACCGCGACCTCGGCCTCCTCCAGGATCAGCGCGGCCAGCTCGACGGTGTCCCGCGGACGCTTGCCGCGGATCTCCTTGCCGAGCAGGGCCTTGACCGACGGGTAGGCGTAGAACGCGCCCTCGGGCTCCGGGCAGACCACGCCGTCGATCTCGTTGAGCATCCGCACGATGGTCTTGCGGCGCCGGTCGAAGGCCTCGCGCATCCTCGACACGGCCTGGAGGTCACCGGAGACGGCGGCGAGGGCGGCCACCTGGGCCACGTTGGAGACGTTGGAGGTGGCGTGCGACTGCAGGTTGGTCGCGGCCTTGACGACATCCTTCGGGCCGATGACCCAGCCCACGCGCCAGCCGGTCATGGCGTACGTCTTGGCCACGCCGTTGACCACGACGCACTTGTCGCGCAGCTCGGGGAAGAGGCCCGCCAGGGAGACGGCGGCGGCGTCGCCGTAGACCAGGTGCTCGTAGATCTCGTCGGTCAGCACCCACAGGCCGTGCTCCACGGCCCAGCGGCCGATCGCCTCGGTCTCGGCCTCGGAGTACACCGCGCCGGTCGGGTTGGACGGGGAGACGAAGAGCACGACCTTCGTCTTCTCCGTGCGCGCCGCCTCCAGCTGCTCCACGGTGACGCGGTAGCCGGTGGTCTCGTCGGCGACGACCTCCACCGGGACACCGCCGGCCAGGCGGATCGACTCCGGGTACGTCGTCCAGTACGGCGCCGGGACGATGACCTCGTCGCCCGGGTCGAGGATCGCCGCGAACGCCTCGTAGATGGCCTGCTTGCCGCCGTTGGTGACGAGGATCTGCGAGACGTCGGGCTCCCAGCCGGAGTCGCGCAGCGTCTTCGCGGCGATGGCGGCCTTCAGCTCGGGCAGGCCGCCGGCCGGGGTGTAACGGTGGTACTTGGGGTTCTTGCAGGCCTCGACGGCCGCCTCGACGATGTAGTCCGGGGTCGGGAAGTCGGGCTCACCGGCGCCGAAGCCGATCACCGGACGCCCGGCGGCCTTCAGGGCCTTGGCCTTGGCGTCCACGGCGAGGGTGGCGGACTCGGAGATCGCGCCGACTCGGGCGGAGACCCGGCGCTCGGTGGGTGGGGTTGCAGCGCTCATGGAGCCCATCGTTCCAGACCGGAAACACCCCCGGCACGCGGGTTTCACAGACTGAACAGCCAGGGGTCGGCACGTGAACACGGGTCCGAATCCGGTCCCCGGCCAGGACGATCTTTGGTCACGCCGCCCCGTACGGGCGCTTTCTGTTCGACGCCGGGCCGCGGACCACGTACACTCTCACCTCGTTGGCCTCCAGCAGCCGCCGCCGAAACAGGTGCACACCGCGCACCCGTCCGGATGCGGTACGTTTGGGGGGACGCGAAGGGTCGTAGCTCAATTGGTAGAGCACCGGTCTCCAAAACCGGCGGTTGGGGGTTCAAGTCCCTCCGGCCCTGCTACACACACCGCCAGGATGTGTGCGCATGTACGTACAGCGATTGCACCGCCGTGCGGCTCAGACCGGGCGCGGCACGGCCACGACCCGGAATCAGGTGAGGCAGAATGACGGACGCCGTGGGCTCCATCGACACGCCTGATGCCCAGGACGAGGCGCTCGAGTCCAAGAAGAAGGCCCGCAAGGGTGGTAAGCGCGCCAAGAAGGGCCCGCTGAAGCGCCTGGCCACCTTCTACCGCCAGATCATCGCGGAGCTCCGCAAGGTCGTCTGGCCGACGCGCAACCAGCTGACGTCGTACACCACCGTGGTGATCTTCTTCGTCGCCATCATGATCGCGTTGGTGACCGTGATTGACTATGGGCTCAACCACGCGGCCAAGTACGTCTTCGGCTGAGCCAAGAGCGAAGGGCGCCGTGGCACCGGCGCCCGTTTTCGCATGTTCCACCACTATGTATCCAGGAAGAAGCAGCCATCGTGTCTGACCCGAACCTGAACGACGACGCCATCGAGTCTCGCGGGACCGCTGCCGAGATGGTGGACGACGAGCTCGACATCGTCGAGGGCGCGGACGAGCAGGACGAGTTCGAGGCTGCCGAGGCCGAGGCGGGGGAGCCGGCCGAAGAGGCTGCCCTGAACGTCGAGGACGAGGACGAGGACGCGGAACAGGCCGAAGAGGCTGCCGCCGAGGCCGCCGATGAGGAGCCGGCCGAGCCCGTGGACCCCGTCGCGGCCCTGCGCGAGGAACTGCGCACCCTCCCCGGCGAGTGGTACGTCATCCACACGTACGCCGGCTACGAGAACCGCGTGAAGACCAACCTGGAGCAGCGCGCCGTCTCGCTGAACGTCGAGGACTACATCTTCCAGGCCGAGGTGCCGCAGGAAGAGGTCGTCCAGATCAAGAACGGCGACCGCAAGACGATCAAGCAGAACAAGCTGCCGGGTTACGTACTGGTCCGCATGGACCTGACCAACGAGTCCTGGGGCGTCGTGCGCAACACGCCGGGCGTCACCGGCTTCGTCGGCAACGCCTACGACCCGTACCCGCTGACCCTGGACGAGATCGTCAAGATGCTCGCCCCGGAGGCCGAGGAGAAGGCCGCCCGCGAGGCCGCCGAGGCCGAGGGCAAGCCCGCCCCGCAGCGCAAGGTCGAGGTGCAGGTGCTGGACTTCGAGGTCGGCGACTCGGTCACCGTCACCGACGGCCCGTTCGCCACGCTGCAGGCGACCATCAACGAGATCAACCCCGACTCGAAGAAGGTCAAGGGCCTGGTGGAGATCTTCGGCCGGGAGACGCCGGTCGAGCTGTCCTTCGACCAGATCCAGAAGAACTAGTCCGGAAACAGTCCCTTTCGGACTTCTTCGGACTTCATGCTTCCGCGCAGGTCAGGCAGGCCCTCACGGTCCGCCTGACCTGCACGGTTTTTGGCCGCGCATTCATACCCGTTATCGTTGCGCGGTATGCCTGCGTCAGGATCGCGATCCTCGCGCGGGCATGGACCCGAATGAAAGGACCCGGAGAGCAATGCCTCCCAAGAAGAAGAAGGTCACGGGGCTCATCAAGCTCCAGATCCAGGCCGGTGCCGCCAACCCGGCCCCGCCGGTCGGCCCCGCGCTGGGTCAGCACGGCGTCAACATCATGGAGTTCTGCAAGGCCTACAACGCCGCGACCGAGTCGCAGCGCGGTTGGGTCATCCCGGTGGAGATCACGGTCTACGAGGACCGCTCCTTCACCTTCATCACCAAGACGCCGCCGGCCGCGAAGATGATCCTCAAGGCCGCGGGCATCGAGAAGGGCTCCGGCGAGCCGCACAAGACCAAGGTCGCCAAGATCACCGAGGCGCAGGTCCGCGAGATCGCCCAGACCAAGATGCCCGACCTGAACGCGAACGACCTGGACGCCGCGGCGAAGATCATCGCCGGCACCGCGCGTTCCATGGGCGTCACGGTCGAGGGCTGACCTCACCCACCAGTAGTCATGCGGCCGTAGCCGGTCGCACGTGGCAGGGCCTGCTCGGCCCAGGGACCACGACTCCTTTCAGAACACACAGGAGCAAGTTGTGAGCAAGCGCAGCAAGGCTCTCCGCGCTGCGGACGCCAAGGTCGACCGGGAGAAGCTGTACGCCCCGCTCGAGGCCGTCCGTCTCGCCAAGGAGACCTCCACGACCAAGTTCGACGGCACCGTCGAGGTCGCCTTCCGCCTGGGTGTCGACCCGCGCAAGGCCGACCAGATGGTCCGTGGCACCGTGAACCTGCCGCACGGCACCGGCAAGACTGCCCGGGTCCTGGTCTTCGCGACCGGTGACCGTGCTGCGGCCGCGGAGGCCGCGGGCGCCGACATCGTCGGCTCCGACGAACTCATCGACGAGGTGGCGAAGGGCCGTCTGGACTTCGACGCCGTCGTCGCCACCCCGGACCTCATGGGCAAGGTCGGCCGCCTCGGCCGCGTCCTCGGCCCGCGTGGTCTGATGCCGAACCCGAAGACCGGCACCGTCACCCCCGACGTCGCCAAGGCCGTCACCGACATCAAGGGCGGCAAGATCGAGTTCCGCGTCGACAAGCACTCGAACCTGCACTTCATCATCGGCAAGGCGTCCTTCGACGACGCCAAGCTGGTGGAGAACTACGGCGCCGCGCTGGAGGAGATCCTCCGTCTGAAGCCGTCCGCCGCCAAGGGTCGCTACATCAAGAAGGCCGCCATCACCACCACGATGGGCCCCGGCATCCCGGTCGACCCGAACCGCACCCGCAACCTCCTCGTCGAGGAGGACCCGGCCGCCGTCTGAGCCTTCCGCTCCCCCGGTAGCCGCGTCAGGTACGCGTAAGGAGAGGGCGGGCCCCGCAACCTTCCAGGTGCGGGGTCCGTCCTTTCTTTGTGCGAGCTTTCGTACGACTGTCGGTGGCCTGGATTACGGTGCAGGTACACGACTTGCATGGGGGAGGACCAGATGAAGAGCACGACGGCGCGCCGGGTGACCCTTTCCGCGGCGGTGGTGGCCGCACTGACCGGGGTGGCCGCCTGCGGCTCCGCCGACTCCGGGAAGGGCGGCAGGGCGGCCGGCGACACCGCGATCAACGTCAGCCCCATCGCCGCCCTGCGCACGGCCGCGCAGTCCACCGACAAGGCGGACTCGGCGAAGGTGCGCTCCACCATGTCCCTCGGCACCCTGATGACGGCGACCGGGAACGGCGCCTTGGCCTGGGGCCACGGACTCACGGGCAACCTCACGATCACGTACACCGGCGGCCAGATGGCCGAGATGATGCGCAAGGCCGGTTCCGCGTCGACGCAGGCCCGCTACCTGCCGGACGCGTACTACGCCCGCATGAGCGACGCGTTCGCCCGGCAGGCGGGCGGTAAGCACTGGCTGAAGTACGGGTACGGCGACCTCGCCAAGCTCGGCGGCGCATCCGGTGCGTACATGAAGGACCAGGCCCAGTCGTCCACGCCGAACCAGGCCGTGAAGATGCTGCTGGCCTCCGGTGACGTGAAGAAGGTCGGCACCGAGACGGTCTCCGGCGTCCACACCAGGCATTACGCCGGCACGGTGAACGTCGCCGACCTCGCGGGCAGGAGCAGCAACCTCAGCGCGCAGCAGCTGTCGGCCCTGAAGACGCAGCTCGACCAGGCCGGCATCACCACGGACACCGTCGACATCTGGATCGACGACCAGAATCTGCTGGTGAAGAAGACCGAGAAGGCGGACACGAACAAGGGCGTCCTGAGCAGCACCGCCTACTACAGCGACTACGGCGTCCCGGTCTCCGTCCAGGCGCCCCCGGCGAGCGACACCAAGGACTTCAAGGACCTGATGAAGTCCCTCGGCACCCCGGGGTCGGCGAACACCGCGAGCGGCTCCGGCATCAGCTCCTGACCCCACCGCGGGCCCGGGGCGCCGTGGAGCCCGATTTGCTCGACGGCGCCCCGGTCCCGTACTCTCTTGCAGAAGCCAAAGACCGCTGGTCGTTACCGTGCGCTCTGAACGAGGGCGCGGTGGCCGAAGGATCCGCTGAAAAGTGGGCGACCCGCGCAGGTGACAGTGGAAGAACTCCCGGAGTGCGCGCGCCGAGCGTGTGCGCGGCCGGTCGAGTCCGCCCCGTGCGCCTGCGCCGGGGCGTTTCGTTTTCCCCAGTCCTCCTTCGGGTCCGCGCGGTCCGAATCACCCGGAAGGAGGCCGAGGCTCTATGGCGAGGCCCGACAAGGCTGCCGCGGTTGCGGAGCTGACGGACAAGTTCCGCAGCTCCAACGCCGCCGTGCTGACCGAGTACCGCGGTCTCACCGTGGCGCAGCTCAAGACGCTGCGCCGGTCGCTCGGTGAGAACGCCCAGTACGCCGTGGTGAAGAACACGCTGACCAAGATTGCGGCCAAGGAGGCCGGGATCACGCTGGAGGACCAGCTCTTCGCTGGCCCGACGGCCGTCGCCTTCGTCACCGGTGACCCGGTGGAGTCGGCGAAGGGTCTGCGTGACTTCGCCAAGGAGAACCCCAATCTCGTCATCAAGGGCGGTGTCCTTGACGGCAAGGCGCTGTCCGCCGACGAGATCAAGAAGCTTGCGGACCTCGAGTCCCGCGAGGTTCTGCTCAGCAAGCTGGCCGGTGCCTTCAAGGCGAAGCAGTCCCAGGCTGCCTCCGTCTTCCAGGCGCTGCCGTCGAAGCTCGTCCGCACCGTGGACGCGCTGCGCGCCAAGCAGGCCGAGCAGGGCGGTGCCGAGTAATTCGGCTCGCTTTCTGACCCGCACCAACGGCGCGGGTCGCAGCGGGCCGACGTACGCCCGCCTTATCCAGTACATCCGGCACCTGCCGATTTGAGTGGAAGGACCGCCATCATGGCGAAGCTCACCCAGGACGAGCTGCTTGCCCAGTTCGAGGAGATGACCCTCATCGAGCTCTCCGAGTTCGTGAAGGCCTTCGAGGAGAAGTTCGACGTCACCGCCGCCGCTGCCGCGCCGGTCGTCGTCGCCGGTGGTGCCGCTGGTGGCGCCGCCGCCGAGGCCGAGGAGGAGAAGGACGAGTTCGACGTCATCCTCACCGGCGCCGGCGAGAAGAAGATCCAGGTCATCAAGGTCGTGCGTGAGCTGACCTCCCTGGGTCTGAAGGAGGCCAAGGACCTCGTCGACGGCACCCCGAAGCCGGTCCTCGAGAAGGTCAACAAGGAGGCCGCCGACAAGGCCGCCGAGGCCCTCAAGGGCGCCGGCGCGTCCGTCGAGGTCAAGTAAGACCTTTCCGGGTCCCCAGGACTCGAACGCGAGGCGAGCGCAGCCGGGTGGCACCGTTAAAAGTGCCCCGTAGGGCTGTAACGCGACCGCACCGAAGAGCGATCATCCATCCGGGTGGTCGCTCTTCGGCGTATCCGGGGCCCGGCCGCGGTTGCCTTGCACTCGCTACGGCGAGGGGTAAGGTGATCTTCGTCGTGTCTCCGCCACGATCCGCTTCGGACTGTGGGGCCTTGACGAACCGCACGCAGCGCGCAATTCTCAGGACGCGTCGTCACAAGGATCCGAATCCGAGGCATGGATCGACGACGAAGAGGGCAGTATCAACGTGCGTTGAGAGCAGGCATGCCGAGGGCGTTGACAAGAGCGGTGAGCACAGCGAGGGTCTCGAAAAACCCGCACTGGACATCAGTGTGCCAAGTGGCTACACTGACCCTTTGCGCTGCCTGTTAGCTGTCCCCTGCCCGTCACCAGGGGTCTGCCCTCACTCGAGCACTGATGACCGAACCTCCCTTGACCTGGGGTTTCTGTCTCTGTGTACGGGGGAGGGGCCGGTACGCGCGTAGTGAGTCCGAGCCCTCGGAAGGACCCCCTCTTGGCCGCCTCGCGCAATGCCTCGACCGCGAATACGAACAACGGCGCCAGCACCGCCCCGCTGCGCATCTCCTTTGCAAAGATCAAGGAGCCTCTCGAGGTTCCGAACCTGCTCGCGCTGCAGACCGAGAGCTTCGACTGGCTGCTCGGCAACACCGCCTGGCAGAGTCGGGTCGAGGAGGCTCTGGAGAACGGTCAGGACGTCCCCACCAAGTCCGGTCTGGAGGAGATCTTCGAGGAGATCTCCCCGATCGAGGACTTCTCCGGGTCGATGTCCCTGACGTTCCGGGACCACCGCTTCGAGCCGCCGAAGAACTCCATCGACGAGTGCAAGGAGCGCGACTTCACGTACGCCGCCCCGCTCTTCGTCACCGCCGAGTTCACCAACAACGAGACCGGTGAGATCAAGTCCCAGACGGTCTTCATGGGCGACTTCCCGCTCATGACGAACAAGGGCACCTTCGTCATCAACGGCACCGAGCGTGTCGTGGTGTCTCAGCTGGTCCGTTCCCCCGGTGTCTACTTCGACTCCACCATCGACAAGACGTCCGACAAGGACATCTTCTCCGCCAAGATCATCCCGTCCCGGGGTGCCTGGCTGGAGATGGAGATCGACAAGCGCGACATGGTCGGTGTCCGCATCGACCGCAAGCGCAAGCAGTCGGTCACCGTGCTGCTGAAGGCCCTCGGCTGGACGACCGAGCAGATCCTCGAGGAGTTCGGCGAGTACGAGTCGATGCGCGCCACCCTGGAGAAGGACCACACCCAGGGCCAGGACGACGCGCTGCTCGACATCTACCGCAAGCTGCGTCCGGGCGAGCCCCCCACGCGTGAGGCCGCGCAGACGCTGCTGGAGAACCTCTACTTCAACCCGAAGCGTTACGACCTCGCCAAGGTCGGCCGCTACAAGGTGAACAAGAAGCTCGGCGCGGACGAGCCGCTGGACGCCGGTGTGCTCACCACCGACGACGTCATCGCCACCATCAAGTACCTGGTGAAGCTGCACGCCGGCGAGACCGAGACGACCGGTGAGTCCGGCCGCTCGATCATGGTCGAGACCGATGACATCGACCACTTCGGCAACCGTCGCATCCGCAGCGTCGGTGAGCTGATCCAGAACCAGGTCCGTACGGGTCTCGCCCGTATGGAGCGTGTCGTGCGCGAGCGCATGACCACCCAGGACGTCGAGGCGATCACGCCGCAGACGCTGATCAACATCCGGCCGGTCGTCGCCTCCATCAAGGAGTTCTTCGGCACCAGCCAGCTGTCCCAGTTCATGGACCAGAACAACCCGCTGTCGGGGCTGACGCACAAGCGTCGTCTGAACGCCCTCGGCCCGGGTGGTCTCTCCCGTGAGCGGGCCGGCTTCGAGGTCCGTGACGTTCACCCGTCGCACTACGGCCGCATGTGCCCGATCGAGACGCCGGAAGGCCCGAACATCGGTCTGATCGGCTCGCTCGCCTCCTACGGCCGGGTCAACGCGTTCGGTTTCATCGAGACGCCGTACCGCAAGGTCGTCGACGGCCAGGTCAGCGACGAGGTCGACTACCTGACCGCCGACGAGGAGGACCGCTTCGTCATCGCGCAGGCCAACGCGCCGCTGAACGACGAGATGCGGTTCGCCGAGGCCCGCGTGCTGGTCCGCCGCCGTGGCGGCGAGGTCGACTACGTCGGTCCCGAGGACGTGGACTACATGGACGTCTCGCCGCGCCAGATGGTGTCGGTCGCGACCGCCATGATCCCCTTCCTCGAGCACGACGACGCCAACCGTGCCCTCATGGGCGCGAACATGATGCGTCAGGCCGTGCCGCTGATTAAGTCCGAGGCCCCGCTCG
This sequence comes from Streptomyces sp. NPDC052109, assembly GCF_040680195.1. Taxonomy (NCBI): domain Bacteria; kingdom Bacillati; phylum Actinomycetota; class Actinomycetes; order Kitasatosporales; family Streptomycetaceae; genus Streptomyces; species Streptomyces sp. NPDC052109. The sequence goes on along the minus strand of NZ_JBFAWF010000002.1, from coordinate 416,504 downwards.
TCGGCACCGGCATGGAGTACCGCTCCGCGGTCGACGCCGGCGACGTGGTCAAGGCCGAGAAGGACGGTGTGGTCCAGGAGGTCTCCGCGGACTACATCACCACCGCCAACGACGACGGCACGTACATCACGTACCGCCTGGCCAAGTTCTCCCGGTCCAACCAGGGCACCTCGGTCAACCAGAAGGTCATCGTCAACGAGGGCGACCGCGTCGTCACCGGCCAGGTGCTGGCCGATGGCCCGGCCACCCAGAACGGCGAGATGGCCCTGGGCAAGAACCTGCTCGTGGCGTTCATGCCGTGGGAGGGTCACAACTACGAGGACGCGATCATCCTGTCGCAGCGCCTCGTGCAGGACGACGTCCTCTCCTCGATCCACATCGAGGAGCACGAGGTCGACGCCCGTGACACCAAGCTCGGCCCCGAGGAGATCACCCGGGACATCCCGAACGTCTCCGAGGAGGTCCTCGCCGACCTCGACGAGCGCGGCATCATCCGCATCGGTGCCGAGGTCATCGCCGGCGACATCCTCGTCGGCAAGGTGACCCCGAAGGGTGAGACCGAGCTGACCCCGGAGGAGCGCCTGCTGCGCGCGATCTTCGGTGAGAAGGCCCGTGAGGTCCGCGACACCTCGCTGAAGGTGCCGCACGGCGAGACCGGCAAGGTCATCGGCGTGCGCGTCTTCGACCGCGAGGAGGGCGACGAGCTGCCGCCGGGCGTGAACCAGCTGGTCCGCGTCTACGTCGCGCAGAAGCGCAAGATCACCGACGGTGACAAGCTCGCCGGCCGTCACGGCAACAAGGGTGTCATCTCGAAGATCCTGCCCATCGAGGACATGCCGTTCCTCGAGGACGGAACTCCGGTCGACATCATCCTCAACCCGCTGGGTGTGCCGTCCCGAATGAACCCGGGACAGGTTCTGGAGATCCACCTCGGCTGGCTCGCCAGCCGTGGCTGGGACGTCTCCGGCCTCGCGGACGAGTGGGCCCAGCGCCTCCAGGTCATCGGCGCCGACCAGGTCGCCCCGCGCACCAACGTCGCGACCCCGGTCTTCGACGGTGCCCGCGAGGACGAGCTGGCGGGTCTGCTGCAGCACACCATCCCGAACCGCGACGGCGAGCGCATGGTGCTTCCGTCCGGCAAGGCGCGGCTGTTCGACGGCCGCTCCGGTGAGCCGTTCCCGGACCCGATCTCGGTCGGCTACATGTACATCCTGAAGCTGCACCACCTGGTCGACGACAAGCTGCACGCCCGCTCGACCGGTCCGTACTCGATGATCACCCAGCAGCCGCTGGGTGGTAAGGCGCAGTTCGGTGGCCAGCGGTTCGGTGAGATGGAGGTGTGGGCCCTCGAGGCCTACGGCGCCGCGTACGCCCTCCAGGAGCTGCTGACCATCAAGTCCGACGACGTCACCGGCCGCGTGAAGGTCTACGAGGCCATCGTCAAGGGCGAGAACATCCCCGAGCCCGGCATCCCCGAGTCCTTCAAGGTGCTCATCAAGGAGATGCAGTCGCTCTGCCTGAACGTGGAGGTGCTGTCCAGCGACGGTATGTCCATCGAGATGCGCGACACCGACGAGGACGTCTTCCGCGCTGCGGAGGAGCTCGGTATCGACCTGTCCCGGCGCGAGCCGAGCAGCGTCGAAGAGGTCTGACGGGAGTCCGGCGGGCCCCTGACCCACCAGGGGCCCCGCCGACCCCCAGGCCCCCGTACAGACCAAAGACTTACGACCCTGAGAGGGATTGACGCATAGTGCTCGACGTCAACTTCTTCGACGAGCTCCGGATCGGCCTGGCCACCGCTGACGACATCCGTCAGTGGAGCCACGGCGAGGTCAAGAAGCCCGAGACCATCAACTACCGCACCCTCAAGCCCGAGAAGGACGGACTCTTCTGCGAGAAGATCTTCGGTCCGACCCGGGACTGGGAGTGCTACTGCGGCAAGTACAAGCGCGTCCGCTTCAAGGGCATCATCTGCGAGCGCTGTGGCGTCGAGGTCACGCGCGCCAAGGTGCGCCGTGAGCGGATGGGTCACATCGAGCTGGCCGCCCCCGTCACGCACATCTGGTACTTCAAGGGCGTCCCGTCGCGCCTCGGCTACCTGCTGGACCTGGCGCCGAAGGACCTCGAGAAGGTCATCTACTTCGCGGCGTACATGATCACGTACGTCGACGAGGAGCGCCGTACCCGCGACCTGCCCTCCCTGGAGGCGCACGTCTCGGTCGAGCGCCAGCAGATCGAGAACCGCCGCGACGCCGACCTGGAGGCCCGCGCCAAGAAGCTCGAGTCCGACCTGGCCGAGCTGGAGGCCGAGGGCGCCAAGGCCGACGTGCGCCGCAAGGTGCGCGAGGGTGCCGAGCGCGAGATGAAGCAGCTGCGCGACCGCGCGCAGCGCGAGATCGACCGCCTCGACGAGGTGTGGAACCGGTTCAAGAACCTCAAGGTCCAGGACCTGGAGGGCGACGAGCTGCTCTACCGCGAGCTGCGTGACCGCTTCGGCACGTACTTCGACGGCTCGATGGGTGCCGCGGCGCTGCAGAAGCGCCTGGAGTCCTTCGACCTGGAGGAGGAGGCCGAGCGCCTCCGCGAGATCATCCGCACCGGCAAGGGCCAGAAGAAGACCCGTGCCCTCAAGCGCCTGAAGGTCGTCTCCGCGTTCCTGCAGACGTCCAACAGCCCCAAGGGCATGGTCCTGGACTGCGTCCCGGTCATCCCGCCGGACCTGCGTCCGATGGTGCAGCTGGACGGTGGCCGCTTCGCGACCTCCGACCTGAACGACCTGTACCGCCGTGTCATCAACCGCAACAACCGTCTGAAGAGGCTCCTGGACCTCGGTGCCCCGGAGATCATCGTCAACAACGAGAAGCGCATGCTTCAGGAGGCTGTTGACGCCCTCTTCGACAACGGTCGTCGCGGCCGGCCGGTGACCGGTCCCGGTAACCGCCCGCTGAAGTCCCTCAGCGACATGCTGAAGGGTAAGCAGGGTCGATTCCGTCAGAACCTGCTCGGTAAGCGTGTCGACTACTCGGCGCGTTCCGTGATCGTCGTCGGTCCGCAGCTGAAGCTGCACCAGTGCGGTCTGCCCAAGGCGATGGCGCTGGAGCTGTTCAAGCCGTTCGTGATGAAGCGCCTGGTCGACCTGAACCACGCGCAGAACATCAAGAGCGCCAAGCGCATGGTGGAGCGCGGCCGCACGGTCGTGTACGACGTCCTCGAAGAGGTCATCGCCGAGCACCCGGTGCTGCTGAACCGTGCTCCCACCCTGCACCGCCTCGGCATCCAGGCCTTCGAGCCGCAGCTGGTCGAGGGCAAGGCCATCCAGATCCACCCGCTCGTCTGCACCGCGTTCAACGCGGACTTCGACGGTGACCAGATGGCCGTGCACCTGCCGCTGTCCGCGGAGGCGCAGGCCGAGGCCCGCATCCTGATGCTGTCCTCGAACAACATCCTCAAGCCGGCCGACGGCCGTCCGGTGACGATGCCGACCCAGGACATGGTCCTCGGTCTGTTCTTCCTCACCACCGACGGCGAGATGCGTGACGTCAAGGGCGAGGGCCGCTCGTTCGCGTCCGTGGCCGAGGCGATCATGGCGTTCGACGCCGGCGAGCTCTCGCTGCAGTCGCGCGTGGACATCCGCTTCCCGGTGGGCACCATCCCGCCGCGCGGCTGGACCCCGCCGGCGCGCGAGGAGGGCGAGCCGGAGTGGCAGCAGGGTGACAGCTTCCGCCTGAACACCACCCTGGGCCGCGCGCTCTTCAACGAGCTGCTGCCCGAGGACTACCCGTTCGTCGACTACGAGGTCGGCAAGAAGCAGCTCTCCGAGATCGTCAACGACCTCGCCGAGCGCTACCCGAAGGTCATCGTGGCGGCGACGCTCGACAACCTGAAGGCCTCCGGCTTCTACTGGGCCACCCGTTCCGGTGTCACCGTCGCCATCTCCGACGTCGTCGTTCCCGAGGCGAAGAAGGAGATCGTCAAGGGTTACGAGGCGCAGGACGAGAAGGTCCAGAAGCAGTACGAGCGCGGTCTGATCACCAAGGACGAGCGCACGCAGGAGCTCATCGCGATCTGGACCAAGGCGACCAACGAGGTCGCCGAGGCGATGAACGAGAACTTCCCGAAGACCAACCCGATCTTCATGATGGTGAACTCGGGTGCACGAGGCAACATGATGCAGATGCGTCAGATTGCCGGTATGCGTGGTCTGGTGTCGAACGCGAAGAACGAGACGATCCCGCGGCCCATCAAGGCGTCGTTCCGTGAGGGTCTGTCCGTGCTGGAGTACTTCATCTCCACGCACGGTGCCCGTAAGGGTCTGGCGGACACCGCCCTTCGTACCGCCGACTCGGGCTACCTCACCCGTCGTCTGGTCGACGTCTCCCAGGACGTCATCATCCGCGAGGAGGACTGCGGCACCGAGCGCGGCCTCAAGCTCCACATCGCGGAGGTCGGCGCGGACGGCGTGCTGCGCAAGGCGGACGACGTCGAGACGTCCGTGTACGCGCGCTGCCTCGCCGAGGACATCGTGGTCGACGGCAAGGTGCTGGCCCCGGCCGGTACCGACCTCGGCGACGTGCTCATCGACGAGCTGGTCAAGAACGGCGTCGCGGAGGTCAAGACCCGCTCGGTCCTGACCTGTGAGTCCGCCGTCGGCACCTGCGCGATGTGCTACGGCCGTTCGCTGGCCACCGGCAAGCTGGTCGACATCGGTGAGGCGGTCGGCATCATCGCCGCCCAGTCCATCGGTGAGCCCGGTACCCAGCTGACGATGCGTACCTTCCACACCGGTGGTGTGGCCGGTGACGACATCACCCAGGGTCTGCCGCGTGTCGTCGAGCTCTTCGAGGCCCGTACCCCGAAGGGTGTCGCCCCGATCTCCGAGGCCTCCGGCCGCGTCCGGATCGAGGAGACCGAGAAGACCAAGAAGCTCGTCGTCACCCCGGACGACGGCAGCGACGAGACGGCCTACCCGATCTCGAAGCGTGCCAAGGTCCTGGTCAGCGAGGGTGAGCACGTCGAGGTGGGCCAGCAGCTCACCGTGGGTGCCACCAACCCGCACGACGTGCTGCGCATCCTGGGCCAGCGTGCCGTCCAGGTCCACCTGGTCGGCGAGGTCCAGAAGGTCTACAACTCGCAGGGTGTGTCGATCCACGACAAGCACATCGAGATCATCATCCGGCAGATGCTGCGCCGTGTGACGATCATCGAGTCCGGCGACGCCGAGCTGCTGCCCGGCGAGCTGGTCGAGCGCTCGAAGTTCGAGACCGAGAACCGTCGTGTGGTCCAGGAGGGCGGTCACCCGGCCTCCGGTCGTCCGCAGCTGATGGGTATCACCAAGGCCTCGCTGGCGACGGAGTCCTGGCTGTCGGCCGCCTCCTTCCAGGAGACGACCCGAGTCCTGACGGACGCGGCGATCAACGCCAAGTCCGACAGCCTCATCGGCCTCAAGGAGAACGTCATCATCGGTAAGCTCATCCCGGCCGGTACGGGCCTGTCCCGCTACCGCAACATCCGGGTCGAGCCGACCGAGGAGGCCAAGGCCGCGATGTACTCGGCCGTCGGCTACGACGACATCGACTACTCGCCGTTCGGCACCGGCTCCGGCCAGGCCGTCCCGCTGGAGGACTACGACTACGGTCCGTACAACCAGTAAGCGAGCAGCTTGAGCTGACGGGCGGTCACCCCTCGGGGTGGCCGCCCTTCGGCGTGTCCAGGGGCGGCTCGGACGCGCGGCTCGCGCAGGGGGCGGCGAGGTGCAGCAGCGCCCTGCCTCGCCCGGCGGCCGGTGAGCGGCCGGTACGCAGGTCCGGCGTGAGCAGGTGGACGGCGAACCGGCCGCCGTCGTGCTGGTCGGACTCGAACGCGCGGGAGGCGCCGTCCCTGAGGACCACCTCGGTGCCCCGCCCCGCCAGCGGCAGCTCCGCCTCCGCCCGCGCCGCGATCCGCCACCGCGCGGAGGCGCGGACGTTCAGGGACAGCTCGCCGCCGACCGGTGCCGGTACGGCGACCCCGGCCCGGACAGGGGCCTTCAGAGAGCACTCCGAGACCAGCTCCTGCCGGCGGGCGCCGGAGTGCCCCGAGACGGCCACGGAGCGGGCGCAGGGTGCCGCCTCGAACACCAGCAGCGCCGACCCGCCCCCGGGCGACGGGTCACGTCCGTGGCGGCGAGCCGGGCCGTCTCCGGCCGCCCCCAGCCGCGCGGCCGCGCTCCAGCGGGCCCGGGACGCGGCCGGGCGTGCTTCGCCCGGCCTCCTCGTGCCGTCACATCCAGGGGAGCAGGTTCCCGGCGGCGTACAGCAGGAAATCGACCGGCCCGCTGATCAGCCCGTGGCGCGCGTAGCTGGTGCGCGGCGGGCGGACGGACGCGTCCGGCTCCTTGTGTCCCCGCCCCCGCCGGCCTCGCTCACGGCGGCGCCCATGACCGCCCCCGGAATCCGGGCGGCGGTGCCAGTGGCCGATTCGGCGGTGTTTCGGCCGTTTCGACCGCCGGATTCCGGCAACCGGACAGGGGTGGCACGGCGAAGGGTCTTGACAGCACGCCCGACGTGATAGGGGCGGGTCCCATTTGTTTTGACCACAGCGAATGAGGTAGGTACGCTCAGACCTTGTGCCTGGGGTGTGCCCTGGCTCTCGTGCGTGCCTTCAGACCGCATGGCGAGCCACAAGCGGCCACCGTAATCTGTGCTCTTTTCGCCTTGCGGCGGGAGTCCGCCGGATTCGACACACCCGACCGCGTGGGTCGGAGACGTTCCAGGTTAGCTGTACCCATCGGCACACAGAAACCGGAGAAGTAGTGCCTACGATCCAGCAGCTGGTCCGCAAGGGCCGGCAGGACAAGGTCGAGAAGAACAAGACGCCCGCACTCGAGGGATCCCCTCAGCGTCGTGGCGTCTGCACGCGTGTGTTCACGACCACCCCGAAGAAGCCGAACTCGGCCCTCCGCAAGGTCGCGCGTGTGCGTCTGACCAGCGGCATCGAGGTCACCGCTTACATTCCGGGTGAGGGACACAACCTGCAGGAGCACTCCATCGTGCTCGTGCGCGGCGGCCGTGTGAAGGACCTGCCGGGTGTTCGCTACAAGATCATCCGCGGCTCCCTCGACACCCAGGGTGTCAAGAACCGCAAGCAGGCCCGCAGCCGTTACGGCGCCAAGAAGGAGAAGTAAGAATGCCTCGTAAGGGCCCCGCCCCGAAGCGCCCGGTCATCATCGACCCGGTCTACGGTTCTCCTCTGGTGACCTCCCTGATCAACAAGGTGCTGCTGAACGGCAAGCGCTCCACCGCCGAGCGCATCGTCTACGGCGCCATGGAGGGCCTGCGCGACAAGACCGGCAACGACCCGGTCATCACGCTGAAGCGCGCTCTCGAGAACATCAAGCCGACCCTCGAGGTCAAGTCCCGCCGTGTCGGTGGCGCCACCTACCAGGTCCCGGTCGAGGTCAAGCCCGGCCGTGCCAACACCCTGGCGCTGCGCTGGCTGGTCGGTTACTCCCGCGCCCGTCGCGAGAAGACCATGACCGAGCGTCTCCTCAACGAGCTTCTCGACGCCTCGAACGGCCTCGGTGCGGCCGTGAAGAAGCGCGAGGACACCCACAAGATGGCCGAGTCCAACAAGGCCTTCGCGCACTACCGCTGGTAGTCGCTACCCACATCGAGACCGAGAGAAGACTGAAGCCTTATGGCTACCACTTCACTTGACCTGGCCAAGGTGCGCAACATCGGCATCATGGCCCACATCGACGCGGGCAAGACGACCACCACCGAGCGGATCCTGTTCTACACCGGTGTGTCTTACAAGATCGGTGAGGTCCACGACGGCGCTGCCACCATGGACTGGATGGAGCAGGAGCAGGAGCGTGGCATCACGATCACCTCTGCTGCCACCACCTGTCACTGGCCGCTGGAGGACGTCGACCACACCATCAACATCATCGACACCCCGGGCCACGTCGACTTCACCGTCGAGGTGGAGCGCTCCCTGCGCGTGCTCGACGGTGCCGTGACGGTGTTCGACGGCGTCGCCGGCGTTGAGCCGCAGTCCGAGACGGTGTGGCGTCAGGCGGACCGCTACGGCGTTCCGCGTATCTGCTTCGTCAACAAGCTCGACCGGACCGGTGCCGAGTTCCACCGCTGCGTCGACATGATCTCTGACCGCCTGGGCGCTCAGCCGATCGTGATGCAGCTGCCGATCGGTGCCGAGGCCGACTTCAAGGGCGTCGTGGACCTGGTCCGCATGAAGGCGCTCGTGTGGTCCGCCGAGGCCACCAAGGGCGAGATGTACGACGTCGTCGACATCCCGGACACCCACACCGAGGCTGCCGAGGAGTACCGCGGCAAGCTGGTCGAGGCCGTCGCCGAGAACGACGAAGAGATCATGGAGCTGTACCTGGAGGGCCAGGAGCCCACCGAGGAGCAGCTGTACGCCGCGATCCGTCGTATCACCATCGCGTCCGGCAAGGGCACCGGCACCACCGTGACTCCGGTGTTCTGCGGCACCGCGTTCAAGAACAAGGGCGTCCAGCCCCTGCTCGACGCGGTCGTGCGCTACCTGCCGTCCCCGGTCGACATCGAGGCCATCGAGGGCCACGACGTCAAGGACCCCGAGGTCGTCGTCAAGCGCAAGCCGTCCGACGAGGAGCCCCTCTCGGCGCTGGCGTTCAAGATCATGAGCGACCCGCACCTCGGCAAGCTCACCTTCGTCCGGGTCTACTCGGGCCGCCTGGAGTCCGGCTCTTCGGTGCTGAACTCCGTCAAGGGCAAGAAGGAGCGCATCGGCAAGATCTACCGCATGCACGCCAACAAGCGTGAGGAGATCGAGTCGGTGGGCGCCGGCGACATCGTCGCCGTCATGGGCCTGAAGCAGACCACCACCGGTGAGACGCTGTCCGACGACAAGAACCCGGTCATCCTGGAGTCCATGGACTTCCCGGCGCCGGTCATCCAGGTCGCCATCGAGCCCAAGTCGAAGGGCGACCAGGAGAAGCTCGGCGTCGCGATCCAGCGCCTGGCCGAGGAGGACCCGTCCTTCCAGGTCCACTCGGACGAGGAGACCGGCCAGACCATCATCGGTGGTATGGGCGAGCTGCACCTCGAGGTGCTGGTCGACCGTATGCGCCGTGAGTTCAAGGTCGAGGCCAACGTCGGCAAGCCGCAGGTGGCCTACCGCGAGACGATCCGCAAGGCCGTCGAGCGCGTCGACTACACCCACAAGAAGCAGACCGGTGGTACCGGTCAGTTCGCGAAGGTGCAGATCGGCATCGAGCCGCTCGAGGGTGGCGACACCTCGTACGAGTTCGTGAACAAGGTGACCGGTGGCCGTATCCCGAAGGAGTACATCCCTTCGGTGGACGCCGGTGCGCAGGAGGCCATGCAGTTCGGCATCCTCGCCGGTTACGAGATGACCGGTGTCCGCGTGATCCTGCACGACGGTGCCTACCACGAGGTCGACTCCTCCGAGCTCGCCTTCAAGATCGCCGGTTCGCAGGCCTTCAAGGAGGCCGCGCGCAAGGCCAGCCCCGTGCTGCTCGAGCCGATGATGGCCGTCGAGGTCACCACGCCCGAGGACTACATGGGTGAGGTCATCGGTGACATCAACTCCCGCCGTGGCCAGATCCAGGCCATGGAGGAGCGGGCCGGTGCCCGCGTCGTGAAGGGCCTCGTGCCCCTTTCGGAGATGTTCGGTTACGTCGGCGACCTGCGCAGCAAGACGTCCGGCCGTGCGAGCTACTCCATGCAGTTCGACTCCTACGCCGAGGTTCCGCGGAACGTCGCCGAGGAGATCATCGCGAAGGCCAAGGGCGAGTAACGCACCGCGTTCACACGCCGTAGGCTTGACTCCGGAGCCTCAAGGGGCAAACAACCGTAAACCCGGATGTTTGCCCCCGGTTCCGGGCCTTTACAGCAAAGATCACCTGGCGCCGATGAAGTAAGGCGTACAGAACCACTCCACAGGAGGACCCCAGTGGCGAAGGCGAAGTTCGAGCGGACTAAGCCGCACGTCAACATCGGCACCATCGGTCACATCGACCACGGTAAGACGACCCTCACGGCCGCCATTACCAAGGTGCTGCACGACGCGTACCCGGACCTGAACGAGGCCACCCCGTTCGACAACATCGACAAGGCGCCCGAGGAGCGCCAGCGCGGTATCACCATCTCCATCGCGCACGTCGAGTACCAGACCGAGGCGCGTCACTACGCCCACGTCGACTGCCCGGGTCACGCGGACTACATCAAGAACATGATCACCGGTGCCGCCCAGATGGACGGCGCGATCCTGGTGGTCGCCGCCACCGACGGCCCGATGCCGCAGACCAAGGAGCACGTGCTCCTGGCCCGCCAGGTCGGCGTTCCGTACATCGTCGTCGCCCTGAACAAGGCCGACATGGTGGACGACGAGGAGATCCTGGAGCTCGTCGAGCTCGAGGTCCGTGAGCTCCTCTCCGAGTACGAGTTCCCGGGCGACGACGTTCCGGTCGTCAAGGTCTCCGCTCTCAAGGCCCTCGAGGGCGAGAAGGAGTGGGTGGACTCCGTCCTCAACCTGATGAACGCCGTCGACGAGTCGATCCCGCAGCCGGAGCGCGACGTCGACAAGCCGTTCCTCATGCCGATCGAGGACGTCTTCACGATCACCGGTCGCGGTACGGTCGTCACCGGCCGTATCGAGCGTGGTGTCCTGAAGGTCAACGAGACCGTCGACATCATCGGCATCAAGACCGAGAAGACCTCCACCACGGTCACCGGCATCGAGATGTTCCGCAAGCTGCTCGACGAGGGCCAGGCCGGTGAGAACGTCGGTCTGCTCCTCCGTGGCATCAAGCGCGAGGACGTCGAGCGCGGCCAGGTCATCATCAAGCCGGGCTCGGTCACCCCGCACACCGAGTTCGAGGCGCAGGCCTACATCCTGTCCAAGGACGAGGGTGGCCGCCACACGCCGTTCTTCAACAACTACCGCCCGCAGTTCTACTTCCGTACGACGGACGTGACCGGCGTGGTGACCCTCCCCGAGGGCACCGAGATGGTCATGCCGGGTGACAACACCGAGATGAAGGTGGACCTCATCCAGCCCGTCGCCATGGAGGAGGGCCTGAAGTTCGCCATCCGTGAGGGTGGCCGCACCGTGGGCGCCGGCCAGGTCACCAAGATCGTCAAGTAAGTTCCGCTTGCTTGAGGGTCGACGACCTCAGGGTCTGACCTAAGGGGAGGCCCGTACGACTTCGGTCGTGCGGGCCTCTTCGCTTTTTCGCGGGCGAGCAGCGGCTCTGGGCAGGACCGGTTCGGCAGTCGCGGCGGTGGCCGGGGCGCGGTGCGCGGAAGGCGCGGTCGCGGCCGTCGCAGATCTGGAGGGGGTGCCGGTCGGGCTCGGACGGCTCGGCGTGGCGCACGGCGGTGGGAGTGAGGTCGCGCTCCAGCGAGGCGGCGACACCGGGCGCTCGGTGCTCGGCGTCGGTGGCGGAGAGGAACAGGCGGGGGCCCGTTCATCGGGAGCCCTGGGATCTCAGGGCCCCCGCGTGAGCGGCTGTGCGTGGCGTCAGCGTGCGAACTTTTCGATGGCTGCCGGGGTGACGGGCGTGAAGAAGTTGACGAGGTTGCCGTCGGGGTCGCGGAACAGCAGCGACCGGTTTCCCCAGGGCATCGTGGTGGGCCCGTTGACGAAGTCGGTGACGAAGCCGGTCAGGTTCTGGTGAACGCGGTCCACGTCGTCGACGAGGAACTCGGTGATCACGCTGTGGTTGTCCGCCGGGCGGGCAGAGCCCGGGGCGAACAGCGGGACGGTGCGGGTGCCGGCGATCGCGAGGGTGGCGCCCGGGGTCTTGAGCTCGGCGAAGTCTTCGGTGGCCCACGTCGCCCGCGCCCCGGTGGCCCGCTCGTAGAACTCGACGAGGCGCGCTACGTCGCCGGTGATGATGCGGATCGAGACGAAGTCCATGGAGATCTCCTTGGCTGTGCGGAGGCGTGCACGTCGCAGGCTAGGAGAAATAGTGGACAGAATCGGTCCTGTATTCGCGCTATGTTGTGCCCATGCCTCGACCCACTGGACGCGTGCTGACACTCCTGGAGCTGCTGCAGTCGGGCGGCACCCGGACGGTGGCGGAACTCGCGGACCGGCTCGGCGTCGAAGGGCGCACCGTGCGGCGGTACGTGGACCAGCTGATCGACCTGGACGTGCCCGTGGAATCGGTGCGCGGCCGCTACGGCGGGTACCGGCTCGCCCCCGGGTACCGCTTGCCTCCGCTCATGCTCAGCGACGACGAGGCGCTGGCCGTGCTGCTCGGCCTGGTCGCCGGCCGCCGGGCAGGGCTGACGACGGCGCAGCACACGGCAAACGAGACTGCATCGGCCAAGATCCGGCGGGTGCTGCCCAAGCACATCGCCCGCCGACTCGACACACTCCTGGAATCCCTCGCCTTCACGGAACAGCCGGGCGAGTCCGACACCCCGGACGCCGGGGTCCTGCTCACCATCGCCGATGCGGTGCGCCACCGCCGACCGGTCTCGATCCGGTACACCGACCGCGACGGACGGCGCAGCGAACGCACACTGCACGCGTACGGGATCGTCACCCATTCGGGCCGGTGGTACGTCACGGGCACGGACCCCGAGATCGGCGAGGACCGAACCTTCCGGCTCGATCGCATCGCAGACGCGCGGGCCCTGCCCGGCTCATTCGAAGCGCCGGCGGGTCCCGGTCCGGCACAGCGGGTGTTGTCAGGGTTCGCCACGGCTGAGTACCAGCATGAGGTGACCTTGCGGATCCACGGCACGGTCGAGCAGATCCGCGCCCATCTCCCCGCCAGCGTCGCGAGCCTGGAGGAGCAGGGGCCCGCGGCATGCGAGGACCGGGCGACCGAGCGCTGGCTGCGCGTTGAGCTGCGGGCGGAGCGGCTCGACTGGTTGCCTCCGCTACTCGCCTCACTCGACCGGCCGTTCGTCATCGAGCGCCCCGACGAACTACGCGGCCTCGTCATCGAGCTCGCCGATCGCCTCGCGTCCTCGGCCCGCCAGGCCTGACAGCGAGGAACCGGGTCGCGCTCACCTTCGTTTTCTTCCTTGGGAAGGACCGTCCGTGGCGCCGGAGCAGGGTCCGCCGGGTTCCGGCGCGGGGAAGGTGACTTCGGCCCAGACGGTCTTGCGCGGGTGGCGTCCGACGGTGACGCCCCAGCGGTCGGCGAGGGCTTCGACGAGGACGAGTCCGCGGCCTGATTCCGTGTCTGACGGCGGTTGTCGGAGCCGGGGTAGGCGGTCACCGCGCGTGTCGGTGACCTCGATGCGGAGCGTGTCGGCGACGACGTGGAGCAGCAACTGGAAGTCGCGGCCGGGGACGCGGCCGTGGGTGGCGGCGTTCGCGGCGAGCTCGGCGACGATGTGCGTCGCCCTCTCCAACGGCAGCCCCCAGGCGCGCAGTTGCTGTTCGGCGAGTAGCCGTGCGAGGCGGGCGCCGCGTGGCGTGGGGGACAGGCGGACGCTGAAGTGGGGAACCGGATCGACGAGTTGGTCTTCCGGGGCAGCCATTTCTTGATTCACATCACTCAGCGTGGCCGCACCTGCTTCCGTAAGGGAGTGACGACGCCCCTACGTACGGTGACTGTCCCGGCTTTGTCTCGGCTGTCCCGGCTGTCTCGGGCGTTGTACGGGTACGAGCGCGCGGCGGAGGAGGAGACATGGGCGAGGGTGTGGACGAGGCGGGCTGGGACGTCGAGCCGGGCGACGAGATCGAGCCGGTGGTCCAGGCGGTGGGGCGGCTGCTCAGGGTGTGCAGGGAGGCGGCTGGGCTGACGGTGTCCGAGCTGGCCGAGGCCGTCGGGTACGGCGAGGACATGATCCGCAAGATCGAGCGGGGCGCCCGTATCCCGCGACCGGAGTTCCTGGACAGGGTGGACCGGCTGCTGAAGGCGCAGGGGCATCTGAGGGCCTTCATGGAGGACATGCGCAAGGCCCGATATCCGAAGAAGGTGCGGGAGCTGGCGGAGATGGAGGAGCGGGCGGTGGAGATGTCGCTCTACAGCAACCACAACATCCATGGCCTGCTGCAGACGGAGGAGTACGCGCGAGCGCTGCTTCGCACCTGGCGTCCGGCCTACTCACCGGACCAGCTGGAGCGGATGGTGGGTGCTCGCATGGCCCGGAAGGCCGTCTTCGAGCGCTCGCCCGCACCGGAGTTCAGTTTCGTCCAGGAAGAGGTGACGCTACGCCGTCCGATCGGGGACACAATGGTGTTGCGCCGACAGCTCGAACACATGCTGGAGGTAGCTCGGTTGCCCTTCGTGGAGCTTCAGGTGATGCCGACCTCGCGCGCGAACCACCCCGGGACGGGGGGCCGTATCCAGGTGCTGAAGTTCGCGGACGGTACGGGGATGGGCCGTACCGACGGTGACTTCTCGGGCCGGCCCGTCTCGCACCCGAGGCAGCTCCGCGTCCTCGACCTGCGCTATGGCATCATCCGGGCTCAGGCGCTCACGCCAGAGGAGTCTCTGGTCTTCATCGAACAAGCGCTGGGAGAACTATGAGCACCCCGGAACTCCACTGGTTCAAGAGCAGCTACAGCGACAGCAGCAACGGCAACGACTGCCTCGAAGTCGCCCCCACCCCCACCACCATCCACATCCGCGACTCCAAGAACACCGAGGGTCCCCAGCTGGCCGTCGCCCCCACCGCCTGGGCGGACTTCCTGCCGTACGCGGCCAAGCCCCCTCGTTCGTGAGGTAGGCGACGCAGTGGCGATACAGAACCCCTATCCATGGGGACCCCCGTACGGCGGCCCGCCTCCCGTGCCGTTGGACATTCCGGCGAAGGACTTGCGGCCCCGGCGCATCTGGTACCTGGTCGCGGCGCTGCTGGGTCTCGTTCTGGTCGGCGCCGGCATCGCCTTCATCGTGGCGACGGTGAAGAACACGATGGACTCCATCGACACCGCCCACAGCTTCTCCGGCGGCGACTCCCGGACGTTCAGCTTCGTCGAGGGGCAGACCAAGGCGATCTACGTCTCTCAGTCCGGGACGGGCCATGTCGACTGCCGGATCCCGGAGATGCGGTCCGGGTCGATGACCCAGCCGTCCAGCACCTTCCGCATCACCCTGGGGTCCCGCACCTGGGACCGCGTCTTCGAGGTGAAGCCCGGCAGCACCGGTGACTACACGCTCACCTGCACCTCGGAGCTGCCGGCCGAGTTCGCGCTGGGGGACAGGCCCGAGGTGGGCGCCGCTATCGGCAGCATCGCCGCGGGGATCGGCTGCTTCATCGCCGGCTTTGCCGCGGCCGCGACCATCATCGTCGTCACCGCCGTCCGGCGCAGCCGTCACCGCCGCCGGCTCGCCGCCACGTGGACCCCCGCACCGCAGTGGGGCCCACCACCCTCCGGGCCCACTCCGTGGCACCCGGCCGACCCGGCCTAGCGCGAGACGCGAGACGAGAGCACCGGGAACGGCCGGGCAGGGCCCGCAGCCGGACCGGCTTGCGGAGCAGTGTCGGCGGGTCCGGGCGGGCGGCCGAGGCCGTCAGGCTGTCCAGGAGGAGCACCCGCCCCTTGTCGTTCTGGGCGTACAGCAGGCTCCCTGAGGCGCGTGGCCGCCGATCTCGCGCCGCAGCCAGATCACCCGACGGGTGTCCGGACCCGGTTTCCCGACCGCCCTGATCACTTCGTCGAACTCCGGGAAGTAGCGGCGCCGGCGTCGGCCCCGCCAGCCGGGGGCCTCATGGGACGGAGTACCAGGCAGGGGGACGGACGGGGGTCCGTCGATCCCGCAGTGCAGGGCGGCCAGGCAGCCGCGCGCGTTGAGCCGCTGGGGGTGCCCCGCCCTTGGGAACTACGGGGAAGCCGTGCTGGGCAGTGCCCGGCAGGCCATCAGCCAGGCGGTGGCCGACTCGTGCACCGGGGACGGCGCGGCCCGTCCACCAGGCCGCCGTACATGGCCTACAACCAGGCCATGGCCTGCCGATCCGGGTCGACGCCCCACCCGGCGTCCGGCCAGACGCCGGCCGTCCGCAGCGACAGGTACTGGTGGGTCGGCAGGAAGGTGGGCGGGAAGTGGGGGTCCGCTCCGTCGTGCGGTACGACCGCGACCGAGCGCGGGAACTCGATCGCCGTGTCCGGAAGCATGACGACGGAGTCCGCGCGCTCCGGGTACGCCTTCGTCCTCAGATGGCGTTCTGCCGCCGCGACGGCTTGTTCCCGGGTCGATTTCCTGGTGTGGGCCGCCGGTCGCGGTCTGCCGGCCCCGGGCAGCGCAGCTCCAGCCAGGTCGGCAGGTGCCTCTCGGCGTTCTCGGCCAGGCGCCAGCCGTACTCCCCGTGGGCGATGTCGAAGGCGCGCCGCGCGCCCAGAAGCCGGTAGTAGCTGTCTTCGATGGCAAGGCGATGCACGCCGCCCGAGCAGGGCAGCGGCGGGACTGCTCCGGGGCGCGGGGGAACGCAGTTCAGACGGTGGTCCACCAGCAACTAGCTGATCTCGCGTTCCTGTTCATGCGGGTCGGTCATGCGCTCCGGGCGTAGCCGCTCCCGATCGATCCAGATCCTCCGACCCCAGCGCGGCTCTCCCATGGGCCCTCGGCCCGACTGCGGGACCTCCACGTCGAGCAGGGCCAACACGATCAGGGGAACCCGCACTCGACCTCGCAGTAGCCAGCCATCGCCGTCGTACCCCGAAGTGATCTCGTAGCGACGATCCTGACACGGAGCCTGCGGTCGAAGCGGATCGCCTGGTACCGGGCTACAGGGCGAGCACAGAACGCTCCCCAAGGCTTCACGCCCCGCCCCGGCCCGGCGCCGGTTTGACCTACGTCACCATCGGGGTAATCTCTTCGGCCCGATTGGCCAGCCGCCCGCCCCATATGGCAGACTGTCCGAGTTGCTCGGTCGAGTGTTGATGCTGCGCGCCTCCCGCCGGGAGGACCGGAAGCGAGTCCCACAGTACTCGTCGCCCTAACTGCCCTCGGGCAGCACTGGGGCGGACGTACGGGAATCTTCCGGGAAGTGTGGGCGCGGCACCGACCAGGCGCCCGGTGGGCCCGAGGTCCCCGGTCCGCGGTTCCGGAAGGGCCGTCGCATTCCCCGCAGGGATGTTCGAACAAGGGACATCCATGTCAGCGGGAGCGCGACACGCCCGACCGCGTGGGTCGGAGAAGCGAGGGGCGAGAAGGAATCCACCGGGTTCCAGAGCGTAAGAGAGACAGGACTACTGAGTAGCCATGGCGGGACAGAAGATCCGCATCCGGCTCAAGGCCTACGACCACGAGGTCATCGACTCCTCGGCGAAGAAGATCGTCGAGACGGTGACCCGCACTGGTGCGTCGGTCGCGGGCCCGGTGCCGCTGCCCACTGAGAAGAACGTGTACTGCGTCATCAAGTCGCCGCACAAGTACAAGGACTCGCGCGAGCACTTCGAGATGCGCACGCACAAGCGCCTGATCGACATTCTCGACCCGACCCCCAAGACCGTTGACTCTCTGATGCGACTCGACCTGCCGGCCGGTGTCGACATCGAGATCAAGCTCTGAGGCTGGTGGGCTGAGAATGGCTAAGCAGATCAAGGGCATCCTGGGCGAGAAGCTCGGCATGACGCAGGTGTGGGACGAGAACAACCGTGTTGTTCCGGTCACCGTCGTCAAGGCCGGCCCGAACGTCGTCACCCAGGTCCGTACGAATGACGTGGACGGCTACGAGTCCGTTCAGATCGCCTTCGGCGAGATCGACCCGCGCAAGGTGAACAAGCCCCTCAAGGGCCACTTCGCCAAGGCCGACGTCACCCCCCGTCGTCACCTCGTCGAGATCCGCACCGCGGACGCCTCCGAGTACACGCTGGGCCAGGAGATCACCGCTGAGGTGTTCGAGGCCGGCGTGAAGGTCGACGTCACCGGCAAGAGCAAGGGCAAGGGCTTCGCCGGTGTCATGAAGCGCCACAACTTCCGTGGCCTCGGCGCCGGGCACGGCACCCAGCGCAAGCACCGCTCCCCGGGTTCCATCGGTGGCTGCGCCACCCCGGGCCGCGTGTTCAAGGGCCTCCGCATGGCGGGTCGCATGGGCAACGAGCGGGTCACCACCCAGAACCTGACCGTCCACGCCGTTGACGCGGAGAAGGGTCTGCTGCTCATCAAGGGCGCGGTTCCCGGTCCGAACGGCGGCCTCGTCCTGGTCCGCACCGCGGCCAAGGGGGCCTGAGGTAACCGATGAGCACTGTTGACATCCTTTCGCCGGCGGGCGAGAAGGCCGGTTCCGTCGAGCTCCCCGCGGAGATCTTCGACGCCAAGGTCAGCGTTCCGCTGATCCACCAGGTCGTCGTCGCGCAGCTGGCCGCTGCCCGCCAGGGCACGCACAAGACCAAGACCCGCGGTGAAGTCCGTGGTGGTGGCAAGAAGCCGTACCGCCAGAAGGGCACCGGTCGCGCCCGTCAGGGTTCGACCCGCGCGCCGCAGTTCGCCGGTGGTGGCGTCGTGCACGGTCCCGTGCCGCGTGACTACTCGCAGCGGACCCCGAAGAAGATGAAGGCCGCCGCCCTGCGCGGTGCCCTCACCGACCGGGCGCGTCACAACCGCATCCACGTCGTCTCCGGCGTGGTCGAGGGTGCGACCCCCTCCACGAAGGCCGCCAAGTCGCTGTTCGGCAAGATCTCGGAGCGCAAGAACCTGCTCCTGGTCGTCGACCGCGCCGACGAGGCCGCGTGGCTGTCCGCCCGCAACCTGCCCCAGGTCCACATCCTGGAGCCGGGCCAGCTGAACACGTACGACGTTCTCGTCTCGGACGACGTGGTCTTCACCCAGGCCGCTTTCGAGTCCTTCGTCGCCGGCCCGAAGGCCAACGACACCGAAGGGAGCGAGGCCTGATGGCTACGCGTCACCCGAGCATTGCCTCGAAGGCGGCCAAGGCCGCCAAGGCCGCGCGCGTCGCCAAGGCGCGTCGTCACGCCGCCGAGGGCAAGAACACCGTCGAGACCCCGCTGAGCAAGTCCTTCACGGACCCCCGTGACGTGCTGCTCAAGCCGGTCGTCTCGGAGAAGAGCTACGCGCTCCTCGACGAGAACAAGTACACGTTCGTCGTCGCCCCGGGCGCCAACAAGACCCAGATCAAGCAGGCCGTCCAGGCGGTCTTCGACGTCAAGGTCACCGGGGTCAACACGATCAACCGCCAGGGCAAGCGCAAGCGGACCCGCACCGGCTTCGGCCAGCGTGCGGCGACCAAGCGCGCGATCGTGACCCTCGCCGAGGGCGACCGTATCGACATCTTCGGCGGTCCGACCGCCTAAGGGCGGTCCGGATCGTCCGATATCGGACGAGGACTGAGAAATGGGAATCCGCAAGTACAAGCCGACTACGCCGGGCCGTCGTGGCGCCAGCGTCGCCGACTTCGTCGAGGTCACGCGGTCCACGCCGGAGAAGTCGCTGGTCCGCCCCCTGCACAGCAAGGGCGGCCGTAACAACGCCGGTCGTGTGACCGTTCGCCACCAGGGTGGCGGACACAAGCGCGCCTACCGAGTGATCGACTTCCGTCGTCACGACAAGGACGGCGTGCCGGCGAAGGTCGCGCACATCGAGTACGACCCCAACCGCACCGCGCGCATCGCGCTGCTGCACTACGCCGACGGCGAGAAGCGCTACATCCTCGCCCCGCGCAACCTGCAGCAGGGTGACACCGTGGAGAACGGTCCGGGGGCCGACATCAAGCCGGGCAACAACCTGGCCCTCCGCAACATCCCGGTCGGTACCACGATCCACGCGATCGAGCTCCGTCCCGGTGGCGGTGCCAAGTTCGCCCGCTCCGCCGGTGCCTCCGTGCAGCTGCTCGCGAAGGAGGGCGCCTACGCCCACCTGCGCATGCCGTCCGGCGAGATCCGCCTGGTCGACGTCCGCTGCCGCGCCACCGTCGGTGAGGTCGGCAACGCCGAGCAGAGCAACATCAACTGGGGCAAGGCCGGCCGTAAGCGGTGGCTGGGCGTTCGCCCGACCGTCCGTGGTGTCGTGATGAACCCGGTTGACCACCCGCACGGTGGTGGTGAGGGCCGGACCTCCGGTGGTCGCCACCCTGTGTCCCCGTGGGGCAAGAAGGAAGGCCGTACTCGTTCGCCCAAGAAGGCGTCGAACAAGTACATCGTCCGCCGCCGCAAGACGAACAAGAAGCGCTAAGGACGGGTTGAGATGCCTCGTAGCTTGAAGAAGGGGCCCTTCGTCGACGACCACCTGATCAAGAAGGTGGACGCCCAGAACGAAGCCGGCACCAAGAACGTCATCAAGACCTGGTCCCGTCGCTCGATGATCGTCCCGCAGATGCTGGGCCACACGATCGCGGTGCACAACGGCAAGACCCACATCCCGGTGTTCGTCACCGAGTCGATGGTCGGCCACAAGCTCGGCGAGTTCTCGCCGACCCGCACCTTCCGGGGCCACGTCAAGGAAGACCGGAAGTCGAAGCGCCGCTAGTAGCGGATCGCATTCAGACACGTAAGTAACTGAAGGGACAACCATGGAAGCCAGGGCCCAGGCGCGGTACATCCGCGTCACGCCCATGAAGGCCCGCCGCGTGGTGGACCTCATCCGTGGCATGGACGCCACGGAGGCCCAGGCTGTTCTGCGATTCGCTCCGCAGGCAGCCTCCGTGCCGGTCGGCAAGGTGCTCGACAGCGCCATCGCCAACGCCGCGCACAACTACGACCACACCGACGCCGACAGCCTCTACATCTCCGAGGCCTACGTCGACGAGGGCCCGACCCTGAAGCGGTTCCGGCCGCGCGCCCAGGGCCGTGCCTACCGGATCCGCAAGCGGACCAGCCACATCACCGTGGTCGTCAGCAGCAAGGAAGGAACCCGGTAATGGGCCAGAAGGTAAACCCGCACGGGTTCCGGCTCGGTGTCACGACCGACTTCAAGTCGCGTTGGTACGCCGACAAGCTGTACAAGGACTACGTCAAGGAAGACGTCGCCATCCGTCGGATGATGACGTCCGGCATGGAGCGCGCCGGTATCTCGAAGGTGGAGATCGAGCGCACCCGTGACCGCGTGCGTGTGGACATCCACACCGCTCGTCCGGGCATCGTCATCGGCCGCCGTGGCGCCGAGGCCGACCGCATCCGCGGCGACCTCGAGAAGCTCACGGGCAAGCAGGTCCAGCTGAACATCCTCGAGGTCAAGAACCCCGAGACCGACGCTCAGCTGGTTGCCCAGGCCGTTGCCGAGCAGCTCTCCTCCCGCGTCTCCTTCCGCCGCGCCATGCGTAAGAGCATGCAGTCGGCGATGAAGGCCGGCGCCAAGGGCATCAAGATCCAGTGCGGTGGCCGCCTCGGCGGCGCCGAGATGTCCCGCTCGGAGTTCTACCGCGAGGGCCGTGTGCCCCTGCACACGCTCCGTGCGAACGTGGACTACGGCTTCTTCGAGGCCAAGACGACCTTCGGCCGCATCGGTGTGAAGGTCTGGATCTACAAGGGCGACGTCAAGAACATCGCCGAGGTCCGCGCCGAGAACGCTGCGGCCCGTGCGGGTAACCGCCCGGCCCGTGGTGGTGCCGACCGCCCGGCCCGTGGTGGCCGTGGTGGCGAGCGGCGCGGTCGCAAGCCGCAGCAGGCTGCCGGCGCCGAGGCCCCCAAGGCCGAGGCTCCCGCGTCCGCTCCGGCTGAGAGCACCGGAACGGAGGCCTGACCGACATGCTGATCCCCCGTAGGGTCAAGCACCGCAAGCAGCACCACCCGAAGCGCCGCGGTCAGGCCAAGGGCGGTACGACGGTTGCGTTCGGCGAGTACGGCATCCAGGCCCTCACGCCGGCGTACGTGACCAACCGCCAGATCGAGGCGGCCCGTATCGCGATGACCCGCCACATCAAGCGTGGCGGCAAGGTCTGGATCAACATCTACCCGGACCGTCCCCTCACCAAGAAGCCTGCCGAGACCCGCATGGGTTCCGGTAAGGGTTCGCCGGAGTGGTGGATCGCGAACGTTCACCCGGGCCGGGTGATGTTCGAGCTGTCCTACCCCAACGAGAAGATCGCCCGTGAGGCGCTGACCCGTGCGGCCCACAAGCTGCCGATGAAGTGCCGGATCGTCAAGCGCGAGGCAGGTGAAGCGTGATGTCGGCCGGTACCAAGGCGTCCGAGCTGCGCGAGCTGGGTAACGAGGAGCTTCTGGCGAAGCTCCGCGAGGCCAAGGAAGAGCTGTTCAACCTCCGCTTCCAGGCGGCGACCGGCCAGCTCGAGAACCACGGCCGTCTCAAGGCGGTCCGCAAGGACATCGCCCGGATCTACACCCTCATGCGTGAGCGTGAGCTCGGCATCGAGACGGTGGAGAACGCCTGATGAGCGAGAAGAACGTGACTGAGAACACCGAGGCGCGCGGTTTCCGCAAGACCCGTGAGGGTCTGGTCGTCAGCGACAAGATGGACAAGACCGTCGTCGTCGCCGTCGAGGACCGCGTCAAGCACGCGCTGTACGGCAAGGTCATCCGCCGTACGAACAAGCTCAAGGCGCACGACGAGCAGAACGCCGCGGGTGTCGGCGACCGCGTCCTCCTGATGGAGACCCGGCCGCTGTCCGCGACGAAGCGCTGGCGCGTCGTCGAGATCCTCGAGAAGGCCAAGTAATTCTCCTGCGGGCATCCCCGCAGGACAGTTCCGCCAGGCTCGGCAGGGGCTCCCCTCGTAAAGAGGGGGCCCCTGCCGGGAACCGGCAGACAAACAGGAGATAGACGTGATCCAGCAGGAGTCGCGACTGCGTGTCGCCGACAACACTGGTGCGAAGGAGATCCTTTGCATCCGTGTGCTCGGTGGCTCCGGTCGCCGCTACGCGGGCATCGGTGACGTCATCGTCGCCACCGTCAAGGACGCGATCCCCGGTGGCAACGTGAAGAAGGGTGACGTCGTCAAGGCGGTCATCGTTCGCACCGTCAAGGAGCGCCGCCGTCCGGACGGCTCGTACATCCGCTTCGACGAGAACGCCGCCGTCATTCTGAAGAACGACGGCGACCCTCGCGGCACCCGCATCTTCGGCCCGGTCGGCCGTGAGCTGCGCGAGAAGAAGTTCATGAAGATCATCTCGCTCGCGCCGGAGGTGCTGTAAGCATGAAGATCAAGAAGGGCGACCTGGTCCAGGTCATCACCGGTAAGGACAAGGGCAAGCAGGGCAAGGTCATCGCGGCCTACCCCCGCGAGGACCGTGTCCTGGTCGAGGGTGTCAACCGGGTCAAGAAGCACACCAAGGCCGGCCCGACCGCTCGCGGTTCCCAGGCCGGCGGCATCGTGACCACCGAGGCCCCGATCCACGTGTCCAACGTTCAGCTGGTCGTGGAGAAGGACGGCAACAAGGTCGTCACGCGCGTCGGTTACCGCTTCGACGACGAGGGCAACAAGATCCGCGTTGCCAAGCGGACGGGTGAGGACATCTGATGGCTACCACCACCACTCCGCGTCTCAAGACGAAGTACCGCGAGGAGATCGCGGGCAAGCTGCGTGACGAGTTCAAGTACGAGAACGTCATGCAGGTTCCCGGCCTCGTCAAGATCGTGGTCAACATGGGTGTCGGCGACGCCGCCCGTGACTCGAAGCTGATCGAGGGCGCGATCCGCGACCTGACCACCATCACCGGTCAGAAGCCGGCCGTCACCAAGGCCCGCAAGTCCATCGCGCAGTTCAAGCTGCGTGAGGGTCAGCCGATCGGTGCCCACGTCACGCTCCGTGGCGACCGCATGTGGGAGTTCCTGGACCGCACCCTGTCGCTCGCGCTGCCGCGCATCCGCGACTTCCGCGGCCTGTCCCCCAAGCAGTTCGACGGCCGTGGCAACTACACCTTCGGTCTCACGGAGCAGGTCATGTTCCACGAGATCGACCAGGACAAGATCGACCGTACCCGGGGCATGGACATCACCGTGGTCACCACGGCGACCAACGACGCTGAGGGCCGCGCGCTCCTTCGTCACCTCGGCTTCCCGTTCAAGGAGGCGTGAGCGAGATGGCGAAGAAGGCTCTGATTGCCAAGGCTGCTCGCAAGCCCAAGTTCGGTGTGCGTGGCTACACCCGCTGCCAGCGCTGCGGCCGTCCGCACTCCGTGTACCGCAAGTTCGGCCTGTGCCGCGTGTGCCTTCGTGAGATGGCTCACCGTGGCGAGCTGCCGGGCGTGACCAAGAGCTCCTGGTAGTCCCCCTTTTAGGGATTCCAGAGGCTCTCGGTAAGCAATGGGCGTGTCAGGCGCCCTCCCTTCCATGGCTTAGGCTTGGAGGGTTGGGCGCCTGACGGTCGCCCGTACGACTTACTACGCCGTAGGTCCACCGCGCCGCACCCGTCCCGTCTCGGATCGGGGAGAGGGATGGCGCACCAGGAAACCCCGGCGAGAGAGGCCGAAGGCCAATTCATGACCATGACTGATCCGATCGCAGACATGCTGACGCGTCTGCGGAACGCGAACTCGGCGTACCACGACTCCGTGACGATGCCGGCGTCCAAGATCAAGTCGCACATCGCGGAGATCCTCCAGCAGGAGGGCTTCATCACGGGCTGGAAGATCGAGGACGCCGAGGTCGGCAAGAACCTCGTTCTCGAGCTGAAGTTCGGCCCGAACCGTGAGCGCTCCATCGCGGGCATCAAGCGGATCTCCAAGCCCGGTCTCCGGGTGTACGCGAAGTCCACCAACCTGCCGAAGGTGCTGGGCGGCCTCGGCGTGGCGATCATCTCCACGTCGCACGGGCTCCTCACCGACAAGCAGGCCGGCAAGAAGGGCGTGGGTGGGGAAGTCCTCGCCTACGTCTGGTAGCAGAAGGGAACGGAGGAAACAGCTATGTCGCGCATCGGCAAGCTCCCCATCGCGGTTCCCGCCGGCGTGGACGTCACCATCGACGGCCGTACGGTCTCGGTCAAGGGCCCCAAGGGCGCGCTGACCCACACCGTCGCGGCTCCGATCGACATCGCTAAGGGCGAGGACGGCACCCTGCAGGTGACCCGCCCGAACGACGAGCGTCAGAGCAAGGCCCTGCACGGCCTCTCCCGCACGCTGGTGGCGAACATGATCACCGGCGTGACCCAGGGTTACGTGAAGAAGCTCGAGATCAGCGGTGTCGGTTACCGAGTGACCGCCAAGGGTTCGAACCTGGAGTTCGCTCTCGGTTACAGCCACCCGATCCTGGTCGAGGCCCCCGAAGGCATCTCCTTCAAGGTGGAGTCCCCGACCCGTTTCTCGGTCGAGGGCATCGACAAGCAGAAGGTCGGCGAGGTTGCGGCCAACATCCGCAAGCTGCGCAAGCCCGACCCGTACAAGGCCAAGGGCGTCAAGTACGAGGGCGAAGTCATCCGCCGCAAGGTCGGAAAGGCGGGTAAGTAAGCCATGGCATACGGGCAGAAGATCCTCAAGGGCGACGCCTACAAGCGCGCCGCGATCAAGCGCCGTCACATCCGGATCCGCAAGCGGATCTCCGGTACGGCGGAGCGCCCCCGTCTGGTCGTGACCCGCTCCAACCGCCACATCGTGGCGCAGGTGATCGACGACCTGAAGGGCCACACCCTGGCGTCGGCGTCCACGCTGGACGCGTCGATCCGTGGTGGCGAGTCCGACAAGTCCGCGCAGGCCAAGCAGGTCGGCGCCCTGGTCGCCGAGCGTGCCAAGGCCGCCGGTGTCGAGGCCGTCGTGTTCGACCGTGGTGGCAACCAGTACGCCGGGCGCATCGCCGCCCTGGCGGACGCCGCCCGCGAGGCCGGGCTCAGGTTCTGAGCCGCCGTAGCTAGCGGAAAAGAGAGAGGTAAATCCAATGGCTGGACCCCAGCGCCGCGGTGGCGGTGCCGGTGGCGGCGAGCGGCGGGACCGGAAGGGCCGTGACGGCGGCGCTGCTGCCGCCGAGAAGACCGCGTACGTTGAGCGCGTCGTCGCGATCAACCGCGTCGCCAAGGTTGTGAAGGGTGGTCGTCGCTTCAGCTTCACCGCGCTGGTCGTGGTGGGCGACGGTGACGGCACCGTGGGTGTCGGATACGGCAAGGCCAAGGAGGTGCCGGCCGCCATCGCCAAGGGCGTTGAGGAGGCCAAGAAGCACTTCTTCAAGGTCCCCCGGATCCAGGGCACCATCCCGCACCCGATCCAGGGTGAGAAGGCTGCCGGCGTCGTCCTGCTCAAGCCCGCGTCCCCCGGTACCGGTGTTATCGCCGGTGGCCCGGTGCGTGCCGTGCTCGAGTGCGCCGGTATCCACGACGTGCTGTCGAAGTCGCTCGGCTCCGACAACGCGATCAACATCGTGCACGCGACCGTGGAGGCCCTGAAGGGCCTGCAGCGTCCCGAGGAGATCGCGGCCCGCCGTGGTCTGCCGCTCGAGGACGTCGCTCCCGCGGCTCTCCTTCGTGCGCGTGCCGGGGCGGGTGCGTAATCATGGCGCAGCTCAAGATCACGCAGGTCAAGTCCTACATCGGCAGCAAGCAGAACCACCGTGACACCCTGCGGTCGCTTGGTCTCAAGGGGATCAACACCGTGGTCGTCAAGGAGGACCGCCCCGAGTTCCGCGGCATGGTGCACACCGTCCGCCACCTCGTGACGGTCGAGGAGGTCGACTGATCATGGCGGAGCAGAACCCGCTGAAGATCCACAACCTCCGTCCCGCCCCGGGCGCCAAGACCGCCAAGACCCGTGTGGGTCGTGGTGAGGCGTCGAAGGGTAAGACGGCCGGTCGTGGTACCAAGGGCACCAAGGCCCGCTACCAGGTTCCGGAGCGCTTCGAGGGTGGCCAGATGCCGCTGCACATGCGCCTCCCGAAGCTGAAGGGCTTCAAGAACCCGTTCAAGACCGAGTACCAGGTCGTGAACCTCGACAAGCTGGCCGCGCTCTACCCCGAGGGTGGCGAGGTCACCGTCGAGGGTCTGGTGGCCAAGGGTGCCGTTCGCAAGAACAGCCTCGTCAAGGTCCTCGGCCAGGGCGAGATCTCCGTGGCGCTGCAGGTGACGGTCGACGCCGTCTCCGGCTCCGCCAAGGAGAAGATCACCGCCGCCGGCGGTACGGTCACCGAGCTGGTCTGAGTTCCTCGGACTTCTCGATGACGTGAGCGATCCCGACCGGGGATACCCCACAAAAGGGGTATCCCCGGTCGGTCGTTCCACGGTCGGTGCTCTCGCCGGTAAGGTGGCCAGCACTGCCTACTTTCACCGGGTGCTTCCCATGGGGCACCCTGAGCGGCAGTTGACCGTTAGCTATTCGTCTGTATCCGTCGAACCTCAAGACCGTCACCCTTGACGCACTGGCGCGGGGGTCGCAGGAGGCACCGTGCTCACCGCGTTCGCCCGGGCGTTCAGGACGCCCGACCTGCGCAAGAAGCTGCTCTTCACGCTGGCCATCATCGTGGTCTACCGGGTCGGTACCCACATTCCGATCCCCGGCGTCAACTACAAGGCCGTCCAGCAGTGTGTGACCGAGGCGGGGGCCAACCAGGGCCTCTTCGGTCTCGTGAACATGTTCAGCGGCGGTGCGCTGCTGCAGATCACGGTCTTCGCGCTCGGCATCATGCCGTACATCACGGCCAGCATCATTCTTCAGCTGCTGACCGTGGTCATCCCGCGCCTGGAAGCCCTGAAGAAGGAGGGCCAGGCCGGTACGGCGAAGATCACGCAGTACACCCGCTACCTGACCGTGGCCCTCGCCATCCTGCAGGGCACCGGCCTGGTCGCCACCGCACGCAGCGGCGCGCTCTTCAACGGCTGCTCGGTCGCCACGAGCATCGTTCCGGACCAGGCGATCTTCACGACGATCACCATGGTCGTCTGCATGACCGCCGGTACGGCCGTGGTGATGTGGCTCGGTGAGCTGATCACCGACCGCGGCATCGGCAACGGCATGTCGATCCTGATGTTCATCTCGATCGCCGCGACCTTCCCGTCCGCGCTGTGGGCGATCAAGAAGCAGGGCACCCTGGCCGGCGGCTGGATCGAGTTCGGCACGGTGATCCTGGTCGGCCTGGTGATGGTCGCGCTCGTGGTCTTCGTCGAGCAGGCCCAGCGCCGTATCCCGGTGCAGTACGCCAAACGCATGATCGGCCGTCGTTCCTACGGTGGTACGTCCACGTACATCCCGCTCAAGGTGAACCAGGCGGGTGTGATTCCCGTCATCTTCGCCTCCTCGCTGCTCTACATCCCGGCGCTCGTGGCGCAGTTCGCGGGGGGCAACTCGGGCTGGAAGACCTGGATCACCCAGAACCTGACCAAGGGCGACCACCCGATTTACATCACTCTGTACTTCTTGCTCATCGTTTTCTTCGCGTTCTTCTACGTGGCGATCTCCTTCAACCCCGAGGAAGTCGCCGACAACATGAAGAAGTATGGTGGCTTCATCCCGGGCATCCGGGCTGGCCGACCGACGGCTGAGTACCTCAGCTACGTGCTCAACCGGATCACCTGGCCGGGTTCGCTGTATCTGGGTCTGATTGCTCTCGTGCCAACAATGGCGTTGGTCGGGTTCGGGGCGACGAACAACTTCCCGTTCGGCGGAACCAGCATCCTGATCATCGTGGGTGTCGGTCTCGAGACGGTGAAGCAGATCGAGAGCCAGCTCCAGCAGCGCAATTACGAAGGGTTCCTCCGCTGATGCGTATCGTCCTCGTCGGGCCGCCGGGTGCCGGTAAGGGAACGCAAGCCGTCCGCCTCGCCGAGAAGCTGGCCATCCCGCACATCTCCACGGGCGACCTGTTCCGGGCCAACATCAGCCAGCAGACCGAGCTCGGCAAGCTCGCGAAGTCCTACATGGACGCCGGCAACCTCGTCCCCGACGAGGTCACCATCGCGATGGCCAAGGACCGCATGGAGCAGCCGGACGCCGAGAGCGGCTTCCTGCTGGACGGCTTCCCGCGCAACGTCTCGCAGGCCGAGGCGCTGGACGAGCTCCTGGAGACCGAGGGCATCAACCTCGACGCCGTCCTGGACCTGGAGGTCCCGGAGGACGAGGTCGTCAAGCGGATCGCCGGCCGGCGCATCTGCCGCAACGAGTCGTCGCACGTATTCCACGTGACGTACAGCCCGCCGAAGAAGGAGGGCGTGTGCGACGTCTGTGGCGGTGAGCTGTACCAGCGCGACGACGACTCCGAGGACACCGTCCGCAAGCGGCTCGAGGTCTACCACACGCAGACCGAGCCGATCATCGACTACTACAAGGCGCAGGGCCTGGTCGTGACGATCTCCGCCCTGGGCCCCGTGGACGAGATCACGCAGCGGGCTCTGGAGGCCCTCAAGCGCGAGAAGGCCGAGAGCTAGGATCCCGGCTCCTCAGGCCGCGGTGCCCCCCCCGGGCGCCGCGGCCGTACTGTTGTACAGACACCCAGCCGATGCGAGTGACGGAGAGCGCAGGCCCCCCATGGTGCAGATCAAGACCCCCGAGCAGATCGCGAAGATGCGTGCGGCGGGCCTGGTCGTAGCCGCCATCCACGCGGCCACTCGCGAGGCCGCGGTGCCCGGCGCCTCCACCAGGGATCTGGACGAGGTCGCCCGCAAGGTCCTCGCCGAGCACGGCGCCAAGTCGAACTTCCTGGGCTACGGCGGCTTCCCCGCGACCATCTGCACCTCCGTGAACGACGTGGTCGTCCACGGCATCCCCTCCGAGGACGTCGTCCTGAAGGACGGCGACATCATCTCCATCGACTGCGGCGCGATCCTCGACGGCTGGCACGGCGACGCGGCCTACACGGCCTTCGTGGGCTCCGGTCACGCCCCGGAGCTGATCGAGCTCTCCCGGGTGACCGAGGAGTCGATGTGGGCCGGCATCGCGGCCATGAAGCAGGGCAACCGCCTGGTCGACGTCTCCCGCGCGATCGAGACGTACATCCGCCGCCAGCCGAAGCCGGGCGGCGGCAGGTACGGGATCATCGAGGACTACGGCGGCCACGGCATCGGCACCGAGATGCACATGGACCCGCACCTGCTGAACTACGTCGACCGGCGCCGCGGCAAGGGCCCCAAGCTGGTGCCCGGCTTCTGCCTGGCCATCGAGCCGATGGTCTCCCTGGGCACGCCGCGCACCGAGGTGCTCTCGGACGACTGGACGGTCATCACCACCGACGGCACCTGGTCCTCGCACTGGGAGCACTCGGTCGCCCTCACCGAGCAGGGCCCGCTGGTCCTGACGGCCCCCGACGGCGGCAAGGCCAAGCTCGCCGAGTACGGCATCGCTGCCGCACCGGACCCGCTCGCATGACGAGCGGCCGCACCGGATCCGCTCGCTCAAGAGAACACCCGCCCGCATGGTGATCTCCCTCGTGGGGCAGACTTCCTCGATTCGCCTTTCCCGGTGCGCCGACGTAGACTGACTCGTCGGCTCTCGTGCATCCTCATGCCCTCAAGCTTGAGACTGCGACGGGAGTCGATCAAGGTAGTCGATTCGAAGGGCGAAGCGTGGCCAAGAAGCAAGGTGCCATCGAGATCGAGGGCACTGTCGTCGAGTCTCTGCCGAACGCCATGTTCAAGGTCGAGCTCCAGAACGGCCACCAGGTCCTGGCACACATCAGCGGCAAGATGCGTATGCACTACATCCGCATCCTCCCTGACGACCGGGTCGTGGTGGAGTTGTCTCCGTACGACCTGACGCGTGGCCGGATCGTCTACCGGTACAAGTAGATCTTGCCCGCATCCCGTCCTAGGCGGGGTGGTGGCACTGACCCGGAGAACCTCAATCCCATGAAGGTCAAGCCGAGCGTCAAGAAGATCTGCGACAAGTGCAGGGTGATCCGCCGTCACGGCCGGGTCATGGTCATCTGCGAGAACCCGCGCCACAAGCAGCGCCAGGGCTGACGCACGACCATCACCCTCTGCACCTCTATCGCAGAGATTCGCGCGACGCGAGCTGAATATGTTCATACGCAGAACCCGAGCCATCCAGCTCGACACCCCCGGTTCGGAGGCCGGGGACCCGGTTCGTACCTCGTACGGCGGCCGGGATCCGGTTCTGCGGAAGACCTCCGAAGATCACCAGGAGCCATTGAATGGCACGCGTTTCCGGTGTTGACATCCCGCGCGAAAAGCGCGTGGAGGTCGCCCTCACC
Organism: Streptomyces sp. NPDC052109; assembly: GCF_040680195.1. Classification (NCBI taxonomy): domain Bacteria; kingdom Bacillati; phylum Actinomycetota; class Actinomycetes; order Kitasatosporales; family Streptomycetaceae; genus Streptomyces; species Streptomyces sp. NPDC052109. The sequence continues at coordinate 385,559 of NZ_JBFAWF010000002.1, read as the reverse complement.
TACGTGTTCGGCATCGGCCGGACCCTCTCGAAGGAGACGCTGGCTGCGACCGGCGTCGACCCGAACACCCGCGTTCGTGACCTGAGCGAAGAGCAGCTGGTCGCGATCCGCGAGTACGTCGACAACAACATCAAGACCGAGGGTGACCTCCGTCGCGAGATCCAGGCCGACATCCGCCGCAAGGTCGAGATCGGCTGCTACCAGGGTCTCCGTCACCGTCGCGGTCTGCCCGTCCGCGGTCAGCGCACCAGCACCAACGCTCGTACCCGCAAGGGCCCGCGTCGCGCCATCGCCGGCAAGAAGAAGCCGGGCAAGAAGTAGTCCGCAGCGGACACCTGTCCACGGTCTTCGCTGTAGGACCGACCACCTCCCGTAGGAGTTAGTAGATGCCCCCCAAGGGACGTCAGGGCGCTGCCAAGAAGGTGCGCCGCAAGGAAAAGAAGAACGTCGCTCACGGCCACGCGCACATCAAGAGCACGTTCAACAACACGATCGTCTCGATCACGGACCCCTCGGGCAACGTGATCTCCTGGGCCTCCGCCGGCCACGTCGGCTTCAAGGGTTCCCGGAAGTCCACGCCGTTCGCCGCGCAGATGGCCGCCGAGTCGGCTGCCCGCCGCGCCCAGGAGCACGGCATGCGCAAGGTCGACGTGTTCGTCAAGGGCCCGGGCTCCGGTCGTGAGACCGCGATCCGCTCCCTGCAGGCCACGGGCCTCGAGGTCGGCTCCATCCAGGACGTCACCCCGACCCCGCACAACGGCTGCCGTCCGCCGAAGCGCCGCCGCGTCTGACGCACGGCCTTCGTTCGGCTCAGGGTTCGGGCGGTACGGCTCCGTAAGGGGCGTATCGCCCGTACCCTTTGCAGTACCCGCACTTCTCACGGGTGCGGTTTCCGTCGGACGTCAAATAGCGGGCGTCCACGAATGAAGGATCTGATCCACACATGCTGATCGCTCAGCGTCCCTCGTTGACCGAAGAGGTCGTCGACGAGTTCCGCTCCCGGTTCGTCATCGAGCCGCTGGAGCCGGGCTTCGGCTACACCCTCGGCAACTCCCTCCGCCGCACCCTCCTGTCGTCGATCCCCGGCGCTGCTGTCACCAGCATCCGCATCGACGGCGTCCTGCACGAGTTCACCACCGTGCCGGGCGTCAAGGAGGACGTCACCGACCTGATCCTCAACATCAAGCAGCTGGTCGTCTCCTCGGAGCACGACGAGCCGGTCGTGATGTACCTGCGCAAGCAGGGCCCGGGTCTGGTCACCGCCGCCGACATCGCGCCCCCGGCCGGTGTCGAGGTGCACAACCCCGACCTCGTCCTCGCCACGCTCAACGGCAAGGGCAAGCTGGAGATGGAGCTGACGGTCGAGCGCGGCCGCGGTTACGTCTCCGCCGTGCAGAACAAGCAGGTGGGCCAGGAGATCGGCCGTATCCCGGTCGACTCCATCTACTCGCCGGTTCTGAAGGTCACGTACAAGGTCGAGGCCACGCGTGTCGAGCAGCGCACCGACTTCGACAAGCTGATCGTCGACGTCGAGACCAAGCAGGCCATGCGTCCGCGTGACGCCATGGCGTCGGCCGGTAAGACCCTGGTCGAGCTGTTCGGTCTGGCTCGCGAGCTCAACATCGACGCCGAGGGCATCGACATGGGCCCGTCCCCGACGGACGCCGCCCTGGCCGCCGACCTCGCGCTGCCGATCGAGGAGCTGGAGCTCACGGTCCGCTCCTACAACTGCCTCAAGCGTGAGGGCATCCACTCCGTGGGTGAGCTCGTCGCCCGCTCCGAGGCCGACCTGCTGGACATCCGCAACTTCGGTGCGAAGTCCATCGACGAGGTCAAGGCGAAGCTGGCCGGCATGGGCCTGGCCCTGAAGGACAGCCCGCCCGGATTCGACCCGACCGCCGCCGCCGACGCCTTCGGGGCCGACGACGACGCGGACGCCGGTTTCGTGGAGACCGAGCAGTACTAAGAGCTCGGGCTCGACGGCTGGATCGTGGCTGCGGGCCGGTTGCGGCCGGTCGCGCGGCTCCCCGCGCCCCTTCGGGGGCGCGGACCTCCGGTGCTTGGGAAAGCGGCCGGATCTCCGACAGGCAACCGCCTGCTCGGATACTGACCCCGGTACCTGACACGGCCGGGGCAGACACACAGGAGAAGAACAATGCCGAAGCCCACCAAGGGTGCCCGTCTGGGCGGCAGCGCCGCGCACGAGAAGCTGCTCCTCGCGAACCTGGCGAAGAGCCTCTTCGAGCATGGCCGTATCACCACCACCGAGGCGAAGGCCCGCCGCCTGCGCCCGTACGCCGAGCGTCTGATCACCAAGGCGAAGAAGGGCGACCTTCACAACCGCCGTCAGGTGCTCCAGGTCATCACGGACAAGGGCATCGTCCACACGCTCTTCACCGAGATCGGCCCGCGGTACGAGAACCGTCCGGGTGGCTACACCCGCATCACCAAGATCGGTAACCGCCGTGGCGACAACGCGCCCATGGCCGTCATCGAGCTGGTCGAGGCGCTGACGGTGCAGCAGAAGGCCGTGGGTGAGGCCGAGGCCGCCACCAAGCGTGCGGTCAAGGAGGCCGACGAGGCCAAGGCTGCCGAGACCACCGAGGCGCCGGCCGAGGAGGCCGCTGCCGAGGAGTCGAAGGACGCCTGAGGCTCTGCCTGACGCGGAGAGCGGGCCCGCCCCTAGGGGCGGGCCCGCTTTCCCGTTTCCGAGCAGGCACTTCCCTGACAGGAGCCCGAGCTTGAGAGGATCTGTTCGTGAGTGAAGTACAGCCCGGTGACGTCCGCATCCGCCTCGACCTCTCCTACGACGGCACCGACTTCCACGGCTGGGCCAAGCAGGCCGGCGGCCGGCGGACGGTCCAGGCGGAGGTCGAGGACGCGCTGCGCACGGTGACGCGGTCGCCGGAGACGTTCGAGCTGACCGTGGCCGGGCGCACCGACGCCGGGGTGCACGCCCGGGGCCAGGTCGCCCATGTGGATCTGCCCCGGGGGGTCTGGGCGGAGCAGAGCGGAAAGCTGCTCAAGCGTCTCGCCGGGCGGCTGCCCAGGGACGTGCGGGTGTGGGCCCTGCGGGAGGCGCCCGCGGGTTTCGACGCGCGGTTCGCCGCGATCTGGCGGCGCTACGTCTACCGCGTCACCGACAACCCCGGCGGCGTGGACCCGCTGCTGCGCAACCATGTGCTGTGGCACGACTGGCCGCTGGACGTCGCCGTGATGGACGCCGCCGCCAAGTCCCTGGTCGGCGAGCACGACTTCGCGGCGTACGCCAAGAAACGGGAGGGTGCGACCACGATCCGGGAGATCCTCGACTTCGGCGTGGTCCGGCGCGCGGACGGCGTCATCGAGATCGAGGTCCGGGCGGACGCCTTCTGCCACAACCAGGTGCGCTCCATGGTGGGCGCGCTGCTGTTCGTCGGCGACGGCCACCGCGATGTGCAGTGGCCGCGGCGCGTCCTCGACGCCGGTGTCAGGGACAGCGCCGTCCACGTCGTCCGCCCGCACGGGCTGACCCTGGAGGAGGTCGCCTACCCGGCGGACGAGATGCTGCTGGAGAGGCAGAGGCAGGCCCGCCGGGTACGGGGGAAGGTTCACTGACGGCGGACCTCAGCCGGCCAGGGCTTTCTGAATGGTCGGCTTGAGAAAGGGTGCCAGCGACCTCGCGTAGGCCCCCGTCATGTGACTGTTGTCGAAGTAGACGATCTGGTCGGCGATCACCGTCGGGCAGACGTCGTCTGCGCAGAACGCGGGTAGTGAGTCGAGGACCTCGGCACCGTGGCGCTCGGCGACCTTCTGCTCCACGGCACGGAAGTCAGGGAATTCGACGGCCTTGTCCTCGGCGGGGTTGCAGGCGGAGACCTCGTGGATGTGGGTGGCGAGGCAGTCGGGTACGTTCCGGCCGGGCTGAGGGGTGTCCGTGATGTAGACGAGCTTGGCACCGGAGGCCTCGAGAACCTTGAAGGCCTGCTCGGCGCCCTTCTCGGTCACTTCCTGCCGGATGCGGCTGGTGACGACGATCACGTCGGGCTTGAGGTCGTCGATGCTCTTGAACGCCGATTGCCGCCAGCTGTCGCACTCGGAGTACTCGCGGTTCAGCTCGGGGTTCTTGATGGCGTACACCTCGGGGGAGCAGCCGCCCTTCGCCATGGTCACCACCTTCACGTGCAGCGATTTCCCGAGGCTCTCGAAGGCGTCGCCCCACTGCCAGGCGTGGGAGTCTCCGATGACAACGATCGAGCGCTTGCCCTGCTTGTCCCCGATCACGCAGTTGTCACGCATGACGAACTTCTTGACGTCGGTGTTGTCGATGCAGCCGTAGTGGGTCGTGTCCTTGGGAGCTCCCGGGAGGATGCTCTGCGCGGTGGCGGAGAGATCCTTCTGGAGCACGGCCTGCTTCACCGACTTCTCGTCGGCGTACCCGACGGAGCTCCCTCTCGCGGCGCCGGCGGCCGTGTCCAGGTTGAGCGGTACCACCCTTATGGCGAGGATCATGGCGACGGCCGCGGTGGCGGTCAGGGTCAGGCCGGTCAGGATGCCGCGCCACGGGATCTGAACGAGCCTGGCGTTGGCCTTCAGACGTCGTTCGATCACATAGTGCCCGGCGACGGCGAGCACGAAGGAGCCTGAGGCGACGCGGAAGCGGTCGGAGTAGGTGATCTCATGGCCGACGATGTCCGACCAGAGGATCAGCAGCGGCCAGTGCCAGAGATACCAGCCGTAGCTCGCATTGCCGACGAAATTGAAGACGGGGTTGTCGAGGAGGCGCTCGGCGCCGAGGCGAGGGTTGGCACAGCCGCCTGCCATGATCAGGGCGGCGCCGAGCACGGGGCCGCCCACCGCGTATCCGGGCAAGGGGGTCTGCTCGGTGATGAGGGACGCGGTGACCAGTACGGTGCCGAGTCCCACCCAGCTGAGGACGGCCGCGAGGCCCTGGTACATGCGTGACAGGAACCGGGCGTTGAGGGCGACGAAGACGCCGACGGCCAGTTCCCACACGCGGGTCGGGGTGCCGAAGTAGGCCAGCGGCTGGTTCGTCTGGGTCGTCGTGACCGACAGATAGAGCGAACCGCTGATCACGGCGGCCAGGAACAGCCCGACCAGGAAGCGGTTGCGGAAGATGACCCGGCTGAGCCAGGCGACGACGACGAGCGCGATCGGCGCGAGGAGGTAGAACTGCTCCTCGATGCTCAGCGACCAGAAGTGCTGGTACGGCGACTGGCTGCCGTCGGCGGCGAAGTAGTCGGTGCCGTTCTCGGCCTGGCGCCAGTTGATGAAGCTCAGCGAGGCGGCGAAGCCGTCCTGCATGTAGCTGCGGAACCTGAGCGGGCTGGCGTAGACCCAGGCCACCACGGCCGTCACGATGATGGTGAGGGCGGCCCCCGGGGCCAGCCGCCGGAACCGGCGGGCCCAGAACCTGCCGAGCGACACCTTGCCGGTCTTGTCGATCTCCGCAAGGAGCTGGCTGCCGATGAGGAAGCCGCTGAGCGTGAAGCTGACGTCGACGCCACCGTGGATGCCGAGGATGCCTGTGTGTACGCAGACGACCATCGTGATCGCGACGGCGCGCAGGCCCTGAAGGTCGGGCCGGTACTTGCGCAGCCGGTCTTCCTTCGGGGCTCTTCGGCGGTGCTGGTCCGGCCGGTGCCCGGGCGGCCGCGTCGTGTCGCTTGTCGCGGTGGCTTGATGGGTGGTCACGTCTCTCCTGTCGCTGTCCGGCCGGGCCGGATCTCTCAGTGGGCCGTCGGACAGGCGGTGGCGGTGCCGCTCATCCGTACTCCCAGGGAGGGAATGCGGATGCCGCAGGCGAGCCGCAGCTGGGCGGGCAGCTCGTTCTGCGCGCCGACGTGCGAGTGGCAGCCGACCACGACCTCGCGAAGGAACGATTCGCTGCCGATCGAGGAGTCGTGGTCGACCACCGACTCGTGGATCTGCGCGCCCTCGGCCACGGTGACGTTCGCGCCGACGATGGAGCGGTCGACGACCACCCGCGGGCCGATCACGGCGTGCGGGCCGATGGTCGAGCCGCCCGTGACGCGGGCGGTCGCGTCGACGGTGGCCGTGGGATGGATCAGGGCCTCGGCCGGCGGCCCCACCAGCGGCGAGGTCGCCCTGCCGGTGACCAGGTCGGCGGACCCGTGCACGAAGGCGAGCGGGGTGCCGAGGTCACGCCAGTAGTCGTCCGTGACGTGGCCGAAGACGCGTCCGCCCCCGGCGACGAGCTGCGGGAAGGTCTCCTGCTCGACGGAGACCTCCCGATCGCCCGGGATGGCGTCCAGGACGGAGCGACGGAAGACGTAGCAGCCGGCGTTGATCTGGTCGGTGACGATCTCCGCCGGGGTCTTGGGCTTCTCCAGGAAGGACAGCACCCGGCCGCTCTCGTCGGTGGGGACGAGGCCGAAGGCGCGGGGGTCGGCGACGCGGGTGAGGTGCAGCGTCACGTCCGCCTCGGTGGCCTCGTGGTGGGCCAGGATGCCGCGCAGGTGCACGCCGGAGAGGATGTCGCCGTTGAGGACCAGGACCGGCGCGTCGGCCCCGCCACGCAGCAGCCGTCCCGCGTTGCGGATCGCCCCGCCCGTGCCGAGCGGGACCTCCTCGACGGCGTAGGAGATCTTCAGGTCCTGGGAGAAATCCCGGAACTCCTCCTCGAAGAGGGCGGCCAGATAGGACGTGGCGAACACCAGGTGCTCGATGCCCGCGTCCACCAGCTTGGCCACCTGGTGGCGGATGAAGGAGGAGCCGGCGACGTCGAGGAGCGGCTTCGGGGTGTGGTTGGTCAGGGGGCGCAGGCGGGTTCCCTTGCCGCCCACGAGGATGATGGCTTCCTGCATGTGTGCCTCGCTCGGTCAGCTGGTGGTCTGGGTCCCGGGTCCTGCGTAGTCGGAGGTGAAGCAGGCCCTGATCGCCTTCTCGGTGAGGGGACGGCCGGCGAAGTCGAGCCGGGAGGCGACCTTGTCGTCGGGCTTGGTGTTCGGGTCGTCGTCGAAGTAGATCGACCACCAGTAGACGCCGCTCATCTTCCGTTCCTGGACCACCCGGCACACGGCCGTGTACCAGTTGGCCTGCACCTGAGGGTCGACCGTCCGCTTGGTGTAGAAGTCTCCGGGGGCGTGGTAGGCGCCCTTCATGGCGCCGATGCCGGCCTCCGCGACGGTGATCTTGGGCAGGGGACCGGCGGCCTTCCTGTCCAGCCACCTGTTCCAGCCGGCGGCCAGGGTGTCCACCGAGGCGTCGTCGCCGACCTTGATCGGGAAGTAGGCGTCGATGCCGAGGTGACTGACCGGCATGACCACCGGGCCCTGGACGTAGTTGTCCCAGTTCGCGTCGTAGGCGACCTCGCCGCTGAACAGCTTCTCGGCGTCGTCCACGACGGTCTCCCAGTGGGGGTCGCCCTCCAGGGAGTTCAGCTCGGTGCCGATGACGAACGTGGTCGCCTTCTCGCTCTCCGCCGCCTTCAGATACGGGGTGACGAACTTCTCGTAGGAGGCGAACCAGGCGTCCCGGTCGGCCGGCTTGATGTTGCCGCGCCAGCCGTCCTCGGCCTTCAGGGAGTGCTCGTCCATCAGCGGCCGGATGGTGGTGCGCAGCCCGGCCTCGTGGAAGATCTCCAGGACGCGGGCCAGCCGGTCCGGGGCCGGGGTCTTGTCGCCCCGGCTGATCTTCGTCGAGGCGCGGTTACGGGTGAAGAACGGGAAGGACACGCTGACGGAGTTGGCGTGCAGGCCGACCAGGTAGTTCGCGTGCAGCCGGGCCTGCTTCTCGACGTAGGCGAGGGAATGCCTGGGGTTGTCCTCCCAGTACAGCTGGGCGCCCCACTGGGGCATGCCCGGCTTCCACGCCTTGTCCACCCTGGCGACCTCGGGGGTCGACGAGGGCGCGGCGGAGGTCTTGCCGTGACTGCCCCCGGAGCCGGTCGTCCGGGGCTGTTCCCTGCCGTCGAGCACCAGGTGGGGTACGAGCGAGCCCGACGACCACTGCAGCGGGTGGTTGCCGAACACGAAGGGGACCGCGACCACGAAGGCGATGACGGTGACGGGGAGCACGGCGAGCATGGGCAGGCGTGCGCGCTTCATGGGTGTGAGATCTCTTCCGGGTCAGGCGGGCTTGGCGATGACGACGAACTTGTTCTCCTCGCGGCGGATGAACTTCCACAGGCCCTTGATGCCGCCGAGCCCCTCGATGAGGGAGAAGTAGGGCAGCATCACGAGGACCACGAGTGGCTCCCACCACTTGCGTCTGCCGTTCACCGAGGCGATGGCGTTGAGCCGCAGCCCTTCCCAGTACGCCCAGATCACATAGGCGAAGCTGATCGACCAGAGGATGACCACGGACTGGGTCACGGGCGAGGTGTTCATGTCGCCGATGAACCAGGCCACGAACAGGATCGTGCCGACGTGCTGCAGCGGGCCGAGGATCCAGCTCGTCACGCAGATGGTCAGGAACCAGCGGTAGCGCAACGGCACCTGGCGGTTGAAGCAGAGGGCGACCAGCCCCCATGCCCAGCGCTCGCGCTGCTTGACGAAGTCCTTGGCGTTGGCGGGCGAGGCGCCGTAGCACCGGCCGTTGAACCAGTCGCTGCGGCCCGGGTAGAGGCGGCAGAAGGTCAGCGCCAGCCGGGCGTCCTCGACGATCTCCTTGGGACCGAAGTCCCAGCCGATCTCGGCCTCGATCGAGGCGCGGATGACGAGCAGCTCGCCGTGCACGCCGGCGGCCGGGGTGCCGAGGCCGGTGAAGGCGCGGAACCGGGCGATGTCGTCGGCGGGGCGGATGGCGTCCGCGAACCAGGTGACCATGCTCACCGCGTTCTCGCGCGGGTAGGTCAGGATGCCCTGCGCCATGTGCTTGACCTCTTCCGGGGTCGCACGGCGCTGGCGGTTGATGAACTGGGCGAGGGAAGCCGAGGTGTCGGGGCCGACGCCGGTGTCGTCGTCCATGTGCAGCACCCAGACGTTCTCCAGGGCCTCGCCCTCCTCGATGCGCAGCTCATGGGCGTAGTTGTTGGCGCGGGCCTTGAAGCGGGTGCCGTTCTTGGTCTGGTAGGCCTTCGGAACCGTGACCACGCGGATCAGGGGGCTGGTCGCGGCCAGCTCGTCGATGCGCTCGGCGGCTTCGCAGCCCTCCTCGGTGAGGACGTCCACGCGCATGTACGGGAACCACTCCGGCAGGTGCTCCACGTACGAGAGGACGGAGCGCTCCAGGGCCGGGTAGGTGTCGTGGCGCCCGATGGTCGGCACCAGCACGATCAGGGAGTCCTGCTCGACCGGGGCCGGCGGGGTCATCAGATGTGCCCTGCGCAGCCGGCGCCGGATGAGGACGAAGCCCTGGATCGACACCAGCACACCCGGCACCGGAAGGGCCCAGCAGATGGTGATCAGCCAGGCCAGCGGTGAGTGGCTGGGCGTGTACGACCACAGGCTGAAGAGGGTCAGAAGGACCAGCGGGATCAGGAACGGCAGAATGCCCGGTTTCCACGCGGCGGTGCGTTTCGCCAGCTTGGTGCTGTGCCGCGAATGCGGCATCCCCCCGTCGACCAGTGTCGATGCCATGACGACTGCGGAACTCCCCGTGAGATCGGTTGGCGCGTCGAGGCGGCGGCAGATCTCGACCGCGGCGCGAAAGCGCGTCACGGCACACTTACTCAGGGTTTCCTGCCCCCCGACGCCTTCTTCGGCGTCTCGGCCACTCGCCGCTCAGATGCCCCCCCAGGCGCCCAAACCACTGGCCGAACAGATGGCTGATCCTTACATGTATGTGCGAGGTAAGGGAACACCATGGAGATGGTGTGTTCAAAACTTAACCAAGTGGCGGCTGGTGGCCATGTGCCGTCTTGAGGAGTGACCGCCACTCTTCGGCGGTGATCACCTGCGGCGAGGTGTACGTCCGTTTCACGTCGGCCGCGGTGTTCTTGTGCCGCGGCTCGCTGACGTTGTCGTACGTCAGCGCCTGCCCCCACACCGTCCAGAGCACCCACGGTGTGCGGGACAGGGTGTCGGGCTGGTGCGCGTTGAGGGGCACGTGGAAGGACTCGGCGACGATCCGGGGCCGGGCGTACCGCTCCAGACCGCGATACCAGACCTCGGTCCAGGCGCCGCTCCCGTACGGCCGCTCCGGGCTTCCGCTGTAGTCGTCGACGCCCACGACGTCCACGTACGCGCCGCCCGGGTAGTAGCGGCCGGGCGGTGTGCCGTAGGGGCCGTTCCAGGAGTTCGGGGCCCAGACGAAGACCAGGTTGTGCAGGCCGCGCCGGTGCACCAGGAAGTCGTGGGTGAGCCGCCACAGCTTGCGGTACGCCGCCGGGTCCTGTCCCGCCCACCAGAAACCGTGGCCGGGTGCGGTGTTCATCTCGTGGTACGGCCGCAGCAGCACCGGTACACCCCGGGCGGCCAGGTAGCCGAGGTGGTCGGCCAGGTAGGCGAGGTCGTGCAGCAGGGCCCCGTGCTCGTCCGTGCCCTCGGTGACCACCCGGCCGAACCAGCCGGGATCCCCCGCGCCGGGCGAGTTGCCGTGCAGGGTCTGCGCGAAGCCCTTGACCGGACTGCCGGGATAGGGCTGGTGGAAGGAGAAGCCGACCATGCCCGCCGGGGCGCCGCCGTTGTGCGGGAGGGCGACCTCCGTGCCGGAGGCGCAGTCCATGTGCGTGCCCGACGGGCGGTACGAACCGTCGGCCGCCCGGGGCAGCCCCGCCCACACGCCCACGGCGAGGTCGACGGCGTCCTCCGCGTAGCCCCACATGCGCCGGCAGCTCGGCCAGGCGTGCGAGTAGGACCGCGCCTCACCCACCGCCCAGCCCGGCTGCCCGTACCCCGGCCCCAGGTCGAGTTCCACGAAGCCGGGCAGGCGGCCGGTGATGTCCTGGACCTTGCGGTAGTAGTAGCCCGGCTGCTTGGTGCCCCGGTAGTCGCCGTACTCCGCGTTGTACCGCTCGTTGTGCAGTTCCACGTGCTGCCCGAGCACGGTCCGGCCCGGCCGGCCCCGGCGCGCGTCGTTCTCCAGTCCGGCCAGCAACGCGTACACCCGGCGCGCGGCGGGGGTGGCCCGCGGGTCACGGTGGCCCAGGTCGGTCGGCACCGGTACGGGCGCCCGCCCGTCGTCTCCGGAACCGTCGTTCCAGGCCCACACCGCCAGGGGGGCGGCCAGCGCCGCTCCGGCCGCGGCCCCCAGCAGCCCGAGCCGCCCTCGCATACGCATGGCGCTCCGCGGGTGCCGCGGTTACCGGTTCGCCGCGGCGGACGCCTGGGCCTGACCGCGGCGGTAGATCTGGTTGAAGACGAACTGCTGCAGATCGTTGCCGGCGGTGAAGACCTTCGTGTCCTTGTTGGTGACGTTCTTGCCGCTCAGGAAGCCGCCGGTGGTGAAGTAGGTGTAGCGGCCGACGGCGTTCGTCGTCGTCAGGCAGACCGCGGCGTCGCAGAAGTTCTTGACGCCCTTGCCGGGCAGGGAGCGCACCATGGCGCTCTTCTTGGCCTGCTGCCTGACCTTCGTGGCGTGCGCCTGGTCGTCGAAGACGGCGACGCCGACGGTGATCGCGATGCCGCCGTTGCTGTAGGTCGCGCGGATCAGGCGGGTGCAGCCGCCCGAACCGAGGATCTTCGGCAGATTGCCGCTGGCGGCGGACGCGCACTTGGTCGTGTCGGCCGTGGCGCCCTTCTTGTACACCGTGTCGCCCATGGTCAGCTGGGTCCCCGGGAAGAGGGTGTCGGCGCTGAGCGGGGCGGTGTCCTTCTTGGCGCTGGCTATGAAGTCCCTCGGGTCCAGTGGCGGCGGGGCGCTGGTGGGCGCGAAGGACGGCGTGGCCGAGCCGCTGGGCACCGAGGCGCCGGCGGGGAGGTTGGTGGGCGTGCCGTGAGCGTCGTTGCCGCTGTTCGCGGAGACCACCGCCATGGCGACCGCGGTGCCTATCGCCACCGTGGCGAGCGCCCCGCCGGCTATGAACAGCAGCTTGCGGCGCTTGTTGCGGGACTCCGAGGCCTCGGCGAGCGCGGCCCAGTCCGGGGCACCGTCGTCACCGCCGCCGTTCCAGGGCTGTTGCTGGGAATGCGGTTTCCAGGGATCCCACTGAGACTGGGGTCCCCCCTGCCCGTAACTCATGGGGCGCATCTTAGACGGGGGCCGGAGGGTGCCGGAGTGCGTCGGGCGGCATGCCACGTTTGTCCGACGACATAAGCGGGAAGCGCCTCGTTTTGACCCTGCCGGGGCCCTGCAGGTAACCTGCTTCTTCGTTGTGTATTGGCTTGCTCATTCTCACGGGACGGGCCCTTACACCGGTCCACCGGGCCGATGACCAGCGACCAGCACGCGGTTTGCGTCACCGCGGTGCCGTCAAGGCTGTCGTGATCGTTTCGGTGACCTGTTCAGGACCATTCACTCGAAGCGAAGGCTACGAACCGTGCGTACGTACAGCCCCAAGCCCGGCGATGTGACGCGCCAGTGGCACGTCATCGACGCTCAGGACGTTGTCCTGGGCCGTCTCGCCACCACCGCAGCGACCCTTCTCCGGGGCAAGCACAAGCCGATCTACGCGCCGCACGTCGACGCTGGTGACTTCGTCATCATCATCAACGCCGACAAGGTGCACCTGTCCGGCAACAAGCGGACCCAGAAGATGGCGTACCGCCACTCCGGCTACCCGGGTGGTCTGCGCTCCGTCCGCTACGACGAGCTGCTCGACAAGAACCCCGAGAAGGCCGTCGAGAAGGCCGTCAAGGGCATGCTCCCCAAGAACACCCTGGGCCGTCAGATGCTCTCCAAGCTGAAGGTCTACTCGGGCGACCAGCACCCGCACGCTGCCCAGCAGCCGGTGCCGTTCGAGATCACCCAGGTCGCGCAGTAAGTCCGGCCACCCCCTAAGACTGAAGAGAATCTGAGGAGAATCGTGGCCGAGACCACTGCCGAGCAGCCGCTCGAAGAGCTTGACATCGACAGCTACACCACCGAGTCCGAGGTTCCGGTGGAGGGTGAGTACACCTCCGAGTCCCTCGCCTCGCGCTTCGGTGAGCCCCAGCCGGCCGCCGGCCTGGGCCGCCGCAAGAACGCCATCGCCCGCGTCCGGATCGTTCCGGGCACCGGCAAGTGGAAGATCAACGGTCGCACCCTCGAGGACTACTTCCCGAACAAGGTGCACCAGCAGGAAGTCAACGAGCCCTTCAAGGTGCTCGAGCTCGACGGCCGTTACGACGTCATCGCCCGCATCGCGGGTGGCGGTGTCTCCGGTCAGGCCGGTGCCCTCCGTCTCGGTGTCGCCCGTGCCCTGAACGAGGCCGACGTCGACAACAACCGCGGCCCGCTGAAGAAGGCCGGCTTCCTGCGCCGCGACGACCGCGCGGTCGAGCGGAAGAAGGCCGGTCTGAAGAAGGCCCGCAAGGCTCCGCAGTACAGCAAGCGCTAAGGGTCGCCTGCTCGTACTCCGAACGCCCCGGCGGCACGCCACCTGTGCCGTCGGGGCGTTCGTTTATCTCAGCCGAGGGCGTATAACGACACAAGACGCTCGGGTGCTCAAAGGCTTGTGTGATCGGATGGAGGACAAGTGGGACGACTCTTCGGCACGGACGGCGTGCGCGGTGTCGCCAACGCGGACCTGACGGCCGAGATGGCGCTCGGCCTGTCCGTCGCGGCGGCCCACGTGCTGGCCGAGGCGGGCACGTTCGAGGGCCACAAGCCGAAGGCGGTGGTCGGACGGGACCCGCGGGCGTCCGGGGAGTTCCTGGAGGCGGCGGTGGTCGCGGGCCTGGCCAGTGCGGGCGTGGACGTGCTGCGCGTCGGTGTGCTGCCGACCCCGGCGGTGGCGTACCTCACCGGTGCGCTCGGCGCCGACCTGGGCGTGATGCTCTCCGCCAGCCACAACGCCATGCCGGACAACGGCGTCAAGTTCTTCGCCCGGGGCGGCCACAAGCTCGCCGACGAGCTGGAGGACAGGATCGAGGCCGTGTACGAGTCCCACCGGCACGGTGAGCCCTGGGAGCGCCCGACGGGCGCCGGGGTGGGCCGGGTGCGCTCGTACGACGAGGGCTCCGAGCAGTACGTCGGTCATCTGCTGTCCGTCCTGCCCAACCGGCTCGACGGTCTGAGGATCGTCCTGGACGAAGCGCACGGCGCGGCCTCGGGGGCCTCGCCGGAGGCGTTCGCCCGGGCGGGCGCCGAGGTCGTCACCATCGGTGCGGAGCCGGACGGGCTCAACATCAACGACGGGTGCGGCTCGACCCATCTCGAGAAGCTGAAGGCCGCGGTCGTCGAGCACCGCGCGGACCTGGGCATCGCGCACGACGGCGACGCCGACCGGTGCCTGGCCGTGGACCACACCGGCGAGGAGGTCGACGGCGACCAGATCCTGTCGGTGCTCGCGCTGGCCATGCGGGAGCGCTCCGCGCTGCGCTCCGACACGGTCGTCGCCACGGTGATGTCCAACCTCGGCTTCAAGCTGGCGATGGAGAGGGCCGGGATCCGGCTCGTGCAGACGGCCGTCGGCGACCGGTATGTGCTCGAGGAGATGAAGGAGCACGACTACGCCCTGGGCGGTGAGCAGTCCGGGCACGTGATCATCCTCGATCACGCGACGACCGGTGACGGCACGCTGACCGGCCTGCTGCTGGCCGCTCGCGTCGCGGAGACCGGGCGGTCGCTGCGGGAGCTGGCGTCGGTGATGGAGCGGCTGCCGCAGGTGCTGATCAATGTGCCCGACGTGGACAAGTCGCGGGTGGGGACGTCCGCCGACCTGGCTGCCGCCGTTGCCGACGCCGAGCATGAACTCGGCGAGACCGGGCGGGTGTTGCTGCGGCCGTCCGGGACCGAGCCGTTGGTACGGGTGATGGTCGAGGCGGCGGACATCGACCAGGCGCGGTCGGTGGCCGGGCGGCTGGCCGACGCGGTGAAGTCGGCCCTGGGATGATCCCCAAGGCGTAGCGAAAAGTGCGTTCCTCACCGGCTGTTTCTCTGGCCTCGAGGCCGCGTCGCGCGGCTCCCCCTCGATGGAGGAGCAACTCCATGACGATCGTGCTCAGCACACTGAAGCGAGCGGCCGGCCCGGTTCTCGTGGCGGGTCTCGTCGTCGCCTCGTCCGCCGGCCCGGCCGCCGCCGCCCGGACGCCGGGCTCCACGGCGTACCGCATCTTCGGCGGCTTCGCCGGGCTCCAGGCGCGCAGCGGCGTGCAGAACCACGTCACGACCTCCGTGTCCAACAACCACCCATCCTCCGGACACCGCGGGCGTCGCCGTCGGCCCGGGCTGTACCCGGGTGTCCGCCAACAGTGCCGACTGCGGCCTCCTCGCCACCGTCACCAGCCCGGCGTCCAACTGGGTGACATGCACGACACCGCTGTGGCCAGCGTCCCGGTCAACAGCGTCGTCGACGCCGGCACCGGCATCGACTCCGTGACCACCAGCGGCGGCAACGGCACGGTGTTCGCAGTCCCCGGCGACAGCATCGCCGGGGACTGCGAGGTGAAGCACCTGTCCTAGACGGCCTACAGCTTGCGCAGCCGCAGGCGCTGGACCTTGTGGTCCGGTCCCTTGCGGACGACCAGCGTGGCGCGGCCGCGGGTGGGGGCGATGTTCTCGACCAGGTTGGGCTTGTTGATCGTCCGCCACAGGGTGCGGGCGTAGTCGAGGGCCTCCTCCTCGGAGACCTGGGTGTACTTGCGGAAGTACGAGTCCGGGTTCTGGAAGGCGGTCTGGCGCAGCTTCTTGAAGCGGTTGAGGTACCAGCGCTCGATGTCCTCGGCGCTCGCGTCGACGTACACGCTGAAGTCGAAGTAGTCGGCGAGACCGACCCGGGTGCGGCCGTCCTTGCCGGGCAGGGCGGGCTGCAGCACGTTCAGGCCCTCGACGATCAGGATGTCGGGGCGGCGGACCGTGAGCCTCCGGTCGCGCACGATGTCGTAGATGAGGTGGGAGTAGACGGGGGCGGTGACCTCGTCCTTCCCCGCCTTGATGTCGGCGACGAAGCGGGTCAGGGCCCGGCGGTCGTAGGACTCGGGGAATCCTTTCCGCGACATCAGGCCGCGGGCCTCCAGTTCCTTGGTGGGCAGCAGGAACCCGTCCGTCGTGACCAGCTCCACCCGCGGGTGCTCCGGCCAGCGGGAGAGCAGGGCCTGGAGGAGACGGGCGACCGTGGACTTGCCCACGGCGACCGAGCCGGCGACGCCTATGACGAACGGGGTGCCGGACTGGGAGCCCTGCTCGCCGAGGAAGGTGTTCAGCGCGCCTCTGAGTCCGTCCGTGGCGCCGACGTAGAGGTTGAGGAGCCGGGAGAGCGGGAGGTAGATGTCCCGCACCTCGTCCAGGTCGATCACATCGCCCAGACCGCGCAGCTTCTCCACCTCCTCGGCGGTGAGCGGCAGCGGCGTCTTGTCGCGCAGCGCGCTCCACTCGGCGCGGGTGAGGTCGACGTAGGGAGTCGCCTCCGGCCTGTGCCGGTGGGCGCTCCGGGGCATCGAGGAGACCGGTGAGATCACAGTCCATTGTTAACGGAGTTTGAACAGGGCGGCGGGTGGGGTCCGTCACGCGGGACCGGTTCCCGGCGGGTCGGCGTTCGTATGGTGGTGGGAATTTCCGAATCCGGGCACGCGCAAGCGGTTTCCGCCGCCGGGTGGCCCGTAGGCTGCGGCTCATGTGCGGAATCGTGGGATACGTAGGGTCACAGTCGGCGCTCGATGTCGTGATGGCCGGGCTGAAGCGGCTGGAGTACCGGGGTTACGACTCGGCGGGTGTCGCCGTGCCGGCCGACGGCGGGCTGGCCGCGGCGAAGAAGGCCGGGAAGCTGGTCAACCTGGAGAAGGAGCTGGTCGAACGGCCGCTGCCGACGGGTTCGACGGGCATCGGCCACACCCGCTGGGCCACGCACGGCGGGCCGACCGACGCCAATGCCCATCCGCATCTCGACAACGCGGGGCGCGTGGCCGTCGTCCACAACGGCATCATCGAGAACTTCGCGGTCCTGCGGGCCGAGTTGGCCGAGCGCGGCCACGAACTCAATTCCGAGACGGACACCGAGGTCGTCGCCCATCTCCTCGCCGAGGAGTTCTCGGCGACGGCCGATCTGGCGGAGGCCATGCGGCTCGTGTGCCGGCGGCTGGAGGGGGCGTTCACGCTGGTCGCGGTGCACGCCGACGCGCCCGACGTGGTCGTGGGCGCGCGGCGGAACTCGCCCCTGGTGGTGGGTGTCGGAGAGGGCGAGGCCTTCCTGGCCTCGGACGTCGCCGCGTTCATCGCCCACACGCGGTCGGCGATCGAGCTCGGCCAGGACCAGGTGGTGGAGCTGCGCCGCGACGGCGTGACGGTGACGGGCTTCGACGGCCGCCCGGCCGAGGTCCACAGCTACCACGTGGACTGGGACGCCTCCGCCGCGGAAAAGGGGGGGTATGACTACTTCATGCTCAAGGAGATCGCCGAGCAGCCCAAGGCGGTCGCCGACACGCTGCTCGGCCGGATCGACCCGTCCGGCTCGCTGACGCTGGACGAGGTCCGCATCACCCCATCCGAGCTGCGGGAGATCGACAAGGTCGTCATCGTCGCGTGCGGTACGGCCTTCCACGCCGGCCTGATCGCCAAGTACGCCATCGAGCACTGGACGCGCATCCCGTGCGAGGTGGAGCTGGCCAGCGAGTTCCGGTACCGCGACCCGATCCTGGACGGCCAGTCCCTGGTGATCGCCATCTCCCAGTCCGGCGAGACCATGGACACCCTGATGGCCCTGCGGCACGCCCGTGAGCAGGGCTCCAAGGTGCTGGCCGTCTGCAACACCAACGGCTCGACGATCCCGCGCGAGTCGGACGCGGTGCTCTACACGCACGCCGGCCCGGAGGTCGCCGTCGCCTCCACGAAGGCGTTCCTGACCCAGCTGGTGGCCTGCTACCTGGTCGCCCTCTACCTCGGCCAGGTGCGCGGCACCAAGTGGGGCGACGAGATCCAGGTGGTGATCAAGGACCTGTCCCGGATCTCCGTGGAGGTCGAGCGGGTCCTGGAGACGATGGAGCCGGTGCGGGCGCTGGCCCGGACGCTGGCCGCGAAGAACACGGTGCTGTTCCTGGGCCGGCACGTGGGCTACCCCGTGGCGCTGGAAGGCGCCCTGAAACTCAAGGAACTGGCCTACATGCACGCCGAGGGCTTCGCGGCGGGCGAGTTGAAGCACGGCCCGATCGCCCTGATCGAGGAGGACGTGCCGGTGGTCGTCGTCGTCCCCTCCCCGCGCGGCCGCTCGGTGCTGCACGACAAGATCGTCTCCAACATCCAGGAGATCCGGGCACGCGGGGCGCGCACGATCGTGATCGCGGAGGAGGGCGACGAGGCCGTGGTCCCGTACGCCGACCACCTGATCCGCATCCCGGCCACCCCGACCCTGCTGCAACCGCTGGTGGCGACGGTGCCGCTGCAGGTCTTCGCGTGCGAGCTGGCGACCGCCAGGGGGAACGAGGTGGACCAGCCGCGGAATCTGGCGAAGTCGGTGACGGTGGAGTAGGGCCGGGTGCGGCCGCCGAGTCGGTGGTTCAGTGGGTCGAGAAGCCGCCGTCGACGAAGATCGACTGGCCCGTGACGTAGGCGGAGGCGCGGCTCGCGAGGAACACGGCGGCGCCTTCGAAGTCCTCGGCGAGGCCGTTGCGGCCGGTCATCGTGCGGGCGGCCAGGGCGGCGACCTTCTCGGGGTCGGACGCCGGCCGCTGGTTCAGCGGTGTCATCACGAAGCCCGGCACCAGTGTGTTGACGGTGACGCCGTACGGCGACCACGCCTCCGCCTGCGAGCGGGCCAGCGACTCCAGGGCGCCCTTGGAGACGCCGTAGGCGCCGCTCTGCACGAAGGCGCGGTGGGCCTGCTGGGAGGTGACGTGGATGATCCGGCCGAAGCCCCGCTCCGCCATGCCGGGCCCGAACCGCTGCCCCAGCAGGAAGGGTGCCTCCAGGTTCACGGCCAGGGTGGTGTCCCACACGTCCTCGCCGAGCTCGCTCAGCGGCGGACGCAGGTTGATCCCGGCGGAATTGACGAGGATGTCGGGCTCGCCGAAGACACCGGCCGCCTCCTCGGCGGCCGCGCGCACACCGTCACGGGTGCTCAGATCGGCCGCTACCCGGGCGGCCCGGCAGCCGGTGGCCACCAACTCCGCGACGGTCGCGTCCAGTCGATCCTCGGTGCGAGCCATGACCACCACGCGCGCGCCGGCCCGCGCCAGTGCTCCGGCGACGGCCCGGCCGATGCCGGAACTGCCTCCGGTCACCACGGCGACACGGCCGTCCAGCGAGAACAGGTCGAAGAGATAGGCCCGGGACGTCATGGGCGGAGCGTAGACGGCACACGGCCGCCCCGGCAGCGGGATTCGGGCACCGCGGCCCGGCGCGGCTTGCCGGCTCCGCTCCAGATGGGGGGCGGGGCCGGTGCGGCGCCGTGCTGGCGGTGTGTCCGTTGCCGTACTCGTAGGGTTCTCGGCATGAGCATCATCGGAGTGGGCATCGACGTCGCCGAGATCGACCGGTTCCGCGCGTCGCTGGAGCGGACGCCGGGGCTGGCCGACCGGCTGTTCGTCGAGCGGGAGCTGCTGCTGCCCAGCGGGGAGCGGCGCGGGATCGCCTCGCTCGCGGTCCGGTTCGCCGCCAAGGAGGCGCTGGCGAAGGCGCTGGGGGCGCCGCCCGGGCTGCACTGGACCGATGCCGAGGTGTACGTCGAGGACAGTGGGCAGCCCCGGCTGCGGGTGACCGGCAGCGTGGCCGCGCGGGCCGCCGAGCTGGGTGTGCGGTCCTGGCACGTCTCGCTCAGCCATGACGCGGGCGTCGCCTCGGCCGTGGTGGTCGCCGAGGGCTAGGCCCTGAGCGCCCCGGGTGTGGGCGGTGGGGGATCCGGGGCAGACTCGGTGCCATGCGTACTGCGTACAGCGTGGAGACGGTAAGGGCGGCCGAACGGGCGCTGATGGCACGGCTGCCGGAGGGCGCGCTGATGCAGCGGGCAGCCGCGGGGCTGGCCGCTGCCTGCGCCGAGTTGCTCGGGCGGGTGTACGGCAGCCGGGTGGTACTGCTCGTCGGGAGCGGCGACAACGGCGGCGACGCGCTGTACGCCGGAGCGCGGCTCGCCCGGCGCGGCGCCGGCGTGACCGCCGTACTCCTCTCGCCCGAGCGGGCGCACGCCGGGGGGCTCGCCGCCCTGCGCAGGGCCGGGGGAGCCGTCGCCGCGGCCGAGGGCACCGACGAGCTGATCGGACGGGCCGACCTCGTCGTGGACGGGATCGTCGGGATCGGTGGCAAGGGCGGGCTGCGGCCCGGGGCCGAGGTCCTGGCCGGTGCCGCGGAGCGGTCCCGGGCCGCCGTGGTGGCCGTGGACCTGCCGAGCGGGGTCGAGGCGGACACCGGGGAGGTGCGGGGGGCGGCGGTCCGTGCCGACCTCACCGTCACCTTCGGCACCCACAAGCCCGGGCTGCTGATCGATCCGGCGCGGGAGTACGCCGGGGTGGTACGGCTCGTCGACATCGGTCTCGAACTGCCCGCCGAGGGTGAGCTGGAGTCCCTGCAACACGCCGACGTGGGACGGCTGTTGCCGGTACCGGCCGCGGAGAGCGACAAGTACCGGCGGGGGGTCGTCGGGATCGCCGCCGGGTCCGCGCGCTATCCGGGCGCGGCCGTGCTCGCCGTCTCCGGGGCGCTGCGGGGCGGGGCGGGGGCCGTGCGGTACGTCGGGCCGGCGGGGGAGGCGGTCATCGCCCGCTTCCCGGAGACACTCGTGTCCGATCGCGGGCCGGAGAAGGCGGGGCGCGTGCAGGCCTGGGTGGTCGGGCCCGGCGTCGGGGACGACGCGGCGACCGTGGCCGAGGTGCTGGAGGCGGACGTACCGGTGCTGCTCGACGCGGACGGGCTGCGGCTGGCCGCGCGGGAGGCGGTGCGCGGGCGCACGGCACCGACGCTGATGACGCCTCATGCCGGGGAGGCGGCCGCGCTGCTGGGGGTGCGGCGGGAGGAGGTCGAGGGGGCTCGGCTGGCCGCGGTGCGGGAGTTGGCGGCGGTGTACCGGGCGACGGTGTTGTTGAAGGGGTCCACGACCTTGGTCGCCGACGCGGGGGGCGGGGCGGTGCGGGTGAACGCGACGGGGACCTCTTGGCTGGCCACGGCGGGGAGCGGGGACGTGCTGTCCGGGCTCAGCGGGTCGTTGCTGGCGGCGGGGCTGTCGGCGCGGGACGCGGGGAGTGTGGCGGCGTATCTGCACGGGCTGGCGGGGCGGTTCGCGGCGGAGGGGGCGCCGGTGGGGGCGCATGACGTTGCGGCGCGGATTCCGGATGCGTGGCGGGACGTACTGGACTGAGGCGCCGGCGCCCCACATGGACGCGGGGAACCGTCCGCCCGGCCCTCCACGCACCCACAGCCCCCGACCGCGACGCGTCCCGAGTCGGTAGCCGACGTCGGCCGTCCCACGCACGCGGGGGCCCGCCCGATCGCCGTGCGCCCCGAACTCGTAGGCGACGGCGGCAGTCCCAAGCGCCTGTGCCCGCCCGATCGCCATGCGTTCCGAGTCGGTAGGCGACGGCGGCCCGTCCCACGCACGCGGGGGCCCGCCCGATCGCCGTGCGCCCCGAACTCGTAGGCGACGGCGGCCGTCCCACGCACGCGGGCCCGCCCGATCGCCACGCGCCCCGAGTCGGTAGGCGACAGGGACCCCTTCCGGGCTGGTAGGCGACACGGGTGATCCCACCGCGCGGCGCCGCCGAACCGGCGCAGGCGCGCGTTTGGCTGATCGCATGATCAGCAGACGAATCGTGTCCCGAGGTGTCGCGGTACTGCTCGCCACGGCGACGACGGCCGTCCCGGCGGCCGGGACCGCGGCCGCCGCCGTACCGGCCACCGTGCGGGCACTGACCACGAAACCCGCGCCTCCCGCCCAGGCCCCCGCTCCCGAGCTGGTCCCCGGTGTGGCGCTCGGCCCCGCTCAGCCCTGGCAGATCGACACGCCCGACCAGGCGCTCCCGCCCGAGGTGTACACCCCCAGCGCGCAGGAGGACGCCGTCGAGCCGAGGGCCGCGGCGCCGGGGACGTACGACCTCGTCGAGTACGTGCCGCTCAGCGACGCCGCCTCCAAAGTGACGTGCAGCAAGCAGACCGGGCCCTATCAGCGGCAGGTGGAGCGCTGGCTGAGGCTGAAGGTCGACGGCAGGCAGTCCGCCGGCGACTGCAAGGCCATCCGTGCCTTCCAGCTCAAGCACAAGATCAAGCCCGCCAGCGGGTTCGCCGGTCCCGTCACCTGGTCGACGATGATGCTCGTCTCGGCGAAGAGGAACCCGAACGCAGCCGGGAAGTGCCCCGTCCGCTCGTACAAGGTCGCCTGTGTCGATCTGGACCGGCAGCTCACCTGGGTGCAGAAGGGCTCCAAGGTGGTGTTCGGGCCGGTGCCCATGCGCAGCGGGCGCAAGGGGCACGTCACCCGCAAGGGCTGGCACACCATCTACTGGCGGCACAAGAACCACTGGTCGACCCTCTACAACCAGCCCATGCCGTACGCCCAGTTCTTCGACGGCGGCGAGGCCTTCCACGCCGTCTACGGCAGCATCTACACCACCGTCGGCTCCTACGGCTGCGTCAACCTGAGGCTCGGTGACGCCCGCAAGCTGTGGGACGTGCTGAAGAAGGGCGACCACGTCTACGTGTGGGGGCGCCGGCCGGGTACCTGAGACTGCGAGCGGGGCCCGTACGGCCCTCTGAGAGACTGGGGGCGCGATGAGTGAGACTTCGACTGTGCCGACCGCCCCCCTGCGCGCCCGCGCCGAGATCGATCTGGGCGCCCTGCGGGCCAACGTGCGCGCCCTGCGCGCCCGGACGCCCGGCGCTGCCCTGATGGCCGTCGTGAAGTCCGACGGCTACGGCCACGGGGCCGTGCCGTGCGCCCGCGCGGCCCTCGCGGCGGGGGCGACCTGGCTCGGCACGGCCACGCCCGAAGAGGCCCTCGCGTTGCGCGCGGCCGGACTGGACGGCCCGGTGCTGTGCTGGCTCTGGGTGCCTGGCGGCCCCTGGCGGCAGGCGATCGAGGCCGACATCGACGTGTCGTTGAGCGGCATGTGGGCGCTGCGGGAGGTCGTCGCGGCCGCCAGGGAGGCCGGGCGCACCGCGCGCGTGCAGCTCAAGGCGGACACCGGGCTCGGCCGCAACGGCTGCCAGCCCGGCCCCGACTGGGCCGAGCTGGTCGCCGAGTCCCTGCGCGCCGAGGCCGAGGGGCTGGTCAAGGTCACCGGTCTGTGGTCGCACTTCGCCTGCGCCGACGAGCCCGGGCATCCCTCCATCGCCGCCCAGCTGGACCGCTTCCGGGAGATGCTGGCGTACGCCGAGGAACAGGGCGTACGCCCCGAGGTGCGGCACATCGCCAACTCGCCCGCCACGCTCACCCTCCCCGAGACCCACTTCGACCTCGTCCGCCCCGGCATCGCCATGTACGGCGTCTCGCCCAGCCCGGAGATCGGCGCCCCGGCCGACTTCGGGCTGCGCCCGGTGATGACGCTCAGCGCCTCGCTGGCCCTGGTCAAGCACGTACCGGGCGGACACGGGGTCAGCTACGGTCACCACTACGTCACCCCCGGCGCCACCACGCTCGGCCTCGTCCCCATCGGCTACGGGGACGGCGTTCCCCGGCACGCCTCCGGCAGCGGTCCGGTGCTGGTCGACGGCAAGTGGCGCACGGTCGCCGGACGGGTCGCCATGGACCAGTTCGTGGTGGACCTCGGCGGCGACGAGCCCGCGGTGGGCACCGAGGCCGTGCTGTTCGGGCCCGGCGACCGCGGTGAGCCCACCGCCGAGGACTGGGCGCAGGCCTGCGGCACGATCGCGTACGAAATCGTCACGCGCATCGGAACGCGCGTTCCCCGCGTCTATGTGAACGAGGAAGAACTCGGGTAACCGGGGGAGTGGCCGCCTGGAATCGGGGGGCTTCTGTGTAACAGCGGTCATACCGGCGACGGCAACCGCACCGGCACCATCGGAGTGGACCACCCGGCGACACCAGGGCGAAGAGGAGCGGTACGTGAGCGAGAGCAGTGCGGAGGCCGTGGCGGACGTCGTCGCCGCGGCCGCCGCCTCCGCCGTCGGTGCGGCCGGGAGCTGGCGCAGGGCGACCGGCATCGCCGGTGCCGCGATAGGCGTGCTCGCCGCCGGCGCGGCGGCGGGCGTCGCCATCGAGCGTATGACAGTGGGCCGCGGCGTGCGCAGGAAGGCGCGGCTGGCGCTGGACTCCGCGGGCCCCTACGGCACCCTGCGCGGCACCCCGGGCATGGCGCAGGCCGACGACGGCACCGAGCTGTACTACGAGGTCGACGAGGTGGAGCCCGACCCGGGCCCGAACGTCTCCCCGCGCCGGCGCCGGCTGTTCGGCCGTAAGGCCCCCGCGCCGGTCACCGTCGTCTTCAGCCACGGCTACTGCCTCAACCAGGACTCCTGGCACTTCCAGCGCGCGGCCCTGCGCGGGGTCGTCCGGACCGTGCACTGGGACCAGCGCAGCCACGGCCGGTCCGGGCGTGGCGTCGCCCAGACCCGGGACCGGGTGGCGCTCACCATCGACCAGCTCGGCCGCGATCTGAAGGCCGTCCTCGACGCCGCCGTACCGGACGGCCCGATCGTGCTGGTCGGGCACTCGATGGGCGGCATGACCATGATGGCGCTGGCCGCCCAGTATCCCGAGCTGATACGGGAGCGGGTCGTCGCCACCGCATTCGTCGGTACGTCGTCCGGGCGGCTCGGCGAGGTCAACTTCGGGCTGCCGGTGGCCGGCGTCAACGCGGTGCGCCGGATCCTGCCCGGAGTGCTGAGGGCGCTCGGCCAGCAGGCGGAGCTGGTGGAGAAGGGGCGCCGGGCCACCGCCGAGCTGTTCGCCGGGATCATCAAGCGGTACTCGTTCGCGGGGCGGGACGTCGATCCGGCGGTCGAGCGGTTCGCGGAACGGATGATCGAGTCCACGCCGATCGACGTGGTCGCCGAGTTCTACCCGGCCTTCACCGACCACGACAAGACCGAGGCGCTCGCCTGCTTCCGGGACGTGCCGGTGCTGGTGCTGGCCGGTGTCCAGGACCTGGTCACGCCCAGCGAGCACAGCGACGCCATAGCCGGCCTGCTGCCCGACGCCGAGCTGGTCCTCGTACCGGACGCCGGGCACCTGGTGATGCTGGAACACCCGGAAGCGGTCACCGACCGCCTCGCCGACCTGCTCACCCGCGCGGGCGCGGTGCCCGCAGGGGCTACGGTTATGGGCTATGGAAGCACCAGCAGTACCGCAGGACCCCGTTGAGACCCGGCTGACGATCACCTCCCCCGACCAGATGCGGGAGCTGGGCCGCCGGCTGGCCAAGCTGCTGCGCGCGGGCGACCTGGTGATGCTCAGCGGCGAGCTCGGCGCGGGCAAGACCACGCTGACCCGTGGGCTCGGCGAGGGCCTCGGCGTGCGCGGCGCGGTCACCTCACCCACCTTCGTGATCGCCCGGGTGCACCCCTCCCTCGGCGACGGCCCGCCCCTCGTGCACGTGGACGCCTACCGGCTCGGCGGCGGCCTGGACGAGATGGAGGACCTGGACCTCGACGTCAACCTGCCCGACTCGGTGATCGTCGTGGAATGGGGCGAGGGCAAGGTCGAGGAGCTGACCGAGGACCGGCTCCAGGTCGTCATCCACCGGGCCGTCGGAGACACCACGGACGAGGTGCGGCACGTGACGCTGACCGGGCTGGGGGAGCGCTGGGCGGAGGCGGGCCTGGAGGCCCTCACGGGCTGAGCGCCGGGGTTCCGACAGGCTGTCGGCAACATATTGCACAGGACGTACGGGGCGTGGTCCTATGGTATCCAGCGCGTGGTTAGGCATGCCTAACGCTGCTTGCCGCCGTACGTCAGGAGGCGTCCATGCCCGAGCCTCGCCCCACCGGTGTGTCGATGCGCGACCTGCTGGCGTCCTGCGCGGCGGCAAAGGCGGTCTCCGCCCCGCCCCGGTCCCCGGAAGCGCGGTCCGCACAGGCGCGGGGCCGCTCCGAACTCGCGGCCCCAGCCGCGGCGGCGCGACCGGCCCGGACGAACCCGCGGACGCCGGACGGCACATCGCGGCACGTCGCCTAGCGGATCACCACGACCTTCACCCCGATCGTCGCGAACTCCCACATCGCGTTCCCGTCGGCCCGCGTCTCCCGGATCCCTCCCGTCCGCACGCCCGGATCGGCGGCGGCCGCCCGGGAAGCGACCGCCGCGCTGAATCCGATCGCCAGCCCGTCCACGCTGGTGAACCGGACCACGTGCTCGACGGGGACCCCGTCCGTGCCGGTCACCGCCGCCGAGCGGGACGTGATCCAGTACGTGCCGGGCAGCGGGTCGACGGTGCCCGGGGTGACCTGGAAGCTGCACTCCAGCCGGTTGTCGTCGCCGGCCAGCCAGACGCGGTCGTCGTCCACCGAGTACACGACCCGTTCACCCGTACCGGACCCACCCGGCAGTACGGCCGGGTTGTGCCGGTGCTGCGGGGTCCTGCCGGCGGACGCGGACGCGGAGGCGTTCGGGCCGGGCCGTCCGCCCAGGCTCGCCGGTACGTGGCCATGCGCCTGGTAGGCGAGGAAGCCGACGGCTCCGACGGCCGCCACGGTGAGGCCGGCGACGATCCCCGAGCTGAACCCTGCCACGTGCGCCCACCTCTGCTTCGCGCCATATGTCGTACTTCGTACAGACGGTAGCAGTCGGTGACCATACGACCCGGACGGCGGTGCTCGAGGCGCGGGCGCCGTAGGCTGTTCGCGTGCTCTTGCTCGCTCTGGATACCGCCACCCCCGCCGTCACCGTCGCGCTGCACGACGGAACGGACGTCGTCGCCTCGTCGAGTCAGGTGGACGCGCGCCGGCACGGAGAGCTGCTGCTGCCGGCCGTGGACCGTGTGCTCACCGAGGCCGGGCTCGCTCTGGACGCCGTCACCGGAATCGTCGTCGGCATCGGCCCCGGCCCCTACACCGGCCTGCGCGTCGGCCTGATGACCGCCGACACCTTCGGCCTCGCGCTCGGCGTGCCCGTGCACGGCGTGTGCACGCTGGACGGCCTCGCCTACGCCGCCGACATCGAGAAGGGCCCCTTCGTCGTGGCGACCGACGCCCGGCGCAAGGAGGTCTACTGGGCGACGTACGCCGACTCCCGCACCCGGCTGACCGACCCCGCCGTAAACCGGCCGGCCGACATCGCCGAGCAGGTCGCGGACCTCCCCGCGGTCGGCACGGGCGCGCTGCTCTACCCGGACACGTTCCCGAGCGCCCACGAGCCCGAGCACGTCTCCGCCGCCGCCCTCGCCTCGCTCGCCGCCGAGAAGCTGGCCGCGGGCGAGGAGCTGGCTGCCCCCCGGCCGCTGTACCTGCGCCGCCCGGACGCCCAGGTTCCCAAGAACTACAAGGTGGTCACCCCGAAGTGACCGTACGACTGCGCGAGATGCGCTGGTGGGACATCGACCCGGTCCTGGAGCTGGAGAAGGACCTGTTCCCCGAGGACACCTGGTCCCGGGGCATGTTCTGGTCCGAGCTGGCACATGCCCGGGGCGCCGAGGCGACCCGGCGCTATGTCGTGGCCGAGACCGGCGGCCGCATCGTCGGCTACGCCGGGCTGGTCGCCGCCGGCGAGCAGGGCGACGTCCAGACCATCGCCGTGGCGCGCGACCAGCAGGGCACCGGCCTCGGCGCCCGCCTGCTGGCCGAGCTGCTGCGCGCGGCGACCGCGTTCGACTGTCACGAGGTGATGCTCGAGTGCCGGGTCGACAACGTCCGCGCGCAGAAGCTCTACGAGCGCTTCGGCTTCGAGCCGATCGGCTTCCGGCGCGGTTACTACCAGCCCGGCAACGTGGACGCCCTGGTGATGCGCCTGAGCGACCCTTCCTCATCCGTACCTTCATCAGTACGAGAAACCGAGAGCAATGACTGACGAACCCCTCGTCCTCGGCATCGAGACCTCCTGCGACGAGACCGGCGTCGGCATCGTCCGCGGCACCACCCTGCTGGCGGACGCCGTCGCCTCCAGCGTCGACGAGCACGCCCGCTTCGGCGGTGTCGTACCGGAGGTGGCGTCCCGGGCGCACCTGGAGGCGATGGTCCCGACCATCGACCGCGCGCTGAAGGAGGCCGGTGTCCGCGCGAAGGACCTCGACGGCATCGCCGTGACCGCCGGTCCCGGTCTCGCCGGCGCCCTCCTCGTCGGCGTCTCGGCGGCCAAGGCGTACGCGTACGCCCTCGGCAAGCCCCTGTACGGCGTCAACCACCTCGCCTCGCACATCTGCGTCGACCAGCTGGAGCACGGGCCGCTGCCCGAGCCGACGATGGCCCTGCTGGTCTCCGGCGGCCACTCCTCCCTGCTGCTGTCCGAGGACATCACGTCCGATGTCCGCCCGATGGGCTCGACCATCGACGACGCGGCCGGCGAGGCCTTCGACAAGATCGCCCGGGTGCTGAACCTGGGCTTCCCCGGCGGCCCGGTCATCGACCGGTACGCGCGCGAGGGCGACCCGGAGGCGATCGCCTTCCCGCGCGGCCTGACCGGCCCGCGCGATCCCGCCTACGACTTCTCCTTCTCCGGGCTGAAGACGGCCGTGGCCCGGTGGATCGAGGCCAGGCGCGCGGCAGGCGAGGAGGTCCCGGTCCGTGACGTGGCCGCGTCCTTCCAGGAGGCCGTCGTCGACGTGCTGACCCGCAAGGCCGTCCGCGCCTGCAAGGACGAGGGCGTCGACCACCTGATGATCGGCGGTGGTGTCGCGGCCAACTCCCGGCTGCGCGCCCTGGCCCAGGAGCGCTGCGAGGCGGCCGGCATCCGGCTGCGCGTCCCGCGTCCCAAGCTGTGCACGGACAACGGCGCGATGGTGGCCGCGCTGGGCGCCGAGATGGTCGCCCGCAACCGGTCGGCCTCCAGCTGGGACCTGTCGGCCGACTCCTCCCTGCCGGTCACCGACCCGCACGTGCCGGGCAACCACGACCATGTGCACGAGGTCAGCAGGGGGAGCCTCTCCTCATGACCGTCGCGCTGATGTGGGAGGCCCGGGCGGCCGAGGGCCGGGGTGCGGAGCTGCTCGCCTGGGTGCGCGAACAGCGCCTCCCGGAGGAGCCGTCGCGACGCGAGGTCCTGCGGGCGCCGCAGGACCGGGTGCTGGTCATCACCTGGTGGGACGCGCCGTACGACGCCGAGCTGCCCGAACTGCCGGAGCCGGACGGCGCGTTGGTGACGCGGGCCGTGCACCGGTGGCGGTTCGAGTCGGTGGCCGACGACTGGAGTTGAGTCGCACGGCCGGACTGCGCTATGATCATCACGCAGCGAACGGCCGGAAACCGGACTTCCGAACACCGGCTCGGACGCAGTGCGTTGGTGGTCCAAGGAAAGACGTCCCGCTTCCTGCGGGGAGATGCAGGTGCAAGGCCTGCCCGGCGCTCCATGCGAAACCCCGCCCCGGTACCCCGGGGCGGGGTTTCGCGTTACCGCTGCCCGGCCCGCTGCGACTCGACCGCCTCCGCCTCGGGACCCGCGAACTCCGGGGCGGTCGCCCGCCGTTCCCGCAGGTGCGCGTACGCCATGAGACCGAACAGCACCGCGAGCAGCACCGCCGAGGAACCGGTCGTACCCAGGTCCAGTCCGCCCTTGGCGACCGGCTTGGTCAGGAAGTCGCCGGCCGTGGCTCCCAGCGGGCGGGTCAGCACGAACGCGATCCAGAAGAGCAGGACGTTCGGCACCGCCGGGACCTTCATCAGGGCGAGCAGGACCAGCAGGAGGCCGGTCACCAGGGACGCGCCGCCCAGGTAGCCCAGGCCCGAGCTGTCGGACAGGAAGTCGCCCATCGAGGTGCCGAGGGTGTTGGAGACCAGGATCGCCGACCAGAACAGGGCCTCGCCCCGGAAGGTGACGATCTCGGTGATCTGGAAGGTCATCCCGCTCAGCTTCCAGCCGAGGAAGATCAGCAGCAGGATCGAGATCAGGATCGCGGCGCCCTCCGGATAGCCGAGGCCGAGGCCCTGCGGGCCCCACCCCAGCCTGGTCGCGCCGTTCGAGAGGTACTGGGCGCTGGCGTCCCGGTTCATGAAGTCGGACATGGTGGTGCCGGCCATGGAGGTCGACAGGATCACGGTCCAGTAGAAGAACGGGTTGTAGCGCGCCGAGCGCAACTGGACCACCAGCGTCACCACGAACACCAGGAACAGGGCGATGGTGGTGAGGAAGTAGCCGAGCTTGAGCGTCTGCGCGAACAGGTCGCCCGCGGTCTCGCCCAGGGTCGTCGCCGCGATCTTCATGATCCAGAACGCGAGGGTGACCTCGGGCAGCTTCTTCATGACGGATGTCGTCGTCAAAGGTGCTCCTGCGGGGGTGGGGGGTGGTCAATGACGGCCCGACCCTGGCAGGGGCAACCTGAAGCCATCCTGAACGCCCGTGTCAGGGGTCTTGCGGAAAGGGGTTCACTGTGCTTCCGCCGTGGCTCCATACGTTCCACCCGGCTCCCGGGGTTCAATCAGTTCCCCGGGACACCTCCACCTCGCACCGCAGCCGCCGCTCCACGCCGACCACCCTTACCGGGCCGGTCAGCCGGAGCCGGGCCGTGTGCCGTACGTCCGCGCTCGACGCGGCCAGGCGCAGCTCCAGAGTGCCCGGCTCCACCACCCGGGCCCCCGTGCGGTCCGTGAAGGAGGACAGGTCGGCATGGAAGCGGAAGGTCAGCCGGCGGGACGCGCCCGGGGCCAGCTCGATCCGCCGGTAGCCGATCAGCCGTACGTCGGGCCGGGTCACGCTCGCCACCGGGTCGTGCAGATACAGCTGGACGACCTCCGCCCCGGCGCGCTCGCCGGTGTTGCGGACGGTGAGGGAGATGTCGTGTGCGCCGTCCGTCGGGATCTCGGCCTCGGGGGCGTGGACGTCCTCCCAGGCGAACGTCGTGTACGAGCGGCCGTGCCCGAAGGGGTACAGCGGGGTCGGGTCCAGGCTGCTGACCTCGCCGGCCAGGCCCAGCGGCGGCTGGAGATAGGTCCAGGGCTGGCCGCCGGGCACGCGCGGCACGCTCACCGGGAGGCGCCCTGAGGGGTTCACCCGGCCGGACAGCACCCCGGCCACGGCCGGACCGCCCTCCTCGCCGGGGAAGAAGGCCTGGACGACCGCGCCGAGCCGGCCGTGCCAGCGGCCCAGGGCGTACGGCCGCCCGGTCAGCAGGACCAGGACCACCGGGACGCCCGTCGCCACCAGCCGGTCCAGGAACTCGGCTTGGACTCCGGGGAGTCGGAGGTCGTTCACGTCGCAGCCCTCGCCGGAGGTGCCCCGGCCGAACAGGCCCGCCCGGTCCCCCAGCACCGCCACGCACACGTCCGCCTCCGCCGCCCGGGCCACCGCCTCCTCGAACCCGGTGGGGTCCGGGTCGTCGACCCCGCAGCCCTCGGCGTACGTGACCTTGAGGTCCGGGAGTTCGGCACGCAGCGACTCCAGCACCGTGGGGATCTCGATGCCGAGCGGGACGTCGGGGTGGTGGGTGAGGACATGGGAGGGGAAGGAGTAGCAGCCGAGCAGGGCGAGCGCGTCCGCCGCGCGGGGGCCGACGACCGCGATCCGGGTGTCGGGGGCCAGCGGCAGCAGCCCGTCGGGGTTGTCCAGCAGGACCACCGACTCCTCGGCCAGCCGCCGGGCCAGGGCCCGGTTCCGCGCCGAGTCCGGGTCGACCGTGCCCCGCGGCTCCGGCCGCCAGTCCGGGTCCAGCAGGCCCAGTTCGCACTTCTGCGTCAGGACCCGGCGGGCCGCCCGGTCCACGAGCGACTCCGGGACGCGGCCCTCGCGCACGGCGGTGACGAGCGGGGTGCCGTAGCACTTCACGGTCGGCAGCTCGACGTCGATGCCCGCGGCCAGCGCCCGATGCGCCGCCTCCGCCTCGTCCGCCGCGACCCGGTGCAGGGTCTGCAGGAACCCGATGCCGAAGTAGTCGGCGACCACCGTGCCGGTGAAGCCCCACTGCTCGCGCAGCACCTCGGTCAGCAGCCGCGGGTCGGCGGAGGCGGGCACGCCGTCGGTCTCGGTGTAGGCCGCCATCACCGAGCGGGCCCCGCCCTCGCGCAGCGCCATCTCGAAGGGGGGCAGCGTGACGTCCGCGAGCTCCCGTACGCCGGCCCGGACCGGGGCGAGGTTGCGGGCGCCGGCGGAGGAGGCGTATCCGGCGAAGTGCTTGAGGGTGGCGACGACCCCGGCCGACTCCAGACCCCGGACGTAGGCCGTGCCGATGGTGCCGACCAGGTACGGGTCCTCGCCGATCGTCTCCTCGACCCGCCCCCAGCGCGGGTCGCGGACCACGTCCAGGACGGGGGCGAGGCCCTGGTGGACGCCGCAGGCGCGCAGGTCGTCGCCGATGCGCCGGCCCATCTCCTCGACCAGCGCCGGGTCGAAGGACGCGCCCCAGGCGAGCGGCACCGGATAGGCCGTCGCGCGCCAGGCGGTGAAGCCGGCCAGGCACTCCTCGTGGGCGACGGCCGGGATGCCGAAGCGCCCGGCGGCCGCGATCCGGCGCTGGGCGCGGGCCAGGGCCTGAGCGCCGAGCGCCGGATCCACGGGCGCGGTGCCGAAGGAGCGGGTCAGCTGGCCGAGGCCGAGGGTGATCAGCTCGTCCCAGTCGAAGTCGGCGGTCATCTCGCCCTGCAGCGGGGCGACCCCGTCGCCGTCCGTGGCGGCGCCCACCCACACGCCGTACAACTGGGCGGCCTTCTCCTCCAGGGTCATCCGGGAGAGCAGGTCGGCCACGCGGGCGTCGGCGGGCAGGGCGGGGTCGCGCCAAGGAGCGGTGGTCATGGAACTCCCGTCACTCTGACTGTCGCTCACGAATGTTTCGTAAGGAACACCGAATGTTCCGGGAACCTATGGCGGGCCAAGACCTTCGTCAAGGGGGCCGGCGGGGATACGATCGCGGGCATGACGCCTTCGAAGCCCGCAGAAAAGCAGACGGCGACCCTCGCCGAGATCGCCCGTGAGGCAGGGGTGTCGGCTCCGACTGTTTCGAAGGTGCTCAACGGCCGCGCCGATGTCGCCCCCGCGACCCGCGCCCGGGTCGAGGAACTGCTGCGCGCCTACGGCTACCGGCGCCGGCGTGCCGAGGCCTCCCGCTCCCCGCTGATCGACCTGGTCTTCCACGAGCTGGAGAGCGCCTGGGCGCTGGAGGTGATCCGAGGCGTGGAGAACGTGGCCCGGGACGCCGGGCTGAGCGTCGTGCTGTCGGAGTCGGCGGGCCGGCTCACCCCCGGCCGGACCTGGGCCGACCAGGTGGCCGCGCGCCGCCCGCACGGCGTGGTGCTGGTGCTGTCCGGGCTCGACGAGTCCCAGCGGGCGCTGCTGACCAGTCGTTCCATCCCGTTCGTGGTGATGGACCCGGCCGGCGACCCGGGCCCCGACGTGCCGTCCATCGGTGCCACCAACTGGCAGGGCGGCCTCGCCGCGACCCGCCATCTGGTCGACCTCGGGCACGCCCGGATCGGTGCGATCAGCGGCCCGTCCCGGATGATGTGCAGCCGGGCCCGCGTCGACGGCTACCGCGCCGCCCTGGAGACGGCCGGCCTGCCCGTCGACCCCTCGCTGATCGTGGCCGGCGACTTCCATCACGACTCCGGCTACCGCCTGGGGCTGGAACTTCTGCGCCGCCCCGACCGGCCGACGGCCGTCTTCGCGGGCAACGACCTGCAGGCGCTCGGCCTGTACGAGGCCGCCCGTGAGCTGGGCCTGCGTATCCCGGAGGACCTCAGCGTGGTCGGCTTCGACGATCTGCCGGTGGCCCGCTGGGTCGGCCCGCCGCTGACGACCGTACGGCAGCCGCTGACCGAGATGGCCGAGGCGGCCGCCCGGCTGGTGCTGGAGCTGGGGCGCGAGCAGGAGGAGCGGGCGGCCACCCGGGTGGAGCTGGCGACCAGCCTCGTCGTCCGCAGCAGCACGGCGGCGCCGTGACGGCGGTGCTGGAAGGTGACGTATGGACGGGTGAGGCGTGGCCCCCGCACCCCACCGAAGTCAATCGGTTGTCATGTCGAAACTTTCGGAGTCCTCTCGACAGCCATCGGTCGAAACCGGCGTACTACGGCCTCGCCGAGGCGGTGGGTGGCGGCGGCGGCACCACTCTGCCGCCGGTGCCGGCGGATCGGCCGGGCCTGCAACGCCGCCTGCGCCCAGACCGGGACGGCGGTGTCATGCGTCCACGCCTCCCACAACGGCACGGTGCCGGACGGCGGTTCCGTGACGTTCGGTTCCAACGCCCCCCGGATCGGCGGCCATCCGCTACCCACGGTCATGCTGGGATGAGAATTCCCGAAGAAAACCGACTCTCACCGCTTGCCCTAACAGTCCCCTCATAATTCGGACTTACGTTCCTGCCGTGACGCGACACATGGAGCACCACGAGGAGCAAGGCGAAGCGGGCAGACGGGTGGGCCGACGGCCGGGAGCGCTGAAGATCGTCGGCCTCGCCCTGGCGGGCGCTCTGGTGCTGGGCACGGCCGCCGTGGGCTGGGCGTACTGGCATCTGAACCACAACATCAAAAGCGTCGACATCGACAGCGCGCTCGGCGGCGACCGGCCGGCCCGGGCGGAGACCACCCCCGCCGCGACCGCCTCGGCCTCCGCCGCCCCGCTGCCGACCGGCTCCCTGAACATCCTGGTCCTCGGCTCGGACTCGCGCAGCGGCAAGGCCAACAAGGAGCTCGGCGGCGGCGACAGCACCGGCGCCCGCTCGGACACGGCGATGGTCGTGCACATCGACGCGGGCCGTACGAAGGCCACCGTCGTCAGCATCCCGCGCGACACCCTCGTCACCCGCCCCGCCTGCCCGTTGCCCTCGGGCGGCTCGACGGCGGCCGCCCACAACGTGATGGTCAACACCGCCTATGAGCTGGGCGGGCCGGTGTGCGCGGTGAAGACCGTCGAGTCGATCACCGGCGTCCGCATGGATCACTACATCGAGATCGACTTCTCCGGCTTCGCCAAGCTGGTCGACGCGCTCGGCGGGGTCGACGTCACCACGCAGACCATCCAGGACGACAAGAGTCATCTGCAGCTCAAGGCGGGCCCCCACCACCTCGACGGCAAGCAGGCCCTCGCGCTCGCCCGCACCCGGTACGGCATAGGCGACGGCAGCGACCTCGGCCGCATAGCGCTGCAACAGCAGCTGGTGAAGGCCCTGTTGGAGCAGATGGCCGGCACCAGGTTGCTCACCGACCCGGCCAGGCTGTACCGGGTCGCCGACGCGGCCACCGCCGGTCTCACCACCGACACCGGCCTGGACTCCCTGAGCGAGCTGATGCGGCTCGGGCAGAGCCTGAAGGGCCTGACCTCCGACCAGGTGAAGACGGTGATGATGCCGGTCGTCACCGCGCCCTCCGACCACAACCGGGTGATCGCGAAGGAGCCCGCGGCGAGCAAGCTGTGGGCGTCCCTGCGCTGACCCGGTAGGACCCTGCCCGACGTGGACGCCTCCGCGGTCGGTGAGGACGGCGGCAACCGCGCGGTCCGGAGCCTGCGTGGGCGCCCGGCGGGCCTGGTCACGGACGCGGCCTTCCGGGAGACCGGAAAAAAAATCTAGGGAGACCGGAAAAAATCCTCGGTGAGCGTGTCGATCCGGGGCCCCCACCGTTCGACGCATGGGTGAGCGGCGGGGAGAGGCCCCGCCGCC
Source organism: Streptomyces sp. NPDC052109 (assembly GCF_040680195.1). Classification (NCBI taxonomy): domain Bacteria; kingdom Bacillati; phylum Actinomycetota; class Actinomycetes; order Kitasatosporales; family Streptomycetaceae; genus Streptomyces; species Streptomyces sp. NPDC052109. The sequence goes on along the minus strand of NZ_JBFAWF010000002.1, from coordinate 349,977 downwards.
CGACCGAAGGAGTCACCATGCCCCGCTACCTGTCGATCGTGCGTGTCGACGAGTCCACCGCGCCGCCCGAGGGTCCCAGCCCCGAGCTGATGGAGCGCATGGGCGCGCTGATCGAGGAGATCACCAAGGCCGGCGTCATGCTCGACACCGCCGGGCTCACCCCGCACAGCCAGGGCAGGCGCGTGCGCTGGGAGGGCGGCGAGGCCACCGTCACGGACGGGCCGTTCACCGAGTCGAAGGAGGTCATCGGCGGATACGCCCTCATGCAGTGCAAGGACATGGAGGAGGCCGTGGAGTGGACCAAGCGGTTCCTCAAGACCCACGAGGAGTACTGGACCGTGACCTGTGAGGTGCGGGAGATCGCCGAGGCCTGAGGCGCCTGGCGCTGTGCCGTACGGGGGTGTTGCATGGTGGGCTGTGGAACCACAGCCCACCGCGGCGCAGCCCACCGCGGCGCAGCCCGCCGCGGCCCACGCCATCGAGACCGTCTTCCGCCTGGAGTCGCCCCGCGTGATCGCCGGCGTCGCCCGGATCGTCCGGGACGTCGGCATCGCCGAGGAACTGGCCCAGGACGCGCTGGTCGCCGCGCTGGAGAGATGGCCGCGCGACGGCGTGCCCGACAACCCCGGCGCCTGGCTCATGGCCACCGCCCGGCACCGCGCCGTCGACCTGATCCGGCGCCGCGAGACCTACGCCCGCAAGCTCGCCGAGATCGGCCGGGACCTGGAGACGGCGGTCCCCCCGGAGGTTCCTGCCGACCCGGACGACATCGACGACGACCTGCTCCGGCTCGTCTTCACCGCCTGTCACCCGGTGCTCTCGCGCGAGGCCCGCACCGCGCTCACCCTGCGCCTGCTCGGCGGTCTGACCACGGCCGAGATCGCCCGCGCGTACCTCGTGCCGGAGCCGACGATCGCCCAGCGCATCGTCCGCGCCAAACGCACCCTGGCGAAGAAGAACGTCGCCTTCGAGGTGCCCTGCGGCCCCGAGCGCGAGGCCCGCCTCGGCTCCGTCCTGGACGTCATCTACCTGATCTTCAACGAGGGGTACGCGGCGACCGCCGGCGACGACCTGCTGCGCCCCGGCCTGTGCGAGGACGCGCTGCGCCTGGCCCGCGTGCTGTCCGCGCTGATGCCCAAGGAGGCGGAGGTGCACGCCCTGACCGCGCTCCTGGAGTTCCAGGCCTCCCGCGCCGCCGCACGCACCGGCCCCGACGGCACATCCGTCCTCCTGAAGGACCAGAACCGCCGCCGCTGGAACCGGATGCTCATCGCCCGCGGCATCCGCGCCCTCGACCGCGCCGACGCCACGGCGACCGGTGGCCCGGGCCCGTACGCCCTCCAGGCGGCCATCGCGGCCTGCCACGCGCACGCGTACACGTACGAGGAGACCGACTGGCGTGCCATCGCCACCCTGTACGGCCTGCTCGTCGCACGTGCCCCGTCCCCGGTGGTCGAGCTGAACCGCGCGGTCGCCGTGTCGATGGCCGACGGCCCGGCCGAGGGTCTGAAGCTGGTCGACGCCCTGGCCGCCGAACCCGCCCTGCGCGGCTACCACCTGCTGCCCAGCGTCCGCGGCGATCTGCTGTCCCGGCTGGGGCGTACGGCGGAGGCCCGCGCGGAGTTCGAGAGAGCGGCCGGCCTCGCCCGCAACGAGAAGGAGCGGGCACTGCTGCTGCGCCGGGCGGCCGATGTCAGTACCCGGTGACAGAGGCGACGGGTAGTCAGAACCCGGGGGACGGGGGATCCGGTGCTGAGCGCAGTCCTCGCGAAAGGCTCCGGCACCCGGCCCTTCGCACGGCCAAGCGCGAGGAGGAGCAGCTGCCCGAACTCCGCTGCGTCGAGGTCCCGCTGCGCGAGTGGGACGCGCACCGGCGGATCACCCGGTACAGCACTTCACGCGGGCTCGCAGGCAGGACATCCTCGAAGCCTTCCCGACCACACGATCGTCCCGCTCGGCACGTGACTCAGGCCGGCTCGCCGACCAGCATCGTCGGCGCCCCCGCCACCCGGGTCAGGAACACGGTCGCCGCGTTCGGCCCCTGCGGCTTGACCTTCCTGCGGAGCTCCTCCGGCTCCACGGCCGACCCGCGCTTCTTCACGGTCAGCGTGCCGACCTCCCGCTCCCGCAGCAAGGCCTTCAACTTCTTGAGGTTGAAGGGGAGCTGGTCGGTGATCTCGTAGGTGGAGGCGTACGGCGTCGGACGGTGCTCGTCCGCGGTGACGTAGGCGATGGTCGGGTCGATCAGGCCGCCGTCCAGCCGTTCGGCGACCTCGGCGACCAGATGGGCGCGGATGACGGCGCCGTCGGGCTCGTACAGGTACCGCCCCACGGGGCGGACCCCGGGATCGGGCAGCCCCTTGCCGAGGAGGGTGCGCGGGCCGGGCAGCAAGGTGGCGCGTACCGCACCCGGCTCGGTGCCGAACCACAGCACCGCCTCCTTCACGTCCCCGCCGTCCGAGATCCACTCGGCCTCGGCGTCGGCGGGCACGGCCTCGTGCGGAACGCCGGGGGCGACCTTCAGCGCCGCGCGGGACGCCGTGCGGGCGGCCTCTGTCGCCCAGGACAGAGGAGGGGAGTAGGCCTCGGGGTCGAAGATGCGGCCGCGCCCGCCCCGCCGGGCAGGGTCGACGAACACCGCGTCGTATCCGCCCGTGTCCACCTCCGTGACGTCCGCCTCCCGCACCTCGATCAGCCCGTCGAGCCCCAGCGCCTCGGCGTTCGCCCGCGCCACGGCGGCCGTCACCGGGTCCCGGTCCACCGCGAGCACCCGGATCCCCGCCCGGGCGAACGCGATCGCGTCCCCGCCGATCCCGCAGCACAGGTCGGCCACGGACGTCACGCCGAGGCCCTTCAGCCGCTCCGCGCGGTACGTCGCCACGCTGGTCCGGGTCGACTGCTCGACCCCGTTGGGCGTGAAGAACATCCGCCCCGCGTCCGCCGGCCCGAACTTCGCCGCCGCCCGCTGCCGCAGCCGGGCCTGGCCGAGCGCCGCCGACACCAGCTCGGCGGGGTGGTCGCGGCGCAGCCGGGTGGCGACGGCGAGCTCGTCGGCCGGGGCGGTGTCGCGGACCTCGTCGAGGAGGGCCCGGCCTTCGGGGGTGAGGAGGAGTGCGAGGTCGTTCACGGGGTCATTGTGGGCCAGTCGGTGGATCGTGCGCCTCCGGCGGCGGTGTCGGCCCGGGCACGGGGCACCTGCCTGGAAGGATCCGGCACCATGCGAGCAGTCCTACAAAACGATAAAAAACGGGCACTCTGCGGACGGCTGGTCCCGGTCTGCGGAGCTGCCGCGCTGGCCTGCGCGCCCCTTCTCTCCGGCTGCGCCGGCCCCGTCGAGACCCGCCCCGCACCCGCTCCGGGCGGCGCGCGGATCCTGAGCCCCCAGAGCGTCGAACGCGCCCGCCGGGCCGCGGAGCACGCCCGCCTGGTCGCCGCCGCCAAGCGCTGGGGGCTTGAGCAGGTCCCGCTGACCCCGCCCGCGCCGCCCGAGAGGAAGCCGGAGATCACCGCCCGGGCCGGCTTCGAGGTGAGCCACCAGGAGGAGTGGGGCCTGCCCCCGGTCTTCACCACGATTCCCACCCGGCAGAAGATCGTCTTCCTCACCATCGACGACGGTTCGGAGAAGGACCCGAAATTCCTGCGGATGATGCGGGACCTGAAGATCCCGTACACCGCCTTCCTCAGCGACTACCTGGTCAAGGACGACTACGGCTACTTCCGCACGATGCAGTCCTACGGCCACACCCTGAACAACCACACCCTGCACCACCCCTACCTGCCGGGTCTGTCCTACGAGGAGCAGAAGGACGAGATCTGCGGCATGCAGGACATCATGAAGAAGCAGTTCGGCAAGCGCCCGACGGTCTTCCGCCCGCCGTACGGCAACTACAACCAGGACACCCTGCGCGCAGCCAAGGCCTGCGGCATCAAGTACGCGCCGATCTGGAACGAGGAGGTCTACGTCGACCACTGGGAGTACCGCGAGGACGACCAGAAGATGCGCCGCGGCGACATCGTCCTCACCCACTTCCGCGGCCGGTCCGACTGGAACGGCACGATGATCGACGACATGCGCCGCTTCCTGAACAAGGTCACGCGCGAGGGCTACGCCGTGGCCCGCCTGGAGGACTACCTGTGAGGCCGGGGGCGGGACGCGGCAGAGCGGGTCGCGGACGGCGCCCGGGCCGGTGCGTCGCCGCGCTCCTCGCCTCGGCCCTCCTCCTCACCGGCTGCGCCCAGTCCGTCGACCCCATCGAACGCCTCGGCAAGAAGGCCGCCGAGGGGGTGCGCCCGCCCAGCCCCACCCCCGACCAGGCCTACCGCCGCTGGGGCCTGACCGAGCCCCTCGCCCGGCCGCCGCGGCCCGCCGCCCGCGCGCTCGCCCTCACCCCGCAGAGCGCGGGCCGCGCCCTGCCCCGGGTCATGGACCACATCCCCACCCGCGACCGGGTCGTCTTCCTCACCTACGACGACGGCGCCGAGAAGGACCCCCGTTTCGTCGACATGGTCCGCGAACTACGGCTCCCGGTGAGCATGTTCCTCACCGACAGCGCCGCCGGTCCCGACTACGGCCACTTCGCCCGCCTGCACCAGCTGGGCGCCGGCATCCAGAACCACACCCTCGACCACCGCGCGCTGGCCGGACTGCCGTACGCCGGACAGCGCGCCGAGATCTGCGGCCAGCAGGACCGGCTCAGGTCCAGCCTCGGCCTGCGCCCCCGCCTCTTCCGCCCGCCGTACGGCTCGTACGACACCACGACCCTGCGCGCGGCCGCGGACTGCGGCATCTCGGCGGTCGTCCTGTGGCGCGCCGCGATGACCCCGGCCGACCTCGTCTACACCCGCGGCGCGCGCCACCTCCGCCCCGGCGACATCGTCCTCGTCGGACCGGACGAGATGGCGGGTCCGACCCTGCGGGAGCGCACCACGCGCCTGCTGCGGAGGGTGCAGCAGAGGGGGCTGACGGTGGGGCGGCTGGAGGACTACCTGTAGGGCACCCGTCCGGCGCCGGTCGGCGGAGATCAGCCCGTCCGGCGCTCGAGGACGGGGCCGGAAGGCCCGGCAGCGGGGGCCGGGGGCGGAGCGAACCCGGTGCGGCGGGACGGCGCCGGGCCGCAGGGCAACCCTGCGCGGACCAGGATTTCGGCCGACGCGCCGCACCGCATTGGCACTCCGCTTGACCGAGTGCTAACCCCGGTCATAGTCTCGGCTCTGGCACTCCCCGAGGGAGAGTGCCAACAAACGCGACGGGCAGGTCCGGCACCCGCGACGACGGATCGACCTGGTCGCCACCTCAGACAGTTAACCCCGTGAGATCTCCGAAGGGGGAGGTCGGATCGTGACGACCACCAGCTCCAAGGTTGCCATCAAGCCGCTCGAGGACCGCATCGTGGTCCAGCCGCTCGACGCCGAGCAGACCACCGCCTCTGGCCTGGTCATCCCGGACACCGCGAAGGAGAAGCCCCAGGAGGGCGCCGTCCTCGCCGTGGGCCCGGGCCGCTTCGAGAACGGCGAGCGCCTTCCGCTCGACGTCAAGGTCGGCGACGTCGTCCTGTACAGCAAGTACGGCGGCACCGAGGTGAAGTACAACGGCGAGGAGTACCTCGTCCTCTCGGCTCGCGACGTGCTCGCGATCATCGAGAAGTAATTCACCCCGAGCAACTTTGCTCTTGAACTGCGCCCCTGGCCCCCGCGACCGATAACGAAGCCGGGCGCCCGGGGCGCAGTTGTCTTTGCACCCACAGATTTCCGAGAGGGCTTCCGCTGTCATGGCGAAGATTCTGAAGTTCGACGAGGACGCCCGTCGCGCCCTTGAGCGCGGCGTCAACAAGCTGGCCGACACGGTGAAGGTGACGATCGGCCCCCGGGGCCGCAACGTCGTCATCGACAAGAAGTTCGGCGCCCCGACCATCACCAACGACGGTGTCACGATCGCCCGCGAGGTGGAGATCGAGGACCCGTACGAGAACCTCGGCGCCCAGCTGGTGAAGGAGGTGGCGACCAAGACCAACGACATCGCGGGTGACGGCACCACCACCGCCACCGTGCTCGCCCAGGCGCTGGTGCGCGAGGGCCTGAAGAACGTCGCCGCCGGCGCCTCCCCGGCCGCCCTGAAGAAGGGCATCGACGCCGCCGTCAAGGCCGTCTCCGATGAGCTGCTGGCCTCGGCCCGCCCGATCGACGAGAAGTCCGACATCGCCGCCGTCGCCGCGCTGTCCGCCCAGGACCAGCAGGTCGGCGAGCTCATCGCCGAGGCGATGGACAAGGTCGGCAAGGACGGTGTCATCACCGTCGAGGAGTCCAACACCTTCGGTCTGGAGCTCGACTTCACCGAGGGCATGGCCTTCGACAAGGGCTACCTGTCGCCGTACTTCGTGACGGACCAGGAGCGCATGGAGGCCGTTCTCGACGACCCGTACATCCTCATCAACCAGGGCAAGATCAGCTCCATCCAGGACCTGCTGCCGCTGCTGGAGAAGGTCATCCAGGCCGGCTCCTCCAAGCCGCTGCTGATCATCGCCGAGGACGTCGAGGGCGAGGCCCTGTCGACCCTGGTCGTCAACAAGATCCGCGGCACCTTCAACGCCGTCGCGGTGAAGGCCCCCGGCTTCGGCGACCGCCGCAAGGCGATGCTGCAGGACATGGCCGTCCTCACCGGCGCCACCGTCATCTCCGAGGAGGTCGGCCTCAAGCTCGACCAGGCCGGCCTGGACGTGCTGGGCTCCGCCCGCCGCGTGACGGTCACCAAGGACGACACCACCATCGTCGACGGTGCCGGCAAGTCCGAGGACGTCCACGGCCGCGTCGCGCAGATCAAGGCCGAGATCGAGAACACCGACTCCGACTGGGACCGCGAGAAGCTCCAGGAGCGCCTCGCGAAGCTGGCCGGCGGCGTGTGCGTGATCAAGGTCGGCGCCGCCACCGAGGTGGAGCTGAAGGAGAAGAAGCACCGTCTGGAGGACGCCATCTCCGCGACCCGCGCCGCGGTCGAGGAGGGCATCGTCTCCGGTGGTGGCTCCGCCCTGGTCCACGCCTCCAAGGTCCTCGAGGGCAACCTCGACAAGTCCGGCGACGAGGCCACCGGTGTCGCGGTCGTCCGTAACGCGGTCGTCGAGCCGCTGCGCTGGATCGGCGAGAACGCCGGCCAGGAGGGCTACGTCATCGTCTCCAAGGTCAAGGACCTGGAGAAGGGGCAGGGCTACAACGCCGCCACCGGCGAGTACGGCGACCTGGTCAAGGCCGGCGTCATCGACCCGGTGAAGGTCACCCGCTCCGCCCTGGAGAACGCCGCCTCCATCGCCTCCCTGCTGCTCACGACCGAGACCCTGGTCGTCGAGAAGAAGGAAGAGGAGGAGCCGGCTGCCGCGGGCCACGGCCACGGCCACGCCCACTGAGCGACACGCTCGTGACGAAGGCCCGGCACCCCGCGTGGGGCGCCGGGCCTTCGCCCTGTCTTGCCGTGCCGGAGGCTACTGCTCCAACTCGTCCAGCGCCCCCAGCTGCTGCATCAGCCCCAGCTGGTCCTCCTGCCACCAGGTCTCGGCGATCTTGCCGTCGTGCCCGAAGCGGAACAGCGTCGTCCCGGTCATGGTGACGTGTCGGCCGGTCGGCGGGATCCCCAGGAAGTCGCCCTTGTGCGTGGCCTCCCAGGTCCAGCGTGCGCAGGCCCGGTCGTCCTGGGTGAGCACGTCCTCGAGCGTGAACGTGAAGTCGAAGGCGCCGCGCCACATCCGGTACTCGGCACGGACGTTGTCCAGGCCGATGGTGTCCTGCGGATTCATCGGATCGTGGCTGTGGACGTCCTCGTCCAGCAGGTCGTTGAGCGGCGGCAGTTCGCCCGCGGTCGTGAGCGCCTCGTAGAACCGCCGCACGGTGTCCTCGGCCAGCCGCTCGTCCCGCACGACGTCCAGATCGGTGAAGGTCGGCATCTCGTCGCACAGGGCGACGATCCCCTGAAAGATCTTGTCGGTCTCCGGGAGGTTCGAGTTCCGCATCGCCTCCTCGTACGACGGGAACTCCACGACTTCGACGACGTGCGCCGCGTCCGAGCGGTCCTTGCCGACCAGCGCGTGCGTCGCCGTCCGTCTCCCCTTGGTCTGCGCGACCCAGTCGTCCATCAGCCGGTTCATCTCGTCCAGCCGGCTCGTCCTGCACTCGATGAGCTGTACGAAGGTCATGACGCCGCCTCCCGGCCCCCCTGCCCCGGTTGTGTCACGCTCATTTTCGCACCGGGACGGCAGCGCCACCTGTCCGCTACTGCGGCCCGTACTTGCGCCCGGTCCGGGAGGAGATGCCGCCCAGCAGTCCCCGCGGAGCCACCTTGGCCAGGCCCGTCAGGGCCTTGTAGCGGGGGTCGGGGATCGACAGGGACTTGCCGCGGGCCAGGTCGGTCAGGGCCGTCGCGACCAGCTTGTCGGCGTCCAGCCACATCCAGCCCGGGATGTTGTCCGTGCCCATCCCGGCCCGCTGGTGGAACTCGGTGCGCACGAAACCGGGGCACAGGGCCATCAGGCGGACGCCACTGCCGGCCAGGTCCCTGGCCGCGCCCTGCGTGAACTGCACGACCCATGCCTTGGAGGCGCCGTAGGTGCCGCGCGGCACGAACGCGGCCACGGAAGCCACGTTGACGATCCCGCCGCGCCCCCGTTCGCGCATCGCCTCGGCCGCCGCCGAGGTCAGCCGGAGCACCGCCTCGCAGTGCACCTTGAGCATCTTCAGTTCGTCGGCCATGGAGACGTCGAGATAGCGCCCCTTGTTGCCGAAGCCGGCGTTGTTGATCAGCAGGTCGACCGGGCTCTTCCGGTCGCCGAGGCGGTCGGCCACCGCCTCGATGCCCTTGTCCTCGGACAGGTCGGCGGTCAGCACCTCCACCTCGACGCCATGCCGGTCGTGCAGTTCCGTCGCCTGTTCGCGCAGCCGCTTGGTGTCCCGGGCCACCAGGACCAGGTCGTGCCCGTCAGCCGCCAGCCGCCGCGTGAACGCGGCGCCGATCCCCGCGGTCGATCCCGTAATCAGAGCCGTTGTCATGGCCCAAGCGTAGTGACCCGGAGATGGCGCCGGAGCGAACGTGTCCGCTCCATCGGGGGCCCGGACGGCGGCGACTGCCTCCCCGTGCGGCACCGCCCGGACGGCCGCCGCCCCGGCGGCCGACGGCCGGTCAGCCCGCCTGCTCGGCCAGGTACTTGCGCGCCTTCGCCAGCGTCTCCGAGTGCAGTGCCTCGCCCGCCGCGAGCAGCCGCGGCAGCAGCTGCCGCTCGGTGGTGACCGCGCGGAACTGCATCGCCGCCGTCACTCCGTGGTCCGGCCGGTGCACGATCTCGATCGGATCGCCCGCCCGTATCTCGCCCGGTTCGATCACCCGGAGGTAGGCACCCGTTGCGCCCTTCCGCGTGAATCTCTTGACCCAGCCGCGCTCGCCCAGATGGCCCTGGAACGTGCGGCACGGAATCCGGCCCGAGGTCACCTCCAGAACCACCTCGGAACCGATCCGCCACCGCTCGCCGATCAGCGCGTCGGAGACGACCAGGCCGTCGGTCGTGAGGTTCTCTCCGAAGCAACCGTTGGCCAATGATCGGCCGAGTTCGCGCTCCCAGTCGTCGAGGTCCTCGCGCGCGTAGGCGTACACCGCCTGGTCGTCCCCGCCGTGGTGCCGCAACTCGCAGACCGCGTCCCCGGCCAGCCCGCTCGCGCCGACGCCCTTGGGGCCCGGTGCCGCGACCCGCACCGGTCCGGCCGACGGCTTCTTGTCGATGCCCGTGACACCCTCCGCCTGGTCCGTGTACGGCACCGGCCGCGGGCGGCCCAGATTGACCGAGAGAAGCTTCATGCCCACACGGTACGGGTCCCACCTCAAAGCGTCGACCGAATATTTCACACCGTCCCCAAGCTGCCCTTATGCTCAGAGGGTGATCGAGGCCCGTCATCTCCGCGTCCTGCGCGCCGTCGCCACCACCGGATCCTTCTCGGCGGCGGGGCGCGAACTGGGCTGCACCCAGCCCGCCGTCAGCCAGCAGATGAAGGCCCTGGAGTCCTCGGTCGGCACCCCGCTGCTGGTCCGCAGCGGCCGCGAGATGCGGCTGACCCAGGCCGGCGAAGCCCTGGTCAGGCACGCTTCCGGCATCCTCGCCGGACTCACGGCGGCCGAGGAGGAGGTCGCCGCCATCGCGGGCCTGCGCGCCGGCCGGGTCCGGCTGGTCTCCTTCCCCAGCGGCAGCTCCACCCTGGTCCCCACTGCCCTCGCCGCCCTGCGTGCCGCCCACCCCGGCACCCGTGTCTCCCTGGAGGAGGCCGAGCCGCCGAGATCCGTGTCGCTGTTGCGGGAGGGTGACTGCGACCTGGCTCTGGCCTTCCGCTACGAGGGTGCGGAGGTCGCCGAGGACTGGGACGACCTGGTCGTACGGCCGCTGCTGACCGACCGTCTCGTCGCCCTGGTGCCGGAGCGGCACCGCCTCGCGCGCGCGGAGACCGTCGCCATCGGCGAGCTGGCCCAGGAGCCCTGGATCGCGGGCTGCCCGCGCTGCCGCGGCCAGCTGGTCGAGGTGTGCGAGGGGGCGGGTTTCACGCCGCGCATCGACTTCGCCACGGACGACTATCCGGCGGTGGTCGGCCTGGTCGGCGCGGGTCTGGGGGTCGCCGTACTGCCGCAGCTGGCGGTGGAATCGGTACGGCCCCGGGGCGTGCGCACGGTACGGCTGGAGCCGGCGGTACGGCGCGAGATCGTCGCCCTCACCCTGCCCGACCTGGCGCAGGTGCCGGCCGTCGCGGCGACGCTGGAGCAGCTGGCCCGGGTGGCCGGACGCGTCTAGCGGTACGGCCGCGGGTCACGCCCCAGTGCGGGGCGGCAGAATCACGGGCACGCGCGCGCTGACGTGGCGTGCCCTGGTGGAGGGGATAGGGCACCCGGTGGTCCGTGGGTGCAAAAACGTTCCTTCAATGGTTGGGAGCGGTGTCCGCGCCGGTGGTCGAGGCTGTCACCAGGCGGTTGCGCGCGCGCCCCATCAACTCCTCGCGCTCGTCCTCGGTCAGGCCGCCCCACACGCCGTACGGCTCGCGTACCGCCAGCGCGTGCGCCGCGCACTCCGCGCGGACAGGGCACCTCATGCAGACTTCCTTGGCCGAGTTCTCGCGAGCGCTCCGAGCCGCCCCGCGCTCGCCCTCCGGGTGGAAGAAGAGCGAGCTGTCCACGCCGCGGCAGGCAGCGAGCAGCTGCCAGTCCCACAAGTCCGCGTTCGGTCCGGGAAGGCGGGAGAAATCTGCCATTACGTGACCCCTTGTAGCCGTTCAGAGCGGATACGGTGCCATCGACCGTACATCTCCGGTCTAAGGAGATGAAAATATGACTCATTGCGAATCTAGCCTCGGACACCGTGAAACGGGAAGAAAAGCGGCCAAATGGGGCACGGTTGTGGTGAAAAGTTGAGGGTCTGTTGCGCATGTCTGCAGCGTGTCGACCCCCTCACGTAGAGTGCCGAAGACGGCATGTAGCCCCGTAACTCTTTCGAGTGACCGTCGTTGAGAGTGCGGAGGCGGTTGAGAACACAAGCGCTCGGGCAGGCGTCCGAGGCGGTCGACCGCACAGGTGACGATTCCGTACCAGCCTGGAGGCTCAAGGTGACGCGCATCAGCTGCGGAGGGCGGTCATGACATCCGTCCTCGTCTGCGACGACTCCCCGCTTGCCCGAGAAGCGCTCCGCCGCGCGGTCGCAACCGTGCCCGGTGTCGAGCGCGTGACGACGGCGGCCAACGGCGAGGAAGTCCTCCGCCGCTGGGGCGCCGACCGCTCCGACCTCATCCTGATGGACGTGCGCATGCCCGGCCTGGGCGGCGTGGAAACCGTGCGCCGGCTGCTCTCCGCCGACCCCGGCGCACGCATCATCATGCTCACCGTCGCCGAGGACCTCGACGGTGTGGCCCTCGCGGTCGCCGCCGGCGCCCGGGGCTACCTGCACAAGGACGCCTCCCGCGCGGAGCTGCGCGCCACGGTGACGCAGGCCCTGGCCGACCCGACCTGGCGACTGGCCCCGCGCCGGCTCCGCTCGGCCGAGATGGGCGCCGCGCCCACGCTCACCGCGCGCGAGATCCAGGTCCTGGAGGGCATGAGCCACGGCCGCTCCAACGCCGAGATCGGCCGCGAACTGTTCCTCTCCGAGGACACCGTCAAGACGCACGCGCGGCGCCTGTTCAAGAAGCTCGGCGCCTCGGACCGGGCCCACGCCGTGGCGCTCGGCTTCCGCTGGGGACTGGTCCGGTAGACAGTGCCCAGCCCTGCGGGGCAGCCGGGGCCCAGCGGCACCGGGCACCACTCCGGGGCCGGAGGCGGATCCGCCTCCCCCGGCAGCAGCCCGGCGCCTCACCGGCGCCCGCGAGGAGTCCGGGCCGGAGCGACCGCCGACCCGAACACGACGTACGTGCGCCGACACGCACGTACGCCGGCACGCCCCCCCGGATCCGGGGTCGCGGCGCAGCGCTCTGTCTCGGCCGTGCGCGGTGCTGGACGAGCGCACGCCTCGGTGGCGCGTCCGGTGGCCCGGCCGTACCCGTCTGCCCCGGCGGCGCGCGGACGTGCCGTGCGACTCCGGAGGCGCGTCGGGGTGTCCTGGCCACGCCCGGCGTCGGCTCGCGCGTCCCTCGGCATCCAAAGCCTGCGGTCCGGGATCCGCGTACCACCGGGACGCGGCACGGTCTCGTCGGCTTCCGGCCCCGTCGGCTCTCGGGTCGAGCCGGCGCGGGCGGACGGCGGGTGCCGGGCCCGCGAGGGGCCTCGGCGGGGCCTTCCGGCTGTGGGGCGTACTGCCTCCGGCCGTGGGGTGCATGCCGCCTACCGCTCGAGCGCGAGGTTCGGGCGCAGGCGCCCGTCGGTGGCGTCCTCGTCCGCGGCGTCGTACCGGCGCGTCCCGGTTCCCCGGCGAGGCGGTGGACGAGCGGGTCGTCGGGCCGCTTTCCGGCGTTCGGAGGTGGGTGCCGGTGAAAGGCCTTGACGGGGGTTTCCGTTGCCGGCGGAAGCGGCTGTGACGAGTCTTCGAGGGGTGGACCCGGTCACACCTCGGGAGCCGTACGGCAGACCGCCGGACGGGTGGCCGGTGGCGGGCGGGAACGGAGATCCACTTCGGCAACACCCGTGGTCGGCGCGGCCCGGCCGCGAGCGTCGGCGCGCACACGGGAGGGCTGTTCACACCCCCGTCGTACGACCCCGTCGGACGCCGCGGCGGGCGGGGGGCGAGGCGGGCCGCCGGACGTGCGCTGCCCGTTTCGGCGCGGATGCCGCATCCTTGAGATGTGGAGTCTCTCGGGGACGAGTCGGTCGAGGTGAAGGGGAGGGCGCAGGGGATGAGTGCCGGCGCACCTGCTCATAACGCTTCGGTGCACAACCACGGGCACGATGCGACGGACCGGACGGCCACAAGGCACGATGGACCGATGCGCGACGACGAGGCGGGCACGGCCCATGGGGCGATCGGTGCGCTCGTCCACCGCGCCGTCGACGGGGACGAGCAGGCCACGCACGATCTGCTCGCGCACGTCCACCCGCTGGCGCTGCGCTACTGCCGCACCCGGTTGTCCCGGCTCCCCGGCGACGCGCGTCACTTCGTCGAGGACCTCGCCCAGGAGGTGTGCGTCGCCGTCCTGCTCGCGCTGCCCCGCTACCGCGACACCGGCCGTCCCTTCGAGGCGTTCGTCTTCGCCATCGCCTCCCACAAGGTCGCCGACCTGCAGCGCGCCGCCATGCGCCACCCGGGCTCCACGGCGGTGCCCTCCGACGAGATGCCGGAACGGCCCGACGACTCCCTCGGCCCGGAGGAGCGCGCCCTGCTCAGCAGCGACGCCGAGTGGGCCAAGAAGCTGCTGGCCAACCTCCCCGAGAACCAGCGCGAGCTGCTCCTGCTGCGCATCGCCGTGGGCTTGACCGCGGAGGAGACCGGGCAGATGTTGGGAATGTCACCCGGCGCCGTCCGGGTCGCACAGCATCGGGCACTGAGCCGTCTGCGCGCTCTCGCCGAGCAGTAACGCCCTTGGGCGGAGCCCCCGCAGCTCACTTCGCTGAACAGGCACGCTTCCAAGTCCGTACGAACATACGAAGCCTGAAGCGACCCCGTACCGTGGAATTTGCTAGCGATACTTCCCGTTAGCATGGACATCCGCACCGATCAAGGCCATTTGGGGAAGGTGTCATGACTGCCAACGTCGACGGAGTGCCCGGTAAATTCGCGACACTCGGGCTGACCTACGACGACGTGCTGCTGCTGCCGGGCGCATCCGAGGTGCTCCCCAACGCGGCCGACACCTCGTCCCGCATCTCCCGCAACGTCCGGGTGAACATCCCGCTGCTGTCGGCGGCGATGGACAAGGTGACCGAGTCCCGGATGGCGATCGCGATGGCCCGGCTGGGCGGCGTGGGCGTGTTGCACCGCAACCTCTCCATCGAGGACCAGGTCAACCAGGTCGACCTGGTGAAGCGGTCGGAGTCCGGGATGGTCACCGACCCGATCACGGTGCACCCGGAGGCCACGCTCGCCGAGGCGGACGCCCTGTGTGCGAAGTTCCGCATCAGCGGTGTCCCGGTCACCGATCCGGCCGGCAAGCTGCTCGGCATCGTGACCAACCGCGACATGGCCTTCGAGAGCGACCGCGCCCGGCGCGTGCACGAGGTCATGACCCCGATGCCGCTGGTCACCGGCAAGGTGGGCATCTCCGGCCCCGAGGCCATGGAGCTGCTGCGCAAGCACAAGATCGAGAAGCTGCCGCTGGTGGACGACGAGGGCGTCCTGAAGGGCCTGATCACGGTCAAGGACTTCGTCAAGGCCGAGCAGTACCCCAACGCCGCGAAGGACGCCGAGGGCCGGCTGCTCGTCGGTGCCGCGGTCGGTGCCAGCCCGGAGGCGCTGGAGCGCGCCCAGGCGCTCGCCCAGGCCGGTGTGGACTTCCTGGTCGTCGACACCTCGCACGGTCACAACAGCAACGCCCTGAGCTGGATGTCGAAGATCAAGTCGAGCGTGGACGTCGACGTGGTCGGCGGCAACGTCGCCACCCGCGACGGCGCCCAGGCACTGATCGACGCCGGTGTGGACGGCATCAAGGTGGGCGTGGGCCCGGGCTCCATCTGCACCACCCGTGTCGTCGCCGGTATCGGTGTCCCCCAGGTCACCGCCATCTACGAGGCCTCCCTCGCGGCACGTCCCGCCGGCATCCCGCTGATCGGCGACGGCGGCCTGCAGTACTCCGGCGACATCGGCAAGGCGCTGGCCGCCGGCGCCGACACGGTGATGCTGGGCAGCCTCCTCGCAGGCTGCGAGGAGTCCCCGGGCGAGCTGCTCTTCATCAACGGCAAGCAGTTCAAGTCGTACCGGGGCATGGGGTCGCTGGGCGCCATGCAGTCGCGCGGCCAGGCCAAGTCGTACTCGAAGGACCGCTACTTCCAGGCCGAGGTCACCACGGACGAGAAGCTCGTGCCCGAGGGCGTCGAGGGACAGGTGCCCTACCGCGGTCCGCTCGCCAACGTCCTGCACCAGCTCGTCGGCGGCCTGCGCCAGACCATGGGCTACGTCGGCGCCGCCACCATCGCGGAGATGGAGTCCAAGGGCCGCTTCGTGCGGATCACCTCCGCGGGCCTGAAGGAGAGCCACCCGCACGACATCCAGATGACGGTCGAGGCGCCGAACTACAGCAGCAAGAAGTGACGCCCACGCGCGCGTGAAGACCATGCGGCGGCGGCTCCGGAGCATCCGGGGCCGCCGTTGTCGTCCCCGCGGAGGGCTTCTGTCCTACCCGTCGGCGATACTGGAAGACGCTGAAACGCATCAGGGAAAGGCCAAGACGTGACTGAGATCGAGATCGGGCGCGGCAAGCGCGGCCGCAGGGCGTACGCCTTCGACGACATCGCCGTCGTCCCCAGCCGCCGTACGCGGGACCCGAAGGAGGTCTCGATCGCCTGGCAGATCGACGCCTACCGCTTCGAGCTGCCGTTCCTGGCCGCCCCCATGGACTCGGTCGTCTCCCCGGCCACCGCGATCCGCATCGGCGAGCTGGGCGGCCTCGGCGTGCTCAACCTCGAGGGGCTGTGGACGCGGTACGAGGACCCGCAGCCGTTGCTGGACGAGATCGCCGAGCTGCCGGCCGAGCAGGCGACCCGCCGCCTCCAGGAGATCTACGCGGCGCCCATCAAGGAGGAGCTGATCGGCACCCGCATCAAGGAGGTGCGCGACTCCGGCGTGGTCACGGCGGCGGCGCTCTCCCCGCAGCGCACCGCCCAGTTCTCCAAGGCGGTCGTGGACGCGGGCGTGGACATCTTCGTCATCCGCGGTACGACGGTCTCGGCGGAGCACGTGTCCTCCTCGCACGAGCCGCTGAACCTGAAGCAGTTCATCTACGAGCTGGACGTCCCGGTGATCGTCGGCGGCTGCGCCACCTACACCGCGGCCCTGCACCTGATGCGCACCGGTGCGGCGGGTGTCCTGGTCGGCTTCGGCGGCGGCGCCGCCCACACCACGCGCAACGTACTGGGTATCCAGGTCCCGATGGCCACCGCCGTCGCCGACGTGGCCGCGGCCCGCCGTGACTACATGGACGAGTCCGGCGGCCGGTACGTGCACGTGATCGCGGACGGCGGCGTCGGCTGGTCCGGCGACCTGCCCAAGGCGATCGCCTGCGGCGCCGACGCGGTGATGATGGGCTCCCCGCTGGCCCGCGGCACGGACGCGCCCGGCAAGGGCCACCACTGGGGCATGGAGGCGGTCAACGAGGAGCTGCCCCGCGGCAAGAAGGTCGACCTGGGCACGGTCGGCACGATCGAGGAGATCCTCACCGGCCCGTCCCACACGCCCGACGGCTCGATGAACTTCTTCGGCGCCCTGCGCCGCGCGATGGCCACGACCGGCTACAGCGAGCTGAAGGAGTTCCAGCGCGTCGAGGTGACCGTCGCGGACAGCCAGCACAAGCGCTGACACCCATGACGCGAGGGGCCCGGCCACCGACGAGGTGGCCGGGCCCTTCTGCTCGGCGCAGCCGTTACGCGGCGGCCTTCTTGGCGCCCGAGAACGCGGCGAACGCGGCGATGGCGAAGAAGAGGAAGGTCAGCGGGTCGGCGTCTTCCTTCCACACCTTCTGGACCACGTCGATGTGCTGGAAGAAGAGCTCGCCGAAGCTCACGTGCAGCTGGTCGGCGCCGATCATGGCCTCGCCCACGAGCTGGCCGACGTAGACCGAGCCGAGTGCGAGGATCGCGCTCACGACGGGCAGGGCGGGGTTGCGGCCGCCCGCCTTGCCGGCGGCGAGGCCGACGACGAAGCCGACGCCGACGGCGGCGTAGCCGATCTCGTGCTTGGTGGCGCCGATGACGACGCCGTACAGCGCGGCTGCGGCCACGGCGGCGACGACGGCGGCGACCACGCCGAGGACGACGTTGTTGCGGCCCGGCGCGGGCGGTGCCGGCGGCCCGAAAGCGCCCGGCTGGGCGGGGTGGGCGCCCGTCTGCGGCGGGTACGGCGCGGCGGCCGGGGCCTGCCCGGCGTACGGGTTGCCGTCGGCCGGCCCGGACTGCGGCGGCTGCGGCGGCGGAGCTGACTGGCTCATGACAGAAATCCCCCCGATATGGAGTACAACTGAACGACGGAAACGGAGGACTCGCGCAACGTGCGTGGGCGGCGAGTCCGGGGGAGATTAACAGCCGGGAGCGACAACACCCCCGGCTGTTTTCCGTTCGTGACCGGTGTCAGAGCCGGTTCGCCGCCCCCGTGGGCGTGGCCCCGCGCGTGTCCAGCAGCAGTTGGGCCTTCACCGACAGCCCCTGCAGGTCGTACGTGCGGTGCTGCTGGAGCAGGATCGTCAGGTCGGCGTCGGCGGCGGTCTCGTAGAGCGAGTCCGCGCGCGGGACCGGGCGGTCCAGCACGTTCCAGGAGGCCACCAGGGGGTCGTGGAAGCTCACCGAGGCGCCCAGCTCCATCAGCCGGATCGCGATCTCCTGCGCCGGTGTGCCCTGCAGGTCGGCGAGGTCGGGCTTGTAGGTGACGCCGAGCAGCAGCACCCGCGCGCCGCGGGCGGACTTGCCGTGTTCGTTGAGGAGGGTGGCGGCACGCTGGACGACGTACCGGGGCATCCTGCTGTTGACCTGCTGGGCCAGCTCCACCATCCGCAGCGTGCGGGTGGCGTGGCCGGTCAGGTCCTGCGGGACGCCGTGCCCGCCGACGCCGGGCCCGGGGCGGAACGTCTGGAAGCCGAAGGGCTTGGTCTCGGCGCACCGGATCACGTCCCACAGATCGACACCCAGCTCATGGCACAGGACGGCCATCTCGTTGACGAGCGCGATGTTGACGTGCCGGAAGTTGGTCTCCAGCAGCTGCACCGTCTCCGCCTCGCGCAGCCCGCGCGCGCGTACCACCTTGTCGGTGAGCCGGCCGTAGAAGGCGGCGGCCGACTCGGTGCAGGCTGGGGTGAGGCCGCCGATGACCTTGGGCGTGTTGGCGGGGGTGTGGTCGCGGTTGCCGGGGTCGACGCGGCTGGGCGAGTACGCGAGGTGGAAGTCGCGGCCGGCGCGCAGCCCCGAGCCCTTCTCCAGCAGGGGGCGCAGGAACTCCTCGGTCGTGCCGGGGATCACCGGCGACTCCAGGATGACCGTGGTGTGCGGGCGCAGCCGCTCGCCCAGGGTGCGGGCGGCCGCCTCCACCTGGGCGAGGTCGAGCCCACCGTCGGCGCCACGCGGGGTCGTCGCGCAGATCACCGCGGTGCGCACCCGGCCGAGCTGGGCCGGGTCGGTGCCGGGCCGGAAGCCGGCCGCGTGCATCCGGCGCAGCTCGGCGGGGCTGAGGGAACCCGCCTCCGGACCGGTGGCGTATCCGATGGTGGGGATCCCTGCGGCGACGGCGGCCTGGGCGAGCGGCAAGCCGTAGGGGCCGAGTCCGATGACGGCGAGGTCTGCGGGCATGGCGTGGGCCGTCCTTCCCAGTAGCCGAAACGGAACAGACGCGCAACCGCTGTGTACAGCGAGAGTGAGCGCGATGTCAGGCTAGATACATATATGACTGTTATGCGTGATTGTGTTCGTGTGTCTTCCGATGGTTGTGCGCGAGTTGTCCACAGCTTGGGAGCTCGTGGTGGCTGAAGTCGGGCAACCCCGTCAGAATTTGGGCATGAGGAGGGGATGAAACCGGGCTTCGCCCACCGGGTGTGGCCGACGCGAGCGAGTCTGCGACAGCGGGAGGCAGCGGTGAGGACAGCGACTCTGGGGCCGGCGCAGCGTGCCGGGGCACTGGCGGCGATGGCGGAGCGGGAGCTGGACGTGCTGGTGATCGGCGGCGGAGTCGTCGGCGCGGGCACCGCGCTGGACGCCGTCACACGCGGCCTGTCCACCGGTCTGGTCGAGGCGCGCGACTGGGCTTCGGGCACCTCCAGCCGGTCCAGCAAGCTGATCCACGGCGGACTGCGCTACCTGGAGATGCTCGACTTCACGCTCGTCCGCGAGGCCCTCAAAGAGCGCGGACTGCTCCTGGAGCGGCTGGCCCCGCACCTGGTCAAGCCGGTGCCGTTCCTGTACCCGCTGCAGCACAAGGGCTGGGAGCGGCTGTACGCCGGTTCCGGCGTGGCCCTGTACGACGCGATGTCCATGGCCCGCGGGCACGGCCGGGGCCTGCCCCTGCACCGCCACCTGAGCCACCGTCACGCCCTGCGCGTCGCCCCCTGCCTGAAGAAGGACGCCCTGGTCGGCGCCCTGCAGTACTACGACGCCCAGATGGACGACGCCCGCTTCGTGGCCACGCTGGTGCGCACGGCGGCGTCCTACGGCGCCAAGGTGGCCAACCGTGCGCGCGTGACCGGGTTCCTGCGCGAGGGGGAGCGAGTGGTCGGCGCCCGGGTGCAGGACGTGGAGGGCGGCGGGGAGTACGAGATCCGCGCCAAGCAGATCGTCAACGCCACCGGCGTGTGGACCGACGACACGCAGGCGATGGTGGGCGAGCGCGGCCAGTTCCACGTCCGCGCGTCCAAGGGCATCCACCTGGTCGTGCCCAAGGACCGCATCCACTCCACGACCGGCCTGATCCTGCGCACCGAGAAGTCGGTCCTGTTCGTCATCCCCTGGGGCCGGCACTGGATCATCGGCACCACCGACACCGACTGGAACCTCGACAAGGCCCACCCGGCCGCGTCCAGCGCCGACATCGACTACCTGCTGGAGCACGTCAACTCGGTGCTGGCGGTGCCGCTCAGCCGTGACGACGTGCAGGGTGTGTACGCCGGTCTGCGCCCGCTGCTCGCCGGTGAGTCCGACGCCACCAGCAAGCTGTCCCGCGAGCACACGGTGGCCCATCCGGCGCCGGGGCTCGTGGTCGTGGCGGGCGGAAAGTACACCACCTACCGGGTGATGGCGAAGGACGCGGTCGACGAGGCGGTGCACGGCCTGGACATGCGGGTCGCCGACTGCGTGACGGAGGAGACCCCGCTGCTGGGCGCGGAGGGGTACCAGGCGCTGTGGAACGCGCGCGCCCGGATCGCCGCCCGCACCGGACTGCACGTGGCCCGCGTGGAGCACCTGCTGAACCGGTACGGCTCCATGGCCGAGGAGGTCCTGGACCTCATCGCCGCCGACCCCGCCCTCGGCGAGCCGCTGCAGGCCGCCGACGACTATCTGCGTGCCGAGGTGGTGTACGCCGCCTCGCACGAGGGCGCCCGCCATCTGGACGACGTCCTCACCCGCCGCACCCGCATCTCCATCGAGACCTTCGACCGGGGCACCCGCAGCGCCCGTGCGGCGGCCGAGCTGATGGCCCCGGTCCTCGGCTGGGACAAGGACCAGATCGAGCGCGAGGTCGAGCACTACGAGAAGCGGGTGGAGGCCGAGCGGGAGTCCCAGCTCCAGCCCGACGATCTGACGGCGGACGCGGCGAGGCTGGGGGCGCCGGACATCGTGCCGCTCGGCTGAGGGTCGGCTGAGGAGGCGCGCGCCCCTGTCCTCCCGTTCCTGTGCCGCGGAGACGCGCTCCGCCACGACGGGGGCGCCCGGCGAGCCGGGCCTTCCACGGACGCCGGCAGCGGTGGCCGCGGCAGGCGACCCGCCGTCATCCCCGTGAGGAACCCGCGCACTTCACCCGTCTTCCGGCATGTCGCCCCGCCGGAGGCCAGGGGCACCCGGGGCGCTCGGCACTTGTCGGGTGAGAGACAATGGAGGCTCTGTCAGGGCGGGTTGTATGAGGGGACGCATGTCGGAGGCGGAGCGGGCGGGTACATCTCGTCAGGGGACTCGTCAGGACAAGAGCGAGCGTCGTCTCCTCGCCGGGCGGTACCGGCTGGGAGACGTGCTGGGCCGGGGCGGTATGGGCACGGTGTGGCGCGCCGAGGACGAGACCCTGGGCCGGACGGTCGCCGTCAAGGAGCTGCGGTTCCCGTCGAACATCGACGAGGAGGAGAAGCGGCGCCTGATCACGCGCACCCTGCGCGAGGCCAAGGCGATCGCCCGGATCCGCAACAACAGCGCGGTGACGGTCTTCGACGTGGTCGACGAGGACGACCGGCCGTGGATCGTCATGGAGTTGGTGGAGGGCAAGTCCCTCGCCGAGGTCATCCGCGAGGACGGCCTGCTGGAGCCGAAGCGTGCCGCCGAGGTGGGTCTCGCCGTCCTCGACGTGCTGCGCTCCGCGCACCGCGAGGGCATCCTGCACCGAGACGTGAAGCCGTCCAACGTGCTCATCGCCGAGGACGGCCGGGTGGTGCTCACCGACTTCGGTATCGCGCAGGTCGAGGGCGACCCGTCCATCACCTCCACCGGCATGCTCGTCGGTGCCCCGTCCTACATCTCCCCCGAGCGCGCCCGTGGTCACAAGCCCGGGCCTGCGGCCGACCTGTGGTCGCTCGGCGGCCTGCTGTACGCGGCGGTCGAGGGCGTGCCGCCGTACGACAAGGGGTCGGCGATCGCCACGCTCACCGCGGTGATGACCGAGCCCCTGGAGGAGCCCAAGAACGCGGGCCCGCTCAGGGACGTCATCCACGGCCTGCTCACCAAGGATCCGGCCAAGCGGCTCGACGACGCCGGGGCCCGGGCCATGCTCAATGCGGTGATCCACGCGCCGGAGCCGCAGGCGCTGGACGCCACACGGGTGGTTCCGCTGCCGCCGCAGCCCGGGCCGTCCGAGGGCAGGCGGAGCGAGGAGGCCGGGGAGAAGCTGCGCGGAGCGCTGCGTTCGGTCCGCAGGGCGGCCGGGGCGGCCACCGCTGCGGCGTCGGCGCGGACGAGGAGCGGCGGCGACACGGCCGCCCCGGGCGCGGGCGGTGCCGCCCAGGGCGGGCCACGCCCGGCCACTCCCGGCGGGGCGTACCCGGCCACTCCCGGGACCGGTCGGCCGGCCTCCCCCGGCGGAGCGCGGTCCGCTTCGGCCCATGGGGTGGGCCCCGCAAGCGTCGGCAAACAGGCCGGTCCTGCCTCCACTGCCGGCGGCGGGCCGAACTCCAGCGCGAACAAGTCGAGTTCCGGGTGGCCCGTGGTGCCGCCGCCGGACCTGGACCTGCCGCCGCGGCCGGTGCCGAGGGCGCCGCTGACCGACGTGGTGCCCAAGCGCACGCTGGTGATCATCGCCGTGGTGGTCGTCCTCGCGGTGCTCGGCACCGTCCTGGCCCTCACCCTGAACGGCGACGACGGCAAGGGCGGCAAGAGCAGCGGGGCCAAGGCGGCGGCGAGTGCCAACGCATCCACCAAGCAGGACAAGGGCGGCAAGGGCACGGGCAGCGGGGCGCGGACGGACGGGGCGAGCCCGTCGGCCGCGGGCAGCGGTTCCGCGTCGGGCACCGCGATCGACGCCGGCGCGTCCACCGACGCTTCCGGGCCGGCCGACTCGTCGGGCAAGTCCGGTGCGCAGCAGGGCGGGAGCGCGCCGGTGGTGTCGACCCGCACGGGCCGGCAGGGGTACTCGATCGGGCTGCCGAAGGGGTGGTCGTACCAGTCCACCGGCCGCGCGGGAGACCGCTACGCCGGTCCGGACGGGCAGACGTTGCTCATCGGATGGACGAGTGCTCCCAAGTCCGACCCGGTGGCGGACTGGGAGAACCAGGAACACGCGATGATGCGTTCCCGGTACCAGCGCATCCGCATCGAGAAGGTGGACTACCGCGGTTGGAACACGGCCGACTGGGAGTTCACCTACGTCGACGGCGGCACCAAGTACCGCGCCATCGACCGCGGATTCGTGGTCAACGGCCGTCTCGGTTACGGACTGATGTACACCGCGAAGGCGGCGAACTGGGACAGCGCGCTGCGCAAGGACACCTGGAAGACGCTCACGGACTCCTTCCAGCCCAAGTCGTAGGCCGCGGGCGCCGGTTTGGGGCGTGAGAATCCGTCATCCACTCGGTGCGGTTTGCCTCCGGCACGTATCGTGAATGGTTGCGGACCGTACGCAGCCGGAAGTGTGTGCGAAACGGGTCGCGAGGCGAACGGATGTGACCAACCGGGCGGCCGGGGGAGGCAACGTGGACGACTACGCGGGTCGGGTGCTCGCCGACCGCTACCGCCTGCCGCTGCCGCCCTCCGACGAGTACGAACTCACCGAGACCCGCGCCTTCGACACGTACAGCGGGCAGGAAGTGCTCGTGCGGCAGGTTCCGTTGCCGGAGGTCGTCGAGGCCGAGGTGCTCGACGCGGAGGGACTGCCCGAGGGGTTCACCGCGCGTGAGCGCGGGACCCGCCGGACGCAGGACGCCCGGACCGCGACCCGGCGGCCCGCGGACCCGGCGGTGCGGCGTGCTGTCGAGGCCGCGCAGGCGGCGGCCCGCATCCCCGATCATCCGCGTCTCGACCAGGTCTTCGACGTGTTCGCCGAGGGCGGTTCGCTGTGGGTGGTCAGCGAGTTGGTGGCCGCGCGTCCGCTGGCCGCGCTGCTCGCCGAGCGGCCGCTGTCGCCGTACCGGGCGGCCGAGGTGGCCGCCGACGTGCTGATGGCGCTCCGGGTGCTGCATGGGCACGGCTGGGTGCACCGCAACATCACCGCCCGCACGGTGCTGGTCTGTGACGACGGCCGGGTGATGCTGACCGGCCTCGCCGTCGGCGCCGCCGAGGAGGCGCTGTGCGGATACGACCCGGTGCCGGTCCAGGACGGCATGGAGGAGGGAGCTCCGGGCGCGGCAGGCGCGGAGGGCGCCGGCTCCGGTCCGGGTGGGGGAGCGGCTCCGTTCGCCGGGGGCCGGGGGAACTCCTCCGGTTCCGGTGGCCGCCCGGGTGGTGCGGCCGGGGCGGGCGGGGTTCCGTCCGCCGACGTCGATCCCGAGGCCGCGCGCCGGGCCGCGATCCAGGCGCGGGCCGCCGGAGGCCTGCCGGTGCCCGGTGCGAACGGGGTGTCCGGCGGGGCCGGGCTGTCCCACGCGAACGGGATGTCCGGCGGGGCCCGGGTCTCCGGCGCGAGCGGGGTGTCCGGCGGGGCCGGAGTGCCGGGTCCGGCGGGGCGACCGCCCTTGGACACGGGCGCGGACGTCCGTGCCGCCCGCGCCGGGGCCATCGCCGCGTACCGGGCGGGTGCCCGCGCCGCCGCCCGGGTGCAGGAGGCCCGGCAGAGCGGGCGCGCCGCCCTCCCCGGAGCCCGGCCGCCCGCCGAGGGCGACACCGGCGCCGAACGGGCCGACGGCACGGCGCAGTCGCCGTATCCCGGCGGGCCGGGCGGTGCGACACCGCCCGGGCGGATCGCCGACCCCTACGGGGCGCAGGGCGCGCCCTGGCACGGAGCCGTGCCGCGTCCAGGCTCCACCGGCACCCCGGCGTCGAGCGGCGAGCCGCAGCGCCCCGGGCTGCCCTCGGTGAACCCGCGCCCCGCACACCCGTCCGTCCCGGGCCGGCTCGCCGCCCCGGGCCCCGGCCGCGCCGCCGCCCCCGGTCGCCAAGGCCCCGCCCTGCCTCCGGACGACGACCCGGCCCACCTCGGCACGGACCTGCCCCCCTACGGCATCGGCCCCGCCCACCAAGGGCCGGCCCTGGCCCCGGCCACCACCGGCCCCACCCAGCGGCCCCTCCCTCCGCACGACCCCTCCCGCCCCCGTTGGGACGACGGCGGTGTGGTCGTGGGCGGGGGTCCGCGTGGGCCGGGGACCGCGTTGGCGGCCGAGCGGGCGCGGCAGGTGCGGATGACCGTCGTGGGGCCCGTGACCGAGCGCTGGGCACCGGAGCAGGCCGGGCCCGTGCACGAGAACTGGCAGCTGGCGGCGCCGATCGGGCCCTCGACCGATCTGTGGGCCCTCGGGGCGCTGCTGTTCCGGGCCGTGCAGGGGCACGCGCCGTACCCCGAGGAGTCGACGGCCGAGCTGGTGCAGCTGGTGTGCGCCGAGCCGCCCGCCTTCGCCGAGGAGTGCGGTCCGCTCCGGCCGGTCGTGGAGTCGCTGCTGCGTCAGGACCCCACCGAGCGCCTGGACTTCGAGGAACTGAGCGGCTGGCTGCGGTCGCTGGTGCGCTCCGCCCCGGAGCCGGACGCCGGCACCCATGTCGTGCCCGTGCCGCCCGCCGACCCCAGCCGGCTGCCGATCGTCCGGCGCCGCGGCGAGCTGGTGCGGCTGCGACGGCGGCGCGCCGGGCTGCCCGAGGTCCCGCCACACGGCCGGCACAAGCGGGCCAGGGCCGCCGGGAAGGAGGCCGGTTCGCCGCGCAGGCTGGGCCGTACCCTGCTCCTGCTGATCCTGCTCCTGCTGGCCGGCGTGATCGCGTACGCGATGCTGTTCATGCCCAAGCAGGGCGAGAGCGGGGCCGCGGGCAGCCCGGACCGCACGGGCAGCGCCGGTGAGGCCGGCCCGGCGCCCACGCACACCCGGCAGCCCTCCTCCGGGCAGAGCGCCCCGCAGAGCAGCGTGCCCGCCACCGAGACCCAGACCGGCGCGGATCCGTCCGTCGCCGACGGCTTCACCCTGCGCAAGGACCCGGAGGGCTTCCAGGTCGCCGTGGCCAAGGGCTGGGACCGCACCCCGAAGAACGGCAGCGGCCAGGTGGTCTACGCACACGGGAACTTCGAGCTCATCGTCGTACCCGGACGGGACGGCGCCGCGACCTACGGCAGTGACCCGATGGCCTACCAGCGGGACAAGGAGAGCGAACTCCAGCCGTACCGCGACTCCAGCTGGGCCACGGCCGCCGGCCTGAGAACCATCGAGGTGGGCGGGCGGACGATGGCCGAGGGCCAGTTCACCTGGACCGACGGGCAGGGCCGCGACCTGTTCGTGCGCAACATGGCGATCCTGCTGAACGGCCGCTACCACATCGTCCAGGTCCGCGGCCCGGAGGCGCAGCGGGACGAGGTGACGCGGCTGTACGAGCAGGCCACGGCGACGTACCGCTACACCGGTTGAGCGCCCCGTATACCGGTTGACCGGTCCTGGCCGATTCCGGCGGCGACAACCGTCACAGTGCTGTCACCTTGGCACCCCGCTGGTTCCCTGTTGGTGGGCCGGTCCTTAGTCTGACCCTGTCAAGAGCATTGCGGGGCAACGTGAATCAGATGCAGGGCCTGCTGATAGCGGGCCGCTACCGGCTCGCCGACTCGATCGGCAGCGGCGGCATGGGCCGGGTGTGGCGCGCCCACGACGAGGTGCTGAACCGGACGGTCGCCGTCAAGGAGTTGACCGCGGCGCTCTACGTCTCCGACAGCGACCGGGCCGTTCTGCTCGCCCGTACCCGGGCCGAGGCCCGCGCCGCCGCGCGCATCAACCACTCCGCCGTCGTCACCGTGCACGACGTCCTCGAACACGACGGCCGTCCCTGGATCGTCATGGAGCTGGTCGAGGGCAACTCGCTGGCGGACGAGGTCAAGGAGCGCGGGCGCGTCGAGCCGCGGGAGGCCGCGCGCATCGGCCTGTGGGTGCTGCGGGCGCTGCGCGCCGCGCACTCCGCCGGCGTCCTGCACCGCGACGTCAAGCCCGGCAACGTCCTCCTCGGCCGGGACGGCCGGGTGCTGCTGACGGACTTCGGCATCGCCCAGATCGAGGGCGACTCCACCATCACCCGCACCGGAGAGGTCGTCGGCTCGGTCGACTACCTCGCGCCCGAGCGGGTGCGCGGCCACGACCCCGGCCCGGCCTCGGACCTGTGGGCGCTCGGTGCCACGCTGTACACGGCGGTCGAGGGCCGGTCGCCGTTCCGCCGCACCTCACCGCTGAGCACCATGCAGGCGGTTGTGGAGGAGGAGGTCGACGAGCCGCGCCACGCCGGTGCGCTCGGTCCGGTCATATCCGCGCTGCTGCGCAAGGAGCCGGAGCGGCGGCCGGGCGTGGAGGAGGCGGAGCAGATGCTCGCCGAGGCGGCGGAGGGCCGCCGCCCGCACACGGCCCAGGCGTTCATTCCGACCCAGGGCTCGGGCATCCACGCCGGTGGGCCGAGCACCTCGGGGTACGGCACCGGGCCGACGGCGCAGGGCTACGGCCCCACCGCAGGCGCCTCCGGCTACGGCGCCACGGGAGCCGTCTCCGGCCACGGTTCCGCGGGCACCGCTTCCGGACACGGCTCCCCAGGGACCGCTTCCGGCTACGGCCCCGGAGCGCAGGCCGGCCCGGGCCGGTCCATGACCGGGCCGACGATCGTGGGGCCCCCACCCCCGGGCCCGGCGCGGTCCCGCCCGCGCCGCCGGCTGCGCACCCTCGCCCTGGTCGTCGCCGTGGCGGCGGTCCTCGGCGGTGGCGCGGCCGTGGCCTTCCAGGAGTGGGGCGGCATGGAGCAGAACACCGGGACGGGCGGGGGCGCGGGCCCGGCCACGACGTCACCTTCGGCGAGCGGCAGCGCCACGCCGGGCCCGAACGGGACCGTGCCCGCCTCGTGGCAGCCGTACCACGACCCCTGGGGCTTCACCGTCTACCTGCCCAAGGGCTGGAAGCGGAAGCTCGTCGGCGTCCACGGCGACCTCAAGCAGGTCGACTACACCCCGGACGGCGGCCTGCACTTCGTCCGCATCGCCATCGACGGCTCCCCGGACTTCGCCGACGCCTACCAGCACCAGCAGGACCTGGAACAGCAGTTGCAGCGGCTCGTCGACTACAGGAAAGTGGTCATGAAGCCGAACATCTACCGCGACCGCAACGGTTCGCTGTGGGAGTACACCTGGTACGCGCTGAAGAAGGACGCGCCGCACGTACCCGGTCCGCGCCACGCCATCGAGGAGACGTACTTCTCGCGCTCCGGCACCGAGTACGCCCTCTACATGTCGACGCCGGAGCAGGACTGGGCGGAGACCAGCAAGCAGTTCAAGTGGGTGCTGCAGAGCTGGCAGGAGCCGAACGAGGGCTGATACGGCCGAAAACCGCTGGTCGATCGGCCCTGCTTGGCCGATCGGCGCCCCGGAGCGGATGGGTCCGGTGCGGCATGATGGGGCTCATGGGGACCGAGGGCGCCGACTTCCGTGTGATCGCGGGCCGTTACCGGCTGGAGGAACGCATCGGGCGCGGCGGCATGGGCGTGGTGTGGCGGGCCGTCGACCAGGTGCTGGGCCGGCGTGTCGCGGTCAAGGAACTCCTCCCGGACGACACGCTCTCCGAGGACGACGCGCGGCGCCGCCGGGACCGTACCTTCCGCGAGGCACGGGCGGTCGGCCGGCTGCGACATCCGCACATCATCGTCGTGCACGACGTCGTGGAGCAGGACGAACGGCCTTACCTCGTCATGGAGTTGGTCGACGGCGGTTCGCTCGCCGACCTGATCTCCCGGCAGGGCCCGGCCGACGCCGCCGAGGCCGCGCGGATCGGCGTCGCCCTGCTCAGCGCGGTGCGCACCGCGCACGAGGCGGGGGTGCTGCACCGGGACATCAAGCCCGCGAACGTGCTGATCGAGTCCGGCACCGGCCGGGTCGTGCTGACCGACTTCGGCATCGCCCAGGTCGCGGGGGCCACCACGCTCACCGAGACCGGCTCCTTCGTCGGCTCGCCCGAATACACCGCCCCGGAGCGGATGTCGGGGCTGCGCACCGGGCCGGAGTCCGACCTGTGGTCGCTGGGCGCGCTGCTGTGCACGGTGCTCAGCGGCGCGTCGCCGTTCCGGCGCGACTCGCTCGGCGGCATCCTGCACGCCGTCGTCTCCGCGGACATCCGGCCACCCGACGAGGCCGGGCCGTTGTTACCGGTCGTACGGGGGCTGCTGGAGCGCGACCCCGACCGGCGGCTCGGTGCGGCCGAGGCCGAGCAGATGCTGCGGACGTTCCTGGAGACGGGCCGGACCCCGGAGGCACCGGGGCCGTCGCCCGGCGTCACCGCCGCCTCCGGACTCATGCACCGGATCGGCGGCGGCCGGACGCCGAAGGCCGCCGCGCCGTACACGCCGACTCAGCAGGACCTTCCGCACGGCGGGCCATCGCCGGCAACCGTCCCGGCACCGGCGGCCGAGCCCCCGGCCCGGCCGCCGTCCACGCGGGGGGTGCTGGTCGCGGCCCTGCTGGTCGCCGCGCTGGCCGGAGCGGGCGTGTCCGCGGCGGCGCTGCTGCTGCACCGGGACGGGGGCGGGGGCGGTGGCAGCCCCGGCGGTACGGCGACCTCC
This sequence comes from Streptomyces sp. NPDC052109, assembly GCF_040680195.1. Taxonomy (NCBI): domain Bacteria; kingdom Bacillati; phylum Actinomycetota; class Actinomycetes; order Kitasatosporales; family Streptomycetaceae; genus Streptomyces; species Streptomyces sp. NPDC052109. The sequence goes on along the minus strand of NZ_JBFAWF010000002.1, from coordinate 320,519 downwards.
CCGGCCACCGCGACCGGCACGAGCCCGGCCTCGCAGCCGGCATCATCCCCGGCACCCCCCACCTCCGCCCGGACGCCCACCGTTCCGTCCTCCGCCGGCTCGCACAGCGCGCCGTCCGGTTACCGCACGGCCCGAGATCCGGCCGGCTTCTCCCTCGCCGTGCCGCAGGACTTCGCCCGCAGTCCGCAGGGCGAGCGCGTCTTCTATCTCTCCCCGGGCGAGATCTTCCGCCTCGGCGTCAAGGTCGCCGATCCCCAACCCGGTGGCCCGCAGGGCGTGATGGAACGATCGGCTGCCAAGGGCCCGTCCACCAACCCCGGTTACCACGACGGTCGGGTCACCCGCACCACGCACGACGGACAACCGGCCGCGCTGTGGGAGTTCACCTGGGACGGCTTCAGCACGGCGGAGGGCCCGCGGCACACCTACGACCTGTGCTGGGAGGAGGCCGGGCGGATGTACGACGTGTGGGTCTCGGCGCCGGTCGGCAAGGTGCGGGAGGCGCGGGAGTACTTCGACGTGGCCGTGGACACCTTCTCGCTCACCGGTTCATGACCGCCGCGCCCTCCCGCCTGCGCGTACCCCGCGTCGGCGAAGTGCCCCCGGTCCGGGTCAGCGTCGGCGAAGGCACCCCCGGGTCCCGGTCAGCGTCGGCGAAGTGCGCCCAAGTCCGGTTCCGCGTCGGCGAAGACACCGCCGGGGCGGGTCCCGTCGCCGAAGACGCCTCCCGGTCCGGGCCCGCGTTCCGGCAAAGACACTTCCGGTCCGGGTCCGCGTCGGCGAAGACACCTCCGGTCCGGTTTCCGTCGACAAAGACAGCCCGGGTCCGGGCCCGAGTCGGCGAAGCCCCCCGGTCCGGGTCCCTGCGACAAGCACAGCCCTGGACCGGGCCCGCGTCGCCAAGACGCCTCCGGTCCGGGTCCGCGTCGGCGAAGACACCTCCGGTCCGGTTTCCGTCGACAAAGACAGCCCGGGTCCGGGCCCGAGTCGGCGAAGCCCCCGGTCCGGGCCCCAGCGACAAGCACAGCCCTGGACCGGGCCCGCGTCGCCAAGACTCCCCCCGGTCCGGGCCCGCGTAGGCGAAGTGCCCCCAGTCCGGTTTCCGTCGACAAAGACAGCCCCGGTCCGGGCCCGAGTCGGCGAAGCCCCCGGTCCGGGCCCCTGCGACAAACACAGCCCTGGACCGGCCCCCGTCGCCAAGACCCCCCGGTCCGGGCCCGCGTCGGCAAGGACGGGCCGCCGGACTCCCCGCCTCGGACGGGCGCCTGACTGCCCCCTGGCCCAAGGCGGGTAGCCTGACTCCCCCCAGGCAAAGACAGGGCGCCTGACCCCCGGGCCAAAGGCGGGTCGCCCGACTGCCCCCTCGGCAAGGCGGGTCGCCTGACTGCCTCACCCCACAGGCGAAGACAGGCCGCTTGGCCCTGCCCCCTTCGACAAGGGCATGGTGCTCGCGGTACTCATGTGACATGAGTGGAGACGGCGAACACCCGCCCGGCACACGTCTGATCGGTGGCCGCTACCGGCTGGCCGGGCGTCTCGGCTCCGGGCCCACCGGCACCGTCTGGCGGGCCCGGGACGAGCAGGAGCAGGGCCGCCGGGTCGCCGTCAAGGAGCCGCTGCTGCCCGGCGATCCGGCCGACGACGAGGACAGTCGCCGTATCGCCCACCGGTTCTACCGGGAGGCCCGCGCCGCGGCCCGCGTGCGCCATCCCTCCGCGGTCACGGTGTACGACGTCGTCACCGAGGGCCAAACCCCCTGGATCGTCATGGAGTTGGTCGAGGGCGAGTCGTTGCGGGAGGCCCTGCTGCGCGGCCCGGTCCCGCCCGACGAGGCCGCCCGGATCGGGCTCGCCGTCCTCGGTGCCCTGCGCGCCGCCCACGCCGTCGGCATCGTGCACCGGGACGTCAAACCGGCCAACGTCCTGCTGGAGTCCGGCACCGGCCGGGTCATCGTCACCGACTTCGGGACCGGCGACGGACACCCGGCGGACACGCCCGCCGGTTTCCGCGCGCCGGAGCGTGCCGCGGGCCCCGGCGCCGGCCCGGCGTCCGACCTGTGGTCCCTGGGCGCCCTGCTCCGCGCCGCCCTCGCGGACACGGACCCCGGCCCGCTGGGCCCCCTGCTGGAGCGGCTGCACGCCGACGAGCCGGAGGCCCGTCCCGGCGCGGAGGAGGTCACGGCGGAACTGCGGGAGTACCTCGGGCTCCCGCCCGAACCGGACGCCGTACGGGAAGGCGGTCATCGGGCCACCCCGGACACCCCGCCGGCCACCGCGGCGGAACCGGCCCCCGCCTCCGAGCCCTCACCGCCCCCGCCCCCCGAACCCCGTCGTCGCAGCCCCCGCACCACGCTCGGACTGCTTCTGGCGAAAAAAGCCGGGCTCGAATGATCGTTCCGTCCGCCACCGCGTCAACGCCCTGATCAGCACATTCACTGCCAGTGATCACTGGCAGTGTGTGAGCACTCCGTGAATCCCCGTTACCGACGGGTACACAAAGCCTCCGCTCCGGCATACCCTGCGCGTCATGACGGACACGCAGGCCCCGGACAGCACCGGCACCAACCCGCTCGCGCCCGCCCCCGAGGGCGCGCGCACCGCCGCCGACGTGGTCACCCCGGAACTGGTGGCCCAGCTCACCAAGGGCGTCGTCGGCTCCGGCCGAACCGCCAACCACACCCCGTTCACCGGCGAGAAGCTGGCCGACCTGCCCGAGTCCACGCCCGAGGACGTCCTCACGGCCTTCGAGGCCGCCCGCGCCGCACAGGCGGTGTGGGAGAAGACCCCGGTACGGCAGCGCGCCGCCGTCCTGCTGCGCTTCCACGACCTCGTGCTGCAGCGGCAGGCCGAGGTGCTCGACCTCATCCAGCTGGAGACCGGCAAGGCCCGTCTGCACGCGCACGAGGAGGTGCAGGCCGTCGCGGTCGCGGCCCGCCACTACGGCCGCAAGGCCCCCGCCTATCTGCGGCCCAAGCGGCACACCGGCGCCGTCCCCACCCTCACCAAGGTCACCGAACTGCGCCACCCGCGCGGCGTCGTGGGCCAGATCGCCCCCTGGAACTACCCCCTGGAGCTGTCCGTCGGCGACGCGCTGCCCGCCTTCGTGACCGGCAACGCGGTCGTGATGAAGCCGGACACCGAGACCTGCCTCACCGCCCTGTGGGCCCGCGACCTGCTGATCGAGGCCGGCCTGCCGGAGGGCGTCTTCCAGGTCGTGCTCGGCGAGGGCCCGGTCGTCGGCCCGGAGCTCGTCAAGCACGCCGACTACGTCTCCTTCACCGGCTCCACCCGCACCGGCCGCGAGGTCGCCCAGGGCGCCGCAGCACGCCTGGTCGGCGTGTCCCTCGAACTCGGCGGCAAGAACGCCATGCTGGTCCTCGAGGACGCCGACATCGAGAAGGCCGCCGCCGGTGCCGTACGCGCCTGCTTCTCCTCCGCCGGACAGCTGTGCATCTCCATCGAGCGGCTGTACGTCCACGAGTCGATCGCCGACGCCTTCCTGGAGCGCTTCGCCGCCCGCACGAAGGCCATGCGGCTCGGCAACTCCCTCGCCTACGGCGCCGACATGGGCTCGCTGGTCGGCGAGCGCCAGCTGAAGACCGTGGAACGGCATGTGGAGGAGGCCGTCGCCAAGGGCGCCAAGGTGATCGCGGGCGGCACGGCCCGCCCCGACATCGGCCCCTACTTCTTCGAGCCGACCATCCTCGAGGGCGTCGAGCACTCCATGGCCGTGTGCGAGGAGGAGACCTTCGGACCGGTCGTCTCCGTCTACCGCTTCAAGAACGACGACGAGGCGGTCGAGCGCGCCAACGCCACGCCGTACGGCCTCAACGCCTCCGTCTGGACGAAGAGCGCCCGGCGCGGCAGCGAGGTCGCCGCCCGGCTGCGCACCGGCACGGTCAACGTCAACGAGGGCTACGCACCCGCCTACGGCAGCGTCCAGTCCCCGATGGGCGGCATGAAGGACTCCGGTCTCGGCCGCCGCCACGGCTCCGAGGGCATCCTCAAGTACACGGAGGCCCAGACCGTGGCCCAGCAGCGCCTGCTGCCGATGGCGCCGTCGCTGGGCATGACCGACGAGGGCTACGCCCGCTTCATGAGCACGAGTCTGCGCCTGATGAAGGCCTTCCGGTTCCGCTAGAGAAACCCGACCAACAGCGCGTCCAGTACCACCCCGTTCTCGACGAGGAGAGCACGTGTCGCAGGAGAAGTCTGTCCAGACCCGGGACGAGGACGGGTACGACTACGACGTCATAGTCGTCGGATCGGGATTCGGCGGCTCGGTGTCCGCCCTCCGCCTGACCGAGAAGGGATACCGGGTCGGCGTCCTGGAAGCCGGCCGCCGCTTCACCCGCGACACCCTCCCGAAGAACTCCTGGGACCTGAAGAACTACCTCTGGGCCCCGAAACTCGGCATGTACGGCATCCAGCGCATCCACCTGCTGGGCAACGTCATGGTGCTGGCGGGCGCGGGCGTCGGCGGCGGCTCGCTCAACTACGCCAACACCCTCTACGTACCGCCGAAGGCGTTCTTCGACGATCCCCAGTGGCGGGGCATCACCGACTGGCAGGAGGAGTTGAAGCCGTACTACGACCAGGCCCAGCGGATGCTCGGCGTACGGCTCAACCCCACGATGACCCCCTCCGACGTGCATCTGAAAGCGGCGGCGCAGCGGATGGGCGTCGGGGACACCTTCCACCTGGCCCCGGTCGGCGTGTTCTTCGGCGACGGCTTGGACGCCGACGGGACCGCGAAGGCGAAGCCGGGGCAGCAGGCCGCGGACCCGTACTTCGGCGGAGCCGGCCCGTCCCGCAACGCCTGTACCGAGTGCGGCGAGTGCATGACCGGCTGCCGGCACGGCGCGAAGAACACCCTGAACGAGAACTACCTGCACCTCGCCGAGAAGGCGGGCGCGGTGGTCCACCCCATGACCACGGTCGTGTCCGTCACGGACGACTCCCGGGGCGGGTTCGCGGTGGCGACCCTGCCGACGGACCGGAAGAAGAAGGGCGAGGGCCGGCTCTTCACCGCCCGGAGGGTCGTCCTCGCGGCCGGCACCTACGGCACGCAGACCCTGCTGCACCGGATGCGGGCCGGCGGCCAACTGCCGTATCTGTCGAAGCGCCTGGGCGACCTGACCCGCACCAACTCCGAGGCACTGGTCGGCGCGCAGACCGACGACCGCCGCTACCGCAAGGCGCACGGCACCGCCAGGGCCGACTTCACCCAGGGTGTCGCGATCACCTCCTCGATCCACCCGGACGAGAACACCCACATCGAGCCCGTCCGCTACGGCAAGGGCTCCAACGCGATGGGCGGCCTGTCGATCCTCCAGGTGCCTTATGCCGAGGGCTCCTCCCGGGCCCTGGCCTGGCTGACGAACGCGGCCAGGCACCCGCTCCTCGTGCTGCGCTCCCTGTCCAACCGGCGCTGGTCCGAGCGGACCATCATCGGCCTGGTCATGCAGTCGCTGGACAACTCCCTGACGACGTACCTCAAACCGGACGGAGTCGGCAAGGGCCTGCTCACCGCCCGCCAGGGCCACGGCGCCCCCAACCCCAAGCAGATCAAGGCCGCCACGGAGGCGGCCTCCGCGCTCGCCGCCGAGATCAACGGTTTCGCCGGCAGCAACGTGGGCGAGCTGATGGGGACCCCGCTGACCGCTCACTTCCTCGGCGGCTGCCCCATCGGCGACTCGGCGCAGACGGGGGTCATCGACCCCTACCACCGCCTCTACGGCCACCCCGGCATCTCGGTCGTGGACGGCGCCGCCGTCTCGGCGAACCTGGGCGTGAACCCCTCGCTGACGATCACCGCGCAGGCCGAGCGCGCGATGTCCTTCTGGCCGAACAAGGGCGAGCAGGATCCGCGTCCGGCGCCGGGCGCGGCGTACGAGCGGCTGAAGCCGGTGGAGCCGCAGGCGCCGGCGGTCCCGGCGGAGGCGTTCGGCGCGCTGCGCCTGCCGTTCCTGGGGGTGCCCGCGGTGCCGCCGAAGCAGTAGCGCGGAGGTGCCGAAGGGGCCTGCGCCCCCCTCCTGGCGCAGGCCCCTTCGGTGTGCGACCGCTTACGCGGCTGCGTTCGAACCGGCGCCCTTGCGGCGGCGGACGGCGAACACCGCTCCGGCGCCGACGACGACGGCGGCACCGCCGACGAGACCGATGGTCGGCAGCATGGAGCTGGAACCGGTCTCGGCGAGCGAGCCGGTCACGTCCTGGGTGTTGGACTTGCTCGGCTTCTGGGTGGGAACCGGGACCTTGCCACCCTCCTGGGGCTTCGTCCCGCCCGTGTCGGTACCGGCCTTGACGATCTTGATCAGGTAGCTGGCCTGGTCCGAGCCGATGCAGTTCTCCTCGTCGTCGAAGTACATCCCGCCACCGATGGTCAGGCCCTCACCGACCGGCGCGTTGGCCTTCACGTTCAGCCGGAGCTGGTAGTTCACCGTCTGGCCGGCCTTGATGTCGGCGAGGTCGAGGTAGCCGTTGGAGTGGCCGGCGCCGTCCTCGACGTCGTACCACGCTCCGTCGTACTTCACCTGGAGCTGGACCTGGCTGGTCTTGAACGCGTACTGGGCGTTCAGGTCGCTGGGGCCGACGCCCGCGTAGAAGATGACGTCCTTGAGGTCGGCCGACGTCGGGTTCTTGACGCCGAGCGTGAAGGGGTGCCAGCCGCTGCCGACGGCGATCTCGCCGGGCAGACCGCTGAGCGAGGCGTGGATCTTGGACTGGTAGTGGGCGTCGTCCTCCTCGCAGATCCCGGTCGGCGTGCTCGGCTCGCCGCTGGGCTCGGCACTCTCGCTGGGCTCGGTGGAGGTGGACGCGGACGGGGACGCCGACTCGGACGCGGAGGTGGACGCGGACGCCGACGCGCTCGCACTCGCCGACTCGGAGGCGGACGGGCTGTCCGGCGCCGTGGCCGTGGGCGTGCTGTCGTCGGCGGCCGGGCTGCTCTCGTCCGCTGCGGGAGTGCTGTCCGTCGCGGCCGGGCTGCTGACCGACGCGCTCGGGGACTCGTCGGCGAACGCCGCAGGAGCGCAGGTCAGGGCGAGCGGGGCGAGGGCGGCTGTCGCGGCCGCGGTGATCATGGCGCGGCGAAGCTTCATTCGAGGACCTCTTGTGGGGCTCGCGTGCTGCGTCGCGGCAGCACGTGGTCGGAGGCCTCCGTGTGTGGGGCACGGGCATGGCCGTTGGTTGCGTACGTGAGACCCGTGGCCTGTGAGAACGGTTGTGCGTCAGCCGACGATAAAGGTGTGTGAAGTGGCTCACATTGTTCCGGGGCATGACGAAGGGCCCCGCGGGACGGAGAGGCCGCGGGGCCCTTCTTGGATCAGCATCGACGTCAGGGCGGCGTCGATGCCTGGGGCGGCGCCGGGGGGGTTGCGCCGCTGGTTCGTGGTCCCGCCCTCGTGTCGTGCTTTCGCGAGCCGAGGCGGACGGTGTACAGCGATGCCGTCGTCCGCGCGGGGACTTGGGGCTTCTGCGCGTCGTGCTGGATGGGCAAGGCATCCGCACCTGTTCGGCCGGCACTGGTGCACAGGTGCGGCAGTTTTCCGCCGGTCGGCCCCGGGCGTCCCCGGAGCCGACCGTTCTCTTGGGTGACCGGGCTGCTGTCCCCTGCCGTCCGGTCACTTCCCTGGAGCGAGGTCCCACGGCCTACGGCACGACCCGTACGCCTCATCGCTCCAGCGAGCCACGCGTGGTTCTGTCGGGCCCGCCCCTGGCTGGCACGGACACTTCGATCAACGAAGCGCCGCGCGACGCGGTCACGCGCCGTACGGGTGAGACGGTGCCCGAACTGAGGTACGACGCTGAGGTGCCGGCTCAGACGCGCCCCCGGCACAGTTCGAGCAGGGTCATGGCGAGGCCCGTGCCCGGCTTGCCGAGCGCCTCGCGGTAGCGGCCGAGGATCTCCATCTCCCGGGAGAGGTGCACCCGCCGCCCGCCGGAGGCGATGCGGGTCTGCTGGACGACGGCGGAGACGGCCATCCGCTCCTGGATGAGACCGATGATCCGGTCGTCCAGCACGTCGATGCGCTCACGGGCGTCGGCGATGGTCTCTTCCGGGGTCGAGGTGGTCCCTTCCGGGGCGGTGGTCTCTTCCGGGGTGGTGATGGTCATCTCGGGGCTCCTGGTGACGGTGGCCGGCACGCCCCGGAACGGCAGGACCCGGAAACGACAGGCGCCCCGGGCCTTGTCGGCCCGGGGCGCCTGGTAAGTCGCTTGGCGTTGCGCTCAAGCAGCAAGACCATGGCAGCCGGCGGGCCGGATGCCATAGGTAAAGAGGAAGGTCGTCTGCGTGAGCATGGCGCCAGTATGCCACGACGCGGAGTCCCGCTCCGCCGACCGACCGCGACGGCCCTCAGCCGGGCGCCGCGCCGGCCTCGGCCCGCCCGCCGCCTGGCCAACCGGGGGGGTACGAGGGCGGAGCCCACGCGAGCGGGACCCGTCCCACCAGCACCCCGTTAGAATCGGAACCAAAGACCCCCGCCCATCCGCCGGAAGGCAAGCCGTGTCATCGACCCCCGCTGCCGCCACCCCCGACACCGTCCTGGTCGTCGACTTCGGCGCGCAGTACGCCCAGCTCATCGCCCGTCGCGTCCGCGAGGCGCGGGTCTACAGCGAGATCGTGCCGAGCACCATGCCGGTCCAGGAGATGCTCGCCAAGAACCCCGCGGCGATCATCCTCTCCGGTGGCCCCTCCTCGGTGTACGAGGAAGGCGCACCCCGCCTCGACCGCGAGATCTTCGAGGCCGGCGTCCCCGTATTCGGCATGTGCTACGGCTTCCAGCTGATGGCGCAGGCCCTCGGCGGCACCGTCGACAACACCGGAGCCCGCGAGTACGGCCGTACCGACCTGCACGTCTCCAGGACGTCCTCCACCCTCTTCGAGGGCACCCCGGACGAGCAGCACGTGTGGATGTCGCACGGCGACGCCTGCTCCGCCGCCCCCGAGGGCTTCAGCGTGACCGCGTCCACGGACGTCGTCCCGGTCGCCGCCTTCGAGAACGACGACAAGAAGCTCTATGGCGTCCAGTACCACCCCGAGGTCATGCACTCCACGCACGGCCAGCAGGTGCTGGAGCACTTCCTGTACCGCGGCGCCGGCCTGAAGCCGGACTGGACGACCGGCAACGTGATCGAGGAGCAGGTCGCCGCGATCCGCGAGCAGGTCGGCGACAAGCGCGCGATCTGCGGTCTGTCCGGCGGTGTGGACTCCGCCGTCGCCGCCGCCCTCGTCGCCCGGGCCATCGGCGACCAGCTGACCTGCGTGTACGTCGACCACGGCCTGATGCGCAAGGGCGAGACGGAGCAGGTCGAGAAGGACTTCGTGGCCGCGACCGGCGTCAAGCTGGTCGTCGTGGACGCCGAGGAGCGCTTCCTGACCGCGCTCAAGGGCGTCACCGACCCCGAGGAGAAGCGCAAGATCATCGGCCGGGAGTTCATCCGCGTCTTCGAGCAGGCGCAGGCCGAGATCATCGCCGACGAGGGCCCGGCCGTGGAGTTCCTGGTCCAGGGCACCCTGTACCCGGACGTCGTCGAGTCCGGCGGCGGCACCGGCGCCGCGAACATCAAGTCGCACCACAACGTCGGCGGCCTGCCCGAGGACCTCGAGTTCCGGCTGATCGAGCCGCTGCGCAAGCTGTTCAAGGACGAGGTCCGCATGGTCGGCCAGGAGCTCGGCCTGCCGGAGGAGATCGTCCAGCGCCAGCCGTTCCCGGGCCCCGGCCTCGGCATCCGCATCGTCGGCGAGGTCACCAAGGAGCGCCTGGACCTTCTGCGCGACGCCGACGCCATCGCCCGGGAGGAGCTGACCACGGCCGGCCTCGACCGCGACATCTGGCAGTGCCCGGTGGTCCTGCTCGCCGACGTGCGCAGCGTGGGCGTCCAGGGCGACGGCCGCACCTACGGCCACCCGATCGTGCTGCGCCCGGTCTCCTCCGAGGACGCCATGACCGCCGACTGGTCCCGGCTTCCGTACGACGTCCTGGCCCGTATCTCGACCCGGATCACCAACGAGGTCCGCGACGTCAACCGCGTGGTCCTCGACGTGACCTCGAAGCCGCCGGGCACCATCGAGTGGGAGTAGTCCCTACCGTCGCCTGAGAGTGCGCACCGGCTCTCCGGGCTTCCAGACCTGGACGACGAGGTACGTGTCGTCCTCGACGCAGGTCCGTACGACCTCCGTCAGCCCGGTGCGGAAGAGGTGGAACGGCTGCGGCGGTTCCACCTCTTTCACGTACGCCGCCTTCGTTTGCCCTTCCCCGACCTCGTACGCCAGCCCGCTGATCCGCACGTCCCCGCCGGCCATGTCCGTGCCGTCCCCGGGGTTGGCCTGGAGCGAGAAGCGGGGATCGCGGCGCAGGTCGAGGGCCTTGCGGGAGCCGTCCATCATGCCGAGCCACAGCTCACCCCGGCGGAAGTCGGCCTCCAGGCCGGAGGTGCGCGGCGAGCCGTCCGTGCGGAGGGTGGCGAGGACATGGTGACGGAAGGCGCCGAAGCGCTCCTCGGCGAGTCGCGCCAGGCCGGGTGCGGCGGAGGTGAAAGCCGCCCAGTTCACAGGTGTCATACACGCCAGTCTCACCGGCAAACCGGACAACCTCTGTCGTGTATTCGGCGCGTACGTCATCTTTACAAAACAGCTCTGCCCTTTTGCGCTGACCGAGGGTAACTTCCGGCGCGTACAGCAATCCCAGCGCTGGAGGACCTATGCACGGGCCCACCCCGCCCCTGCCGCTGCCCACCGACCAGCTGCGGTTCGCCATGCCGCCGATGCACGACTCGGTGGAGGACGAGCGCCGGCACCGCAAGGAGCGGCTCGCGGGCGCCCTGCGGATCTTCGGGCGCGCCGGTTTCGAGGACGGGGTGTCGGGCCACATCACCGCGCGCGACCCGGAGTACACCGAGTGCTTCTGGGTCAACCCGTTCGGGATGCCGTTCAAGCACGTGACCGTCGGCGATCTCGTCCTCGCCAACCAGGACGGGCAGGTCGTCGAGGGCCGCTACCACGTCAACCAGGCCGCGTTCACCGTCCACGCCCAGGTCCACGCCGCCCGTCCGGACGTCGTCGCCGTCGCCCACTGCCACTCCGTGCACGGCCGCGCCCTCGCCGCGCTCGGCGAGCTGATCGACCCCATCACCCAGGAGAGCTGCGCCTTCTACGAGGACGTGGCGCTCTACGACGCCTACACCGGGGTCACCGTCGACATCGAGGAGGGCCGGCGGATCGCCGGGGCCCTCGGTTCCCGCAAGGCGCTCGTGCTGCGCAACCACGGGCTGCTCACCGTCGGCGACTCGGTGGACGCCGCCGCCTGGTGGTTCATGTCCCTGGAGCGCTCCTGCCAGGTCCAGCTGATGGCGAAGGCGGCCGGCCGCCCGGTCCTCATCGACCACAAACTGGCCGTGGCCACCCGCGAGCAGCTCGGCGGCGACCTGGTGGCCTGGATCAACTACCAGCCGCTGTGGCAGGACATCAGCCGCGGCGAACCGGACCTGCTCAGCTGACCCGCGCCCCGCGCCCCGCGCCCCGCGGCGCGGCCGGCCCGCTCAGCCGAAGCCTCTGAGCACCGCGGCCTTGGTCATCGCGAACTCCTCGTCCGTGAGCACCCCGTCCCGGTGCAGCTCGCCCAGCTCCCGCAGCCGGCGCAGCAGCACGTCGTGGTGGCCGGCCCGATCGGGTACGGCCGCCCGATGCCGGTCCCCGCCGTCGCGGGCGCCGCCGGTACGGGTGGAGGGATGCGGCAGCCGGGCGGTGACGGCCGTCGCGACCAGCGCGGTCAGCAGATCGCGGCGGACACTGCCCCACAGGTCCAGGGTGTAGGGGTCCCGCTCGGGCGGCAGCTTGGAGAACGCCGTCTCCGGGGTCACGAACCGCAGAAAGCCGTCCTCGTACCCGGAGTTGGGCAGCCACTCCACCTGCACCAGATCGCCGAGGGCGATGATCCGCGGGCCGGTCGCGCGTTTGACCCGGTCGGAGGTGTCGGCCCAGTCGATGCGCACCTGGGTGCCGTCGAAGGAGACCGTGCCGTCGGAGGCCCGCACGGACACCGGCACCGGCGGGCCCGGCAGCAGATAGCCGGTCGTGGGCTCCTTGGGGATCCGGTCGAGGAGCAGGGCGTGCCGGATCTCCTCGGCGACGTACTCCGCGCTCCCGCCGCGGTCCGCGTCCACCGTCAGCCGGTAGGGGTTGGCCGGCTCCGGCAGCCGCCCGCCCGTCGCCTGCAGCAGCGGGTCGGCGCCCTCGCGCAGCCGCATCCGCAGCCGGCCGCGCTTGCGCTCCGGTTCGTAGACGACGTGCGAGACCGCCTCCAACGGCACGGAGATCTCCCCGTACGTCTGCCGGAACAGCGGCACGCAGCGGTGCAGTCCGGGGGTGATCCGGATCGTGCTGCCGTCGAAGGCCCAGGTCCCGTCGCGCTGGATGATCTCGGCCATACGGAAATTCTCGCAGCCGGGTCAACACGGCGGCCCGTACTTCACCCTCCGCGACCCGGCCCGGCGGCCCAGGACGACTCTCCGTAGGGCACAATTCGCTTTCGACGCAGGGCAGTTGCACGGCGGCGAGGTCCTCCTTCGAGGGCCCGCCGAGCGTGCCGGAAGGTCGTGGGGAAGGCGGGCGCCGGTCGTGGCGGTGCAGGAGGCGAGAGACGGCACGGGTGCCGGGCGGATCCACGAGGGCGGCTGCACCTGCGGGGACTGTCCGCACGGCGTCCGGGAGGGACACCGGCGGGCCGTCGCCGCGTTCCTGCGCCGGCGGGACGAGTTCGCGGCCGGGCAGGGCCTGCCGGCGGCCGTGGCCCACTCGGCCTCGGCGTCCCGCCAGTGGGTCTCCGAGCAGCTGACCCAGCGGGCGGAGTCCGTCGCCGAACGCGGCCGCGCCGAGGGCGAGGTCCGGCTCGCCCGGCTGTGGCTGCGCACGGTGTGCGCGGTGTGGGGCGCGGTCCTCGCGCTGCTGCTCGGCGAGGCGCTCACCGCGGTCGGCGCGGGCTGGGGCGGCGCCCGCACCGCGGCCCTGGCCGCCGCGCTCGTCGTCGCCGTCACCCTCAGCGCCGCCTCCTGGTTCCACCGGGCGTGCGGCGGGGTGCTGGCCCCGTTGATCGGCGAGGACAACCGGATGTCCACCTCCCGTACGGTGGCCGCCTGTTGGATCCTGTTCGTCGGTTACGCCGTACTGCTGCTTGCCGCCCGGCTTGCCGGCGCCTCCGACCCGGCCGAACGCGACGCGCTCATCTCGGGCCTCGGCCTCGCGCGCGGCGCGGGCGTGGTGACCGTCCTCGCCGTGGTGTGCGGCATCGCCGTCCTGGTCCGCCGGGTGGTGGGCCTGCGCATCCTCGCGCAGCGGCTGCAGAAGGTGCCGGCGTACCGGCCGCGCGCCGCCGACCTGCTCACCGACGACTCCGGCCGGGGCGCCTTCACCGACATCCAGTACGTCGCCATCAGTGCCGTAGCCCTGCTGTTCGCCGCCGTACGACTGGCCCGCCGCCCCGACCGGCTGCCCGACCTGCCCTGGGGCCTGGGCGTCATCGTGCTGATCTCGGCCGCGACCTACCTGGCCGGCAAGTACGCCGAGGGCGGCCGCCCGGTCGTCCTCTCCGTGGTCCGCGTCCGCGAACCCGGCGACCTGGACGGGCCGATCCGGACCGGCGACGACATCGAGATCCGCGGCGCCGGATTCGTGCCGCCCGGGGCCCGGAGCGCCGACCGGCTCTCCCGCATGGTGGTCCGCATCGGCACCGTGGATGTGCATGTGCCGCTGGTGCCCGTCACCGGCGGTTTCAGCAATCCCACCGACACCGTCCTGACCGTGCCGGTACCGGCCGACGTCGAGCCCGGGGCGGTGGAGGTGCAGGTGGTCACCGCCGCCGGTATGGCGACCAACCGGTGCCTCGTCCAGGTGACCGAGTGAGCGGTGCCGGCGACCGCCGTCCGCCTCGCATCTGACGGTCTCCGCCCGGCCCCTGTTCGCGCGGGGACTCGTACGTGGCGCCGAAATCCGGAAAAACGTCCGGGATGGGATTGAACCGCGTCCCCTTGTCGTACGTATGGTCAAGTGGGGAGCGGGACGGCGGGCGAGAGGCGGCTGGCGACGATGACTCACGGTATGAGGACCGACGCTCAGATGGACCGGCTGAACGGCCCACGCGGCTGGCGCGACACCGCCGCCCATTACGCCCTGCTGCCGCTGCGCGTCTTTCTCGGCGTCACCTTCATCTACGCCGGCCTGGACAAGCTCACCGACAGCGCCTTCACGAAGTCCGGCGGTGCCGGGTCCGTCGGCGACACCATGCGCGCCGCCCGCGACTCCGCCGCCATCCCCGCCCTGGTTGATCTGGCGCTGAAGGCTCCGGTGGGCTTCGGCTACGCCATCGCCCTCGGCGAGCTGGCCGTCGGCATCGGCACCCTGCTCGGTCTGGTCGCCCGGCTGGCCGCGCTCGGCGGCGCGCTGATCTCGTTCAGCCTGTGGATGACCGTGAGCTGGGCGACGACCCCCTACTACTACGGCAACGACCTCGCCTATCTGATGGCCTGGATCCCCCTGGTCCTCGCCGGAGCCCCCTACCTCTCCGTCGACGCGGCCTGGCGAGCCCGACGCCGCCAGCGTCTGGGCGGCTATCGCTAGCCCGCCGGGTCTTCTCTGCTGCTCTTTCCCCGGCATCCGCGCGCGTCTGCGCGCCGCGGGTGCCGGGGCGTGCGCCCATTAAAGCGGATAGGTCATCCGTATCTGCTACGGTGACATCAACCGGATAACCTATCCACATATTCAGAACGGGTCGGGCGATGCAGCAGACAGCAGTGGTCACGGCAGGGACGGCGGGAATCGGATTCGAGACCGCCCTGGGACTGGCCGAGGCGGGCCTCGAAGTCGTCGTGATCGGGCGCGACCCCGAGCGTGGTGCCCGGGCCGTCGAAAGGATCAATTCCACAGGGCCGTTGCACTCCGCCCGGTTCCTGGCCGCCGACCTCTCCTCGCTCGACGCGGTCCGCGATCTCGCCGGCCGGATCCTCGCCACGGGTCCGCTGACCGTGCTGGTCAACAACGTCGGAGCGATGTTCCCCGCCCGGCAGGACACCGTCGACGGGATCGAGGCGACGTTCGCCGTCAACCACCTCTCGCCGTATCTGCTGACCGAACTGCTGCTGCCCGCCCTGCGCGTCGGTGCGCCGAGCCGGATCGTGAACGTCACCTCGGGCGCGGTCGGCGTCGCCAAGCGAGTCTTCGACGCCGTCGAGCCGCCCGGCGGCTACTACGGCTTCCACTGGTACGGCCGCGCCAAGCTCGCCAACCTCGCCCACACGCTGCAGCTGGCCGACCGGCTCGACGGCACGGGCGTCTCGGTCTTCGCGGCAGACCCCGGCGGAGCCGCGACCGGCATGACCGACGGCACCCTGCGCGATCCGAAGATCGTCTCGCCCGGGCTGCGCCTGCTCTGGCCGCTGGTCCGGCGCAAGTTCGCACGCTCGACCTCGGGCCCGGCGTCCGTCGCGGCCAAGTCCTCGCTCTTCGCCGCGATCGACGGCTCACTGGCCGGCCGGACCGGTGTCGTCATCGGACCCGGCGTGCATCCGGTCGCCCCCTTCCGCGCGGCGACGGATCCCCGCATCGCCGAAGCCGTCCGACGCCTCAGCGAGCAGCACGCGCCCCTCACGGCGGCGTGAGGGACCCGCAGCCGATCGGCCCTGACGCGCACCACGGTGATGCGGATGAGCCATCCAGTTAGACTCCCCGCATGACGACCACCCCCCTGCGCAAGGACGCCGCCCGCAACTGGGAACGGATCGTCTCGGCGGCCCGGGATCTCGTCGACGGAGGCACCCCCCTGCAACTCAACGACATCGCCCGCCGGGTCCACCTGGGCGTCGGCACCGTCTATCGCCACTTCCCCACCGCCGAGGCGCTCCTGGAGACCGTCGCCACCCCCAGCCTGGAGGCGCTCGCCGCCCAAGGCGAGCGGGCGCTGGCCGACGACGACCCCGGGAGCGCCCTCGCCGGTTTCCTGGCCAGCACCATCGAAGCGCAGGTCACCGACGCGTCCCTGGCCCCGGTCACCGCCGCGGCCACGGACGCTCTGCCACGCACCACCGAGCTGAAGCGGACCCTGTCGTCGGTCGGCAGGGAGCTGCTCGAGCGGGCCCGCGACGCCGGCGTCGTGCGCGCCGACCTGACCGCTGCCGACCTGGTCCCGTTGATGTGTGGAATCGCCTACGCCGCGAACGTCCACGGCGCTCCCGCCACCCGCGCGGAGACCGCGCGCCGCTATCTCACCGCGCTCCTGGAAGGCCTGTACGTCCGTCAGGGCACCCCCGCGCACCAGGGCCGACCCGGACAGCCTGCTCCGGGGCACACCGCCTAACCGCTGTGCGCCCGGCCGCCCCGTCTGCGGATGCCCCGGGCCACGACCGCCGTCGCCCCCGCCAGGAACAGGCCCCCCACGGTCAGTGGGACTGCCGCGAACCACGGTGTCTCCCACAGACCGCCCGCGTCGCCCGCGAAGACCACGCCGGTGGCGGTGAGGAAGAGCCCGGCGACCAGCCTCCCGGGCTGGAACTCATGACGCAGCACGACTGACCTCCACCTCTCCCGCGCCGACCCCGAGTCTGAGGTCCAGCGTGCCGGCGTCCTTGGCGCCCTTGGCCGGAGCCAGCGTCACGTTCCTGACTCTGCGCGGCTGCACATCCACGTCCTTCCCGCTGTCCCCGGGCAGCCGGATGTCGCCGACGCCCACCTCGATGTTCATCCGCACGGTCTCGTCCGCCGGCACGATCACCTTCAGCTGTCCCGCACCCACGTGGGCGTCCGTGGTGAGCGTCCGCCCCTTGCCCGGATGCACCCGGCTGAGGTCGAGGGTGCCGCGTCCCGTGCCCAGCTCGTACGCCGGCTTCACCTCGGCCGTCGCGGGCGTCCAGGAGGTGTCCCTCCAGTGGGTGGTGATGTCCTTGGGCATGGCCGACGCCCCGGCGAGCAGCGCCGCCGTGACGACCGCCAGGAACACTGTCCCGGCCCCTGTGCGGCCGAGGAAGGAGCTGACCGCGAGACCCAGGCCGAAGACGGCCAGCGCGCATGCCAGGCCGGTCTGCAGACTGGTGCCCAGCGGATGCGTGTCCCAGGTCAGCCCGGTGCCCAGGCCGCCCGCGACCAGGGCGAGCAGGAACACCCAGCCGCCGATCCAGCGCGGGCCGCGCGGTCTCGGGGGAGGGGCGGGCTGCGGCCGTATGGAGCCGTCGTGGGTCCAGGGGGTGACGATGCCGACGTCCAGTACCGAGGTGACGTCACGGCCGCGGGCGTCGCCCGGCCCCCACAGATAGCCGGTGCCGCCGACATGGGTGCCGTCCTTGACGATCGGGTCCCGCCACCAGGACGGATAGAGGGCGACGACCGGCGGCGCCTGGGCCTCCGGCGGGGCGTCGGCGGCGGCCTGGGCGGCGAGCGGGTCGGGGTCGGGGGCGCCACGGCGCCGCGACCAGTAACCGGCCCCCGCCAGCAGCAGGGAGAGCACCACGGCGAAGGCCAGCACCCCGCCGTTCCTCAGCATGGTCAGGAGGATTCCGCACCCGACCAGCGCGAACAGCACGGCGGCGAGCGCCTGGCCGTCGACCCGGCCCGTGAGCAGCTTGCGCAGCTCGTTCTCCTCCTCGTCCCCGTACGGCACGAGGAGCCAGGCGAAGCCGTAGAAGATGAGGCCGATGCCACCGGTCGCGGACAGCACGGCCAGGGTGATCCGGAAGACCACAGGGTCGATGTCGGTGTGCCGGCCGAGGCCCGCGCACACGCCCGCGATCATCTTGTGCCCGCGGTCGCGCCGGAACTGCCCGGAGGCTTCGGCGGACTGCTCCTGATCCGGCTGCGGGGCGTCGGCGTGTGTGCCGGTGCCGGTCGCTCCCGTCCTGTCCGTCGCGGCGGGCGCGGCATCCGTCGGCCCGGTGCCCGGGACCGGGCGCGGGCCGGGGCCGGGTCCCGGACCCGTCGCGGCGTGCTCGTGATCCGTCATGCGTCCATGGTGACGGCCCGGCCGCCGCCGCGGCAGTCGGGACGACCCTGGGCGAACCCTGAAATCGGCCCTGAGACGAGGCGGGGAACCGTTCGAGCGGCACGCGCCCACTGCTGCGCGGCGCTCCCCGAGTCGGCCCCGGGGAAGATCAGGGGCGTCTCGGGGCCGACCCTGATGCCTGGCCCCGCCGGTCGTGTGACCATCATTGGCATGCCGGAAGCCGCAAGCCCGCCAGTCGACGACCCGCGGCCGCCGCGCAAGCTCTACCGCAGCAGCGACGGACGCTGGCTCGGCGGAGTGGCGCGGGGCCTCGCCGGGCATCTCGGCCTGCCCGTCATCTGGGTCCGGCTCGCGTTCGTCGGCCTGTTCATGGCAAACGGCCTCGGCGCGCTGCTGTACGCGGCGTTCTGGTTCTTCGTCCCGCTCGGCGTCGGCGGCGTCGGAGGTCACAAGCCGCCGCTGGTCGCCACGGAGGCCGTGCCGGGCGGCCGCCGCAGACTCGTCGCCCGCAAGCCGGACCGCGGACAGATCGTCGCGCTGCTCCTGATGGTCATCGTGTCCATGGTGTTCGTCGGCAGTGTGAACCTGACCAGTGCGGCCAAGGCGTATCTGCTGCCCGCTGTTCTCGTCGCGGCCGGTGTCGCCCTGGTCTGGCGCCAGGCGGACAACGCCCGCCGGGCCCGCTGGGTCGAGGTCGGCCGCCGGCGCCGCACGCTCACCCTGCTGCGCGCGGCCGGCGGTGTCCTGCTCGTCACGGCCGGTGTCTCCGCCGTCTTCGTGCTGCAGGGCTCGGCCGCCCATCTCGGCGCGGTCCTCCAGGCGGCCCTCGCCGTCCTCGTCGGCATCACGCTGCTGGCCGGCCCCTATCTCGTCCGCATGACCCAGGACCTGTCCGAGGAACGCCTGATGCGCATCCGCGCCCAGGAGCGCGCCGAGGTCGCCGCCCACGTCCACGACTCCGTGCTGCACACCCTCACCCTGATCCAGCGCAACGCCGACAACGCGGGCGAGGTGCGCCGCCTGGCGCGCGCCCAGGAGCGCGACCTGCGCACCTGGCTGTACAAGCCGGAGGGCACCGGCAAGGACGAGGCGGACGAGCCGGACACGGTCGCCGAGGCGGTGCGGCGCAACGCCGCCGAGGTGGAGGACAAGCACGGGGTGCCCATCGAGGTCGTCGTCGTCGGTGACTGCCCGCTGGACGAGAGGACCGGGGCACAGATGCAGGCCGCGCGCGAGGCGATGGTGAACGCCGCCAAGTACGGTGGCGAGGGCGGCGCCGTACAGGTCTATGCCGAAGTCGAGAGCAGGACGGTCTTCGTGTCCGTGCGGGACCGCGGCCCCGGCTTCGACCTCGACTCGATACCCGCCGACCGCATGGGCGTCAGAGAATCGATCATCGGCCGCATGGAACGCAACGGCGGCACGGCCCGGCTGCGGCCGGTGCCGGGCGGCGGCACGGAGGTCGAACTGGAGATGGAGAGGGCGGAGAAGACGTCATGAGCGACGCGACCGAGGCGAACGGCACGGCGGGAGCCCCCGAGGCGGCCGGGTCCGGGGCCGCCGACGGCGGCGCGGGCGGACGGCACGTACGGGTGGTGCTCGTCGACGACCACCGGATGTTCCGCACCGGCGTCCAGGCCGAGATCGGGCAGACCGCCGAGACCGGCGTCGAGGTGGTCGGCGAGGCCGCGGACGTCGACCAGGCGGTCACGGTCATCACCGCGACCCGGCCCGAGGTGGTCCTCCTCGACGTCCATCTGCCGGGCGGCGGCGGTGTCGAGGTGCTGCGCCGGTGCGCGGCCCTGATGGCCGACTCCGACCAGCCCGTCCGTTTTCTCGCGCTGTCCGTGTCGGACGCGGCGGAGGACGTGATCGGGGTGATCCGCGGCGGTGCCCGCGGCTATGTCACCAAGACCATCACCGGCACCGACCTGGTCGACTCCATCTTCCGCGTCCAGGAGGGCGACGCCGTCTTCTCCCCGCGGCTGGCCGGGTTCGTCCTGGACGCCTTCGCCTCCACCGACGCCCCACCCGTGGACGAGGACCTGGACCGCCTCACCCAGCGCGAGCGCGAGGTGCTGCGCCTGATCGCCCGTGGCTACGCCTACAAGGAGATCGCCAAGCAGCTGTTCATCTCGGTGAAGACGGTCGAGTCCCATGTCTCGGCGGTCCTGCGCAAGCTCCAGCTGTCCAACCGTCATGAGCTGACCCGCTGGGCGACGGCCCGCCGGCTGGTCTGACCCGTACGGCCCCGCCCTTACGCCACCCTCGTCGCCCCGGCGAACGGCATCAGGTCGACCGGGGCCAGGCGGACCGGCGCCGAGGGGTTCGGGGCATGGATCATCTGTCCGCCACCCACGTAGATGCCGACGTGGCTGATCCCGGAGTAGAAGAACACCAGGTCCCCGGGCTGGAGTTCGGAGCGCGAGACGCGCCGACCCGCGTCGATCTGGGCGTAGGTGGTGCGGGGCAGGGAGATACCGGCGGAGCGGTAGGCGGCCTGGACCAGTCCCGAGCAGTCGAAGGCGTTCGGGCCGGTCGCGCCCCACACATAGGGGCTGCCGAGCTTGGCGTAGGCGTAGGAGACGGCCGCCGCGGCCCGCGCGTTGGGGGCCGTGACCGCCCCGGCCTGCTCCAGGGGGCCGCGGGTGTCCGAGGCCGACCGGGAGGCACGACCCGGCGCGCCGCCGTCCTCACCGGTGACCTCGGTCCGTTGCCGCGGAGTGAGCTGTGCCAGCAGCCGCCGGGCCTCGGTCAGTTGGCCGGCGATGGTCTTCTTCTGCTGTCGCAGCTCGGCCTGCCGTGACCGCAGCGAGGTGAGCTCGATGCGGGCGGCGCCGCGCAACTGCTCGATCTCCCGCAGCTGTTCGCGTACCTGAGAGACGGCGGCGGCCTGCCGGTCGCCGGCCCGCTCCGCGAACGCGGCGTCGTCCAGGTACTGGTCGGGGTGGCTGGACAGGGCCAGCTGCCAGGCCGGGGCGATGGAGCCGTCCCGGTACTGTGCCGCCGCGAACGAACCGAGCGCGTTCCGGGCGGCGTTGAGGCCCTCCTGCTTCCGGGCGGTCTCGTCCCGCAGCGCGTTCAGCCGTCGCTGCGCGGTGTCCGCCTGCTCCTTGGCGCCGTCGTACTTCTCCGTCGCGGCCTCGGCCTCCTGGTACAGCTTGTCCACCTTGGCCTTCACCTGTGCCGGCGTCAGCTGTGGCTCGGCGTGTCCCGTTCCGTCGAACCCCGTCGCGGTGGCCGCGCCCGCCAGGGCGAGGGTGGCGGCCGTCCGTGCCGTATGGCCGCCCATCGAGCGTTGCCGGGGCTTGCGGTGCACTGCCACCTGGACCGTCACGTCCTTCCGTACGACTCGTCCGACCGGGGGCCGACCGGCCGGTCCGGGAGTGGTCCGGTCGTCACGTCCGGCGGTGGCCCGCACAGGGGAAGCGGGCCACCGCCGGACCCTTCTCGGCGGTGGTGGCCGACTGCCGCCCCTGGCCCGGGCGGCGGTGGGGAGCCGGTCACCTGGGGGAGGACGCTAGGCCGGGTTGTGACGACCAGGTAACGCGGTGTACGGAACTGGCCTGGACCGACCGAAAGGTGACCCCATGTGACCGCATCACCGTTCTGGAGTCGTCGTCTTCACGGAGCGTAGTGACCGAAGCATGGAAAGTGGGACGGCGGGAGATGCGGAGTGCTATGGCGCGCATATATGCAAGATCGCCGGACGAGATCGTGGAGCGCTGTGGCGGGGCCCGGTGACAGGCGGTCCACCCGCCCCTGGTTAGGCTCCGGCCCCATGGACGTACTCATCCATCTCTTCGTCGGCCTGCACATCATCGGCATCGCCGCGCTGCTCGGCGGTTTCCTCACCCAGATGAAGGCGATGGGCCAGGGCACGGCCCGGTTCGTGCCCGGGATGCTGCACGGCGCGCTGACCATGCTGGTCACCGGCGTGGCCCTGGTCGGGCTCAACCAGGCCGACAATCACCACATCAACACCCTCAAGATCGGCGTCAAGCTGGCACTGCTGATCGTGATCCTCGGACTCGTCTATGTGAAGCGTGACGAGGAGAAGATCGACAAGGGTGCTTTCGGGGTGGTCGGCCTGCTGACCATGACGAACATCTTCATCGCCGTGCTGTGGACCTGACGGTCACGCGTCCCTGCCGCCGGCGCGGGCCGCGAGCACCGCACCGGCGGCGACCACGAGCCACACCGCCACCGCCACCCACAGCAGCACCTGCCCCGGCCGGCTGAGCCACGGGACGCCGAGGGCGGTCGCGACGGACAGCATTCCCGCCGCCGTCATCCCCATCGGGAACACGGTCGACCAGCGCCGCACGTCGTAGCCGCGCCGAGGCCGCGCCACCTCGGCCACCAGCAGCGCGAGGTACCAGGCCAGGTCCAGGACGAGCAGCATGACCGTCACCGTGCGCAGCGCGCCCCGGTCGTCGCCGTCCCACAGATACAGACCGCCGTCCCCCGCGATGAGCAGCCGCGACCCGGCCAGCGCCGAGATCGCGAGCGCCCCGCCCGCGATCCACTGGTCGCCCGCCCCCTCCAGCACCTGCCGCATGTCGAAACGGGCCAGTGCGAGGCCGTAGAGCACCAGACCGAGCCAGAACAGCACCAGTGCGGTGTGCGCGAGCCACGCGGTGTGCTCGGCCGCGGCCAGGGTGGCGGCCAGCACCACGAGCCCCTGTGTGGCCACACAACACAGGAACACTGTGCCGGGCATGCGTCGCCCCCAGTGTCGTACGACCAGGAGCAGCAGCGCCGGCCACAGCAGCGCCGCGAGCGCCAGCAGCGCCTCGGCCAGGGGCTGCCCGCCCAGCGCCGAGAACCGGGTGCCGAGCACCGTGGTCGCGGCGACGGCGGTGAGCGCGCCGGGACGTCCCGCCTCGGCCATCCACCGCTGCCGGTCGCCGAGCAACCGCAGGACGAAGTCGGCGGCCAGCGCGGCCCAGGCGACACAGGTCATCGCCAGCGCCAGTCGGGAGACCGTCTCGGCGCCGGCCAGATGCAGTCCCACCGACAGGATGCCGGTCGCCATCACGGCGGCCCCGGCCGCGGGAGGCCGCTCCGCCCACCACGCGCGCAGACCTGAGATGCCGGGCATGCGCCCGATGCTAGGGAGTCGCACGGTCCCCGGCCGGGAAGGGCACGCACGCGTGCGACGGAAAACGCCGGTACGCGTGCGTGGCCGTCATCCGGTCCGCCCACTCCGCACGCACGCGTGGAGCGCGGCACGGGACGGGCGCGTCGGTGCCCCGGGGCGGTCAGCCCGGGCGGACCACGCTGTGGATGATGGACTCTCCGCCGTAGTAGATCGACTCCTCGCGGACGTACGCGCCCGGCTTCGGGGCGTGGATCATCATGCCGTTGCCTATGTAGACGCCGACGTGGCTGATGTCGCCGTAGAAGAAGATCAGGTCGCCGGGCCGGGCGTCGGCCAGGGAGACCGTGGTGCCCGCGTCGACCTGGTCGTACGTGGTGCGCGGAAGCGTGACGCCGGCGGCCTTCCAGGCGGCCTGGGTGAGGCCCGAGCAGTCGTAGGAGTCCGGGCCGGTGGCGCCCCACACATACGGTTTGCCGATCTGCGCCCGGGCGAAGGCGATCGCCTTCCCGGCCTTCGTGTCGTACGAGCCCGATGCCGTGGACCCGGCCGAGCCGGACCCCGTCGATCCGGATCCGGACCCGGGGCCCGCGGACGAGGACGACGAGGAAGAGCCGGCCTGCTGCCGCGCTGCCTGCTGCTTCGCCAGCTCGGCCGCCCTGCGCGCCGCCTCCTGCTGCTGCTCCCGCTCGATGGCGGCCAGCCGCGCCTTCTCCTGGGCCGTGAGCTGCGACAGCAGCTGGCGCGCGGATGCCAGTTTCTTCTGGACGGTGGCCTTCGCGGTCTGCAGGTCGTGCTGTGAGTCGGTCAGCGACTGCAGGCTCTCCGCGGCCTCCCGCCGCTTCTTCACGGTCGCGGACTGCTCGCCGATGTAGTCGTCGACCGCGCTCTTCTCCCGCGAGGTCAGCCGGTTCATCAGCTGGCTCTGGTCGAAGTAGTCCTGCGGGTCGTCCGCCAGCAGGAAGGTGGCCGTGTCGGGGGCGGCGGCGCCGGTGCGGTACTGCGCCGCGGCGAAGGAGCCCATCTCCTCGCGGGCCTTGTTGAGGCGTGCGGTGCGCCGGGCGACCTCGTCGCGCAGGGCGTCGACGCGTCCGCGCTGTTTGCCGGCCCGCTCCTTGGCCGCGTCGTACTTCTCGGTCGCCGACTCCGCCTGGCGGTAGAGGTCGTCGACCTTCTTCTCGACCTCCTCCAGGCTCGGCTTGGTGTGATCGGTTCTGGTGGCGGCCTCGGCAGTCTGCGAGAACACGGCCATGGAGGTGAGGGCGGCGGTGGCGAGGGCGGGGGTGCGGAGACCCGCTCCGGTGGTCCCGCCGGGGCGCGGCTTGCGGTGCGACGCCAAGGGAGGCGACTCCTTCCAATGGGCCGCCTACCGGGTTAGCTGTCGGGTTCGGGCGGCGGTTCGGAAGGGTTGCCCTACGGCGTCGTCCCGGGCGGGAGTCGGCCGATTCACCCCGGGATCGGTGGGTCCCCGGCTCCGGGCGCCCTTGGGGACGCGCCGGACTCGGCGGGGGCCGCGCGGTCCGGCGAGGTTCGCCGGTAGGGGTCGTACGGCCCGAACGCACGCTAGCCAACTCGTGTGACTCCTGTGAAGGTTGGTGCGTGATATGTCCGATACATTTTCGTGACCTGAGCCCGGTTTCGCGCCTGAGTCATCGGGTGGTTCCGATGCGTGAGCAGGGGTGTCAGCGGGTGGGTTCCGCTGCGTGAGCGGCCGGCGATCCGGTGCCCGGTGAAGATCAACCCTCTTCCGGATCGGCCATGTTCCGGGGACGGCGACCGGTTGTCGGTGGGGCGCCCTAGACTCGTAGAGCGATGAGCAGCCTCTTTGACGACAGCTTCCTGGCGGACCTCCAGCCCCCTCGCGGGCATGAGGAGGAGCCCCCGCCGCCGCCCGAGGACGATCACGCTCCGGAGCCCGTTCCGGACGATCTGTTCGGCGGGAAGTTCGACGTGCCGCCGGACCGATGGGGGTCTCCCCGTTCGAGCGCAGTCGAGAGCGGGGGAGGTTATTACCGCGACGGCGCCCCCCGCCCCGTGATCGACGCGGCGGCCCTCCTGCAGGGGCTGAACGACAACCAGCGCGCCGCGGTCGTGCACGCCGGCTCCCCGCTGCTCATCGTCGCCGGCGCCGGCTCCGGCAAGACCCGCGTGCTCACCCACCGCATCGCCCACCTGCTCGCCGAGCGGAATGTGCTCCCGGGCCAGATCCTCGCGATCACCTTCACCAACAAGGCCGCGGGCGAGATGAAGGAGCGCGTGGAGCAGCTCGTCGGCCCGCGCGCCAACGCGATGTGGGTGATGACCTTCCACAGCGCGTGCGTACGCATCCTGCGCCGGGAGAGCAAGAAGCTCGGCTTCACGTCGTCGTTCTCCATCTACGACGCCGCCGACAGCAAGCGCCTGATGGCCCTGGTCTGCCGCGACCTGGACCTCGACCCCAAGCGCTTCCCGCCCAAGTCCTTCAGCGCCAAGATCAGCAACCTGAAGAACGAGCTGATCGACGAGGAGGACTTCGCCGCCCAGGCCACCGACGGCTTCGAGAAGACCCTCGCCCAGGCCTACGCCCTGTACCAGTCACGGCTGCGCGAGGCGAACGCCCTCGACTTCGACGACCTGATCATGACGACGGTCAACCTGCTGCGCGCCTTCCCGGACGTCGCAGAGCACTACCGCCGCCGCTTCCGGCACGTCCTGGTCGACGAGTACCAGGACACCAACCACGCCCAGTACGCGCTCGTCCGCGAACTCGTCGGCACCGGCGGGCACGACGAGGACACCCCGCCGAGCGAGCACGACGTCCCGCCCGCCGAGCTGTGCGTCGTCGGTGACGCGGACCAGTCGATCTACGCCTTCCGGGGTGCGACGATCCGCAACATCCTCCAGTTCGAGGAGGACTACCCGAACGCGACGACGATCCTGCTGGAGCAGAACTACCGCTCCACGCAGACCATCCTGAGCGCGGCCAACGCGGTCATCGAGCGCAACGAGTCCCGCCGCCCGAAGAACCTGTGGACCAACGCGGGCGCGGGCGCGCAGATCACCGGCTATGTGGCCGACACCGAGCACGACGAGGCGCAGTTCGTCGCCGACGAGATAGACCGCCTGGTCGACGCGGGCGAGGCCAAGGCCGGCGATGTCGCCGTCTTCTACCGCACCAACGCGCAGTCCCGTGTCTTCGAAGAGGTCTTCATCCGCGTCGGCCTGCCCTACAAGGTCGTCGGCGGTGTCCGCTTCTACGAGCGCAAGGAGGTCCGGGACGTCCTCGCCTACCTGCGCGTCCTCGCCAACCCCGAGGACTCGGTGCCGCTGCGCCGCATCCTCAACGTGCCCAAGCGGGGCATCGGCGAGCGCGCGGAGGCGATGATCGACGCCCTCGCCCAACGCGAGAGGATCAGCTTCCCGCAGGCGCTGGGGCGCGTGGACGAGGCGTACGGCATGGCCGCGCGCTCCACCAACGCGGTCAAGCGGTTCAACACCCTGATGGAGGATCTGCGCACGATCGTCGAGTCCGGCGCCGGGCCGGCGACCGTCCTGGAGGCGGTGCTCGAACGCACCGGCTACCTGGCGGAGTTGCAGTCCTCCACCGACCCGCAGGACGAGACCCGCATCGAGAACCTCCAGGAACTCGCGGCGGTCGCCCTGGAGTTCGAGCAGGAGCGCGGGGAGGGCGAGTCGGCGGGACTGGCCGACTTCCTGGAACAGGTCGCCCTGGTCGCCGACTCCGACCAGATCCCGGACGAGGAGGAGGGCGACGGCGTCATCACCCTGATGACCCTGCACACCGCCAAGGGCCTGGAGTTCCCGGTCGTCTTCCTCACCGGCATGGAGGACGGCGTGTTCCCGCACATGCGCGCCCTCGGCCAGACCAAGGAGCTGGAGGAGGAGCGGCGCCTGGCGTACGTCGGCATCACGCGCGCGCGGGAGCGGCTGTATCTCACGCGGTCGGCGCTGCGCAGCGCCTGGGGCCAGCCGTCGTACAACCCGCCCTCCCGCTTCCTGGAGGAGATCCCACCCGCGCATGTGGAGTGGAAGCGGACGGGAGCGGCGGCGCCGGTGTCCTCCGGCCCGGTCTCCGGGATCGCGGCCTCGCTGTCGTCGTCCCGGTCACGGTCCTCGGCGGCGGGCGCCACCGGGTTCGCCACGCGGCGGGTCTCCGACAAGCCGACGGTGTCCCTCGCGGTCGGCGACCGGGTCACCCACGACCAGTTCGGGCTCGGCACGGTCGTGGCGGTGGCGGGCGTGGACGACAAGGCCCAGGCGACGATCGACTTCGGCGACGGCAAGCCGAAGCGCCTGCTGCTGCGGTACGCGCCGGTGGAGAAGCTGTAGGTCCAAGGGCCCTCGCCGCACCGCGAGGGCCCACCGGATGCTCAGGTCGGGTCCAGCCCGTGGCTCCGCAGCCACGGCAGCGGGTCTATGGCCGCCCCGCCCGCGGGCCGTACCTCGAAGTGCAGGTGCGGACCGGTGGAGTTTCCGGAGTTGCCGGAGTAGGCGATCGGCTGGCCGGCCTTGACGCTCGTACCGGAGGCGACGCGGTAGCTCGACAGATGGCAGTACCAGGTCTCCGTGCCGTCCTTCGCCGTCACGATCATCATGTTGCCGTAGGCGCTGTTCCACTTGGTGGAGACGACGCCGTCGGTCGCGGCCATCACCGTGGTGCCGTAGGAGACCGGGAAGTCGATGCCCGTGTGCACGGACATCCAGTTCACACCGGCCTGGCCGAAGTAGGCGCTGAGCCCCTTCTGTGTGACCGGGAGCACGAACTTGGGGCGCAGCCGCTCCTTGAGCGCGGCTTCCGCGGCCGCCTTCTTCTTCTCCTGCTCCTGCTGGTTCTTGAGGTCGATCCGCTCCTGCGTCCGGCTCGCCCGGTCGGCGAAGTCGTCGGCGCCGGCGGAGAGGGTCTTGAGCTGGCTGTCCAGCTTGCTGTTGGCGACCGACGGCTTGACCGCGTGCGCGTCCGAGGCGGAGGCGGTGGTGTCCTTGCCGTCGTCGGTCAGCGCGCCGACCGAGGCCGCGGCGATCCCGGCGACCCCCATCACGCAGGCCGACGGCACGGCGACGGTCAGCAGTGCGGAGCGCTTGGCGGGCGTACGGCGGCGGGAACGCGCGGCGGTGCGTGAGCGGGCGCGTGTCGCCGGCGCCGGACCGATTTCTTCCTGGCCGTCCGGCAGATCCGGCACGACGGGCAGGTCGCCCGTGGTGCCCGACTCGTCGTCCGCGGGGTGCCCGCCGGCGACAGCGGTGTCCGCGTACGGCGCCTCGTCCTCGTACGCCGCCTGGTGCCCGTACGGCCCCTGCGGGAAGGCGGTGGTCGCCCGCGGGTCGCCGACCTCGTCGAAGACGGCGGTGGCCTGCTGGTCGAGCGGTTCCGCACCCTGCTCGGGATCCACCGGCCCGGCCTGACCGGCGGAGTTCCACTGCGTGGCGTCGTACGTGCCCGTCTCGAAGGACTGGGCGCCCCATTCCCACTGCTGGGTCGGCCCGGCGGCGGACTGGCCGGGCTCCAGCCAGGCACTCGCGTCCCACTGGCCGCTGATGTCGTTGCCCCTCGCCTGGGCGGGGACCGCCCAGGCCGCGGTGCCATAGGCGCCGGTGTCGTAGACGGTGTGGTCTTGGGCTCCGTACGGGTCGTAGTGCGGGGTCTGGCCGGTCTGCCACTGCGTGCTGTCGTAGGAACCGGTGCTCTGCCCGCCGGGCAGGCTGCCGAAGAGCGGGTCGGCGGTGAAGGAGCCGGTGCCGCCGCTGCCGTCCGGAAATCCGGTGGCGCCGTAGTCGCCGTACATGGTGAGGTCGCCGTAGACGGCTTCCTGGGTCCCGTACGGCGCGTAGTGCGTGGGGGAGGCGTCGGAAGCCGGGGCCGGGGTGGTCATGGTCCCCGACGGGTGACGGTCGTTCACCAACTTCTCTTTCGCCTCGACAACAGGGGCTGCCAGAGCAGTGCGGCGACTGTACCCGCCGGTACCTGGGCGCGACAATCTTCGGCCGGTTTCGCGTTGGCGGGAAATGGGCAATCGGCGGTGTTTCGGGGGACGCGGGACACGAGCTTGGCCGAGAGTTCGATTGGTGTTCGACGTGTGGTGACTCTTCGTCACCCGAATGTCACGCCACCGTCAGACCGCCGGTGGCCCGGTCCCCGGCGGGCGCGGTGTCGAGAACCTCGCGTATACCGGCCGCGACGGCGGGGTGTACGGGCAGGGCGAGATGCCCGATGCCGGTTACCTGTACGTTCTGTACGTCGAGGTCGGGGTGGTCCAGGCGGGCCGTCTCCAGCGGCACCATCACGGAGTCCAGATCGCTCCAGAAGCTGACGAACCGCGTACGGCAGCCGGGGGCGGGCCGGGCCAGCTCCTCGATGACCTGCGAACCGGGCCGCATCTGGCGCACGATCGGATGGGCGTTGGCCAGCGGTGCCGCGATGGTCCCCGCATGCGGTGTGCCCAGGGTGACGAGCGTGCGCACCCGCAGGTCACCGCCCAGGCACTGTGTGTAATAGCGGGCGATCAGGCCCCCGAGGCTGTGCCCCACGATGTCGACCCGGTCGCTGCCGGTGCGTTCGCAGATCTCCTCTATGTGCCGGCCGAGCAGTTCGGCGGCCGCACGGATGTCGCAGGTCAGCGGCGAGTAGTTGAGCGATACGACGCGCTGCCCGCCGTGCTGGGCCAGGTTGCGGCGCAGCAGGACGAACACCGAGCGGTTGTCGATGAAACCGTGCAGCAGCACCACCGGCGGACCGGACCGCACGGGCAGCTGGGCGGTGCCGTCCTGGGCGGGCAGGACGGGGGAGCGGCGTTCCTGGATGAGCCCGGTCGGATACAGCAGGAGGTGCCCGGCCAGGATCGCGGCCTCGAGGGCGGTCGCCTTGAGCAGGGCCACGGAGATTCCGGCGAGTCCGCTGGGCCACAGACGGCGGCAGAGCGGGAGGAAGAGCGGCAGTACCCCGGTGACCTTCATGGGCCGACCTCCTGTCGGCACGCCGGAAGACGGCTCTATCCCCCGTGTGCCCTCATGTCCCACCATGTGATTTCCCCCTCGCCGCGCACCGTAAAACTGCCGGTTGCGGGATGCTGGAGATAACGTTCGTTCACTTCGCGACGGTGGCGGAACGCGCCAAAGGTGCGGTACTTGTCGTTACGAACGGAGGCGATCGCTTCCGTGTTCGTTTGATGGAGGCAGTGATGGGTGTGGCAGCCGGTCCGATCCGCGTGGTGGTCGCCAAACCGGGGCTCGACGGCCATGATCGTGGGGCCAAGGTCATCGCGCGTGCCCTGCGCGACGCCGGCATGG
The DNA here is from genome assembly GCF_040680195.1 of Streptomyces sp. NPDC052109. NCBI lineage: Bacteria > Bacillati > Actinomycetota > Actinomycetes > Kitasatosporales > Streptomycetaceae > Streptomyces > Streptomyces sp. NPDC052109. Next base: position 290,154 of record NZ_JBFAWF010000002.1, on the reverse strand, counting down.
AGGTCATCTACACCGGTCTCCACCAGACGCCGGAGCAGATCGTCGACACCGCCATCCAGGAGGACGCCGACGCGATCGGCCTGTCCATCCTGTCCGGCGCGCACAACACGCTGTTCGCCGCGGTGATCGACCTGCTCAAGGAGCGCGACGCCGCGGACATCCTCGTGTTCGGCGGCGGCATCATCCCGGACGAGGACATCCCGCCGCTGAAGGAGAAGGGTGTCGCGGAGATCTTCACTCCGGGCGCGACGACCGCGTCGATCGTGGAGTGGGTGCGGCAGAACGTACGTCAGGCGGCCGCCTCCGGCGGCTGAGCCGACGGTTCGGTGGGCGCGGGGTGGTCCGGGATCAATTCCCGGGCCATCTCCGCCCTGAGCCGCAGCGTGGTCACCAGTCGCTGGAACGCCTCCGCCCAGTAGCCTCCGGCCCCCGGCGCGGCATCCTCCCGTTCGTCCGGTATCGCCAGCAGCGCCTCCAGCCGGCCGGCCTCCGCAGGGTCCAGGCAGCGTTCGGCCAGGCCCATCACCCCGCTGAAGCTCCAGGGGTAACTGCCCGCGTCCCGGGCGATGTTGAGCGCGTCCACGACCGCCCGGCCCAGTGGCGCGGCCCAGGGCACGGCGCACACGCCGAGCAGCTGGAACGCCTCCGACAAGCCGTGTGTCGCGATGAATCCGGCCACCCACGCGCCCCGCTCCGCCGGCTCCAGGGCGGCCAGCAGCTTCGCCCGCTCCGCCAGCGACACCGCGCCCGGGCCGCCGGCCTCCGGCGCCGACGGTGAGCCGAGCAGCGCCCTCGACCACTCGGCGTCCCTCTGCCGGGCCGCGGCCCGGCACCAGGCCGCGTGCAGTTCGCCCTGCCAGCCGTCCGTCACCGGCAGCGCCACGATCTCCCGCGGCGTCCGCCCGCCGAGCCGTCCGGGCCAGGTGCCGAGCGGGGCGGCCTCCACCAACTGCCCGAGCCACCACGACCGTTCCCCTCTGCCGGCGGGCGGCGTGCCCACCACACCGTCCCGTTCCATACCGGAGTCGCACGCATGCGGCGCCTCCACCGTGATCGCGGGCGAGTTCCCCGTACGATCGAGGGCCACACATGCCGCTGCCCGTACGGCCATGCGTCCGGCGAGCGCCGAGGCGGGCAGCGACGCCAGCAGTTCCGCCGCCGTCGCCCGGACGTTGCGGCTGCGATCGCCGAGCGCCTGCTCCAAGAACGGCTCGTCCGCCGCGGACAGACCCGTGCGCAGCGAGTCGAGGAACATCAGCCGGTCCTCGGCCCGCTCCGTCGCCCACGTCGACGTGAGCAAGTCGCGCGCGAGCGCGGGCGTACCGGCGCGCAGTGCGCCCAGCAGAGCCACCCGTTCCGCGAACAGCCCCTCCTGCCACAGCCGGCGCACCGCCTCCGTGTCCCCGGGGCCGGGCAGCGCGGCGCCCCCACCGGGGTCCGCGCGCAGGGCGAAGCGCCAGTCCGCGTTCAGCCGGGCCAGCCACAGCGCCCGCGGGCCCGCGAACGCCAGCGCCGCCGGGCGCAGGTCCGTACGGCCCCGGGCCGCGTCCAGCAGGGCGGGAAGCGCCTGCGGGGGCGCCGCGTACCCGTGTGCGTTGGCCGCCGCGAGCCACTGAGGGAGCAGTTCCATGAGGTCCGGTGAGCTGCCCCGGCGGCCACCGGCGCCTCCGGCGGAGCGGTCGGCCAGCAGGGTGGCGAGTCTGCGGGCCGCCGCGGCGGGCAGGGCCGGGCGCGGATCTCCCGGCGCCGGTTCGGGCCGCCGCGCCGCACGCGCGGGCCGCAGCCCCGCCCGCCGCCGTACCGTCGCCACGGCGGCCGCGTCGAGCAGCGCCAGCGGGGCCTGCCGGCCGGATCCGCCGTACGCCCCGGGGCGCCGGTCGGTGCCGAGGAGAGCGGCGGTGACCAGGTCCTCCCAGGAGCCTGCGGTGAGCACCGTGTCCCGGCCGGCCGGCGTCCCGTTCATCGCGTTCCCTTCCGTTCCAGTGTCCGAGGGGCGCCGTCGTGCGGTACCCCCGTGGTGCGGGCGTTGTCCCAGTGGTCCGGTCAGCACAGGGCGACCGCCTCGCCCGTGCCCTCCGCCCAGGCCGTGAGCGGGGTGAAGCCGTGGTGGCCGCACTCGCCGAACACCTGGACCGGGGCGCCGCCGGAGAGGGCGACCAGGCGCCACAGGCCGGGCCGGGAGCGGGCCGCCGGGGTCAGCGGCAGGGCGGAGTCCGTGTCGGCGTCGGCCAGCTGCCACAGGTCGCCGTCGGGGACGGGCATCACCCTGTCCAGCGTGACCGGGACCGACTCCAGCCAGGGGTCGTCGCGCAGCGCCTCGCCGTACCGGGCCGTCGCCTCGGACGTCGTCGTGCCCGGTGGGCGGAACGCGGCCGGTGCGGGCGGGGAGAACACCTCGCCCAGGGCGGACCGGGACCGACCGGCCCCCGGATAGGCGGACAGCTCCGCGTCCAGGGCCAGCCCGACCGGCAGCGACAGCTCCGGCGCCCGGCCGGCCGCGCCGTAGGACAGCAGCAGCCCGGTGCGGCCCGATGCCGCGCCGTGCAGCCACATCCGCCGGGTCGTCAGCTTCGGGTCCACCGTGTCGTACTGGGCGAGGACCAGCCAGCGGTCGCGCACCGGCGGACCGTCGGCCGAAGCGGGCAGGCCCAGCCGGGACCGGACCGTGGCCGCGAGGGCGTCCGGCAGCTCGTCGCGGCGCAGCCAGCCCTGGTCGAGCAGGTGCAGCAGCGCGCACTCCTCCAGCAGCCGGGCCGGCCAGCCCGCCCCGGAGGCCGGTATCGACCCCAAGTCCCTCACGCGCGCGGCGAGGCCGGGCGCCTGGGCGTCGACCATGCGGGCCGCCGTCTCGTCCCACAGGCCGTACCCCGCCTGCTCGGCCACGGCCAGGCCGCCGCGCAGCAGGTCCGCGAGGCGCTGCTCCAGTTCCGTGGTGCCCCCCGTGACCCGCTCGGCCCGGCGCTCGGCCCGCCGCCGCGCCGCCTCGGGATCGGCGGAGCCTGCCCCCGAACCCCCTTCACTTCGGGGCGGTTCGCTCTCGGCCCGCCTGCGTCTGCCCGCGAGCCACTGCCCGGCCCAGCTCGGCGGCTCGGCGGAGGCCGGCACCGAGCCGTCGCCGCCCGCCCACAGCAGAAGCAGTCCGAGCGCGTGCTTGCACGGGAACTTACGGCTCGGACAACTGCACTTGTACGCCGGTCCGGCCGCGTCGGCGAGATCGACCACCGTCTGGTACGGCCTGCTGCCACTGCCCTTGCACAGCCCCCACACCGTCCCCTCTCCGCTCCCCGCCTCGGACCACGGACCCGCCGCGCCGAGCTTGCCTCCCGCTGTGCGTGACGCGGCGTCAGGCGCCAGTGACAGCACCTGTTCCACGGTCCAGCGCACCCCCTGCTCAGTCATGCCTCCGACGGTAGGTCCCGCCACTGACAATCGGTCCGGAGCGGGCGTTTGTGCAGGTCAGAGTGATTGTCAGTGGCGTGGTGCACGGTGGATGCCAGAACCGAACCGGCCGAGCTGGAGGGGGCCTCAGCCATGTCCGCCATGTCTGCCACGTCTGCCATGTCTGCCACGTCAGCGCCTGCGCGACCGACCGTCGCCGAACCCAGCCACGCCGAGAGCGCACAGGCGCTCCGACCGCACGCCGAGCACGCCTTCGCCGCCGAACTCTCCGCACTCGCCGCGCAGGACGACCGCCCGCGCCCGGCCCGCTGGAAGCTGTCGCCGTGGGCGGTGGCGACGTATCTGCTCGGCGGCACCCTGCCGGACGGCACGGTGATCACGCCCAAGTACGTCGGCCCGCGCAGGATCGTCGAGGTCGCCGTCACCACACTCGCCACCGACCGCGCCCTGCTTCTGCTCGGCGTGCCCGGAACCGCCAAGACCTGGGTGTCGGAGCACTTGGCGGCGGCGGTCAGCGGCGACTCCACCCTGCTGGTGCAGGGCACGGCCGGCACCCCGGAGGAGGCGATCCGGTACGGCTGGAACTACGCGCAGCTGCTCGCGCACGGACCGAGCCGCGAGGCGCTCGTGCCCAGCCCCGTCATGCGCGCCATGGCCGAGGGCATGACGGCCCGCGTGGAGGAGCTGACCCGCATCCCGGCCGACGTGCAGGACACGCTGATCACGATCCTGTCCGAGAAGACCCTGCCCGTCCCGGAGTTGGGCCAGGAGGTCCAGGCGGTCCGCGGATTCAACCTCATCGCCACCGCCAACGACCGGGACAGAGGGGTCAACGACCTCTCCAGCGCGCTGCGCCGTCGCTTCAACACCGTGGTACTGCCACTGCCGGAGAGCGCGGACGCCGAGGTCGACATCGTCACCCGCAGGGTCGAGCAGATCGGCCGCTCCCTCGACCTGCCGGCCGCGCCCGACGGCATCGAGGAGATCCGCCGGGTCGTGACCGTCTTCCGCGAGCTGCGCGACGGCGTCACCGCCGACGGCCGCACCAAGCTGAAGTCGCCCAGCGGCACGCTGTCCACGGCCGAGGCGATCTCCGTCGTCACCAACGGCCTCGCTCTGTCGGCGCACTTCGGCGACGGCGTGCTTCGCCCGGCGGACGTCGCCGCCGGCATCCTCGGCGCCGTCGTGCGCGACCCGGCGGCCGACCGGGTCGTCTGGCAGGAGTACCTGGAGACCGTCGTCCGCGAGCGCGAGGGCTGGACGGACTTCTACCGCGCGTGCCGGGAGGTGAGCGCATGACCGACGACACCCGCTGGCCCAAGGCGCACGGCTCCGGACCGCTCCTTCTGGGTGTGCGGCACCACGGGCCCGGCTCCGCACGCGCGGTGCGCGCCGCCCTGGACGCCGCCCGGCCCGTCGCCGTCCTGATCGAGGGCCCGCCCGAGGCCGACCCGCTGATCCCGCTGGCCGCCGACCCCGACCTGCGGCCCCCTGTCGCCCTGCTCGCCCATGCCGTGGACGAGCCAGGGCGCTCGGCCTTCTGGCCGTTCGCCGATTTCAGCCCCGAATGGGTGGCCATCCGCTGGGCCCTGGAGCAGGACGTCCCGGCGCACTTCATCGACCTGCCGGCCGCGCACACGCTCGCCTGGGACAGGGAGAAGGAGAGGGAGAGGGAGAGGGAGCAGGAGAAGGAGAAGGAGAGGGAGCCGGGATCCAGCGGGCCCCGAGCGCACGGCGGACCGGGCGCCGAGCAGATCCCCGCCCACCCGCCGGACGCCGAAGACACGGGGGAGACCGAACACCCGGGGGACACCGGGGACCAGGTCCGCGTCGACCCGCTCGCCGCGCTCGCCGAGGCCGCGGGACACGACGATCCCGAACGCTGGTGGGAGGACGTCGTCGAGCACCGGGGTCCGGGGGAGCGGGACCCCTTCGCTCCGTTCGCCGCGCTGGAGGAGGCCATGGGCGCGCTCCGCGAGCGGTACGGCGCCGGCGGACACACCCGCGACCTCGTCCGCGAGGCGCACATGCGGCTCCGGATGCGCGCGGCACGCAGGGAGTTCGGCGACGAGATGGCCGTCGTCTGCGGGGCCTGGCACGTGCCCGCGCTGCGTGAGAAGACCACCGTCGCCGCCGACCGGGCCCTGCTGAAGGGGCTGCCCAAGGTCAAGGCCGACCTGACCTGGGTGCCCTGGACACACCGCCGGCTCGCCCGCTCCAGCGGGTACGGCGCGGGCATCGACTCGCCGGGCTGGTACGGCCATCTGTTCCACGCCCCCGACCGGCCGGTCGAGCGGTGGCTGACCAAAGTGGCGCGGCTGCTGCGCGAGGAGGACCGGATCGTTTCCTCCGCCCACGTCATCGAGGCGGTCCGGCTCGCCGAGACCCTGGCCGCGCTGCGCGGCCGCCCGCTGCCCGGGCTGAGCGAGACCACCGACGCCGTGCGCGCGGTGATGGGCGACGGCTCGGACGTACCGCTGGCGCTGGTCCACGACCGGCTGGTCGTCGGGGACGTCCTCGGCGAGGTTCCGGAGTCGGCCCCGGCGGTGCCGCTCCAGCGCGACCTGGCCCGACAGCAGCGTTCGCTGCGGCTCAGGCCGGAGGCGTCGGAGCGCGAACTGGAGCTGGACCTGCGGGGTGACACCGACGCCGGCCGCAGCAGGCTGCTGCACCGGCTGCGACTGCTCGGCGTCGGCTGGGGCGAGCCCGCGCGGTCACGGGGGAGCACGGGCACCTTCCGGGAGACGTGGCGAGTGCGCTGGGAGCCGGAGTTGTCGGTGCGGGTCGCCGAGGCGGGCGTGTGGGGGACGACCGTGCTGGCCGCGGCTCAGGCCAAGGCCGAGGCGGAGGCGACGGCCGCGCGTACCCTCGCCGACGTCACCGCGCTCGCCGAGCAGTGCCTGCTCGCCGGTCTGCCGGACGCCCTGCCCGTGGTCATGCGGGTGCTCGCCGACCGGGCCGCGCTCGACGCGGACGTCGGCCGTCTCGCCCAGGCCCTGCCCGCACTGGTCCGCTCCCTGCGCTACGGCGACGTGCGTGGCACCGACACCGGCGCGCTGGCCGGTGTCGCCGCGGGTGTCGCCGACCGCATCTTCGTCGGTCTGCCCCCGGCGTGCGCGGCCCTCGACGCGGACGCCGCCGAGGAGATGCGCGGTCATGTGGACGCCGTGCACACGGCGGTGGGGTTGCTGACGGAGACGGCGGCCGGTGCTGGTGCCGGCGTCGGCGCGGGTGTAGGTGCCGCGGAGGGGGCCGTCATCGGTACGGGGGTCGCTGCGCCCACCCGTGTCGCCCGAGGCGGCACGACTGCCCGCGGCTCCGCGAGTGACCCGGGTGCCGGTGCCCTCGTCGATACGCGTGGCGAGCTGAGGGACCGCTGGCGGGCCGTGCTGCGGACATTGTCGCTGCGGGACACCGTGCCCGGAGTGCTCCGGGGGCGCGCGGTGCGACTGCTGCTGGACGACGGGGAGTTGCGGCACGAGGAGGCGGCGCGGCTGATGGGGCTCGCGCTGTCGCCGGGGACGCCGCCGGCCGACGCGGCCGCCTGGATCGAGGGGTTCGTTGGTGGCGGGGGCGGGCTGTTGCTGGTGCACGACGAGCGGCTGCTCGGGCTGGTGGACGGCTGGCTGACGGGGGTGTCGGCGGAGGCGTTCACGGACGTACTGCCGCTGTTGCGCCGCACGTTCGCGGCATATCAGCCGGGGGTGCGCAGAACGCTCGGCGAACTGGTCCGGCGCGGTTCCGGAGACAAGGCCGGCCGGGCGGCCCACGGAGCCGTGGCACCCGGCTTCGCGGCCGAACCGGACACCGGGCGTGCCGACGCCGTACTGCCGGTCCTGCGCCTCCTGCTCGGCCTGCCCGCCCCGGCCGAGCGCGAGCGGCCCCGGCCGGAACCGCGCGGGCACGGCCCGGCCGAGGCCGATCCGGCGCGCGATGACCGCGCCGAGCGCGTCACGTTTGGATATGGCAGGACCGGAGGTGCCGCGTCGGAACGCGCCGCGTCGGAACGCGCCGCGTCGGAACGCGCCGCGTCGGAACGCGCCGCGTCGGAACGCGCCGCGTCGGAACGCGCCGCGTCGGAACGCGCCGCGACG
>NZ_JBFAWF010000002.1:0-282566 GCF_040680195.1 Streptomyces sp. NPDC052109 | reverse complement strand
GCGTCTGGACGGGACACGTCTGGGGCCGCCACCACCGGATGTGCCACGTCCGAATGCGCCGCGTCTGGGGCCGCCACCACCGGATGCGCCGCGACGGAACACGCCACGTCCGAATGCGCCGCGTCTGGGCGGGGCACGTCTGGGCCCGCCACCACCGGATGCGCCACGTCCGAGTGCGCCGAGCCTGGAAGAGCCGGGCCTGGACGGGGCACGTCCGGATGCATCACGTCCGAATGCGGCACAACCGACGACAACAGCCTGGCCGGAGTGGGGATATGACGACCAAGTCGATGCGGGGGGACGTCGGTGATCCGGCGGGGGAGCGGTTGCGGCGGTGGCGGCTGGTGCTCGGTGGCGACCAGGCCGACGGCACCGGATGCGCGCTGTCCGGCCGGGACGCGGCGATGGACGGCACGCTCGCCGCGCTCTACGGCAAGGGGGACAAGCCACAGGCCGGGCGGGACCGTTCGGCGGGACTCGGCGGCTCGGCGCCGTCCGTGGCCCGCTGGCTCGGGGACATCCGCACGTACTTCCCGTCCTCCGTCGTGCAGGTCATGCAGCGCGACGCCATCGACCGCCTGGGCCTCGCCTCCCTGCTGTTGGAGCCGGAGATGCTGGAAGCGGTGGAGGCGGACGTGCATCTGGTCGGCACGCTGCTCTCGCTGAACAGGGCGATGCCGGAGACGACGAAGGAGACGGCACGCGCGGTCGTGCGCAAGGTCGTCGAGGACCTGGAGAAGCGGCTGGCGAACCGTACCCGGGCCACGCTCACCGGCGCCCTCGACCGCAGCGCACGGATCAGCCGCCCGCGCCACCACGACATCGACTGGAACCGCACCATCGCGGCCAACCTCAAGCACTACCTGCCCGAGTACCGCACGGTCGTGCCGGAACGGCTCATCGGCTACGGGCGGGCGGCGCGGTCCGTGAAGAAGGAGGTGGTCCTCTGCATCGACCAGTCGGGCTCGATGGCGGCATCGGTGGTCTACGCGTCCGTGTTCGGTGCGGTCCTCGCCTCGATGCGCTCGATCAGCACCCGGCTGGTCGTCTTCGACACGGCGGTGGTCGACCTCACCGACCAACTGGACGACCCGGTCGACGTCCTCTTCGGCACCCAGCTCGGCGGCGGCACGGACATCAACCGGGCGCTCGCCTACTGCCAGTCACAGATCACCCGGCCGGCCGAGACCGTGGTCGTGCTGATCAGCGACCTCTACGAGGGCGGCATCCGCGACGAGATGCTCAAGCGGGTGGCGGCGATGAAGGCGTCCGGGGTGCAGTTCGTGGCGTTGCTCGCGCTGTCGGACGAGGGCGCGCCCTCGTACGACCGGGAGCACGCGGCTGCGCTCGCCGCGCTCGGGGCACCGGCCTTCGCCTGCACCCCCGATCTGTTCCCAGAGGTCATGGCGGCGGCGCTCGAGAAACGGCCGCTGCCGATACCGGACACCGTGTGATGCCGGACACGAAAGGGGTGGGAAAAGGGACATGACTACCCATCGGTAACAGAGGGGTTGCGCGGCCTCGGGCGCGGCGTGCAAGGATCGGCGGAGCCCGTGTCGTGCCGAGCCGAGGATGTTCCGCTCCTTGACCTTCCCAGCAGCCCTCCTTGGTGCCACCGTGCGCGTGCTGCGTACGGCGGCCGGACGGCGCGCGCTCCAACTGGCGCTGCTGGTGGGCGGACTGTTCCTGCTGGGCTTCCTCTGCGGCGAGCAGGCACACGCGGCCGACGGCACCCCGGCGACGGCGAGTTCGGCGCGGTCCGCGGGGACCGGACCCGAGGGTCCGGTGCAGGCCGTGGATGCGGTCCGCACGGCCACCGAGCGGGTTGTCACCCACGTCCACACCGTCGGTGAACAGGCCGTCGTCCCCGTAAGGGACGTACTCTCCACCGTCACCCGGACCGTCGAGACCACGGCCACCCGAGCCGCCGGCACGCAGCCCCGGCCCGCCGCCCTGCCCCTGCCCGGCCTCGCGCGAGTGCCGCACGTGCCCGCCCGTCCGACGCCCGAGCCGGCGTCCACGGTGCGCGCGGCGCAGCGGCACGGCGGTGCGGTGGCGTTCGCTCCGGCGGAGCGGACGCAGCGGCACGCCCGGGCCCGCGCCCGTGCCGTGATCGTCGACGCACCGGCGTCGACGGCCACGTACGGCCCCGTGACGATCCCCGCGCCGCAGCCCGAGGCGCGCACCCTCGGGCACCACGGCGCCGCTGCTGCCGGAGCCCCCGGCCGCCCCGCGCCGACCCCGGACCCGGACGGCGTCCTCGGCAAGCAGGCCGTCGACGGCAGCGCGACCCGGCACGGTGACGCGCACGCCGTCACCCTCGACGACCGGGCGCCCCTGCGACTCACGCCCGGCCCCACCGCGCGCGCCGACGCGCCGAGCACCCGCGAACGGCTCCGGGACGTTCCCGTCTTCCCCGGCTAGGCAGCACGGCCGACCCTCCCCGCCACGGCCCTGCCGAGCGGGGCGGAACAGGTCTGCCCCCCGTCCGGACCAGCCCGGCGATCAGCGCTGTCAGCAGTCCAAGCGCTCACCGCGACCGGCGTTCAGCGGTCTCCGGACGGCACCCCAGCCGATTCCAGCCGTTTCCGAAGGACTTGACGCACGCAATGAACAAGAACATCCGTCGTTCGATCGTGATAGCCGCCGGTGTCACCGGGGCCTGGGCGCTCGGCTCGGCCGTCGCCAGCGCCGACGAGCTGTCCGCCACCTCCGTCTCCGCACCGGACGCGGGCGGCACGGACAGCGTCGCCGGGACCGTGGACGGCGTCCTCACCGGCGTCCACGACACCGTCTCCGGCGTCCAGAACGCCGTCGGACACACCGTCTCCGGCCTCACCGGCACGGCCGACTCGACCACCTCGACCGTCACAGGCACCACCGCCGAGGCCACGCAGCCCGCGCAGGCGATGCGGACCGCCGCCACCGCCGACCAGGCCCGCCGCTCTGTCGACGCCGAGGTCCCGGCCGCCGGGAAGATCCGGGGCGCCGAGGCCGTGCGGGGCGCTCAGGCGGCCCGTAAGGCGCAGCCACACGCACCGACGCGGACGCAGGTCCAGGGCCGGGCGCAGGCGCAGGCCGACGGCACGCACCTCACCGCCCACGTCGGCCACCCGGCCGCGCACGCCTCCGCGACCGTGTCCCGGGCCGTTGCGCACGGCAGCGCCCAGGACGAGATCGACTACCTCTTCGGCCCGCTCTCCTCCTTCGCCCCCGAGGTCGAGGAGGCCCTGGCCGCCGCCCAGACCAAGCTCCAGGCCACGCAGGCGGCCGCCCGTGCGAAGGCGCAGGGCGTCCAGGGCGCCGTGCGCACCACGGCACAGCGGACCGTCGCGGGTGCCCAGGGCCGGACCGCCGGTGCCACGGACGTCGTACGCGGCACGGCCGCCGGGGCGACCGGCGCCGCGGAGGCCTCCGCCGGCGGAGTGCCCGGGCATCTCACCGGTACGGTCGCGGGCGTCGGGCAGCGGGTCGTCGGTACGGTCCGGGCCGTGCCCGGCGCGGTCACGCCGGTGGTGGACGAGACGGCCACCGGCGCCGTTCCGCCGGTGGCCGCCACCGCGGTCAGCGGGGCCGTGCCGGTCGCCGGCCGGGCGGTGACGGACGTCAGGACCACCGCCGGTCACGCGGCCGAGGGCGGGTACGGGACCGCCCAGGGCACCGTCCCGGGCGTGTACGGAGTGGCCGCGGGCGCCGTCTCCGGGGCGCTGGGAGTCGCCGGGGGAGCCGTGCCCGGGGCGTACGGGACCGGCGAGGGCGCCGTCACGGGGGTGCACGGGGTCGCCACGGGTGCCGTCGGCGACGCGCGGCCGGTGGCCGGGGGCGTGGAGTCGTACACCGGCACGGTCGCCGCACAGGTCGCGCAGGGCGCCACGGAGGCGGTCCTTCCGCCGGTGGCCTCCGCCGCCGTGCGCGGGGTCGTGCCCGTGGCCGGCCGGACCGTCGCCGACGCGGGTGCCCTCGGCCACGGCGTGGCCGGTGACGTCCAGCCCTTCGCGGGGGGTGCCGTCGGGGCCGTACCGCGGCTCGCGCACGGGGTGACCGGGCAGACCGGGGCCTTCGCCCAGAACGTGACCGCCCAGGTGCCGCCGTTCGCGGCCGGCGCCACCGACGCGGCCGCACCACTCACCGACACCGCCACCGGTGCGCTCGCACCGACCGCGGACACCGTCACCGGAGCCGTGTACCAGGCGGTCCACACCGCCACCGGCGCCGTGCACCAGGTGGCCGGCACCGCGGCGCCCGTGGCCGGGCAGGTCACCGCGGCCGCGCTGCCGGTGGCCGACGGGGTGGGCGGGAGCGCCGCCGGTCTGGTCCACGGCGTCGCGGGCGGGACCGGGCCGTTCGCTGCCGGGGTCACCGGCGCCGTCGCGCCGCTCGTCCAGCAGGCCGGGGCCTTCGGGTACGACCTCGAGGGCACGGGCCGGGACGGCGGCGCTCCGCTCGCCGCGGATGCCGTCGACGGGGCCGGAGGGGTCGCCCGTGTGGCCGTACCGACGTACCTCCAGCAGGCCCAGGCCCCGTACGGCGTGCGGGAGGTCCCCCGGGGCATGCCGTACCAGGGCTGAGCGGCCCGATCCGCTCCGCGGGGTGTCCGTACCCGGACGGCCGAATGCCGTCGGCCCGTCCGGAGGGCCCCCGCGGCCGGGCGGGTGGTCCCCATTGGGGTGGGGATCAACCGCCCCGGCCCCGGCTCCACCGGGGCCGTCCCAGAGGCCTCACCGGGTCAACCCCAGCCCGGTGAGGCCTCGCACACCGCCCGTACCCCACCCCGTCGCGGCACGCCGTGCCACCGGATCCGGCATCATGTGACAGGTATCACCGCTCGTGTGTGACCCTCGATTTAGGGAGCCCCCGCATGCGGCGATAACCTGCGAGACGGACATGCCGCGCGCTCGGACACCGTGTGCGCCTCCCTTGTGACAAGCGGACGTCACGTTGCCCTTCGCGGCACGCCCACGCATCCAACGAACCGCGAGATCACTGATAGGGACGGAAGCGCGTGGACCTGTTCGAGTACCAGGCGAGGGACCTCTTCGCCAAGCACGATGTACCGGTGCTGGCCGGTGAAGTCATCGACACGCCTGAGGCGGCGCGCGAGATCACCGAGCGGCTGGGCGGCAAGTCCGTCGTCAAGGCGCAGGTGAAGGTCGGTGGTCGTGGCAAGGCCGGTGGCGTCAAGCTGGCCGCCTCCGCGGACGAGGCCGTCGCCCGTGCGACGGACATCCTCGGCATGGACATCAAGGGCCACACGGTCCACAAGGTGATGATCGCCGAGACCGCCCCGGAGATCCTCGAGGAGTACTACGTCTCCTTCCTCCTCGACCGTGCGAACCGCACCTTCCTCTCCATCGCCTCCGTCGAGGGCGGCATGGAGATCGAGGAGGTGGCGGCCACCCGCCCCGAGGCCGTCGCCCAGACCCCGATCAACCCGATCGACGGTGTGGACCTGGCCAAGGCCAAGGAGATCGTCGCCGCGGCGAAGTTCCCGGCCGAGGTCGCCGACAAGGTCGCCGACGTCCTGGTCAGGCTGTGGGACACCTTCATCAAGGAGGACGCCCTCCTCGTCGAGGTCAACCCGCTGGCCAAGGTCGCCTCCGGTGACGTCATCGCCCTCGACGGCAAGGTGTCGCTCGACGACAACGCCGAATTCCGGCACCCCGAGTTCGAGGAGCTCCACGACAAGGCCGCGGCCAACCCGCTCGAGGCCGCCGCCAAGGAGAAGAACCTCAACTACGTCAAGCTCGACGGCGAGGTCGGCATCATCGGCAACGGCGCCGGTCTCGTGATGAGCACCCTGGACGTCGTCGCGTACGCCGGTGAGAAGCACGGCGGCGTCAAGCCCGCCAACTTCCTGGACATCGGCGGTGGCGCCTCCGCCCAGGTGATGGCGAACGGCCTGGAGATCATCCTGGGCGACCCGGACGTCAAGTCCGTCTTCGTGAACGTCTTCGGTGGCATCACCGCCTGCGACGAGGTCGCCAACGGCATCGTGCAGGCCCTGAAGCTCCTGGAGGACCGCGGCGAGAAGGTCGAGAAGCCGCTCGTCGTCCGCCTCGACGGCAACAACGCCGAGCTGGGCCGGAAGATCCTCACCGACGCCAACCACCCGCTGGTGCAGCGCGTCGACACCATGGACGGCGCGGCCGACAAGGCCGCCGAGCTGGCCGCCGCCAAGTAAGCACTCAGGACGAGGACACCAACACACCATGGCTATCTGGCTCAACAAGGACAGCAAGGTCATCGTCCAGGGCATGACCGGCGCCACCGGCATGAAGCACACCAAGCTCATGCTCGGTGACGGCACGAACGTCGTGGGCGGCGTGAACCCGCGCAAGGCCGGCACCACCGTGGAATTCGACGGCACCGAGGTACCCGTCTTCGGCACCGTCCAGGAGGCCATCGAGAAGACCGGCGCCAACGTCTCCGTCATCTTCGTGCCGGAGAAGTTCACCAAGGACGCGGTCGTCGAGGCCATCGACGCCGAGATCCCGCTGGCCGTCGTCATCACCGAGGGCATCGCCGTGCACGACACGGCGTCCTTCTGGGCGTACGCCGGCAAGAAGGGCAACAAGACCCGCATCATCGGCCCGAACTGCCCCGGCATCATCACCCCGGGCCAGTCGAACGTCGGCATCATCCCGGGCGACATCACCAAGCCGGGCCGCATCGGCCTGGTGTCGAAGTCCGGCACGCTGACCTACCAGATGATGTACGAGCTGCGTGACATCGGCTTCTCCACCGCCGTCGGCATCGGTGGCGACCCGATCATCGGCTCCACCCACATCGACGCCCTGGCCGCCTTCCAGGACGACCCGGAGACCGAACTCATCGTGATGATCGGTGAGATCGGTGGCGACGCCGAGGAGCGTGCCGCCGCGTTCATCAAGGAGAACGTGACCAAGCCGGTCGTCGGCTACGTCGCGGGCTTCACCGCGCCCGAGGGCAAGACCATGGGCCACGCCGGCGCCATCGTCTCCGGCTCCTCCGGCACCGCCCAGGCGAAGAAGGAGGCCCTGGAGGCCGCCGGTGTCAAGGTCGGCAAGACCCCGACCGAGACGGCGAAGCTGGCGCGCGAGATCCTGAGCGCCTGAGCTTCCTGATGCCAAGCCGGTAGGCCCGTCCCGTTCGCCGGGGCGGGCCTACCGGCGTTTGCGCAGAGCGTCCCGGGCGGGGGCGCAGGGAGTTGCCCCACCGGCCACGGCGGTCCCCCGACCGAGCACGCGCCGCACCCGTGCGGCGCGTTCCCGCAGCGCTCACCGAAGTTGCGGCACCAGACGGGCCGGGCCGCTCGCGGCTGCCTTCCGCAACGTGTCCCGCAGCGCCTGTTCCTCCGGCGACAGCGGGCCCCTCACGCCGAGGGGGCCCATCACGCCGGGCGGGGGGACCCCCTCCACGGCCTGCGCCGGAGGGATCGGCGCTTCATAGTGCGTCGGGGCCGTCCAGAGCATCAGCGCCGTCGCGCCGACGATCGCCGTCGTGAACGCGATCGCCGCGCGGGTCCAGAACACGTTCCGCCGTTCGCTGCGGGTGCGCACCACCGTCGGCCCGGCCGCGTGCAGCTGTTCCGCCGAGGCCAGCTCCGGCAGCCGGCGCTGCAGCTCGGCGGGGTCGGCGAGGTCCGGCTGCTGCGCGGCCAGCGCCTCCCTGGCATGCGTCAGCCGGCTGGCGGCGGCCGGCGTGCTGGCCTCCGTCTCCGCCGCCGTCTCCGGCAGATCGAGGCCCACACCGTCGTAGAGGACGAGCGTGCGCCGGTACACCGGCGGAAGCTCCAGCAGGGCCCGCAGCAATGCCTGGTCGGCCTGGTCGGCAGGGGGCGGCTCGGGGGACCGGTAGCGGGGCCGGAAGCGGTGCCAGGGCGAGAGCGCGCAGTCGTGCGCCACCGCCCGCACCCAGCCTGCCGGATCCCGGTCGCGGGCGACCTCGGGCCAGCGCTGCCAGGCCAGCTGGAAGGCCCGCTCCACGGACTCGCGAGCGAGCTCCCGGCGCCCGGTGAGCAGATAGGTCTGCCGTAGGAGGGCGGGGGCGCAGAACGCGTACAGGGCGTCGAAGGCCTGAGCTGGCGTCAGCGGATCGGCCGGGGCGGCGGCCGCCGGTTCCTGCGGGCGCGTCCTGGCCGCTGTGGCTCCCTCGACCGTCTCCTGGAGGATGAACGTCGTCAGCAGCCTGGCGTACGCCTCCCCTCTGCTTCCGTGCGGGACGAGGTGGCCGGACTCCCACGCGCGCAGCATCGAGCAGCTGACGCCGACCTGCTCGGCGACCTGAGCAGGCGTCAGCGACCGGTCCACGCGCAGACGTCGGCGTTCCTGCGGCGGTGGCAGCGGACTGGCGGCGTTCTGCGTCGTCACCGTGCGCCCTTCCGTACCGAAAACAACATAAACGTATATTGAGCGACACATCGGAGGTTCGCCCGTTACAACGGGAAAGCGCGTGTCGTTGGGAGCATGGCGTGCGTGATCCTGATGACCGCTCGCCGACCGTCGTTGTCACCCCTGCTGACCCGGATGCGGAACCGCGAGCCCGGACTGGCCGCGAGCGTCCTGAGCGGCGCCGTCGCGGCCGGACTCGGATGCGGCTCGTTCGCCGTGCTGGTGATGGCGCTGTGGGTCAGTTCGCCGTACCCCGACAGCGGTCCGGGCGGCGCGCTGCACGTCGCGGCCGCGCTGTGGCTGCTGGCGCACGGCGTCGAACTGGTCCGCACCGACACGCTCTCCGGCGCGCAGCTCCCGGTCGGCGTGACCCCGCTGCTGCTGCTCGCGCTGCCGGTGTGGCTGGTGTACCGGGCGGCCAGGGACGCGGTGGACGCGCCCGCCGACTCCGACGGCCCGCCGCCCGTACCGGCGCAGACGGTGTGGACGGGGGTCGTGCTCGGCTATCTCGGCGTGGGCGGGCCGGTCGCGCTGTACTGCTCGGGCGGTGAACTGCGCCCCGCCTGGCTCTGGGTGACGGTGTGCCTGCCGCTGGTCGCGGCGGCCTCGGCGGCGGCCGGGGTGTGGTCGGCGTACGGCCGTCCGCGCTGGGGGGACCTCCCGGCCCCTGCGGAACCGCGCGCCGGGGGGCCGGTGCCGAGCGCGCCGGCGGTGCTGCCGGGGCCGGTGCGGCGGCTGGCGTCCGGTGCGGACGCCCGCGCCCGGCTGGCTACGGCCGTGCGGGCCACCGGGGCGGCCACGACGGTGCTCTTCGGCGGCGGGGCGCTTCTGCTCGCGGTGTCCCTGGTGTGGCACGGCATGGCGGCGCGGGCGTCCTTCCTGCAGCTGACGGAGGGGTGGACGGGGCGGTTCGCGGTGCTGCTGCTCGGTGTCGCGCTGATCCCCAACGCGGCGGTGTGGGCCGCGTCCTACGCCCTCGGTCCCGGGTTCCTGCTCGGCGCCGGGCATGTGGTGCACCCGTTCGCCTCCGATGCGGCCCCCCTGCTGCCGCCCTTCCCGTTGCTGGCGGCCGTCCCGGACGCGGGCACCGGAACGCCGCTGAACTGGGCGGCGGGGCTGGTGCCGGCGGCGGCCGGGGTGACGGCGGGCTGGTTCGTGGCGCGGGGCGCCGTACGCCGGCCGGAGCCGGGCGCACCGGCGTCGGCCCCCTGGTCGGCGGTTCGTACCGCTGGAGTGGTCCTGCTGACGGCGACGCTCTGCGCGGCGGCCTTCGCCCTGCTCGCCGACCTGGCCGGCGGCCCGCTGGGCGTGTCGGCGCTGGCCCGCTTCGGGCCGGTGTGGTGGCAGGCCGGGGGAGCGGCATGGGCGTGGACCGCGCTGTTCGCGATGCCGGTGGCGCTGACCGCACGGGCGTGGCGGCTGTGGGGCCGGCGTACGAAGGGCGGGGAGATCGTGGCGCGGGACACCGGGGCGGGGAGGAAGGACGAGGGGCCCGCGACCGACTCGGCCGTCCAGGCCAAGGAGACGGCCAGGACCAAGGGCAAGGGCAAGGAGGCTGCGAAGGCCGAGGACGAGGCCGAGAAGGCCAGGGGCACGCACGCGGCCAGGGTCGAGGACGTGGTCAAGGGCAGGGAGCCGGACAAGGGCAGGGGCAGGGCGTCGGCTCAGCCGGGGACGGTGCCCAGCGCGACCGGCGCCGCGGAGGAGGAGCCGTACGACGTCCTCCCGGCCGACGACTCCTTCCCCACGGACTGGCACGACGACCTGGCCCGCGCCTCCCGCTGGGCGGCCCTACGGGACGCGGCCGCGCCCGACGAACTCCGGCCCGACCCCGCCGACCCGCTGCCGGACACACCGGAACCTCCGGACACGCTCCACTGACCTCCTGCCGGCGGTCAGCTGTTCCCCACTCCCAGCACCCCCCGCAACTCCTGTGGCAGCAGCTTGTCGCAGGACTGTTTGGCCTCGTGGGTGAGTGCGTCGTTGACGCACGTGTAGTAGTCGCGGTAGACGAACTGGACGGTGAAGGTCGAGGCCACCAGGACGAGGGCCAGGGACGCCGTGATCAGACCGCCGATGGCCGCCGTCGTCTGGGGGCGGGCCGCCCCCCGCGGGGCCGGGGTGTCCGGGTCCGCCGCCCCGCGCGGCTTGGCGCGCAGGGCGCTGCCGCCCCAGTACAGAGCCAGCACGCCCAGCAGCAGCGCCACGTACGGCCAGCTGAACAGGGCGAAGAAGACGGCCCACATGCCGGACAGCAGCGCGTAGCGCGCGCGGCGCTGGACGGGGTCGGTGGGGTCCCAGCGCATGCCGGGACCGACCGGGCCGTCCGGGCCCTGGGGTCCGCCGCCGGGCCGCTCGCCGAAGCCGCCGGGGGAGCGGCCGGGCTGGCGGTCGCTCCACTGCTTGCCCCACGGAGAACCGTCCCCGTGACCGTGGCCCTGATGAGGACCCTGACCGGAGCCCTGCGAGCCCTCGGGGTGGCGCGGCCGCCAGGGGCGGTCCGGGCTGCCCTCGGGCGGCGGTGCGAAGGGGTTGTCGTCCTGCCGGCCGTCGCCCCGCCCGCCACCGTCTCGTCGGTCACCGTCTCGTCCGCCGGAGCCTCGCCCGCCGGTGTCCCGGCCGCCCTGCCCCGCGTGTCCGCCCTGTCCCGCGCGCCCGCCCCGGGGAGCCTCGGGCGGCGAGGCCGGCCGCTCCCGCAGCAGCGTGGCGCCCCGCTCGCCTCCCGGCTCCGGGCTCGGAGGGAACGTGAGGAGTCGCAGGCTGCGAACGGGCATCAAAAGAGCGTCTTCCCCTAGGCGAATACGGCTGTGCACACGGCTGTCCGATATGGGCTTCCTCCCCGACAACGCACCGTACGACGACCGCGTTCCCGAGGCTGCCCTTCGTGATTCCCTGCGAACGCTACCTTCCGGCCCCGCACCCGTCCCGTGGGGGCCTTCCCGTGTGCCGGTATCGTTGCTGACGGTCGCCCGGTTCGTAGACTTCCCTGTATCACGGGGCATGAAGCATTCGTACGAATGAACAAACCGACGGCCGCGACAGTCGTCACCCCGAGAAAGGGCCCCACAGTGGCCGCCACCCCCGCTGGCCCAGCGGTCAAGCGCCTCGTCGTACTGGTCTCCGGATCCGGCACCAACCTGCAGGCGCTCCTGGACGAGATCGAGCGGACCGGAGCCGAGCGGTACGGCGCGCGGATCGTCGCCGTGGGGGCCGACCGCGCCGCCGTGGAGGGGCTCGCCCGCGCCGAGCGGGCCGGGCTGCCGACCTTCGTGTGCAGGGTCAAGGACTTCGCGAGCCGCGAGGAGTGGGACGCCGCCCTCGCCGAGGCCGTGGCCGCCCACGAGCCGGACCTCGTGGTCTCCGCCGGGTTCATGAAGATCGTCGGCAAGGAGTTCCTCGCCCGGTTCGGCGGGCGGTTCGTGAACACCCATCCCGCCCTCCTCCCCAGTTTTCCGGGGGCCCACGGCGTCCGCGACGCGCTCGCGTACGGCGCCAAGGTCACCGGCTGCACCGTCCACTTCGTCGACGACGGCGTCGACACCGGCCCGATCATCGCCCAGGGCGTGGTCGAGGTCCGGGACGAGGACGACGAGAGCGCGCTGCACGAGCGCATCAAGGAAGTCGAGCGAAGGCTGCTCGTCGAGGTCGTGGGGCGGATCGCCCGCAACGGCTATCGCATTGAGGGACGAAAGGTAGTTATCCAGTGACCGCCACCGCCGAGAGCAACAAGCGGCCCATTCGCCGGGCGCTCGTCAGCGTCTACGACAAGACCGGGCTGGAAGACCTCGCGCGCGGGCTGCACGAGGCCGGTGTGGAGCTGGTCTCCACCGGGTCCACGGCGGGCCGCATCGCCGCCGCCGGCGTCCCCGTCACCAAGGTCGAGGAGCTGACCGGCTTCCCCGAGTGCCTGGACGGGCGGGTGAAGACCCTGCACCCGAAGGTGCACGCGGGCATCCTCGCCGACCTGCGGCTGGACAGCCACCGCGAGCAGCTCGCCGAGCTGGGCGTGGAGCCGTTCGACCTCGTCGTCGTCAACCTCTACCCCTTCCGCGAGACCGTGGCCTCCGGCGCGAGCGACGACGAGTGCGTGGAGCAGATCGACATCGGCGGACCCTCGATGGTCCGCGCCGCCGCCAAGAACCACCCGTCCGTGGCCGTGGTGACCAGCCCCCAGCGCTACGCGGACGTCCTCGCCGCCGCGAAGGACGGCGGCTTCGACCTCGCCGCCCGCAAGCGCCTGGCGGCCGAGGCGTTCCAGCACACCGCCGCCTACGACGTGGCCGTCGCCTCCTGGTTCGCCTCGTCCTACGCCGCCGCGGACGAGTCCGGCTTCCCGGACTTCCTCGGCGCCACCTACGAGCGCAAGAACACCCTGCGCTATGGCGAGAACCCGCACCAGGGCGCCGCGCTGTACGTCGACGGCACGGGCGGTCTCGCCGAGGCCGAGCAGCTGCACGGCAAGGAGATGTCGTACAACAACTACACGGACACGGACGCCGCGCGCCGTGCCGCGTACGACCACGACGAGCCCTGTGTCGCGATCATCAAGCACGCGAACCCCTGCGGCATCGCGGTCGGCGCGGACGTCGCCGAGGCGCACCGCAAGGCCCACGCCTGCGACCCGGTGTCCGCGTACGGCGGTGTCATCGCCGTCAACCGTCCGGTCAGCAAGGAGATGGCCGAGCAGGTCGCGGACATCTTCACCGAGGTCATCGTCGCCCCGGACTACGAGGAGGGGGCCCTGGAGGCCCTCACCAAGAAGAAGAACATCCGCGTGCTGAGGGCCCCGGGCGCGCCCTGCAACCGGGTCGAGGCCAAGCAGATCGACGGCGGTGCGCTGCTCCAGGTCACCGACCGCCTCCAGGCCGAGGGCGACGACCCGGCCAACTGGACGCTGGCCAGCGGCGAGGCGCTCTCCGCCGACGAGCTGAAGGAGCTGGCCTTCGCCTGGAAGGCCAGTCGCGCCGTCAAGTCCAACGCGATCCTGCTCGCCAAGGACGGCGCCTCGGTCGGCGTCGGTATGGGCCAGGTCAACCGCGTCGACTCCTGCAAGCTGGCTGTGGAGCGGGCCGGTGAGGAGCGGGCGCGTGGCTCCTTCGCCGCCTCCGACGCGTTCTTCCCCTTCCCCGACGGTCCCGAGATCCTCATCGAGGCCGGCGTGCGGGCGATCGTCCAGCCGGGCGGTTCGATCCGGGACGAGCAGGTCGTCGAGGCCGCCAAGAAGGCGGGCGTGACCATGTACTTCACGGGCACGCGCCACTTCTTCCACTGAGCACCCGGAACGAGTGACGGCCTCCGGCCCTCCCCCGAGGGAGCCGGAGGCCGTCGGCCTGCTCGGGTCAGCAGGGGCGCAGCGACCAGATCGGGTCCCAGGTCGCGGTGCCCGCCTCGTAGGCCGTCGAGGTCCAGCGGACGCTGCCGTCCTGGTTGAAGAACCTCGCGACCGTGCCGGGCGTCTGGTTGTTGGTGAACGGGCCGTCCCCGGTCCAGTTCGTGACGTTCCAGGTCTGGCACTTGTAGAAGTCGAACTTGGTGCCCTTGACGATCATGCACAGGTGTCCGTAGGCGCAGTCCAGGTCCTTGGCGGTGACCCTGCCCCTCGGGGCCCTGGTCAGGGTCAGGCCGTCGTACCGGACCTCGTCGGCGGAGGCCGAGAGCGGCTTCGGGTGCCCCGCGAGGATGTGGTCGGCCACCTGCTGGACACCGGTGACCCTGGTCCCGTCCGGTGCCGCGGCGGTGGCCGCCACCGTGGAGCCGGCGAGCAGGGCGGTGGCCGCGACGAGCAGCGCGGCGGGCTTGGCGATGTTCACGTGTTCCCCCATGTGAACGAAGGTGTCGGTCGCTCCGCCCGGACGCTCCGGCGGAGTGGTCCCACCGTCGCAGCCGTGCCGTTTCGCCGGTACCTCGGAAGTCTCAGGGTCACTTCCTGCCCGGGGATGCGTACTCCTTGAGGTAGTGGGCGACACGGGCGCAGTAGTCGCGGTACTTCGGGGGAACTCCGCCCGTGTCGTTCACCTTCGAGTACGACGTCCGGTAGGCGGCGGCGAGCAGCACCCGTCGGTCGCCGGGCAGGCCGGCCTTCAGGTTGGGCGCCATGAAGCAGAGGTAGCGGCCCATGGCCGGAATGGAGACGGAGGGGGTGAGGGGCGGGGTGGGTGTGGCCGCCGCGGGGGCGCCGTCGTCGCGCATGTACCAGCGCAGGACGGCGGGGGTCCAGCGGGCGATGCCGAACTCGTGCTTGGCCGGGTCGGAGAGGTTCGGGTCGAAGTTGCTCTCGGCCTTCAGCATCGCCGCGATGAGCGCGGGGGTGACGTCGGGCTCGGGGCAGGCGTGGGCGGAGTCGACGATCAGCTTCCGGTACTGCGCCGGGACGCCCTTGTCCGTGCGGAGTTCGGCGGCGCCGTAGCCGGCCGGGTCCTTGCCGTCCGTGCCGCCGGCGGCCGTCCAGGTGCTGATGCCGTAGCCGAGGACCGCGACGGCGGCGGTGGCGGCCGCGGCACCGGCGATCACCGTCGGCCGGCGTCCGCGGCGCGGGACCACCCGGGGCAGGCGCGGCGAGCGGCCGGTGCCGGCGGCCGCCTCGACGCGGCGCAGCAGCGCCTCGGTGGTGATGCGCGCGGCATGCGTACGGGCCAGGCAGTCGCGGACGATCTCCCGCCAGGCGTCCGGGAGCCGGGGCGACAGACGCAGTTCGTCGGCGCCGCGGGCGTAGGCGGCGGCCGCGTCGCGGCGGGCCGTGGGGGTGGCGCCGGGCAGCGGGAACGAGTCGGTGAGCACGAGATGGGCGAGCACGCCGAAGGCCCAGACGTCGGCGGACGGGCGGATCCGCCGGCCGCGTTCGCCGATCTCCGCCCACAGCAGCTCGGGCGGGGTGTAGTCGGGGGTGGAGAAGGCCGGGGTGTAGGCGTGGGTGCCCTCCAGCTCGGCGGCCATGTTGAAGTCGGCGAGCCGCGCGGAACCGTCCGCCATCAGCAGCACATTGGCCGGTTTCAGGTCCCCGTGAACCCAGCCCGCCCGATACAGCTGGGCCAGCCCCTCGCAGACCTGCGCCAGCAGCACGGGCCCGGCGTCCGGGCGGGGCGATGCGCTGAGCAGGGCGGACAGCGACCCCTCGGCACGCTCCAGCACGAGGACGGTGGCGCCGTCGAGTTCGGGTCGGCCGGGGTCGTCGACGACGAGGGTCTCGTACATCCGGATCAGCCGCGGCCGCCGCAGCCGGCGGTGCAGGTCGACCTCGCGCTCGATGAGCTCGCGCAGATGGGCCAGCTGGCGCGGGGTGCCGGTGCCGGTGGGCAGGAACTTCAGCGCGGCGATCGCGGGGAGTTCCCCGGAGCCGGCCGTGCGCCGGCCCGCGTACACGCTGCCGAAGGCCCCTGTCGCGATCGGCTCCCGCACCTCCCAGCCTCCGACCCGGTAGCCCCGCGGCACGGGCACGGCGTACGGCTCGGTCACCGGGCCGCCCGGCTGGCCGAGCCGGACCCGGACAGGACCACCAGGTCGTCCTCGCGTACGAGGTCGAAGCGGAGCGCCAGGGATACCAGGGACTCCTTCTTGCCGTTGAGGCGGGGACCGGTGTCCGCGGTCTCCGGGCCCGGCTTGAGCCGCAGCTTCACCGCCAGGTAGTCGATGTTCCACTGCACCGAGGTGCGCGAGGCGGCGGGCCAGGCGGGGCGCAGCCGGTCGACGACCTGGTCGACGGTGGGCAGCGGGGCGTGCGGGTCGCCGCGCAGCCGCGGTTCGCACAGGGCGGCCAGGACGGCGAAGTACCGCTTGGTGCGGTCGACGGAGAAGGCGGGGGCGGTGGTGTCGCCGTCGGGCCCGGGGCCGTCGCGCAGGTAGTCGTGCCGGGGCGCCCACACCTCGATCGTCAGCAGGTCCCCGGCGGCGGGCAGCACGATCCGCGAGAACTCGAACGGGATGGGCGCGTCGAGCCGGCCCGGACCGACCTTGATGTGCTCGCCGGCGCCCTCGGGGTTGTCCACGACGTACGTCTGCCGCGCGGACAGGTTGCTCAGTATCCAGAACGCGCCCTGCGCGCCGAGCTCGCCCGCCCGGCGGGAGACCCCGTCGTGCGGGATCGTCAGATCGTTGCCGGGCGCCCGCCCGAAGGTGAGGCGATCGCCGGGTGCGAGCCGGATCCGGGTCCGGTGCTGCCGGTCCTCCGGGGTCGGCGGAGGTACGACGATGATGCTGTACAAGGTGCGTCTCCCCGTGCCTGACGGCCACCTCGGCCGGGTACGGCCACGCCGGTCAGCCTAGGGGGAGACGCCAGGGCCGTGCCTCCCCCTGGACGGGTGAGACACGGCCCTCGGCGGTGAATTGGCGCGAACTGGCCCGTGCGGCCCTCGGGCCGCCGGTCAGTTCGAGCGGATCACGATCGTCGAGCACACCTTGTCGGCGAACGTCTGGCGCTTGGCGTCCCACGCCGGCCACAGCCAGCCCAGGTAGCAGGGCAGGCTGTCCAGGAAGTGCGCGATACGGCGGACGAAGGCCATGCCGACGCCGATCGGCTGTCCGTCGCTCTCGCGCACCAGACGGATGCCGAGCACCTTCTTGCCGACGGTCTGGCCGGTGCGGCCCTCCATGATCAGCTGCCAGATCGCGATGCCGAGGATGGCCAGGCCGCCGATCGCGATCAGCGCCGGCACGTTCCGCCCGACGAGGACGAGGATGTAGGGCACGGCGAACACGAGCCCGTCCACGAGCGTGCCCGCGAACCGCTGGCCCCAGTTGGCGTACGACGGCTGGACGGGCTGGTAGCCGTAACCGGCCGGCTGTTGCGGGTAGCCGTAACCGCCCTGAGGCGGCACACCGGGCGCCTGCGGGTAGCCGTATCCGGCCTGCCCCTGCTGCGGGTGGCCGTACGGCTGGTTGGGGTCCTGGGGCTGACCGTAGCCGGGGTTGGGCGAGCCGAAACTCATGGCGGGATTCCTCCGTTGACATGGCGGGGACGGCGCGGAAGGCACGGAGGAACATCAGGATCTGAGCGGTTTGCCCCCCAACCAGACCGCGGTACTGCGCCGCTCATCGTCAGGGGAAAGGCTGATTCTTGTCCAGTCGGAAGCACAGGCCGTTGTGCAAGTGCAACATCCATGATCAAGCGGTGACCACGGC
Organism: Streptomyces sp. NPDC052109; assembly: GCF_040680195.1. Taxonomy (NCBI): domain Bacteria; kingdom Bacillati; phylum Actinomycetota; class Actinomycetes; order Kitasatosporales; family Streptomycetaceae; genus Streptomyces; species Streptomyces sp. NPDC052109. The sequence goes on along the minus strand of NZ_JBFAWF010000002.1, from coordinate 265,083 downwards.
GGCCCCGTCGTCGGCCACCCGGATTGGAACCACGGCCGGGTCATCCGCGAGGATGGGGGTATGACCGCCCAGATTCTCGATGGCAAGGCCACCGCAGCCGCGATCAAGTCCGATCTGACCGCCCGCGTGGCGGCGCTGAAGGAGAGGGGCGTCACGCCCGGCCTCGGCACGATCCTGGTCGGGGACGACCCCGGCAGCCAGAAGTACGTCGCCGGCAAGCACCGCGACTGCGCGCAGGTCGGTATCGCCTCGATCCAGCGCGAACTGCCCGCCACGGCCACCCAGGAGGAGATCGAGGCGGTCGTACGGGAGCTGAACGAGGACCCGGCCTGCACCGGTTACATCGTCCAGCTGCCGCTGCCCAAGGGCATCGACGAGAACCGCATCCTGGAGCTGATGGACCCGGCCAAGGACGCCGACGGTCTGCACCCGATGAACCTCGGCCGGCTGGTGCTGAACGAGCCCGCCCCGCTGCCCTGCACCCCGAACGGCATCCTGACCCTGCTGCGCCGCCACGGCGTGGAGATCAAGGGCGCCGAGGTCGTGGTCGTCGGCCGCGGTGTCACCATCGGCCGGCCGATGCCGCTGCTGCTCACCCGGCGCAGTGAGAACGCCACCGTGACCCAGTGCCACACCGGCACCCGCGATCTGTCCGCCCACCTGAAGCGGGCCGACATCATCATCGCGGCGGCCGGCTTCCCGCACCTGATCCGCGCCGAGGACGTCAAGCCCGGCGCCGCCATCCTGGACGTCGGTGTCTCCCGCAACGCCGAGGGCAAGATCGTCGGCGATGTGCACCCTGACGTCGCCGAGGTGGCCGGCTGGATCTCCCCGAACCCCGGCGGTGTGGGCCCGATGACCCGGGCGCAGCTGCTGGTCAACGTGGTCGAGGCGGCGGAGCGCAGTGCCGGCTGAGCGGGCGCACGGCGGTGAGCCGACCGTGCGCGACGCGATCAGCGCCCCGGACGCCGAGGGGCGCCCCCGGCGGACCACCCGCCGCTTCCCGCGGATCACCAGGGACACCGCGCGACCGGAGGGCGGCGGCCGGGCCGCGTCCGGGGACGCCCCGGCCCCGGCGCGGCAGTGGCCCCTGCTCGTGGTGCTCGGCGGGGTCGCGCTCGGCCTGCTGCTGACCGCGCTCGACACGTTCCGCTTCGGCACCCTGCTGGTCGGCGCGGCCCTGCTGGCCGGGGCGGTCATGCGCTGGATACTGCCGAGCGTCGGCATGCTCGCCGTCCGCTCCCGCTTCACGGACATCGCCACCTACGGCGTCCTCGGCCTGGCGATCGTCCTGCTGGCGATGATGGCCCAGCCCGATCCGTGGCTGCAGATACCCTTCCTGAAGGACCTCCTGCACGTCACGCTCAGCAACAAGTAGCGCCAGGACGCACAGCACCGCCGGTGGCCCGCGCCTCCCCCGGGGACGCGGGCCACCGGCGTGTCTCCTCGGCCTCGTGCCTCGGACGTCACGACCGCCCGATGGGGCCCCGCCGGCGCCCGACCCGGCCTCGGGTGCCGGCGTACGAGACGGGGCTGGTGGCCCCGGACGGCCGGACGGCGGCTCGCCCCCACCCCCGAAGAGGGGCGAGCCGCCGTCGGCCATCACCCTCCCGTCCATGAACCGCCTGTTCAACGCCTGTCCTTGCGCTGTGGCACGGAAGTGACCGTTCCGCCACGGTGTCCGCGCGCACCGGCATGCTCCCGTGCGCCCCCCTTCCGGGAACTGGGATCCTTAGGTGACGCATCCTTGTGGGTAGCCAGGACGGGGGAAGTAGGGGGGAAGCGATGCCTCGTTGGAAAGATCTGCCCGACGATCTCGATCCGCAGATCAAGGAGTTCACCAGCCAGGTGCGGCGGCTGGTGGACCGCAGCGGCCTGAGTGTCGCGGCGCTCGCCGACCGCACGGGCTACAGCAAGACGTCCTGGGAGCGTTACCTGGGCGGCCGGCTCCTCGCGCCCAAGGGCGCGGTCGTCGCGCTCGCCGAGGTCACCGGCACCAACCCGGTGCACCTGACCACGATGTGGGAGCTGGCCGAACGCGCCTGGAGCCGGGCGGAGATGCGGCACGACCGCACCATGGAGGCGATCCGTATCTCCCAGGCGCGCGCCGCGCTGGGGGAGTTCGGGGCGGCGGAGGCGAGCAAGGGGCCGTCCGGTGCCTCGTCCGGCCGCAAGGCGGGCGGCACCGGCGCGGCCACGGGGATCGCCGGTCCGGCCGGTGTCTCCCCGACGATCCCGCCCCAGCCGACGGCCCCCGACGCCGACGCCCGCGAGGGGGCGGGCCGCGACGCGGCCGGGCGGGACGGTGCCGGGCGCGGCGGGACCTCGGGCGCCAACTCCTGGGGTCTCGCCGGATATCAGGGTCCGTCGGGGGCGAGCGGCCGCCCCGGCACGGCGGCACGCGCGGACGCCGGTGCCGCCGCCGCGGACGGCGCGGGAACCGACGCGGCTCCCGACGGCCCGGCGTGGACTCCGGGCACCCGGAATCCGTACGACGGGCCGCCACCGGCGACCCGCCCGGCCGCGGGGAGCGCGGGACGGCAGCGGGTGATCATGTTTCTCTCGGGGCTCGTCGGTGTGCTCGTCGTCATCGCCGCCGTCTTCTTCTTCACCCACCGCGGCGGTGCGCGGCACGAGGGCGCCGCCAAGCGGCCGTCCCCCACCGCGACGAGGCACGCGAGCCCCCCGCCCGGGGTCAAGTGCACCGGCGCCGCCTGCGACGGCAAGGACGCCGAGGCCATGGGGTGCAGCGGTGACCTGGTGAGCACCGCCAAGACCGCCACCGTCGGCACCACCACCCTGGAGGTCCGATACAGCAAGACCTGCGGCACCGCCTGGGGCCGGATCACCGGCGCCGCCCAGGGAGACCGGGTCGAGGTCTCCGCCGGGGCGGTACGGCAGAGCGGCGAGACCGGCGGGGCCGGCGACACCATCGCCTACACGCCGATGGTCGCCGTCAAGGACGCGGCACAGGCCAAGGCCTGCGCGACGCTCGCCTCAGGCCGGACGGGGTGCACGAAGTAGGACGGTGCACGAAGTCGGACGGCACCAGGACGACGCGGTGAGCGGCTCCCGGAAACGGGAGAAGGAAATTCCGGCGCGGCGCGCATGGCCCCCGCCGATCCTGGGCACGCGTCGAGTACCCCCACGGGAGTCCGGCAAACCGGTACCCCCACTTGGCGGCCGCCCCGGTCCTCTCCCCCTCTCCCGGACGGGCGGCCGCCACTTCTTTCGACATGTGTCCGACTTGTGGGGTGAGCCACACGGCCCGGGACGTCTCGCATGCCGGATGCGCGATAGCCTGACGGCTGGATCGATCTCTTGACGCCAAGAGATCGATCATCCGTCCGGGGCAGGGACGCCCCACCGCCAGCTGTCATACGGAGAACGCCATGACCCGCACTCCCGTGAACGTCACCGTCACCGGCGCGGCCGGCCAGATCGGTTACGCCCTGCTCTTCCGCATCGCCTCCGGCCAGCTGCTCGGCGCGGACGTGCCGGTCAAGCTGCGCCTGCTGGAGATCACCCCGGCCCTGAAGGCCGCCGAGGGCACGGCCATGGAGCTGGACGACTGCGCCTTCCCGCTGCTCCAGGGCATCGACATCACGGACGACCCGAACGTGGCCTTCGACGGCGCCAACGTAGCCCTGCTGGTGGGTGCTCGTCCGCGTACGAAGGGCATGGAGCGCGGTGACCTGCTGGAGGCCAACGGCGGCATCTTCAAGCCGCAGGGCAAGGCCATCAACGACCACGCCGCGGACGACATCAAGGTCCTGGTCGTCGGCAACCCGGCCAACACCAACGCGCTCATCGCGCAGGCCGCCGCGCCCGACGTCCCGGCCGAGCGCTTCACGGCGATGACCCGCCTGGACCACAACCGCGCGCTCACCCAGCTGGCGAAGAAGACCGGCTCCACGGTCGCCGACATCAAGCGCCTGACCATCTGGGGCAACCACTCCGCCACGCAGTACCCGGACATCTTCCACGCCACGGTCGCCGGCAAGAACGCCGCCGAGGTCGTGAACGACGAGAAGTGGCTGGCCGAGGACTTCATCCCGACCGTGGCCAAGCGCGGTGCCGCGATCATCGAGGCCCGTGGTGCCTCGTCGGCCGCCTCCGCCGCCAACGCCGCGATCGACCACGTGTACACCTGGGTGAACGGCACCGCGGAGGGCGACTGGACGTCGATGGGCATCCCCTCCGACGGTTCCTACGGCGTCCCGGAGGGCCTGATCTCCTCCTTCCCGGTCACCACGAAGGACGGCAAGTACGAGATCGTCCAGGGTCTGGACATCAACGAGTTCTCCCGCGCCCGCATCGACGCGTCGGTGAAGGAGCTGGAGGAGGAGCGCGAGGCGGTTCGCTCGCTGGGCCTCATCTGAGAGTTCCGTAGAGGCAGCTGACGCCCGGCGTCCCGCCGTGGGGATGCCGGGCGTCGCCGTGTGCGGGAGCGTTTCGGCTACCCGCCGTGGGGGTGGGCGCTCGCTGCCGGGTGGCGGTCGCTCGTGGTTGCTCGCGCCCCGCGGCGGAGCCGCACACCGGCACGGCCCCGCGCCCCCGCGGGGCGCTTTCCGTACCCGGCGATCACCAGTGCCGTGGCCGCCAGCACCACCACCCCCACAGTCCGCAGCGCCGGCCCCATGCCGTGCAGCAGGTCGGCGTGGGCGGACAGGACCGTGCCGGTGACGGCCACGCCCAGTGCCGCGCCGGTCTCCCGGGCCGTCGTGCCGAGGCCGGAGCCGAGGCCGGCCTGGTGGGGCGGGAGCGAAGTGACCACGCCGATGGTCAGCGCCGGCATGGACAGCCCGGCGCCCGCCGAGATGACCAGCAGCCAGCACACGAACACCGCGTACGGCGTGCCCGCGTCGGCCGTGGACGCGCCGAGCAGGCCGAGGCCGATAAGGGCGAGACCGGTGCCGATGACCGGGCGGGGACGGTCGGCCCAGCGGGTGGCCAGCTGCTGGGCGGCGGCCATCCCGACCACCAGCGGCATGATCGCCACCCCGGTGAGGGCGGCGCCGAAGCCCTTCACGTCCTGCAGGTACTGCGAGTTGACGAAGAACAGGGAGAACAGCCCGAAGAAGCCGGTGGCCGTGCCGAGGGAGGCCGCCCGCAGGCGCGTCGAGGCGAAGACCCGCGGGTCGAAGAAGGGTGCCGGCGCGCGCAGGGCGTGGGCCGTGAAGACGGCGATCACCAGTGCGCCGGCCGCGAAGGCACCCAGGATGCGCGGGGAGGTCCAGCCGTACGTCGGGCCCTCGATGATGCCGAACAGGGCCACGACCAGGCCTGGGGGTCGTACGGGCCGGGCACCCGCTGCTGGAAGGGAGTTGACGCCCCAGCGGTTCGCGGCGGACGCGGGGCACCTCATCGTCTCCCGGCGCGGCCGGCAGAGCGGGCCGATCGACGAGGCCCTGGCCGAACTCGGCCTGGCCCGCCGGGTGGTGGGCAGCGTCGGCACCTACCCGGCCTCGCTGTTCGTGCTGCGCCATTCCGACCTGATCGGGCTGATCACCTCCTACGGCCGCCCGCTGGCCGACTCCCTCGGCCTGGTCGCCTTCGAGATCCCGCTCCGGCTCCCCTCGGTCGAGGTGGGCTTCGCCTGGCACCCCCGGCACGACGCCGACCCCGCGCACGCCTGGCTGCGCGCGTGCGTGCGGGAGTTGATGGAGTCGGGGAGGTCGGGGAATCACTTCGTGCGCGTCTGACCGTTCCTGAGCACCCCGTCATAGCCGTCGTAGGGAAGCCCGAGTTCGACCACCAGACCGTACCGTCGCCGGATGGCGGCGCCCTGGGTGTTCGGGCCCTGCCCCCGGCAGTAGGCGACGAGCCGCCTGCCGTAGACGTCGTGCGCGAACGGGATCGGACGAAGACCGACGACCACAAGATCGCCTGTCGGTGTACGCCCGCGCCACGCCCCGCAGCCGCCTCTCCGTCCACTCCCGGGCCCGCACCGCCCGGCCGCTCTCCCCGAGAGCGCGCAGCCGCTTCTCGCCGACGGCACGCCGTGCGAAGGCCCTCACGCCTGTCCAGGTCGACGGTGTCGCCGAACCGGCACGTTCGGTAGCCAAAGGCTCGCGTCTGTCTGTTTTCGATGGAATTTTCAGTGACCTGGCGCACCTTCGGTCACCGATTACGCATGCCCGCCACCGGGTCGGGGCAGGCGGTGCCGGTCCCCGAGGGTGACACCTGTGTGACACACGGGAACGGATCAGGAACGGAAGGCAACACCGATCATGGCGGACAGAACGGAACGACAGGCCCAGGCGACCATCCACGCGGGCGGCGAGTGGCTGGCGGCGGTCTCCGGCGCGACGCGCGAGATCCTCGACCCTGCGGACGCCCGGCCGTTCGCCGTGGTCGCCGAGGGCGACGAGAAGGACGCCGAGCGCGCGGTGGCCGCCGCCCGGCAGGCCTTCGACCACGGCCCCTGGCCCCGCACCCCGGTCGCCGAACGCGCCTCTCTGCTGCGCCGCGTCGCCGACCTGCTGGTGCGCGACCGCGAGGAACTCGGCCTGCTGGAGAGCCGGGACGCGGGCAAGACCGTCGAGGAGGGCCGGATCGACATCGACTGTGTCGCCGACGCCTTCCGCTACTTCGCCGACCTGGTCGCCGCCGAGGCACCCGGCCGGGTCGTGGACGCGGGCTCGCCCGACATCCACAGCGTCGTCGTCCATGAGCCGGTCGGCGTCTGTGCGCTGATCACTCCCTGGAACTACCCGCTCCTCCAGGCCAGTTGGAAGATCGCCCCGGCGCTCGCCGCCGGCAACACCTTCGTGATCAAGCCCAGCGAGATCACCCCGATGACCACCATCGCGCTGATCGAGCTGCTGGCGGAGGCAGGCCTGCCCGCCGGAGTCGCCGGCATCGTCACCGGCCCCGGCCACAGCGTCGGTGCCCGGCTCGCCGAGCATCCCGACGTCGACCTGGTCTCCTTCACCGGCGGCCTGGTCAGCGGCACCAAGGTCGCCCAGGCCGCCGCCCCGACCGTGAAGAAGGTCGCCCTCGAACTCGGCGGCAAGAACCCCAACGTCGTCTTCGCCGACTCCTGCGCCACCGAAGAGGGCTTCGACACCGCCGTCGACCAGGCCCTCAACGCGGCATTCATCCACAGCGGCCAGGTCTGCTCGGCCGGCGCTCGCCTCATCGTCGAGGAGTCCGTCCGCGAGCGCTTCGTCGCCGAACTCGCCCGCCGGGCAGAGCGGATCAGGCTCGGCCGCGGCACCGCGGACGGCGTCGAGTGCGGTCCGCTCGTCTCCGAGCAGCAGCGCGCCAAGGTCGAGGCCCACGTCGCCGGCGCGCTGGAGGAGGGCGCGGTGCTGCGCTGCGGCGGCAAGCGGCCGGAGCCCGCCGCGGACCGCCCCGGGACCGGCTACTTCTACGAGCCGACCGTCCTCGACGCCTGCCACCGCGAGATGACTGTCGTACGAGAGGAGGTCTTCGGTCCGGTCCTCACCGTCGAGACGTTCCGCACCGAGGACGAGGCCGTGTTCCTCGCCAACGACACCGAGTACGGCCTCGCCGGCGCCGTCTGGACCGCGGACGCGGGCCGGGCCCGCCGGGTCGCCGGCCGGCTGCGCCACGGCACCGTCTGGATCAACGACTTCCACCCCTATCTGCCGCAGGCGGAATGGGGCGGCTTCGGCAAGAGCGGCACCGGCCGCGAGCTGGGGCCCGCCGGACTCGCCGAGTACCGCGAGACCAAGCACGTCTACCAGAACCTTGCGCCGAAGCCGGTGCGCTGGTTCGCCGGCTGAACCGGCGGACCGGCGAAACCGGACGAGGCCGACCTCTTCCCCCACGCCCTGGAGTAGTACCCCGATGCCCGAGTCCAACCCCCACACCTACGACTACGTCGTCATCGGCGGCGGAACCGCAGGTTCCGTGATCGCTTCCCGCCTCACCGAGAACCCGGACGTCACCGTCGCCGTCATCGAGGGCGGCCCGAGCGACGTCGGCCGCGACGACGTCCTCACCCTGCGCCGCTGGATGGGCCTGCTCGGCGGCGAACTCGACTACGACTACCCCACGGTGGAGCAGCCGCGCGGCAACTCCCACATCCGGCACAGCCGCGCCCGCGTGCTCGGCGGCTGCTCCTCCCACAACACCCTCATCTCCTTCAAACCGCTGCCGTCCGACTGGGACGAGTGGGAGGCGGCCGGCGCCAAGGGCTGGGGCGCCGTCCCCATGGAGGCCTACTTCGCCCGTCTGAAGAACAACATCGTCTCCGTCGACGAGAAGGACCGGAACGCCATCGCCCGGGACTTCGTCGACGCCGCCCAGGCAGCACTCGGGGTACCCCGCATCGAGGGCTTCAACCGCAAGCCGTTCACCGAGGGCGTCGGCTTCTTCGACCTCGCCTACCACCCCGAGACCAACAAGCGGTCCTCGGCCTCGGTCGCGTACCTGCACCCGGTGATGGACGAACGCCCCAACCTGACCATCTTCCTGGAGACCTGGGCCCACAGGCTGGAGCTGGACGGCACCCGCGCCGAGGGCGTCCACGTGCGCACCAAGGACGGCGAGGAACTGCTGGTCCGCGCCCGCAACGAGGTCGTGCTGTGCGCCGGCGCCGTCGACTCCCCGCGCCTGCTGCTGCACTCGGGCATCGGGCCCCGCGAGGACCTGGAGGCCCTCGGCATCCCCGTCGTCCTCGACCTGCCGGGCGTCGGTGAGAACCTGCTGGACCACCCCGAGTCGGTCATCGTCTGGGAGACCCACGGCCCGATCCCGGAGAACTCCGCGATGGACTCCGACGCGGGCCTGTTCGTGCGCCGCGACCCCGAACACGCGGGTCCGGACCTGATGTTCCACTTCTACCAGATCCCGTTCACGGACAACCCCGAGCGCCTCGGCTACGAACGCCCGCAGTACGGCGTCTCGATGACCCCGAACATCCCCAAGCCGAAGTCCCGTGGCCGCCTCTACCTCACCAGCGCCGACCCGTCCGTGAAGCCCGCCCTGGACTTCCGCTACTTCACCGACGAGGACGACCACGACGGCCGGACCCTGGTCGACGGCATCCGCATCGCCCGCGAGATCGCCAAGGCCGAGCCCCTCGCCGGCTGGCTCAAGCGCGAGGTCTGCCCCGGCCCGGAGATCCTCGGCGACGCCGAGCTGAGCGAGTACGCCCGCAAGGTCGCGCACACGGTCTACCACCCGGCCGGCACCTGCAAGATGGGCGCCACCGACGACGAACTCGCCGTCGTAGACCCTGAGTTGAAGATCCGCGGACTCGACGGCATCCGTATCGCCGACGCGTCCGTCTTTCCGACCATGCCCGCCGTGAACCCGATGATCGGGGTGCTCATGGTCGGGGAGAAGGCCGTCGACCTGATCGGAGGTGACGCCTGATGGCGCTCACTGTTCCCACCCGCAAGCCGCCCACCACCGACACGCCGGTCTTCTCGGTGTCCGGCCTGTGGAAGGTCTTCGGCCCCAAGCCGGACCGGATCCCCGCCGACACCGAACTGGCCGCCCTCGAACCCGCCGACCTGCGCGCCCGCACCGGCTGCACGGCGGCCGTCCGGGACGTCTCCTTCGACGTCCGCAAGGGCGAGGTCTTCGTCGTCATGGGCCTGTCCGGCTCCGGCAAGTCCACCCTCGTACGCTGCCTGACCCGCCTGATCGAGCCCACGGCGGGCACGATCGCCATCGACGGCGAGGACGTCCGCGCCATGGACAAGGGCCGCCTGCGCGCACTGCGCCGGCACCGCGCCGCCATGGTCTTCCAGCACTTCGGCCTGCTCCCGCACCGCACGGTCCTCGACAACGTGGCCTACGGCCTGGAGATCCAGGGCGTCGGCAAGGCCGAACGGCGTGCACGGGCCACCGAGGTCGTCGCCAAGGTCGGTCTCGAAGGCATGGAACACCGCCGCCCCGGTCAGCTCTCCGGCGGCCAGCGCCAGCGGGTGGGGCTCGCGCGCGCGTTGGCCGTCGACCCCGAGGTCCTGCTCTTCGACGAGCCGTTCAGCGCCCTCGACCCGCTCATCCGGCGCGACATGCAGGACGAGGTGGCCCGCCTGCACCGCGAGGAGGGTCGCACGATGGTCTTCATCACCCACGACCTCAGCGAGGCCCTGAAACTCGGCGACCGCATCGCCCTGATGCGCGACGGCCGCGTCGTCCAGCTCGGCACGCCGGAGGAGATCGTCGGCTCCCCGGCCGACGACTACGTCCGCGAATTCGTCCGGGACGTGCCGCGCGAGCAGGTGCTGACGGTGCGTACGGCGATGAGGGCGGGTGCCTGCGGCGGCCCGGACCACCCGGGCGCACTCACCCCGGACGCGCTGGTCGCGGACGCGATCAGGACGGTCGCCGAGACCGGGGAACCGGCGTGCGTGGTGGACGACGGCACGTGCCTCGGAACCGTGGACCACGAGCTGCTGCTGGACGTCGTGGCAGGCATAGACGTGTGCGTACCCGCCCCCCGCACCAGCCCGGAGGCGGTCTGATGGCAACGCTCACCGTCCCCACCTCCGGTACCGCCCAACCCCGCCTCCTCAAGAGCCGTACCGCGGGCAAACTCCTCCTGCTCGCCCTCGTCGCCGCGGTCCTCGCCCCCTGGGCCGCCACCCACTGGCCCGGCGCGAGCTGGCCCCACGACCTGACCGTCAGCCTCGCCAAACCCCTCGCCTCGGCCAGCAACTGGGTCATCGACAACCGGGACAGCCACCCGCTGTTCCTGTACTTCTTCGGCTACATCAGCAACGCGGTCGTCATCTCCGTACGCGCCGTCTACCTCACCCTGCTCGCCGCGGGCTGGACCGGCGTCACGGTCTTCGGCGCCTTGTTGGCCTGGCGCGTCGCCGGGGTCCGCCTGGCCGCCGGCACGGCCATCGCCTTCCTGACCTGCGGCCTCCTCGGCATGTGGGTCCCGACCATGCAGACCCTCGCGCTCATGGTCGTAGCCGTCCTCGCCTCGGTGATCGTCGGCGCGCTGCTCGGCCTCGCCGCCGGCCTCTCCGATCGCCTGGACCGTGCCCTGCGCCCAGTCCTGGACACCATGCAGGTGCTGCCCGCCTTCGCCTACCTCCTCCCCGTCGTCCTGGTCTTCGGCATCGGCGTCCCCGCGGCCGTCCTCGCCACCGTCGTGTACGCCGCCCCGCCGATGGCCCGCCTCACCGCGCTCGGCCTGCGCGGCGCCGACCCCGAGGTCCTGGAGGCCGTGGAGTCGCTCGGCGCGACCCGCCGCCAGCGGCTGCTGACCGCCCGCATCCCGCTGGCCCGCAAGGAACTGCTCCTCGGCCTCAACCAGACGATCATGATGGCGCTGTCGATGGCGGTCATCGCGTCCGTCATCGGCGCGGGCGGCCTCGGCGACCGCGTCTACCAGGCGCTCGCCTCGGTCGACGTGGGCCAGGCCCTCGCCGCCGGCATCCCGATCGTGCTGCTCGCGATCGTGCTGGACCGTGTCACCTCGGCCGCCGGGGCCGGGGAGAGGGGCGCAGCCCGCTCCCGGACCGTCGGCTGGCCGTACGCCCTGGCCGTCACCGTGGCCGTCGCCCTGGCCACCCGTCTGCTCGGCCGCCTCGACTGGCCGTCCGGCGTCACGCTCGACATCGCCGAACCGGTCAACCGCGCCGTCGACTGGATGACCGGCCACCTCTACTCCGGCGTCCCCGTCGTCGGCGGCACGGCCGACTGGGCGGGCCACTTCACCACCTGGATCCTGGACCCGGTCCGCGGCGGGCTGCAGTGGCTGCCCTGGTGGTCGGTGCTGCTCATCGTCGCCGCCCTGGCCTGGTCGATCGGCACGTGGCGCACCGCCCTGACGGCTGTCCTCGCCATGGCCGCGATCGGCGTGCTCGGCGTGTGGGAGCCGGCCCTCGACACCCTCTCCCAGGTGCTGGCCGCGGTCGCCGTCACCCTGGTCCTCGGGTTCGCGACCGGCATCGCCGCCGCCCGCAGCGACCGCGTCGAACGCGCCCTGCGCCCGGTCCTGGACGTGTTCCAGACCATGCCGCAGTTCGTGTACCTGATCCCGGTCGTCGCCCTGTTCGGCGTCGGCCGTGCCCCCGCCGTCGCCGCGGCCGTCGTCTACGCCCTCCCGGCCGTCGTCCGGATCACCGCGCAGGGCCTGCGCCAGGTCGACCCGGCCGCGCTCGAGTCGGCGCGCTCACTCGGCGCGACCGGCCGCCAGCAGCTGTGGCAGGTCCAGCTCCCGCTCGCCAAGCGGTCGTTGCTGCTCGCTCTCAACCAGGGCGTCGTCCTGGTCCTCGCCGTCGTCATCATCGGCGGCCTGGTCGGCGGCGGCGCCCTCGGCTACAACGTCGCCTTCGGTCTCGCGCAGGGCGACCTGGCGACCGGTCTGGTGGCCGGTGCCGCGATCGTCTGCCTGGGCCTGACGCTGGACCGGGTGACCCAGCCGACCGAGCGCCGTCCGGGGAAGGGAGCCTGACATGCGCGTACGTACGACCCTCGCGGTGGGCTCGCTCCTGCTGCTGACCGTCACCGGATGCGGCGCCGCCGACATGACCAAGCAGGCCAGCCCGTTCGCCAACGCCCAGGGGGCGAAGAGCGTCACCCTGTCCGTGCAGTCCTGGGTGGGCGCGCAGTCCAACGTCGCCGTGGCCCAGTACATCCTGGAGCACGAGCTGGGCTACCGCGTCGACACCGTCCAGGTCGACGAGGTGCCCGCCTGGGACGCGCTCAGCCAGGGCCGGGTCGACGCGATCCTGGAGGACTGGGGCCACCCGGACCAGGAGAAGCGGTACGTCGAGGACAAGAAGACGATCGCACGCGCCGGCGACCTCGGGGTGACCGGCCACATCGGCTGGTTCGTGCCCACCTACCTGGTCAGGCAGCACCCGGACATCACGAACTGGAAGAACCTCGACAAGTACGCCTCCTTGTTCCGCACCGCGGAGAGCGGCGGCAAGGGCCAGCTGATGGACGGCTCCCCGTCGTACGTCACCAACGACAAGGCGCTGGTGAAGAACCTGAAGCTGGACTACCAGGTCGTCTTCGCCGGCTCCGAGGCCGCCCAGATCACCCAGATGAAACAGTTCGCCAAGGAGAAGAAGCCCTTCCTGACCTACTGGTACGCCCCCCAGTGGCTGTTCAAGAAGGTCCCCATGACGGAGGTGAAGCTGCCGCCGTACAAGGAGGGCTGTGACGCGGACGCGGCGAAGGTCGCCTGCTCCTACCCGCACACCCCGCTGCAGAAGTACCTCAACGCCGGCTTCGCGAAGTCCGGAGGCAAGGCGGCGGCCTTCCTGAAGAAGTTCAGCTGGACGACCGAGGACCAGAACGAGGTCTCCCTGATGATCGCCGACCAGAAGATGTCCCCCCAGGACGCGGCGAAGAAGTGGGTGGACAGCCACCCCGAGGTGTGGAAGCGGTGGCTGTCCTGAACCGCCCCGTCACACGAGCGAGTTGGCGATCTCCCGCAGGGCGGCCGTCGCCCTGCGCTGGAGTCCCGGCCCGAAGGTGACGCGAGTGGCCCCGAGTTCGCCGAGTGCGGTGGCCGAGGGGCCCTCGCCGTCCGGGCGGCCCAGCATGTTGACCGGGCCCTGGATCCCGGCCCGCAGCAGGGGCAGCACGCCGACGGGAGCGAGGATCGGATAGATGCAGTCCGCGCCCGCCGCCACGTACAACGCGGCCCGCTCGATGGCCCGTTCGGGATCCTTGTCGCCGTGCACGAAGACGTCCACGCGGGCGTTGACGAACAGCCGGTCGGCGGCGGCCGAGCGCACCTCGGCGAGGAACTCGGCCTGCTCGCGCGGGTCCCTGAGGACGCCCCCGTCCGAGTCCTCGAGGTTGCAGCCGACCGCACCGGCCTCCAGCAGCCGCTCCACCAGTTCCTTCGGCGCGAGCCCGTACCCGCTCTCGACGTCCGCCGACACCGGTACGTCCACCGCCCGGGTGATCCGGGCGACGGCCGCGAACATCTCGTCGGCCGGGGTCGCCCCGTCCGCGTACCCGAGCGACGCGGCCACCCCCGCGCTCGGCGTGGCCAGCGCCGGGAACCCGGCCTCGACGAACACCCGCGCGCCGGCCGCGTCCCAGGGGCCGGGCAGCACCAGCGGATCACCCGGTGCACGCCCTCGGTGCAGCGCGCGTAACACCTCGACCTTGCTCATGGCAGGTAACCTCCCGGCGGGACTCGACGGCTGACCATCAGGCGGTTCCAGCCGTTGATGACGGTGATCAGGGCGATGAGGTGGGCGAGTTCGGCCTCGGTGAAGTGTCCCGCGGCCCTGTCGTACACCTCGTCGGGCACGAAGCCCTCGGTCAGCACGGTGACCGCCTCGGTCAGGGCGAGCGCGGCCCGCTCCCGTTCGCTGTAGAGGTCCTCGGTCTCCTCCCACGCGTCCAGGAGCTGGACGCGGTCCTCCGACTCCCCGGCCTTCCGGGCCGCCCGGAGGTGCATGTCGAGGCAGAAGGCGCAGTGGTTGATCTGCGAGGCGCGGATCATCACCAGCTCGGCGAGGACCGGATCGCCGAGCCCCTGCTTGGCGGCCGTGCTGAGCGCGGACATCGCCCGGCCGACCTTGGGGTCCAGCAGTTGCGTACGGGTCACTTGTGCTGTCCCGGCCGGTAGTGGCCCGGAGTCATCCGGATCGTCACACCGAACCGGTTCCAGGCGTTGATCACCGTGATCGCGGCGATCAGCCGGGCCAGCTCGGCCTCCTCGAAGTGCTTGGCCGCCCGCTCGTACACCTCGTCCGGCACGAAGCCGTCCGTCAGGACCGTGATCGCCTCGGTCAGCTCGATCGCCGCCAGTTCCTTCGGGGTGTAGAAGTGCCGGGACTCCTCCCAGGCGCTGAGCTGCACGATCCGCTCCACGCTCTCCCCTGCCGCGAGCGCGTCCTTGGTGTGCATGTCGAGGCAGAAGGCGCAGTGGTTGATCTGCGAGGCGCGGATCTTCACCAGCTCGTACAGCCTGGGGTCCAGCCCCTGCTTGGCGACGGTGTCCAGTCGGATCATCGCCTTGTAGACCTCGGGGGCGTGCTGGGCCCACTGCATGCGCGGGGCCTGCTCGCTGGCGTACTCGACGTCGTCTTGTGCAGTGCTCATGCCGTCGACCCTAGGAGCGAGGCAGCCCAGGAGTATGGTCCATTTCCATGGAGGAATCCTGGGCCACTCTGGGCGTCGACCTGCACCTCGAACCGACCGGAACGGGCGGGCTGCGCCGGGGCCTGACCGACGCCCTGCGCGACGCCGTCCGCACCGGCCGGCTCGCCCCCGGCATCCGGCTGCCCTCCTCCCGCGCCCTCGCCGCCGACCTGGGCATCGCCCGCAACACCGTCGCCGAGGCCTACGCGGACCTGGTGGCGGAGGGCTGGCTCACCGCCCGGCAGGGCTCGGGGACACGGGTGGCGGAGCGGGCGGCGGTCCCGCCCGCCGACCGGGGCGCGGCACCCCGGCATCGGGAACCCGAGCGGCCCGTCCACAGCCTCATCCCCGGCAGCCCCGATCTGGCCGCCTTCCCGCGCACCGAGTGGCTCAAGGCCGCCCGACGCGCCCTCGCCGCCGCCCCGTACCACGCCCTCGGCTACGGTGACCCGCGCGGCCGCCCGGAACTGCGCACCGCCCTCGCCGGCTATCTCGCCCGCGTGCGCGGCGTCCGGACCGACCCGGAGGCCGTCCTGATCATGGCCGGCTTCACGCACGCCCTGCGCGTCATCGCCGCGCTGCTCGCGGCGCGCGGGGTGCGCACGGTGGCGGTCGAGTCGTACGGCCTCGACGTCCACCGGGGCCTGCTCCAGCAGGCGGAACTCGCCACACCCGCGCTGCCGTTCGACGAACTCGGGACGGACACCCGCGAGTTGGCCGACGCCGGTGCGGTACTCCTGACTCCCGCCCACCAGTTCCCCATGGGCACGCCCCTGCAGCCCGACCGGCGGGCCGCCGTCGTGGACTGGGCGCGGCGCACCGGAGGGCTGGTCCTGGAGGACGACTACGACGGCGAGTTCCGCTACGACCGCCAGCCCGTCGGCGCCCTGCAGGGCCTCGCCCCCGACCGCGTGATCTACTTCGGCACCGCCAGCAAGTCCCTGGCCCCCGGACTGCGCCTGGGCTGGATGGCGCTGCCCCCGTCCGTGGCGGAGGAAGCGGTCGCGGCGAAGGGCGGCACCGACACCGTAGGGGTGCTGGAGCAGCTCACCCTGGCCGAGTTCATCACCTCCGGTGCGTACGACCGCCACGTCCGCTCCTCCCGGCTGCGCTACCGGCGCCGTCGCGACGCCCTCGCCGCGTCCGTGTCCGCCCGCGCGCCCGAGGTGACGGTCAGCGGGATCGCGGCCGGCCTGCACGCGGTGCTGCGCCTGCCGCCTGGCATGGAGCAGTCGGTGATCCAGGCCGCGGCGTGGCAGGGCCTGGCTCTGCACGGCCTGTCCTTCCACCGGCATCCGCAGGCGCGGGCCGAGCCGCTGGACGCGCTGGTGGTGGGGTACGCGACTCCGCCGGACAGCGCGTGGGCGGGGGCGCTGGAGGCGTTGTGCCGGGTGCTGCCGTAGGGAGCGGGGCTGTGTCCCCACCCCGCGGCCGCCCGACGAACCAGGGCCCAGGCCGACAGGGCCTGGGCGTGCGGTCCCGGCACGTTGGTGACACGCGTGCCGGGTGCTGCACAGGCGAGGGCCTTCTGGGTCCGGTGTGGATTGCGACATCCACGACCGGTACTCAGGAGGCACTCGTGTCCCACCGTGATGCCCGCTGACGCCGACCGGCAGGCTGCGTCCGGCCCGGTGTGTCGTCGACGACGGCCGGCCGCTGCGCCGGGTCGCCGAACGCTTCCAGGTCAGCCGCACCACCGCCGCCCGCTGGGCCGGCCGCTACCGGCGGCTGGGCGCCGAGGGCGCACGACCTTCGCACCGGGCCCGGGCCCAATCCAGTGCGAGGGCCAGGGCCCGGCACGCCGAGGGCACGCACCCGACGCCGCGAGGCCCGCCCTCCGGTCCGACGACAGGAGTTCGACGACAGGGTCTAGGCGCCCGGGGGTTCCTCCACCGGCGCCTCCCCGAAGCGCGCGAGCGCCAGCGCCCCCGCCACGGCCACCGCGAACCCCAGGACCGCCAGCCAGGTCAGCCCCTCCCTCGTGCGGTCTCCCAGCCACACCACGCCCACCGCCGCGGGCCCGATCGTCTCCCCGATCACCATCCCGGCGGTCGCGGTGGTCACCGAGCCCCGCTGAAGAGCCGACGTCAGCAGCATGAACGCGGCGCCTCCGCCGAGCAGCAGCGCGTAGGTCGCCGGGTTGGCCAGCAGGTCCAGTGGCGCCAGGCTGTCGATCAGCCGCACCGAGACCTCCACCACCCCGAACCCGAACCCGGCCCCGAGACCGAGGGCCAGGGCCCGGCCCGGCCCGGACAGCCGCCCGCCCGCCAGCGCGAGCAGCAGCATCCCGATCGCCACCGCGAGCATCACGTACCGCAACGCGTCCGACCCGTCCTGGCTCCCCTCCGGCCCGGACGCCAGCCCCAGCATGCCGAGCCCGGCGCACACCACGGCCACCGCCCCCCACTCGGTGCCGCTGAGTCGCACGCGCAGCAGCCGCGCCGCCACCACCGCGGTCACCGCCAGACTCGCCGCCAGGGCCGCGCTGACGGCGTAGATGGGGAGGGACCGCAGCGCCGCGATCTGAAACAGGAAGCCCAGTCCGTCCAGCGCGAGTCCGGCGATGTACCGCCACTGCCGCAGCGCCCGCAGCAGCAGTGCCGCCTCACCCCCGCCGCCCGTACCGGCCTCTCGCGCGGCCACCGCCTGCAACACCGTCGCGGTGCCGAAGCAGACCGCCGCGCCGAGGGCGCACACCATTCCAAAGAACACAAAGGGACTCTAGGAGACCACCGATCCGGCCACCCCCTGTGGCCTGGGCTCTTACCGTTCTCTAGGCTGACCGCCGGCATCAGGTCACTCCGACACGGACACGGACACGGGGGATACGAACATGGCTGAGACCCGTCGGCGGCTGCGCTCCGGCACGGTCGTCCTCGGCGGCATGGGCCTGCTGGCCGCCGCTCTGACCGCCTGCTCGTCCGACCCGGCCAAGCGCTGCGTCGACCGCGACAGCTACAACCTCGCCAAGGGCTACAAGGTCGTCTCCGACAAGAACTGCAAGACCACGTCGATCAAGACGTCCGTGAACGGCTCCTGGTACTACGGCGGCAAGAAGAAGGGCTCCTGGGTGGACGGCGGCTCCTTCACCAAGCCCCACCGCGGCTCCTCGGGCTCCTCCGGCGGTCACGGAGTCCACCGCGGCGGCTTCGGCGGCGGCCACCACAGCTCCGGCGGCTGACCGGAAGGCCCCCATGGAACGCCGTACCACCACCCCGCGCCCCGGCTGGCAGCAGACCGTCGAGGAACAGGGCCTCGTCTACCCGCTCACCCGCCACCCGGACGGCTCGCTGCGCCCCTACTGGGACGAGAGCGCCTACTACGTCTTCGGCCTGGAGGAGATCGAGGCACTGGAGGAGACCGTCGAGGAACTGCACCGCATGTGCCTCGCGGCCGCCGGGCACCTCGTGGCCGAGGACCGCCTCGCCGACCTCGGCATCACCGACCCGCGGGTGGCCGCCGCGGTCACCGAGGCCTGGCGCCGACGGGACGAACTCCCCTCCGTCTACGGCCGGTTCGACCTCCGCTACGACGGCACGGGCCCGGCCAAGCTGCTGGAGTACAACGCCGACACCCCGACCTCGCTGGTCGAGGCCGCCTCACCCCAGTGGTTCTGGATGGAGGAGCGCTTTCCCGGCGCCGACCAGTGGAACTCCCTGCACGAACGCCTCGTCGACGCCTGGCGGTCCCAGGCCCCGCTCCTCCCGCCCGGCGGCCCCCTGCACTTCGCGCACTCCTCGGCCGACGAACTCGGCGAGGACCTGATGACGGTCGCCTATCTGAAGGAGACCGCCGAACAGGCCGGCCTCGACACCGACTGGCTGTCCATGGAGGAGATCGGCTGGGACAGCCTCTCCGGCCGTTTCGTCGACAACCGTCTGCGTTTCATCCGCGGTATCTTCAAGCTCTATCCCTGGGAGTGGCTCACCACCGACGCCTTCGGCGGACACGTCCTGGACACCCTGGACAACGGCGGCGGCAGCGGCAGCACCCTGTGGATCGAGCCCGCCTGGAAGATGCTGCTGAGCAACAAGGCCCTGCTGGCGATCCTCTGGGAGCTGTACCCCGGCCACCCCAACCTCCTGCCCGCCTACCTCGACGGCCCCCGCGAGCTGGCCGCCGGACCGGGGTACGTCTCCAAGCCCCTGCTCGGCCGCGAGGGCGAGGGCGTCATCGTGCACGCGCCCGGCTCACCCGCCGTACTCCGCGACGAGCCCTGCTGCTACCAGCAGCTGGCGCCCCTGCCCGCCTTCGACGGCAACCACGTCGTCCTCGGCGCCTGGGTCGTCCGTGACGAACCGGCGGGCCTGGGGATCCGCGAATCCTCGGGCCTGGTCACCGACGAGTACGCCCGCTTCCTGCCGCACGTGATCCTCGAGCCCGCGTCCTCGACGTGACCGTCCTCCGGGCGGCGGCCACATCACCTACCCGGAGACGAGCTCGGCCAGGTGGTGCAGCGAGTGAACGAGATGCCCGGGGCCGAACGGCGGGAACCTGAGGTACTCCCGGATGGACCGCGGCACCGCCGACCAGTCGTAGGTCAGCGTCACCTCGGTCGCGGACGGACCGAGCGGCGCGAGGTCGTACCGCCAGATCCAGCCGCCGAACTCCAGGTGGCCGTCGCCCTTGTCCTGCCCCGTCAGCCAGCCGATGGCGCGCGGCGGGTCGAGCACCTGGACCTTGTTGGCGACCTGGTAGTCACCGTTCGGATGGCCGGCGTGGTACATGTCCATCCGGAACACCTGCCCCACCTCGGTCAGCGGTGCCCGGTCGACAGCTTCCCGAACCCAGCCGGTGCCGTCGATCGCCGAGTGGGTCGTCGGGTCCGCCAGCACCGCGAACACCCTCGCGGCGGGCACGGCGACCGTCAGGGCGGCGCTCACGTTGTCGTGGCCCACGGTCCGCACGCTCCTTGTCATCTCGGGCCTTCCACAGGCGCGGAAGGGGGGACGTTCCCACCATGCAGACGACGCGGCGAGGCGGAACTCATCGGACGACAGGGCCTGGCTAGGCGCCCAGCACGGCCGCCAGCTGCTCCAGTCCCCAGTCCAGGTCCGCCTCATCGATCACCAGCGGCGGGGCGATCCGTACCGTGTGGCCGTGGGTGTCCTTCACCAGCACCCCGCGGTCCATCAGCCGCTCCGAGACCTCCCTGCCCGTGCCGATCCCCGGCGCGATGTCCAGGCCCGCCCACAGCCCGCGCCCGCGCACCGCCGTCACCGTGCCCGTGGCCGGCAGTGCCGCCAGCGTCCGGTGCATCCGCCCGCCCAGTTCCGCCGCCCGGGCCTGGAACTCGCCCGTGCGCAGCATCGCGATCACCTCCAGCGCCACCGCGCAGGCCAGCGGATTCCCGCCGAACGTCGACCCGTGCTCGCCCGGCCGGAACACCCCGAGCACCTCCGCGCTCGACACCACCGCCGACACCGGCACGATCCCGCCGCCCAGCGCCTT
This sequence comes from Streptomyces sp. NPDC052109, assembly GCF_040680195.1. Classification (NCBI taxonomy): domain Bacteria; kingdom Bacillati; phylum Actinomycetota; class Actinomycetes; order Kitasatosporales; family Streptomycetaceae; genus Streptomyces; species Streptomyces sp. NPDC052109. Next base: position 244,575 of record NZ_JBFAWF010000002.1, on the reverse strand, counting down.
GCCCAGCACGTACATGTCCGGGACCACGCCCTCGTGCTCGCACGCGAAGGTCCGCCCGGTCCGGCCGAGACCCGACTGGATCTCGTCGGCGACGAAGAGCACGTTCCGCTCCCGGGTCAGTTCCCGGACCGCCGGGAGGTAGCCGGCCGGCGGCACGATCACCCCGTTCTCGCCCTGGATCGGCTCCAGCAGCACGGCGACGGTGTTCTCGGTGAGCGCCTCGCGCATCGCCGTCAGGTCGCCGTACGGCACGATCTGGAAGCCGGGCGTGTACGGCCCGAAGTCCGCCCGGGCGTCGGGATCGGTGGAGAAGCTGATCACTGTCGTCGTACGGCCGTGGAAGTTGCCGCCCGCGACCACGATCTTCGCCATCTCCGCTGGCACCCCCTTCACCCGGTACCCCCACTTCCGGGCCGTCTTCACCGCGCTCTCCACCGCCTCCACGCCGGTGTTCATCGGCAGCACCATCTCCATCCCGCACAGCTCGGCGAGCTCCGTGCAGAACGCGGCGAACCGGTCGTGCAGAAAGGCGCGGGACGTCAGCGTCACCCGCTCCAGCTGGGCCTTCGCCGCCTCGATCAGGCGCCGGTTGCCGTGCCCGAAGTTGAGCGCCGAGTATCCGGCGAGCAGATCCAGATAGCGCCGCCCCTCCACATCCGTCATCCAGGCCCCCTCCGCCGTGGCCACGACGACCGGCAGCGGGCGGTAGGTGGGCGCACAGTGCGCTTCGGCGGCGGTGATGAGGTCTTCTGCAGCGGTCATGGCCTCTCCCGGAGACGGCGGTGCCCCCTTCCTATCCTCGCTCGCATGGTGGACGCGGGATCTGCGCGCTCCGGCGCGCCCGGTAGGCTGATCAGCGGGCCGTGACTGGCGCGCTGGGATGGGACGGACCATCGGGGAGCGGCCCGAGCGTGATGTGTGCCGTGCGCCTGGGCCGTACGTGAACGCTGTACGCACACCGTCCGGAGGTCCTCATGCCCGAGCAGCAGCCCCTGTCCACCGAGTCCACCGCCTTCCGCGCCGCCCTCGACGTGATCCGTGCCGTCGAGCCGCGCGTCGCCGACGCCATCGGCCAGGAGGTCGCCGACCAGCGCGAGATGCTCAAGCTGATCGCCTCCGAGAACTACGCCTCCCCGGCCACCCTGCTCGCCATGGGCAACTGGTTCAGCGACAAGTACGCCGAGGGCACCGTCGGCCGCCGCTTCTACGCCGGCTGCCGCAACGTGGACACCGTCGAGGCGCTGGCCGCCGAGCACGCCCGCGAGCTCTTCGGCGCCCGCCACGCCTACGTCCAGCCGCACTCCGGCATCGACGCCAACCTGGTCGCCTTCTGGGCCGTCCTCGCCGACCGGGTCGAGGCCCCCTTCCTGGAGAAGGCCGGCGCCCGCCAGGTCAACGACCTCTCCGAGGCCGACTGGGCGGAGCTGCGCCAGGCCTTCGGCAACCAGCGGATGCTCGGCATGTCCCTGGACGCGGGCGGTCACCTCACCCACGGCTTCCGCCCGAACATCTCCGGCAAGATGTTCGACCAGCGTTCCTACGGCACCGACGCGGCCACCGGCCTCATCGACTACGAGGCCCTGCGCGCCCAGGCCCGCGAGTTCAAGCCGCTGATCATCGTCGCGGGCTACTCGGCGTACCCCCGTCTGGTGAACTTCCGGATCATGCGCGAGATCGCCGACGAGGTCGGCGCGACGCTCATGGTCGACATGGCGCACTTCGCCGGCCTGGTGGCGGGCAAGGTGCTGACCGGCGACTTCGACCCGGTCCCGCACGCCCAGATCGTGACGACCACCACCCACAAGTCGCTGCGCGGCCCGCGCGGCGGCATGGTCCTGTGCGACGACTCCCTCAAGGACCAGGTCGACCGCGGCTGCCCGATGGTCCTCGGGGGCCCGCTCCCGCACGTCATGGCCGCCAAGGCCGTCGCCCTGGCCGAGGCCAGGCAGCCCGCGTTCCAGGACTACGCCCAGCGGATCGTGGACAACTCGCGCGCGCTGGCGGAGGGCCTGATGCGCCGGGGCGCCACCCTGGTCACCGGCGGCACCGACAACCACCTCAACCTGATCGACGTCGCCACCTCCTACGGCCTCACCGGCCGCCAGGCCGAGTCCGCCCTCCTCGACTCCGGCATCGTCACCAACCGCAACGCGATCCCGGCCGACCCGAACGGCGCCTGGTACACCTCCGGCATCCGCGTCGGCACCCCGGCGCTGACCACCCGGGGCCTCGGCACGGCCGAGATGGACGAGGTCGCGGGCCTGATCGACCGCGTCCTGACCACCACCGAGCCGGGCACCACGAAGTCGGGCGCGCCGAGCAAGGCGGCCCATGTCCTGGACGAGAAGGTGGCGCAGGAGATCGCGCGGCGGGCGACGGACCTGGTGGCGGGCTTCCCGCTGTATCCGCAGGTCGACCTGGGCTGAAGCACCCGGTGAGGGCGCGGGGAACCGCGCGGTCGACCACGGCGATCGCGCAGTTCCCCACGCACGGAACCCCCCGAGCTCTCTGCGACAATGAAAAACATGGCCACTGCTGATCGCCCCCGCGTGCTCTCCGGCATCCAGCCCACCGCCGGCTCGTTCCACCTCGGCAACTACCTCGGCGCCGTCCGCCAGTGGGTGGCCCTGCAGGAGTCCCACGACGCGTTCTACATGGTCGTCGACCTGCACGCGATCACGGTCCCGCAGGACCCGAAGGAGCTGCGGGCCAACACCCGGCTCGCCGCCGCGCAGCTGCTGGCCGCCGGTCTGGACCCGGACCGCTGCACGCTCTTCGTCCAGAGCCACGTCCCCGAGCACGCCCAGCTCGCCTGGATCATGAACTGCCTCACCGGCTTCGGCGAGGCGAGCCGCATGACCCAGTTCAAGGACAAGTCCGCCAAGCAGGGCGCCGACCGCGCCTCCGTCGGCCTGTTCACGTACCCGATCCTGCAGGTCGCGGACATCCTCCTCTACCAGGCGAACGAGGTGCCGGTCGGCGAGGACCAGCGCCAGCACATCGAGCTGACCCGCGACCTCGCCGAGCGTTTCAACGGCCGCTTCGGCGACACCTTCGTCATCCCGTCGCCGTACATCCTCAAGGAGACGGCGAAGATCTACGACCTCCAGGACCCGTCGATCAAGATGAGCAAGTCGGCGTCCACGCCGAAGGGCCTGATCAACCTGCTCGACGAGCCGAAGACCACCGCCAAGAAGGTCAAGAGCGCCGTCACCGACACCGACACCGTGATCCGCTACGACGCGGAGGCCAAGCCGGGCGTGTCGAACCTCCTCACCATCTACTCCACCCTCACCGGCACACCGATCGCCGAGCTGGAGCGGGCGTACGAGGGCAAGATGTACGGCGCCCTCAAGACCGACCTCGCCGATGTCATGGTCGAGTTCGTGACGCCGTTCCGGGAGCGCACCCAGCAGTACCTGGACGACTCCGAGACGCTCGACTCGATCCTCGCCAAGGGCGCGGAGAAGGCGCGCGCGGTCGCCGCCGAGACGCTCGCGCAGGCCTACGACCGGGTGGGATTCCTGTCGGCGAAGCACTGAGAAGCACGGACCGGCGCCGCGGCGCACGACCGTACACACGTCCGAGTGGGCGGAGCGCTGCACATCACTTCCGCTGCGCCTGCCCACAGGACATCCATAGCCGTACAGTCGATATCCGACGGCCCGGACGAGACGGCCGAAGAAGACGACGGACGTGACGACAGGAGACGACGTGGGGACCGTAACGATCGGCGTGTCGATCGCGGTCCCGGAGCCTCACGGCAGCCTGCTCCAGGAGCGGCGCGCGGGCTTCGGCGACGCCGCGGCTCACGGCATTCCCACGCATGTCACGCTGCTGCCGCCGACTGAGGTCGACGCGACCGAGCTGCCGGGCGTCGATGCGTATCTCACCGAGGTCGCCGCGGCCGGCCGGCCGTTCCCGATGCGGCTGTCCGGCACCGGCACGTTCCGTCCCCTGTCCCCGGTGGTCTACGTCCGTGTCGTCCAGGGCGCCGACGACTGCACCCTGCTGCAGCAGCGGGTGCGGGACGCCTCCGGGCCGCTGGCGCGCGAGCTGCAGTTCCCGTACCACCCGCACGTCACCGTCGCGCACGGCATCGACGAGGCGGCGATGGACCGTGCCTTCGAGGAACTGGCCGGCTTCGACGCGCAGTGGCCGTGCACGGGGTTCGCGCTCTACGAACAGGGCGCCGACGGGGTGTGGCGGAAGTTGCGGGAGTACACGTTCGGGGGATCCGTGGTTCCGTCGCAAACGGGCCATGCCGACGTCGAACGCGGGACGATCGTCAGCCGGTAGGTGCCGGCGCCGGCCGTCAGATCGGCAGCCTGCGGAACAGGGCGCGTGGTGTGTGTCGCAGCGCTGACATCACCAGCCGGAGTGCGCCCGGCACCCACACCACCTCCGAGCGTCTGCGCAGGCCCAGTTCGATCGCCGTGGCCACCGCCTCCGGCGTCGTCGTGAGCGGCCCCTCCGCGTGGACGTGCCCCGGCCGTACGACCATGACGTGCACCCCCGTGCCGTGGAGGGCGTCCCCCAGGCCCTGGGTGAAGGTGTCGAGGCCGGCCTTGCTGGAGCCGTAGATGAAGTCGGCTCGGCGGGGCCGCTCGCCGGTGGCGGCGGACAGGACCACCAGGGAGCCGTGCCCCTGGGTCTGCAGGGCACGTGCGGCGACCAGGCCGGCGCAGACGGCTCCGGTGTAGTTGGTCCGGGCGACCTGGACGGCGCGGAGCGGGTCGCGCTCGTCATGGGCCTGGTCGCCCGGGATGCCGAAGGCGAGCAGCACCAGGTCGACGTCGCCCTCGGCGAAGACCTTGCCGAGGACGGTCTCGTGGGACTCGGGGTCGAGGGCGTCGAAGTCCACGGTGCGGGCGTCCGCGCCGAGCGCCCGCAGGCTCTCGGCGGCCTGTTCCAGGGCCGGCGAGGGACGGCCCGCCAGCCACACCGTGCGGGCGCGGCGGGCGATCAGCCGGCGCGCGGTGGCCAGCGCGATCTCGGACGTGCCGCCGAGGACGAGCAGGGACTGGGGGAGACCGAAGGCGTCCTTCACGTCAGCTCCTGGAGGGGATCCGGGGATCTACAGGTCGAGTCGGCGGGCGAGGTCGGAGACGAACACCCCGAGGGGGTCCAGCCGGGTCCGCAGGGCGCGGAAGTCGGCCGTGCGTGGGTACATGACGGTGAGCAGGTCGGGACGGAGCCGGGAGCCCCCGGCGAGCCGGACGCGCCCGCCGGCCGCGGCGACCTCCTCGTCGAGCCCGTCGAGGAACCCCGCGAGTCCGGGCAGCGCGGCCGGGAGGTCCAGGGCGAGTGTCCAGCCGGGCACGGGGAACGAGAGCCAGCCGGCGTCCGCGTCCCCGAGGCGCTGGAGGACGGCGTGGAAGGACGGGCAGCGGTGGGTGGCGAGGCGGCGCACGACGCGGTGCAGGGTTTCCTCCTGGCCGTCACGGACGGCGAACTGGTACCGCACGCATCCGGTGCGGCGGTCGCCGTACGGGGCGGCGGCCAGGGGATGCAAGGCGGCGGACAGCGGCCGGAGTTCGCCGGTACGCGCGCGTGGCGCCGCGCGGTGCCGGATGCCGCCCAGGAGGCCGGCGGCGGGGCCGAGACCGGATCCGGCGGGGAGGCGGCGGGGGCGGTACACCAGCGGGTGCCGCCGCGCGCGCATGCCCGCGGCGAGACCGCCCCATGCCCGCCACGCGCGCGTGCCCACGCCGAGCGCGTCGAGCGCGGCGAGAGGTGCGTGGTCGGCACGGGTGAGGATCGCGCGTCCGGTTGCCGACCCGCGGGCCGTCAGGTCGATCCGGGCGGCGCCGTACCGGGAGCGAGGCCCGGCGGCCAGACGGGCCATCAGGTCGTCCAGATCGGCGGCGCGTTCGGTGTCGACGGTCAGGTAAGCCGTCTCCACCGGAAGCAGCCGGATCGTGGCCGTGAGGATCACTCCGGTCAGACCCAGGCCGCCCACGGTCGCCTCGAACAGCTCGGTGCCCGGCGTGGCCGCGCGGACCTCGCCGTCGGCGGTGAGCAGCTCCAGGGACAGCACATGGCGGGAGAAGGCGCCGGAGCCGTGGTGGTTGCCGCCATGGATGTCGGCGGCGATCGCGCCGCCGACCGTCACCTGGCCGGTGGCCGGGACGACCGGTACGAACCAGCCGAGGGGGAGCAGGAGTTGGGCCAGCCGGGGCAGGCCGACGCCGGCGCCGCACAGGACGACGCCCTCGTCGGCGTCGACGACGTGGACGCGGTCGAGGCCGGTCATGTCGAGGACCGCACCGCCGGCGTTGCGGGCCGCGTCCTCGTCCGTCCGTCCCGGGCCGCCCCGGGCGATGGTGCCCCGCGCCCCGCACGCACGGACGGCGGCCGCGGCCTCCTCGTACGTCCGCGGACGGATGACGGACACCGTGTCTGCAGGCATGTCGGTGACCGTATCGTCCCTATATGGGTGATTGGTCAAGGAACATTCGCCCGGTACACACAACGGGTGATTAGTGGGATGTCTTACGAGCGCGCCGGTACGGGCAGGGACGGATCATGGACTGGCTGAAGAGGCTCCCCGGCATCGGGCCGATCGTCGTGCGGCTGACGGAGACGCACGCCTGGCACTGCTACGAGCGACTGGATCGGGTGAAGTGGACGCGGCTGGCCGCCGCCATGACGTTCGTGAGCTTCGTGGCGCTGTTCCCGCTGCTGACGGTGGCCGCAGCGGTCAGCGCCGCCACGCTCAGCCCGGCCCGGCAGAGGACCGTCGAGCACAAGATCGCCGAGCAGTTCCCGGGTGTCGTCTCCACCCAGCTCGACCTCACCTCGCTCGTCGACAACGCCGGCACCGTCGGCGTCATCGCGGGCGCCGCGCTGCTGTTCACCGGCATCGGCTGGGTCGGCCAGGTGCGGGACTGCCTGCGCGCGGTGTGGGAGCTGCCGGACCAGCAGCAGAACCCCGTGGTCGCCAAGGCCAAGGACGCCGGCATCCTCCTCGGCCTCGGTGGGGCCCTGCTCGTCACGCTCGCCGCGTCCACGTTCGCCTCGGCCGCCGTGGGGCTGGTCTCGCGCCATCTGGGCCTGGCCGAGTACGGCTGGGGCAGTGTGCTGCTGCGGATCGCCGCGTTCGCCGTCGCCGTGCTCGCCGACTTCCTCGTGCTGCTCTACATCCTGACCCTGCTGCCCGGGGTCGAGCCGCCGCGCCGCCGCCTGGTGGTGGCCGCACTGCTCGGCGCGGTCGGCTTCGAACTGCTGAAACTACTGCTCAGCGGCTATATACAGGGGGTTGCCGCGAAGAGCATGTACGGCGCGTTCGGTGTCCCCGTGGCGCTGCTGCTGTGGATCAACTTCACCACGAAACTCGTGCTGTTCTGCGCCTCCTGGACGGCGACGCAGAGCATGCAGGCCGAAGGCACCGGGGTCACGGACGCGACCGACGCCGCATCAGGTCCGGCAACGGCCACCGGCGATTGACCAGGAACGCCGCGGCCACGAGCAGCACCAGCGCCCCGCCCGCGATGGCGGCGGCGGTGCCGATCCCGGAATCGGAACCCGCGGTGGAGCCGGCCACCGGACTGGTGCTGGGCCCGGCGGTCGCCGAGGGCTGCCCGGCGGAGGCGCTCGCCCCCGGACTCGGCAGCGCGCTCTTCGGCGGCACCAGCTCGCCCACCGGCCTGACCTTGCCGGCCGCCTGGAAGCCCCAGTCGAACAGCCTGGCCGTCTCCTTGTAGACCTCGTTGTGCTCGGGCTTCTCCGGGTGCATCACGGTGACGAGCAGCACCTTGCCGTTCCGCTCGGCGACCCCGGTGAAGGTGGCGCCCGCGTTGGTGGTGTTGCCGTTCTTCACGCCCGCGATGCCCTGGTAGACGGGCACGTCGGTGTCGCCGCTCAGCAGCCGGTTGGTGTTGCGGATCTCACCGGACTCGAACGTGGCGCTGACGGTGGAGCAGTAGTCGCGGAAGTCCTTCTTCTGCAGCCCGGACCGGGCGAACAGCGTCAGGTCGTACGCCGACGACAGCTGACCCGGCTCGTCGTAGCCGTCGGGCGAGACCACGTGGGTGTCTTCGGCCTGCAGCTCGTTCGCGTGGCCCTGCATGTCCTTGACGGTCTGCGCGACCCCTTCGTTCATCGCGGACAGCACGTGCACGGCGTCGTTGCCCGAGCGCAGGAAGACTCCGAGCCACAGGTCGTGGACGGTGTAGGTGTGCCCCTCCTTTATGCCGACCACGCTGGAGCCGGCACCCATGCCCGCGAGGTCGGAGGGCACCACCTTGTGCTTCTCCTCCTTGGGGAAGCGGGGCAGCAGGGTGTCAGCGAACAGCATCTTCAGCGTGCTCGCCGGGGGCAGCCGCCAGTGCGCGTTGTGCGCGGCGAGCACCTCGCCGGACTCGGCGTCGGTGACGATCCAGGAACGCGCCGTGATGTCCTTCGGCAGTACCGGGACCCCCGGCGCGCGATCGACCTGCGTACCCGGCAGGCCCAGCCGCGCGCCGCCCACGGTCGACATCCGGGCCGGAGGCGTGGCCGTCGGGCTCGTCGAGGGGCCCGGGGCGGCGAGGGCGGCGGGCGCGGTGACGGACAGCGACACCAGGGCGGCGGAGGTGACCAGCAGGGATCGCCGGCCGGTCTTCTTCGGAGCGGACACGGTCGAGAACGTACCGGGAACATCCGGTGAAGTCCCACTTCCCTCCCCACCCCCGACACGGGACCGGATGCGGGACGGCGATACTGGTGACATGAAGCTCAGCCGCCCGGTCTCCTGGTTCCTGCTCGCCTTCGGGGTGTGGAGCTGGGTCATCTGGGTCACTTTCGTCAAGAACCTGGTCAAGGACAGCAGCGGGCTCGCCTTCCACGGCGGTCACCCGACCGCGTACTTCTGGGTGCACCTGCTGCTGGCGGTCGTTTCCTTCGTATTGGGGACGGCCATCGGGGTCATCGGGTTGCGCGGACTGCGCGCACTGCGCCGGACGTCATAGCGGCGGACCGTACGCCGCGCCCCCACTCCTCATCCTCCCGGCTCGTCGCCCGGGCGGAACCGCTCCCACGCCTGTGAAGGCGCTGTGAAACCCGGCCGAAACAAGGCCTCGGTAAGTTCTTGCACATCTGGTCAGAAAGCCCTTCCCCCACCTGAAACAGGTGTGATTAGGTGAGCCGCGCCACTTGGGGGAGTGGCGGAAATCGTGCTGGGCCAGGGGTAGGGCCCGTCAGGGGCCTGGGGAGGGCACCACCATGCGATCTGTTCGCATGCGCATTCTCGTGACGCTGCTCGTGCTGGCGGTCGTGGGAATCGGCGGCTGGCAGCTGCTGCCGTCGCAGGAGAACAAGAACAAGACCATCACGGTCGGTACGACGGACGCCGTCACGGACCTCGACCCGGCCGGTGCCTACGACGCCGGTTCCTGGGCCTTGTTCAGCAACGTCTTCCAGTCGCTGCTGACGTTCGAGCCGGACGGCGTGGTGCCGGTACCGGACGCGGCCAGGAGCTGTGCCTTCCAGGGCGGCGGCCTGAAGACGTACCAGTGCACCCTGCGGTCCGGGATCACCTTCCCGAGCGGGCGCGCGATGACGGCCGAGGACGTGAAGTACTCGTTCGACCGGGTCAAGAAGATCAACTCCGATGTCGGCCCGGCGTCGCTGTTCTCCAACCTCGCCTCGGTGACCGCCGACAACGCGACCACCGTCACCTTCCACCTGTCGGCCGCGGACGCCACCTTCCCGTCCAAGGTGGCCACGGGCGCCGGTTCGATCGTGGACAAGGACACGTACCCGGCCGACTCCCTGCGCACCGGCACAGCCGTCGACGGCACGGGGCCGTACACGCTGACGTCGTACACCAAGGACCAGAAGGCCGTGCTCCAGCCGAACGGTCACTACAGGGGCTATCTCAGCGGCACCGGCCGGCCGATCGAGCTGCACTACTACGCCGACTCCGCGAAGCTGAACAGTGCCTGGAAGGCCGGGCAGGTCGACGTCGCCACCCGGACGCTGCCGCCGGACGTGCTCTCCCAGCTGAACCCGAGCGACCCCAACAAGCGCGTCACCGAGTCCGACAGCGCCGAGACCCGCAACCTGTATCTCAACACCCGCGCCGCCTCGCCGCTGCACGACGTGCGGGTGCGCCGCGCCATGGCCTGGCTGGTCAACCGCGAGCAGCTGGCCTCGACGGTCTACGAGGGCACGGTCGACCCGCTGTACTCGCTGATCCCGACCGGCATCGTCGGCCACACCACCTCGTTCTTCGACGACTACCCGGCGCAGAGCGTCGCGAAGGCACGCGCGCTGCTGACCCAGGCCGGGGTGAGCCTGCCGGTGCGCTTCACCTTCGGCTACGGCATCGGCCGCGGCGCGGGCAAGGAGGAGGCCGCGGAGCTGAAGAAGCAGCTGGAGGCGGGCGGCCTGTTCAAGGTGGACGTCCAGGGGTACGAGTGGACCGACTTCCAGAAGCGCTGGGCTGCCGGGAAGATGGACGCGTGGGCGGTCGGCTGGGTGGCCGACTATCCCGACCCGGACACCTTCGGCGCGGCACTCGTGGGCACCGGCTCCACGATGAGCACCGGGTACAGCAACAAGGTGGTCGACCATCTCATCCTGGACAGCCAGCAGTACGCCGACCGCAGCCGGGCCGCGAACGACTTCAGGGACATCCAGACGGACGTCGCCCAGGACGTCCCGCTGATCCCGCTGTGGCAGCGCAAGGACTACGTGGTCAGCACCGAGGACGTGGGCGGCGGTCAGTACCTCACGGACGGCACGGGCGTCTTCCGCCTGTGGCGTCTGACGTGGATCTGATCAGGCGCCCTCCTTCTCCTCGTCCTCGTTCCGCGCGCGCCCTCTGGTCCGTCCGCCCGGGTCCGGCAGCGCCCTCGTCATGCCGGGCAGGAAGTCCGTGAACAGCTCGTGGACCTCCAGGACCAGGGGGCGCAGCACCCGGAAGCGGGCGAGTGCCACACCGCGGGCGGTCAGCCGGGCCCCCCGCCGGGCGAGGCGGTAACTGCGCTCGCGCCCGTCCGTGCGGTCGAAGATCCAGTACAGGACGAGGCCCATCTGGGAGAGCCACATCAACTCCGGGAGCACGTCCCGCAGTTCGGGTGCGACCTTGGACCTGGAGCCGGCCAGGACCTCCCGGTGGACGGCGATGGCCTGCTCGCGGGCGTGCTCGCTCTCCGGCGAGAAGGGGCTGAGCGGGCTGTCCGGGTCGGCGGCGTTCTTGAAGAACTGCACGGCGAACTCGTGGTAGGGCCGGGCGATGTCGAGCCAGACGGTCAGCACGCCGGCGAGCCGTGCCTCCAGATCGGTCTCCCGGTCCAGGACCTCGCGGACCGCCGCCTGGTGCTCGGCGGCGATCCGGTCGTAGAAGCCCTGGATCAGGTGTTCCTTGCCCTCGAAGTAGTAGTACGCGTTGCCGACGGAGACCCCGGCCTCCTTGGCGATGGCCCGCATGGTGGTCTTGTCGTACCCGCGCTCCTGGAACAACCGCATCGCGGTCTCGAGGATCAGCGCGCGGGTCTGCTCGGACTTGCTCTGGGGTCCGGCCGTCTCGGGGCCGTCGTTCTTCGCGGGCACGGTAGAAGAGCCTAACGAGTACGGCGGAGGAGCCTAACCGGTGCCGCAGGCGCCGCCGGAGCAGGAGGGCGGGGTGTAGCTCCAGCCCGTGTCCGGTCGGTAGGACCATCCGTCCTGCCGCCGGTAGGTCGACCCGCCCCAGTTCCACCCGCCGTCGTGCCGCTGCGCACCGCGCCACTTCGCCGCGGCCAGCACCGCGCCGCGGGCGAGCCGGGTGCCGGCCGGGGTGCTCAGCCGGTGGGCGAGCGGCCGGTGTTCGCGCAGCGCCCACAGCACGACGATCCAGGCGTGGGTGCCCCGGTAGACCTGGCCGGAGTCGCCGACGACGGTGACGTCGTCGAGGGTGGCCGAGTGGTCGAGTCCGGGGAAGCGGGCCCGGGCCCGGTCCGAGCCCGCCGGCACCAGGTCCAGCGGGACCAGCTGGGGCTGCCGCACGAGCCAGTCCCGCAGATGGGCGCACAGGCCGCACTCGGCGTCGTACAGCACGGTCAGCCCGCGGACCGTGACGCCCCCCGTGGCGCCACGGTCCTCCCTGGTGGTCACGGCGGTCACGCCCCGGCCGCCGGGCTGATCCATTCCTGCGGACCGACCGGGGGCACCTGCTCGCGCTCCATGATCCCGCGCCGGCGGATCCGGTTGAGCACGTACACGTTGCCCAGGTGCATCGCGCCGAGCACCAGCAGGACCACGCCCAGCTTGGTCGACAGGGCCTCGAAGACGCCGCGGGTGTCCTCGATCGTCTCGTCGCCGCTCAGGTACAGCGCCACGAAGCCGAGGTTGACCAGGTAGAAGCCGACGACCAGCAGGTGGTTGACGGCGTCCGCGAGCTTCTCGTTGCCCCGCAGCACATCGGCGAGGAAGATCCTGCCGTTGCGGCTGAGCGTTCGGGCCACCCAGACGGTCAGTGCGATGCTGACGACCAGGTAGATGACGTAGGCGACGACCGTGCGGTCCATGCCCCCACCCCTTCTTGAACGCGTTCAAAACGCTGACAGGGATGACTGTAGCGCTGTTTTTGAACGTGTTCAACTCAAGAGGGCCCGGCTTCCGCGGCCCAGTTCCGGGCGCTTGGTGTAGTCCGTGAAGCCGAGGACGTTGCCCCACGGGTCGGCGAACTCCACGGTCCAGCCGGTGGCCACCTGGAACACCTCGTCCAGGGGACGGATGCCGGAGCCGGTCAGCTTCCGCGCGGCCGCCCGGGCGTCCGGCACCTCCAGCCAGACGCGCGGCGAGGGCCACGGCGGCGTCCGCTGCCCCAGCGCCTCCTCGGTGCGCAGCAGGATCCCGGGCGTCTCCTTGCCGACCTTCAGCAGCGCGATCCCGCCCTCGTCGAACCGGAAACCGACGCTGAACCCGGCGCGCTCGTAGAAGTCGACGGCCTCGCCGAGATGGCCGACCGGGAGCAGTACGTTGTCGAAACCGAGCAGTTCGTACGACTCTTCGTCTGACATGTCGTCAGATTAGGAGTCAGTCCCCCCGGAAGCGAGGAGCCCCACCGGAAGGCACTCCGGTGGGGCCCCGGGACGGAGGCGGCAGCGGGGCTACTGCGGGAAGGCGGGGTCCACGTCGGTCTCGGCAGCACCGCCGGTCGTGATGCCGGAGGCGCCGCCGCGCAGCAGCACGGTCCCGTAGTACGGGTCGGCGCTCGCGACCAGCAGATCCGCGTCGCCGTCCCGGTCGGCGTCGCGCAGCCGGACGAACATGCCGAAGCCCTGGTCGCGCGTGGCGTCGCCCGGCACGCCCGCCGTGGCCCGGGTGAACCACTGGGAACCGGTGCCGGTGAGACCGCTCTTGCCGCCCCGCAGCACGTGCACACCGCCCGCGTTCGCCACCGCACCGACCTCCTCCTCGGGCACGCCGACCGCGAGGTCCGGGTAGCCGTCACGGTTGGTGTCGCCGGCGGAGAGCGCGGTGCCGAAGCCGTCGTGGGCGGTGGCGGCGGTGGCCACGCCGGCGGTGGACTGCGTCAGGCGGTAGGAGGTGGTCGCGCCGCTCGCTCCGCCGCGCAGGACGACGACCGAGCCGGCGCCCTTGTCGTACGCGGTGTCGCTGACGGCCAGGTCCCCGTAACCGTTCTTGTCGAAGTCGGCGACCACCCCGGACGGCATGTAGTCCGGCGTCGAGGCGTCGTACGTGGTGAACGTGCCGGAGGTGACGGTGGAGCCGCCGCGCAGGAACCAGGCGGCCTGCGTCGCCTTGCCGTTCTGGTAGCCCTGGCCGAGGACGTACAGGTCCGTCGCGTCGTCCTTGGTGACCTTGCCCGCGACGAGCCCGGTCGGCTGCAGCGTCCGGGCGGTGGTGTGCTGGGTGACCTTGCCGGTCGTACCGGACGTGGAGAAGCCGCCCCGGTAGATGTACACGGTGTGAAGGGCGTCGGCGACGGCCAGGTCCGCCTTGCCGTCGCCGTTGAAGTCCCCGGAGGCGAGGAACGCGCCGAAGCCGTGGTCGGCGCGGGCCGTGGCGGGCAGCAGCGTGGCCTTCGTGCCGAGCCCCGTCCTGGCGCCCCACAGGATGGTGACCGCGCCCGCGGCCTTCTTCGTGCCGACCGTCTCGCGGGGGTCGCCGACGGCGAGGTCGGCGTACCCGTCGGCGTTGAAGTCCGCGGTTGCGAGGGCGTCGCCGAAGGTGTCGAGGGCGTCCCCGCTGCCGGCCCTGCCGGGGATGCCGGGGCTGTCCTGGGTGAACCTCACCGTCTTCGGACCCGGTCCCGTCGCCGTCCCGTAGGTCACGGTGACCTCACCGGCCAGCCCGGTCGCGTAGTCCCGGTAGCCGTCGGCGTTGAAGTCGTCGGCGTACTTGGCGGGTGCCGCGGCCGCCGCCGACGGAGTGAGGGCCGTCAGCGCGCCGGTCAGCGCGAGGGCCGTGACCGTCGCCACGGCGAGCTTTCTGTGGATGCGCATGTATCTCCTTGATCGCGTGCTCAGGAGACCCACAGGGCGCTGGAAGAGTTGTACGGCGAGGGCCCCGCCCCGGTGCGGAACCGGAGGACGGGGCCCGAGTCGCCGAGGGCGAACGGCGGATCAGTAGCGACGCGTGATGAGCGCGCGCTTCACTTCCTGGATCGCCTTGGTCACCTCGATACCGCGCGGGCAGGCGTCCGTGCAGTTGAAGGTCGTGCGGCAACGCCACACGCCGTCGCGGTCGTTGAGGATCTCCAGGCGCTGCTCGCCCGCCTCGTCGCGGCTGTCGAAGATGAAGCGGTGGGCGTTCACGATCGCGGCCGGACCGAAGTACTGGCCGTCGTTCCAGAACACCGGGCAGGACGACGTGCACGCGGCGCACAGGATGCACTTGGTGGTGTCGTCGAAGCGCGCGCGGTCCTCGGCGGACTGCAGCCGCTCACGGGTCGGCTCGTTCGTCTCCTTGGTGACCAGGAACGGCATCACGTCCCGGTACGCCTGGAAGAACGGCTCCATGTCGACCACGAGGTCCTTGAGGACCGTCAGGCCCTTGATGGGCTCGACCGTGATCGGCTTCTCGGGGTTGATGTCCTTGATGAGGGTCTTGCAGGCAAGGCGGTTCTTGCCGTTGATCCGCATCGCGTCCGAACCGCAGATGCCGTGCGCACAACTGCGACGGAAGGTGAGGGTGCCGTCGACGTCCCACTTGATCTTGTGGAGGCCGTCGAGGACACGCTCCTTCGGGTCGATCTCCAGCTGGAAGTCTTCCCAGGTCGCCTCCGCCGAGACCTCCGGGTTGAACCGGCGGATCCGGAAGGTGACCGTGATGTAGGGGGAGTCGGCGAAGCCGGGCTCGGGCCGGCCGGCCGCGTCCGCCTTGTCCAGAACAGGGGTAGCCATCAGTACTTACGCTCCATCGGCTGGTAGCGGGTCTGGACGACCGGCTTGTAGTCGAGACGGACGGTTTCCGAGCCGTCGGCGCCGACCTCGCGGTACGCCATGGTGTGGCGCATGAAGTTGACGTCGTCGCGGTTCGGGTAGTCCTCGCGGTAGTGACCGCCGCGGGACTCCTTGCGGGCCAGCGCCGAGACGGCCATGACCTCGGCCAGCTCCAGCAGGTTGCCCAGCTCGATGGCCTCCAGCAGGTCGGTGTTGAACCGCCTGCCCTTGTCCTGGATCGCCACGTTCTTGTAGCGCTCGCGCAGCTCGGCGATCTTCTCGACGGCCGTCTTGATCGTCTGCTCGGTGCGGAACACCATGACGTTGGCGTCCATGGTCTCCTGCAGCTCGCGGCGCAGGGTGGCCACCCGCTCGTTGCCGGTGGAGTTGCGCAGCCGCTCGATCTGCTCGACGACGAACGTCTCCGGGTTCTCCGGCAGCTCGACGAAGTCCGTCGTGTGCGCGTACTCGGCGGCGGCGATGCCCGCGCGACGGCCGAAGACGTTGATGTCCAGCAGCGAGTTGGTGCCGAGGCGGTTGGCGCCGTGCACGGAGACACAGGCGACCTCGCCGGCCGCGTACAGGCCCGGGACGACGGTGGTGTTGTCCGCCAGGACCTCACCCTCGACGTTCGTCGGGATGCCGCCCATCGCGTAGTGCGCGGTCGGCTGGATCGGGATCGGGTCCGTGTACGGCTCGATACCCAGGTACGTCCGCGCGAACTCGGTGATGTCCGGGAGCTTGGCGTCCAGCTGCTCCGGCGGCAGGTGGGTCAGGTCGAGGTAGACGTGGTCGCCCTCGGGACCACAGCCGCGGCCCTCGCGGATCTCCGTGTAGATGGAGCGGGACACGACGTCACGGGACGCCAGGTCCTTCATGACGGGAGCGTACTTCTCCATGAAGCGCTCGCCGTCCTTGTTGCGCAGGATGCCGCCCTCACCGCGGGCGCCCTCGGTGAGCAGGATGCCCATGCGCCAGATGCCGGTCGGGTGGAACTGGAAGAACTCCATGTCCTCCAGCGGCAGACCCCGGCGGTAGACGGCGGCCTGGCCGTCACCGGTGAGGGTGTGCGCGTTGGAGGTCACCTTGAAGAACTTGCCGGTGCCGCCGGAGGCGTAGATGACGGCCTTCGCCTGGAAGATGTGGATCTCGCCGGTCGCCAGCTCGTAGGCGACGACACCGGCGGAGCGCTTGACGCCGTCGACCTCGGTGATGAGCTGGTCCAGGACGTAGAACTCGTTGAAGAACTCCACGCCCTCCTTGACGCAGTTCTGGTACAGCGTCTGGAGGATCATGTGGCCGGTGCGGTCCGCGGCGTAGCAGGACCGGCGGACCGGCGCCTCGCCGTGGTTGCGGGAGTGACCGCCGAAGCGGCGCTGGTCGATGGTGCCGTTCGGGGTCCGGTTGAACGGCAGGCCCATCTTCTCCAGGTCGAGGACGGCGTCGATGGCCTCCTTCGCCAGGATCTCGGCGGCGTCCTGGTCGACCAGGTAGTCGCCGCCCTTGACCGTGTCGAAGGTGTGCCACTCCCAGTTGTCCTCCTCCACGTTGGCGAGCGCGGCGGCCATGCCGCCCTGCGCGGCGCCCGTGTGGGAGCGGGTGGGGTAGAGCTTGGTGAGCACGGCGGTGCGGCTGCGCTTCGTCGACTCGATGGCCGCGCGCATGCCCGCGCCACCGGCGCCGACGATGACGGTGTCGTACTTGTGGATCTTCATGATTCTCGCAGCCCCGTGCCTAGCGGATGTTCGGGTCGAAGGTGAAGATCACCAGCGTGCCCAGCAGGATGGTCCACACCGTGGCGGTGTACAGCAGGGCCTTCAGCCACATGCGGGAGGCCGGCCGCTCGGCGTAGTCGTTGATGACCGTGCGCAGGCCGTTGGCGCCGTGCAGCATCGCGAGCCACAGCATCAGCAGGTCCCAGACCTGCCACCAGGGGGACGCCCAGCGGCCCGCCACGAAGGCGAAGCCGACCTTGGAGACGCCACCGTCCAGCACGAGCTGGATCACCAGGTGGCCGATCACCAGGACGACCAGCACGACGCCGGACAGGCGCATGAACAGCCAGGCGGCGAGCTCGAAGTTGCCCCGGGTCGACTTCGGGGACTTCTTGGTGCGCTTGCGCGGCGCCTCGATCAGCGGGGCCGGGTTGTCGACGTTGTAGACGGGGGCGCCCTCGACGGGGCCGACGCCGGACGCGGTGGTTTCAGTGGTGGACATCGGCGTCAGCTCCCAAAGAGAACACGGGCGGCGTGGCCGAGGACCGGGTAGATCGCCCCGAGCATCAGCACGATCCAGACACCCATCACGGTCCAGAACATCTGCTTCTGGTAGCGCGGGCCCTTCGACCAGAAGTCGACGGCGATGACGCGCAGGCCGTTGAGCGCGTGGAAGAGGATGGCGGCGACGAGGCCGTACTCCAGCAGCGCGACGATCGGCGTCTTGTACGTGGACACGACCTTGTCGTAGTCCTCGGGGGAGACACGCACGAGAGCGGTGTCCAGCACGTGAACGAACAGGAAGAAGAAGATGAGGACGCCGGTGACTCGGTGAGCCACCCAGGACCACATTCCTTCCCGGCCGCGGTACAGCGTTCCAGCCGGCACGGAAGAACCCTCCGGGAGCGGGGACTAGGGCCGCGCCGGCTTCACGGTCGGTCGGGCCCGGCCGGGTACGGTCCACCGGCCCTCTGCATGGTATCCATGCGGCGCGGTGACGCTTACGGGGGGCCTACCTGTGTGATCAAACTGGCACCGGATGGGTTACCGGCGGGGTTTCTCAGGCAGGCGGTGAGTCTCCCTCGGGCCAGGCGCCGCAGCTCCTCCGCCGCTATGACCCGTTCCTCCTCGGGATCGTTCGTCAATCGTGACCGGATGGCTTCGAGGATGCGGTCGAGGGATTCGTCCGGGTGGGTGTCCCCCAGATAGATGACGAACGTGTGTCCGAATCTGGCCTCGTAGGCCGCGTGGGCCGCGCTCAGGGCCATGTGGGCCGCCGAATAGGTGTCCTCGGGCAGGTCGGGGAGGGATTCTCCGGCCAGGGCCTCCGACAGGTCGCTCGGTGACAGGTCGTACGCCGCCTCGTCCGCCGCGGCCAGGAGCGACTCCAGGTCGGGGTAGGGGCGGTGGTCCGCGATGCGGTCGCACCAGCGCGGGCTGCGCAGACAGTGCAGCAGGAGGGCGCGGGCCTCGTCGGCGGGAGCGGCGTTGAATGCGTCGAGGGGCTTGGGGAGGCAGGGGAGACGGTGGGCGGGCAGCGTGGGTCCTCGCGTCACATGTGGCGTGGCAGGGGATGCTGTGAAAGGTGTGCCCTCAGGTTATCGAGAGTGATCACTGTGTGTGCGTGTGATGCCTGAAATTCACTCGGACGGAAGAGTTTCGGAGCGCTCGGGTGACGAACGGCGCTCGGATCGGTCGTACGTTGGCAGGGTGACCCAGCACAAGCGCCGTGCTCCGGCGCAGCAGGCGATACGGAAGCGGGCGGTGGTGGCCGCCGCGGTCGTGGGGACCGTCGCGCTCGGCACGGGGGTCGGCGTGTGGGCCTCCTCGGGCGGGGGCGGCGGGACGCCGGAGGGGAGTGCGGGACAGTCGTCTCCCGGCCAGGTGGCCGGCAGTGCCTCCAGTGGCGCGGCGACGCCCTCGGCGAGTCCGGCGCCCGGCCGGTCCTATCCGCTCTCCCAGGCGCCGCGCACCATACCCGCGGTGCGTTCCCACACTCCGGCGCGCGGGCCCGGCTGGAAACCTCAGAAGGCGGACCGGGTGGTCGTCAGCGACGCGGAGCTGGCCGACGAGGGGCGGCTGATCGCCGGCGAGCTGGGGATCACCTACGCGGGGGAGAAGGACGACGTCCGGGCCGGGGACGTCCGGCTCGCGCTCGGCGGCGGGGGTGGCAACCAGGAGTCGTACACCATGACCGTCCGGGACGGGCGGGTCGATATCGGCGGGCCGGGCGAGGCGGGGGTGTTCTACGGCACCCGCACGCTGAAGCAGGAGGTCCACGGGGGCGGTACGGCGCCGGAGGGGGTCGTACGGGACGAGCCGGCCAAGCCGGTGCGCGGGTTCATGCTGGACATCGCACGCAAACCGTTCTCCGAATCCTGGATCGAGGACCGCATACGGGAGTTGGGGGACCTGAAGTTCAACGAGCTGGGGCTGCACTTCTCCGACGACCAGGCGTTCCGTATCGAGTCCAGCACCCACCCCGAGATCGTCTCCAAGGACCATCTGACCAAGGCCCAGGTCAAGAACATCGTGGCCCTCGCCGACAGCCGGCACATCACGGTCGTGCCGGAGATCGACTCGCCGGGGCATCTGGGCGCCGTCCTCGCCGCCCACCCCGACCTCCAGCTGCGCAACGCGAGCGGGGTCGCCACCAAGGGCGCGATCGACATCTCCAAGCCCGCCTCCGCCAAGCTCGTGGACGATCTGCTCAACGAGTACGCGGGGCTGTTCACCGGCAACCAGTGGAATCTCGGCGGCGACGAGTACCAGGCGCTGACGGCGAAGGACCCGCAGGCCTCCTATCCGCAGCTCGCGGCCGCCGCCCGGCAGAAGTACGGCTCCGGCGGCACCGTCGCCGACCTCACCACCGGCTGGCTCGACGACCGCGCCGCCACCGTGCGCGCTCACGACAAGACCATGCGGGCCTGGAACGACGGCTTCTACAAGGGCACCTCCGTGCAGGCCGCGGGGGACCTCCAGGTCGCCTACTGGACCGGCAAGGAGATCGGCGCCCGGCAGCCCGCCGAGTACCTGAGCGCGGGCCGGAAGGTCATCAACTACAACGACGAGTTCCTCTACTACGTCCTCGGCCAGCCGCAGACCTTCGTCTATCCGACCGGTCGGCGGATCTACGAGCAGTGGAACCCGCTGGTGCTGCGCGGCACGACGGCCGTGCCGGCGCGCTACGACGGGCAGATCCTCGGCGGTTCGTTCGCGGTGTGGGGCGACTTCCCGAACGCGCAGACCGACGCGCAGGTCGCGGCCGGCATCCGGATGCCGCTGCGGGCCACCGTGCAGAAGCTGTGGGACCCGGGCAAGCCGGCCCTGACCTGGCAGCAGTTCCGGCAACTGGCGGCAAAGCTCGGCTGAACCGCCTTCGTTGGCTGAAAACCCGCTACTGTGACACTCCTGTGCCGTCGCACGCAGTAAGGGGAAGTGCGGGCTCCGTTCCGGTCGGTGCCCCGGCGAGGGAGACATTTCATGAGCCTGGTGGAACGGATCGCACAGGCCGACGAACGCGGACTGGCCGCCAGCGGGTTGGCTTGTTTGGATCGGTGCCTGTCGCTGCTCGGCGCCGACGACGAGCTGCTGCGGCCCCTGTGGGCGAGCCTCGCCGACGGCTCCGACTGGGCCGCGGGCCTGGAGAAGGCCCGCGGCGCGCTCGGTGCCGGGGAGTCCGCGGACGACGAGGCCGCGCGGCTGGCGCGCCGCATGCTTCAGGCGGCGCCGGCCGAGCGCACCGCCGACGCGGTACGGCCCTGGGCCGACGCCTGCTCGGTCGCCTCGCTGCGCATCCACCGGCTGCTCGATCCCGCGGCCGACGGCACCTCGGACACCGAGGCCCTCGATGCCGGGCGCGCGGGGGACACGGCGGAGCTGCCGCCCCTGGTCGCGGCCGAGCTGCGGCGCCAGACGGCGGTGCTGGACGTGCTGGCCGAGCACGGCCCCAACGGACTGCGCCGCGCACTGGATCTGTCGATCGAGGGCCGGCGGGTGCTGCGCGCGGTGGTGTCCCGCCGGGCGCGGAGCGAGTCGGAACCGGGCGTCTGAGACGCGCTCAAACTCTTTCCGTGCGGGAGTCCTGTGTCTGTCCTGCGGTGGACCTGGGGCAGTTCCGCGACGGTTGGCGAAACGGTTCGGAACGCGGTGACGGTTGTCCCGGCCCGCTCGCTCTTCCCTATGTGACAGCCCACTACGTGACAGCACAGCAGGAGACCAGGCCGCACGCGGCGGCGAAGCCCGTGCGGTGGGCCGCGGACACCGTGGCGACCATGCGCGAGGGCGCCCGGGTGCGGCTCGACTACTCGGCGCAGAGCCTGTGGCGGGTCGACCGGATGATCGAGGAGATCCGGCGCGAGGGACCGCCGTACGCGGCCGTCGGGAACGTGCTGCGCGGCTTCGGTGCGTACGCCGGTGAGGTGATCGTCCGCCAGAGCGGCGCCGAGTGGTGGGCGACCGGCGCCGACCACTGGGTGCGCACCCCCGACGGCCGGCTCTGGGACCCCATCGACGAGGCCCGGCGTGTCTACGACGGCCACGGCTCGCTGCGCCTGCTGTGCCGGGACGCGACCGGGGCCGGCCACTGACCGTCACGGCGCCGGGGTGGTGCCCGGCGCCGCGTCGGTCGGCGTACCGAGGGCCGACTCGCTGAGGACCGCGGTCTCGGAGTAGCCGAGTCCGGAACTGTCGCTCGGCAGGTACATCAGGATGCCGTCGCCGCCGTCCTCGCCGTCCTCGCCGCCCACGTGGGCCGGCCGCCGGGCCGGTGCCGCGGTCGAGGAACCCGACGTCCAGCCCGGCCGGGCGCCCGACGGCGGTCGAGCCGCCCGCCCTGACCAGGTGGTCGGCCGATGGTGGCGCCGCCGCGGATGCGGGGCCGGGGGGACGCCGGGTGCTGTGACACATCCGTGCCGCCCGGCGCTGATCACGGTGGGACATGGAGCACGGGTGGCCGTGTCGTAGGACGCGGATCGGGTGCGAGCGCGGGCACGAGCCCGGGCCGGGTACGGACGAGGACGGTTCTTGGGCCAGGGAGCGGAACCCCGGCGCCCGCAGCCGCGGGACGGGGAGCTGGGCGCGGCCGTCGCGCGGGCCCAGGACGGCGACGAGACCGCCTTCGCGGTCGCCTACCGGATCGTGCAGCCCGGCCTGCTCGGCTATGTGCGGGGCCTGGTCGGCGAGGACGCCGAGGACGTGGCCGCCGACGCCTGGCTGGAGATCGCGCGCGACCTCGGGCGGTTCAGGGGCGACGGCGCGGGGTTCCGCGGCTGGACCGCGACCATCGCCCGGCACCGCGCCCTGGACCATCTGCGCCGCCGACGGGTACGACCCCGGGTCGCTCCGCTGGAGCAGGACGCGCTGGAGCTGCCCGGCCGGCTCAGCACCCACGACCAGGCCCTGGAGTCGCTGTCCACGGAACGGGCGCTGGAGCTGGTGCGCACCCTGCCCCGCGACCAGGCCGAGGCCGTGCTGCTCCGGGTGCTCGTCGGCCTCGACGGCTCGGCCGCCGCACGCGTCCTCGGCAAGCGCCCCGGCGCCGTCCGCACGGCCGCGCACCGCGGCCTGAAACGCCTCGCCCGGCAGTTGGGCGCCCAGGACCCGGGGAACGAAGGTGCCCGGGGTGTGACGGATGACGGCCCCCGGACGCTGGGTGAGTCGACATGAACGGCGCCGGCCGCGAGCCGTATGACTACGGGAGCGCCTTCGGCCCCGGAGCCCCTGCGAGGCCCGGGCGGCGGGGCGACTCCGGCACGCCGGACGAGGACGGGAACAGGCATGGGTGAACGGCACAGCGGCGACGGCCCCTTCGGCCGCCGGCAGGCGCAGCCCGGCGGCACCCTGTCCGCACCGGACCAGGTCGACCGGGAGTTCCCCGGCACCGGATTCGAGGCGCGGCTCGCCGCCGCCCTGCGCGCCGACGCCGTCGACAGCGAGGCCGAACGCCTGGCCGTGGCCGCCTTCCGCGCCGCCCGCGAGAGGGGTGCGTCCCCGTCGCGCACTCGGCGCCGGGACGACTGGCGGCCCGCCGCGCCGCGGCGGGTGCGGCCGTCGCTGAAGGCCACGCTCTCGGTGGCGCTCGCGAGTCTCACGCTGGGCGGTGTCGCCGTCGCGGCGATCGGCTCCGCCGGATCCGGCGCCGGCCACCGGCCGGGCACCCCTCGCCCGGCGCACGCGTCGACGGCAGCCCCGCACCGGCCGACCGCTCCCGGCAGGTCCGACGGAACCGCCGGCCCGGGCTCCGCCGCCCCCGCCACGCGCCCGAACCACCCGGACTCCGCCCGGGACACCGTGGCCCACTGCCGTACCTACGAGCGGGCCGGCGCCCGGGGCGGTGCCCTGGACTCGACGGCCTGGCAGCGGCTCGTCACGGCGGCGGGCGGCGCGGACAAGGTCGCCGCCTACTGCGCGGCCCACGTGGCGAACGACACAACCAGCCACGGCAAAAGCCAGGAAAACGACCGTAAGTCGGGCAAGGCGGGCGCCGGGTCGGGAGCGGGTGCCGGGAACGCGAAGCCGAAGGCGACCGCGGGGAACACGAAGCCGGCCGACGGCGCCCCGAAGGCCGTCAAGGGCGACTAGGCGGCGCCCCGGAGACCGCCGGGGGCGACTGGACGGCGGCCCGCAGTCCGTCAACAGCGGCTGCCCGAAAGCCGATCCGGCCCGTGAAAGGCGAACGGCCGGGGCCGCCACCCCCCACAGGAGAGGCCCCGACCGTCGCGCGGACGGGCCGCGCACGGCCCGTACTCTCTACAGCGCCGTGAGTGCGTTTTCTGTCACACCCCGCGCCGATCCGCCCTCACCCTGCGCACATCCGTACCCGGTTACGAGTTAGTTGCATCTTCTACGGCCATGGACGAGGAGCGGTTTCACGCCGTAACGTGCCTTTCGCGCCGACCGGGAAACAGGCGTAAAGGGAGTGCGGTGCTGGGGGACGACGCGGAGCTGACCGCCGCGGTGCGTGCGGCACAGGACGGAGACGAGACCGCGTTCCGTACGGTGTACCGCGCCGTGCACCCACGGCTGCTCGGATACGTACGCACGCTGGTCGGTGATCCGGACGCCGAGGACGTGGCGTCGGAGGCCTGGCTGCAGATCGCCCGCGACCTCGACCGGTTCAGCGGAGACGCCGACCGCTTCCGTGGCTGGGCCGCCCGCATCGCCCGCAACCGCGCCCTGGACCACATACGCATGCGCGGCCGCCGCCCCGCCATAGGCGGCGACGAGACGGAACTGACCGGCCGGGCCGCCGAGTCCGACACGGCAGGCGAGGCCATCGAGGCCCTGGCCACCGACAGCACCCTCTCCCTCATCGCGCGCCTCCCGCAGGACCAGGCCGAGGCGGTGGTGCTGCGTGTCGTGGTCGGCCTCGACGCCAAGAGCGCCGCCGAGACGCTCGGCAAACGCGCCGGTGCCATACGCACCGCCGCGCACCGCGGTCTGAAACGGCTCGCCGAGCTGCTCGGTGAGGATCCGGAATCGGCGGGTGTGCTCGACGCGCTCCCACCCCAGCGAGAACCGCGCGGTCGCGCGGTGTCGTCCGCAACTGTGACGGATACGCGTGCGCGGACGCAGAAGGACATGTGATGGCCGACGAGCAGTACAAGTGGCTGAACCGTGAGACGGCGGAACGCCTGCTGCGCGGTGAGTCACTGGAAGCCGTCGACGCCTGCGCCCGTGACCAGGCCGAACGCCTCTCCCGGGCGCTCGGCGCCTTGTCCGCGGAGGCGGCCCCCACCACCGGTGAACTCCCCGGCGAGCAGGCCGCCCTGGCCGCGTTCCGCAAGGCCCGCGAGGCCGCCGGCGCCGAACGCACCGCCGCCGGCCGTGCCGCGGACACCTCCCGCCCGTCCCTGTCCGGCGCCGACGCGGGCCTGGTCCGCATCGGCACCCCGTCCCGTACCGGAACCCCGGCCCGCGGGCCCCGCTGGGGCCGGCCGGTGCGCCTGGCGCTCGCCGCGGCCGTGGCCGCGGGCACGCTCGGCGGGGTCGCCATGGCCGCCGGCGGGATCCTGCCCACGCCGTTCGGGCCCGAGCACCCCCGCCCCGCCGCCTCCGTCTCCGCCGACCAGACCTCCGCCGGGCCGCTCTCCTCGGCCTCGCCGCAGGGCAGCCCGGGCGTGAGCCCGAGCCCTGACGTGCCGAGCGGCGGCGCGGGCACGGACCGCGGCGGCGCCCCCGGCGAGGCCGCAGGACCTGACGACCGCACGGGCGGGAACTCCGCTTCCGGCACCGGTGACCCGTCCGGCAGCACCTCCGGCAGCCGGTGGAAGGACGCGGCCGCCGCCTGCCGGGACATCCGCGACGGCAAGCAGGTGGACACCGGCCGCCGGCGTGTGCTGGAGAACCTGGCGGGCGGCAGCGCCCGCGTGAGCCGGTACTGCAGGGTCCTGTTGTCCACCGTCGACTCGGCCGGCGGCGCCACGAACGGCGGCAAGGGCGACGGGAGCGGCGACAACGGCAAGACCGACGGCAAGGGCAAGGACAAGGGCAAGGGCGGCGGAACCGGCCAGGGTGACGACGAGGGCCCCGGCCGGGGCGGCGACGGTCACCCGGGACGGGGCGGCGACGGCGGTCATCCCGGCAAGGGCGCCGGCGGTGGCCGGCGCGGCGAGGGTGTCGCGCCCGTTCCCTCCGCCTTCGCCCCCTCGCACCCCGCCCGGCCGGCCGGCACCCCCCTCGGCACGGCCACGCCGAGCCCGACGTACACCGCGCTCTAACCCTCTGACCTGCGGTTTCGTGATCCGTGAAAAATTCTCGGCGCGAGGTGTGACGTTTTTGGAGCCCGGGACGCAGTAATGAGTGAGCCGACTGGTCATCGGCCGTAGCACTGAGCCGGGGTTCCCCCCGTACCTACGGCTCGTGCACCTGGCGCGGGCGGGACACGTTCCCCCGGTCCCGCCCGCGCCCCGAAATCCCCCTCACCAGTGGATGACGACTTCGTCGCCCACCCGCACCTGTGCGAACAGCTGCTGGATCGCGGCCCCGTCCCGGACGTTCACGCACCCGTGCGAACCGCCCGCGTAGCCGCGCGCCGCGAAGTCGTACGAGTAGTGCACCGCCTGGCCCCCGCTGAAGAACATCGCGTACGGCATGGGCGAGTGGTAGAGCGTGGACACCCAGTTCCGCGCCTTCCAGTAGATGTGGAAGACACCCTCACGGGTCGGGGAGTACTGCGTCCCGAACCGCACCGCCGTCGTCGAGAGCGTCCGTCCGCCGACCATCCAGCGCAGGGTCCGCGTCGTCTTGTCGATGCACAGGACGCGTCCGGTCATACAGCGCGGATCGGGCGCACCGGCGGGCTGACCGCCCATCAGATACAGGTCCCACATTCCGGGCGTCCGGGTCATCCCCACCAGCCGCTGCCAGGTGACGGTGTCCGTCCGCCCGGTCCGTGGCAGCCCGCGCTTGCCCTGGAAGCCCCGGACGGCCTGCTCGGTCAGATCGTCGTACGACCCCGTCGGCCCGTCGAACAGCCAGTCCAGTTGCCTCAGCCGCGCCTGCAGCTCCCGTACGCCCGGCCCGCTGTCCCCGCGAGACCACAGCACCCGGGGAGCGGATGCCGGCTGGGCCGTCCGGGTGGGATTCGCCGGGCGGCTTCCCGGGGTTCGTGACTGCGGCTGGAGGTGGACCGGTGCCCGGGGTTTTCCGTCGGTGTCCACGGGCTGCACGGTGCAGCCGCAGAGGGCGGCGAGGGCGGCGGCCGAGGCGAGTGCGGCGGCGGGTCTTCCCGAGATCCTCATGCCGGGATGCTTCCCAGCGTGACCGTCGCCGAACGACGGGGCATGGTGAGGAGTGACAAGACGTACTGCGGAGGCATCCATGACGCGTGAGTCGGAGTCGGGACTGCCGATCGAGCCGGTCTACGGGCCGGAGGCCCTCCAGGACTGGGACCCGGCGGGAAAACTGGGCGGACCGGGCACGTATCCCTTCACCCGCGGCGTGTACCCCAGCATGTACACCGGCCGCCCCTGGACCATGCGCCAGTACGCCGGCTTCGGCACGGCGGCCGAGTCGAACGCCCGCTACCGGCAGTTGATCGCCCACGGCACCACGGGCCTGTCGGTCGCCTTCGACCTGCCCACCCAGATGGGCCACGACTCCGACGCGCCCCTCGCGCACGGCGAGGTCGGCAAGGTGGGCGTGGCGATCGACTCGATCGACGACATGCGGGTGCTGTTCGACGGCATTCCGCTCGACCAGGTCTCGACCTCGATGACCATCAACGCCCCGGCGGCTCTCCTCCTGCTCCTCTACCAGCTGGTGGCGGAGGAACAGGGCGCACGCGCCGACCAGCTGACGGGCACGATCCAGAACGACGTGCTGAAGGAGTACATCGCGCGTGGGACCTACATCTTCCCGCCGAAACCCTCCCTGCGCCTGACGGCGGACATCTTCAAGTACTGCACCGCCGAGATCCCGAGGTGGAACACGATCTCGATCTCCGGCTACCACATGGCCGAGGCGGGGGCGAGCCCCGTACAGGAGATCGCCTTCACGCTCGCCGACGGCATCGAGTACGTCCGCACGGCGGTGGCGGCGGGCATGTCCGTGGACGACTTCGCCCCGCGCCTGTCCTTCTTCTTCGTGGCCCGCACGACGCTGCTGGAGGAGGTCGCCAAGTTCCGGGCCGCCCGCAGGATCTGGGCGCGGGTGATGCGGGAGGAGTTCGGGGCGCGCAACCCCAAGTCCCTGATGCTCCGCTTCCACACCCAGACGGCGGGCGTGCAACTGACGGCCCAGCAGCCGGAGGTGAATCTGGTCCGGGTCGCCGTCCAGGCACTGGCCGCCGTGCTCGGCGGCACCCAGTCCCTGCACACCAACTCCTTCGACGAGGCCATCGCGCTGCCGACGGACAAGAGCGCGCGGCTGGCGCTGCGGACCCAGCAGGTACTGGCGCACGAGACGGACGTGCCCGCGACCGTGGACCCCTTCGCCGGTTCCTACGCGATGGAGCGGATGACCGACGACGTCGAGGAGGCGGCCGTCGACCTGATGCGGCGGGTCGAGGACCTGGGCGGGGCGGTCGCGGCGATCGAGCGGGGCTTCCAGAAGGCCGAGATCGAGCGGAACGCCTACCGGATCGCCCAGGAGACGGACTCCGGGGAGCGGGTGGTCGTCGGCGTGAACCGCTTCCAGCTCGACGCGGAGGAGCCGTACGAGCCGCTGCGCGTCGACCCCGCCATCGAGGCCCGGCAGGCGGAGCGCCTGGAGAAGCTCCGGGCCGAGCGGGACCGGCGGGCGGTGGACACGGCACTGGACGCGTTGAAGAAGGCGGCCGAGGGCGAGGACAACGTCCTCTATCCGATGAAGGAGGCACTGCGGGGGCGGGCGACGGTGGGGGAGGTCTGCAACGCCCTTCGCGGGGTGTGGGGCGCGTACGAGCCGTCGGAGGTGTTCTGACCCGCCCCGGAACCGGAGTGTCGTACCCCCGTGCGACACTCCTGCCATGTTCGGCGTCATCGACCTCCCCACCTACCTCGCGGGCCTGATCCTGATCGTGCTGCTGCCCGGGCCCAACTCCCTGTACGTCCTCTCCGTGGCCGCCCGGCGCGGCGTCCGGGCCGGTTACACCGCCGCCGCCGGGGTGTGGTGCGGGGACACCGTGCTGATGACGCTGTCCGCCGCCGGGGTGGCCTCCCTCCTCAAGGCCAACGCCGTGCTGTTCGGGATCGTGAAGTACGCCGGTGCCGGATATCTGACCTGGCTGGCGGTCGGCATGCTGAGGGCCGCCTGGCGGATGTGGCGGACGCGGCGGGAGAAGGCCGTGGAGGACGCCGCGCCTGCCGCCGCCGGCACCGAGGAGCGGCCCTTCCGGCGCGCCCTCGTCGTCAGTCTCTTCAACCCCAAGGCGATCCTGTTCTTCGTCGCCTTCTTCGTGCAGTTCGTCGACCCGGACTACGCCTACCCCGCGCTGTCCTTCGTCGTCCTCGGCGCCCTCGCCCAGCTGGCGAGCTTCCTCTATCTCAGCGCGCTGATATTCAGCGGCACGCGCCTCGCGGCCGCGTTCCGGCGCCGCAAGCGGCTGTCGGCCGCGGCCACTTCGGCGGCGGGCGCGCTGTTCCTGGGCTTCGCGGTGAAGCTGACACTGGCCGCCGCTTAGGGTGGCTCAGGGTCGGGCCCCGAGCCCGGCCAGGTAGGCCTCGGCCCCGTCCGCCGTGTCGCCCGCCCAGCCCACATAGCCGTCCGGGCGGACCAGGAAGACGCCCGGGCCGTACGACTCCGGCGCCGTCGGGAGCGCTCGCACGCCGGGGAGGGACGTCCGCGCGCCCAGCAGCGTCCAGTGCGGACCCCGGAACGCGTCGAAGAGGCGGACGCCGGACACCGTGCCGTCGGGGGCGCGGTCGCCCGCCCGCGGGCCGGCCGGGTTCCGCCGCGTCTCGATGCTCAGCGACGACTCCCGGTAGCCCAGCCCCAGTTGAACCGTCTCCCTACCGCGTCGCACCTCCCCGCGGTGCACGCCCGTCGTGAGGTCCAGCATGGCCGCCGCGTTCGCCCGGCGCTCCTCCTCGTAGGTGTCCAGCAACGCCCGCGGCGCCCCGCCGCGCAGGACCGCGCCCAGCTTCCAGCCCAGGTTGTAGGCGTCCTGGACGCTGGTGTTCAGGCCCTGGCCGCCGGCCGGGGAGTGGACGTGCGCCGCGTCACCGGCGAGCAGGACGCGGCCGACCCGGAAGCGGTCCGCCAGGGCGGCGCGCGGGCGGAAGTCCGACGCCCAGCGCAGCTCCGTGACGTCCTCGGCGTCGAGGTGCGTGTACGCGGCCACCAGCTTGCGGATGCCGTCCAGGGACAGGTCGGGTGCCGTGCCCTCGGCCAGGCGTGCCTGCAGCTGGAAGTCGTCCGTGCCGGGGAGCGGGCACAGCGCGACGCCGGTGCCGTCGGCTCCCGGGAACGTGTGCCAGTGGTCCCGGTCCAGGCCGGTCAGCCGGACGTCCGCCACCAGGAACGGCGCCGGGTCGACGGTCTCTCCGGTCATGCCCACGTCCAGTGCGTGCCGGACCACCGAGCGTCCTCCGTCGGCCGCGACGACGTACCCCGCGCGGGCGGTCGTGCCGTCGGCGAACCGCACGGTCACGCCGTCCGCGTCCTGCCCCAGGCCCGTCACCTCGCATCCGAAGGAGACCTTTCCGCCCAGCTCGGCCAGTCGCGCGTACAGCACCTCCTGCGTGCGCCACTGCGGGATCATCAGCGGCTCGGTGTACGGCGCGCCCTCGTCCGCCGCCACGTGGTCGAACATCGGCTGTTCACCGATGCGCTCCCCGTCCTTCCAGATCATCCGGTTCGGATAGGGGCCGCCCGCCGCCCGGATCGCGTCCAGGACACCCAGGTCGTCGAAGACCTCCTGGGTCCGCGGCTGGAGCCCCTTGCCGCGCGAGCCGGGAAACAGGGACCGGGACCGCTCCACCACCAGCGCCGCCACCCCGCGCCGCGCGAGGTCGATGCCGAGGCTCAGGCCCGTCGGACCCCCGCCCACGATCAGGACGTCCATCGCGATTCTCCTTAACGTCGTTAAGTGCCGTCGCCGACGAGCGTGCCCTTAACGCTGTTAAGCTGTCAAGCGTGAGTCCCGAGAAACGCGCACCCCTGGACCGCCGGCGGGTCGCCGACACCGCGCTGCGGCTGCTGAACGAGGTCGGCCTCGACGGCCTCACCCTGCGCGCCATCGCCAGGGAGCTCGACGTCAAGGCGCCGGCGCTGTACTGGCACTTCAAGGACAAGCAGGCGCTGCTGGACGAGATGGCGACGGAGATGCACCGGCGGATGGTCGCCGGCACCACGCTCGATCCCGCCGACTCCTGGCAGGACCGGCTGCTCAAGGCGAACCGCGGACTGCGGGCCACGCTGCTCGGCTACCGCGACGGCGCCAGGGTCTTCAGTGGCTCACGCTTCACGGGCACGGAGCACGCCCCGGCGCTCGAGGCGAACCTGCGGCTGCTGACCCGGGCGGGATTCACCCTCGCCCAGGCGGTCCACGCGGGCCGTACGGCCAACGCGTACACCATCGGTTTCGTCGTCGAGGAGCAGGGCGTGCAACCCCTCCCGGGCGAGCGCCGGGAGGGGTACGACATCGGGGAACGCGCCCGGCGGCTGGCCGACCACCCGCTCGCCGCCGAGGCCGGGCAGCTGCTCTTCGAGGGGTACGACGAGCAGTTCGAGGAGGGACTGGCGGTCGTGATCGCGGGTGTCGGGGCGCGCTACAGGGTCGGCTGACCGGGCGGTCAGTGGCGGGCGGTGCGCGCCCTGCGGAGGGCCCGGGTGAGGACCGGCGGCAGCAGGTCCACAGCGACCCTGCGGACCTGGCTCGCGCCGCCATGGGACGCGGGCCGTCCCGCCGGTTCCGCAGCGGTTGCCGGTGCCGGCGCCTGCTGCGGGGCCGGCACGGGCGCCGGCTCCGCTGCCGCCTCCGCGTGCCTGGAGAACGGGAACTCCGGCGGCCGCATGTGCTTCGACTTCAGGCGTACGATCCGGTGCCCGGCCGCCTCCTGGACGCTCAGGTGGCAGTCGGACCGCTCCCGCGCCATCGCCAGCAGTTCCCGCTGGACCGGCTCCGGGTCGCCCCAGGTGCCGTAGAGCTTCTGGGTGCTCAGACAGACGGGACGCAGGCCGCGGTTGAGCACCGCTTCCCAGGTGGCTATGGAGACCCCGGGCGTGTGCTCGGAGCGGAAGTCGTCCAGGACGACGATCCCGTCCGGCAGCAGCAGATCGCGGGCGGCCCCGATGTCGCCGCGCACGTGCTCGTACAGATGGGAGGCGTCGATGTGCACGAACCGGCAGGAGCGGGGCTCGACCTTGCCGGGCACCAGCGAGCTGGGGCCCTGCAGCACCCGGGGGAGTTCGTCGTGGAAGGAGAGGTAGTTGGCCTCGAAGAGGCGCCGGGTCAGCGTGCCGTAGGACTTCGTCGACTCGGCCCGGTTGGCGTCGTCCGGGGCGTCGCCCTCGAACAGGTCGCACACGGTGTACTTCTCGCCCGGCTGCCGGTGCCGGCCGATGAAGATCGCGCTCTTGCCCATGTACACCCCGACTTCCAGCAGATCACCCCGCATCTCGGCGGTGTGCTGCCGGTTCAGGAACCAGTCGAAGAGCAACTGGTCCAGCACCGGGAACCAGCCGGGGACGTCGTCGAGACGGCGGGGCGGTCGCGTCGTTTCCTTGATGATGGCCATGCGGGGTGGGCACTCCCTTGGTACGGCGTCTGTGGGATCCCTGCGGGGGGCCTGTGCGGCGAGGGCTGTACGACGCCTGCCCGACGAGCCGGTTCAAAACCCAGGACGAGGTGAACGGCTGCCCAACTCCCGGTTCTTGAGGCCTCTCTTCAACCGGGGCCCGAACGGCCTCTCCACGAACCGGTGGATCAGCCACGCCAGCCCCAGCATGCCGAGCACGGTCACCACGAGCGTGGGCCAAGCGGGCAGCCCGAGCCCCCGGCGCAGCACCCGGATGACGAACCAGCCCAGGTGCTCGTGAACCAGGTAGAAGGGGTACGTCAGCGCGCCGGCCGTGACCAGCCAGCGCGAGGAGGCCCGGCGCGTCCAGCCCACCGCCACGGCGGCGACGGCCGCGAAGGCGACGGTGACGATCAGGACGACGACGTAGGGGTCGCGGTGGGGGTGCGGGCCCCAGAGGCCGGCGGTGGCCTCCCGCTGTGCGAGCAGCCAGGACATCGCGACGATGCCCCACGCGAGCAGGTGGCTGCCGAAGCGGTGGATCAGGTACAGGGCCAGACCGCCGACGAAGAACGGGGCGTACTGGGGCATGACCACCTGGTTCAGCAGCTCGTTGCCCGACGACTGGCACAGGACGGCCGCCGACGTCCACACGCAGGCGAACAGCACCACCCGGCGGTAGGTCACCCCGCGCAGGACGACGAACAGCGCGAACAGCACGTAGAAACGGAGCTCGACCCAGAGCGTCCAGCACACGCCCAGCACCCGGGTCGCGCCCATCGGCTGTTGCAGCATGGTCAGGTTCACCAGGAACTCGTCCAGCCGCACCGGGTGGACCACGGCGGGCAGGGCCAGGGACGCACCCGTGACCAGGACCAGCGCCACCCAGTACGCGGGGTACAGGCGTGCGACGCGGGAGCGGAAGAAGTCGCCGAGGGTGCGGCCCCAACTGCTCATGCAGATCACGAAACCGCTGATCACGAAGAAGAGCTGCACGCCGAAATTGCCGTAGACGGCCGCCCGGGACAGCGTCGGGAAGAGGTGGCCGGGGCTCGCGTGCCAGGACGCGGAGACCGTGCCGCCGCGCCCGGTGTAGTGGTAGAGGCAGACCATCAGCGCGGCGACGAGCCGCAGCCCGTCCAGGGCGAGCAGGCGGCCCCGGCGGGGGCCGGGGGCGGCCGGGACCTCGCCCGCCCGGCCTATGAGAGGGCCCGGCGCCGGGACGACGCCGGAGGATGGAGCGGCCATGTGCGCTTTCCTTCCTGGTCCGTGGTCAGCCGCGGGCGCCGCGCCGCAGGCTCCGCGCCTTCTTCGCCATCCGGCGGACCGTCGCGTTGCGCGGGATGAACGCCAGCTGGGTGGGCACCCCGCCGGGCAGGGCCAGCGAGGTCAGACGCCGGCGCTTGAAGTAGCGCAGGGTGTGCCGGTTCAGGTTCCGCGCGAGCCAGGTCTCGGCCTCGGTGCGCAGCCCCGGGTAGATCTTCGGCTGCATCGCGAAGCCCACCGCGCGGATCAGCGCGCCGAGCGCCTCGACGTCCATGCCGGTGCGCTGCTCGGTCACCGCGGCACGGTTGCCGAGGGCGGGCAGCAGCGCGTCGACGATGGTCACGGGGATCCGGTTGCTGTTCTCGTACGGGGTCAGCTGCTCCAGCAGCAGCTCGGTGCCGATCCGGGCGACGGGCAGGCCGTACAGCGCCTGCGCCGTGAGCAGGGCGGTGGAGAAGCAGCCGACGACCAGCGCGGGACTCATCCGCTGGTACAGCACCTCGGCGAGGACCGGCGTGTCGAGCACCGTCAGCTCGACCTTCAGCTTCTCCGCCTCCTGCTCCAGCGAGCGGGTGAAGCTCGCCGGGGCGGACGGGTGCGGCTTGAACACGATCTTGGTGTGGCCGAGCGCGGCCGCGCCCCGCACCATCCGCACGTGCAGGTTCTCCTCCTGCTCGGCGGTGAGGATCTCCAGCGCCGACAAGTACTGGCCGAGCAGCAGCGCGGGCTCCTCGACCTCCGGCAGCTCCACGCCGATGGGTCCGAGGTCGGCGAGCACCTTGGTGAACGCGGCCGTCGGCACGAGTTCGCCGGGTACATCGAACTCGGTGAGCAGCAGCGGCTTCAGGCCCGGCACCAGGTCCAGGTGGAGGACGCGGTCCACGCGGGTGCCGACCAGCGGGTCGATCTTGTTGCGGGTGGGGCCGTAGCTCATCAGGCCGTCGGCGTAGACCGTCACCGGGGCGCCGGTGAAGATCTGCGACAGCGCCAGGGAGGGGTTGACCTGGATCGACTCGACGGCCAACTCCACGTCGTCGTCGCCCAGTTGCCACTCGTACCGCAGGAAGCGTTCCCACAGCGGCATGTCGTCCACGCGGGGTGCCCAGCCGCCCGGGTGGAACGGGAAGATGGTCGCGTTGTACGAGATCACGTCGTCGAAGCGGTCGCGCAGCTTCTCGAACCCGGGTGCCTCGTCCAGCGCGGGCGTGGTCTCGGGCGCGGCCGCGTTGTTGCAGACCAGCAGGATCCGCCGGTCGGCCGGGCGGAAGCAGCCGGAGTCCAGGGCGGCGGCGAGCGTGGCCGTGCCGTACAGCGTCGACGCCTGGAAGATCTGGGTGGTCACGCGGCGGCCCCCGCGGAGGCGGGGCGGCGGCGCAGCCGGCGCAGCTTGCCGGCGCGCTGGAGGTCCATGGAGTCCAGCGCCTCGTCCAGCACGTCCTGCGGCATGCGCCGCAGGGCCGCGGCGCTCATGGATTTCAGTTTCTTCGCCACCGCGGGCTCGAACCTTTCGATGGATCCCAGATGATGGGAAATGATGGCGCAATAGGTACGGACGGCCTTCGGCAGCAGCTGATCGGCGTCCCGGTCCTCGGCGGTTTCCGCGATGACCTGATCGAACGCGCGAATGAAATCGAGCTGCCGGACATCACCGATCTGGGTGAGCGAGGAGGCCACTCCGCGCCGGTAGAACACACCGAGCAGGCTCACCGCGGCGAAGGATTCCGCCTCCCGGTGCAGCTTCCAGATCCACGGCCGGTCCTCGGCCGTGCGCAGCCCGTCGGTGAAGTGCAGCAGGCCCTTGTCCACCAGCCGCCGGTGGTAGACGCCCGCCCACGCGTACGCGTAGTCCACGGACGTGGACCGGTCGGCGGGCAGGATCGCCTCCCGCGGGTCCAGCACCACCCCGCGCCGGCCGACGGGCACCCGGTTCACCGTGCGGGAGCGCGCCGTGCACTGCACATGGTCGGTGCGGATGAAGTCGCAGCCCAGTTCCTCTATGGCCGTGACCAGCTGCGCGAAGTAGCCGGGGGCGAGCCAGTCGTCGCCGTCCAGGAAGGTCAGGTACTCGCCGCGCGCCCGGTCGATACCTGTGTTGCGGGCGGTCGCCAGCCCCCCGTTCTGCTCGTGCCGGACATGGACGGCCCCGGGCAGCTCGCGCTCCGCGCGCGCGAGAATCTCTGGTGTCCCGTCGCGGGAACAGTCGTCGACGAGAATGAATTCGAAGTCCTCACGCGCGTTCGCCTTCAGGCTCCTGAGCGTGTCGGAGGCGTATTGCTGCACGTTGTAGAACGGCACGATGACGGAGAGCTTGACCACGGCTTGAACGTTAGGACGAAGCCCGTCATTCGTCTTGACCGTCTGCTTGATGCTGGGTGAACGGCACGTGGCGAAGCTGTGAACCGGGCTTATTTGCTGTGCCCTGACGGCCCGATTCGCCATTCGGCGATGTGCTGTTAACCGTTTGTTGCATTCAGGTTGGGCGAAACCTCGGAATGTCTTCCTAGCGTCTTGGACGTGCCAGCAAGTGCTACGAAGTCCCTGCGGGTCGCCGTCCTCGCCGATTCGGACACCCGTTGGAAGTGGGGCGCGCTCACCGCGCAGCGCCTCGCCCCCACGGACGCAGAGATCCGGCTCGACGGCTACCTCCTGCGGGGGCGCGCCACACCGACAGCCCGGCAGCTGAAGGAGGTCGGCGTCCGGTCGGACTCGCTCCGCGAGGTCACCGGCGTCGAGTTCCTGCGTGCGATGGGCGGAGGCGCCGAGGACCGGTACGACGTCCTCATCCTCGCGCTCGTCGGCGGCGGCGTCCAGGCCGTGCTGCACGGACTGCGCGCCGCCTGGGCGGGTGCCGGCAGGCGTCCCGTCGTCGTCACCGGTTACGTCGGTGTCGTCTACGAGAAGCTCGCCGACGGACTGCTGCTGCGGCACGGCGCGGACCTGGTCCTCGCCAACTCCCGGCACGACGCGGACCGGTTCCGTGCCGTGTACGAAGGGGTGGGCGCCGACGCCTCCGCGGTCACCGAGGTCGCGCTGCCCTTCCTCGGCGGGGCGCCGTACAGCGGTGAACACGAGCCGTACACCGTCGTGTTCGCGGCCCAGCCGTCCGTCCCGGACAGCCGCAAGGACCGTACGTACCTGCTGAACCGGCTCATCGAGCACGCCCGGAAGCACCCCGACCGCGAGGTGCTGCTGAAGCTGCGCTCCAAGCCGGGCGAGCACACCACCCACATCGAGGAACTGCCGTACCAGAAGCTGGCGCAGGGCACGGACCTGCCCGCCAACTTCCGCCTGGTGTACGGCCACATGGGCGAGGTGCTGGACCGCACCGACCTGCTGGTCACGGTCAGCTCCACGGCCGCACTGGAGGCCCTGCACCGCCGTATTCCCACGGTGATCCTCACCGACCTGGGGGTGCGCGAGGTGCTCGGCAACCACCACTTCACCGGCTCCGGCTGCCTCGCCTCCTGGGACCAGCTCGACGCCGGGCACCGCCCGGCGCCGGACGCGGAGTGGGTGTCCCGGCAGGGCGTGGCCGCCGACGGATCGTACGAGACGGCCTTCGACACCGCCCGCGAGCGCATCGCCAAGCTGCTGGACCGCCCCGGCGGCCTGCCGCCCCTGAACCCCTACTACACCCCCGAGACCGCGCCCGGCTATCTGCCCGGCATCCTCGCCCGGCACCACCTCGGCCCCGACGGCGTCCCGCTGCCCGGTGCGCCCGCGGCCGACAAGGAGCCCGGACCGGTCCGCCAGATCGTGCGCCGCGCCGCGCGTGGCGCCTACCGCCACGGCGTGCAGCGGGTCGCTCCGGTGATCCGCCGGATGGGGGAGCTGTGACCTCTTTCCAAGGAGTGGACCCCATGTCGAACCCGGAAGCGGGCCAAGGCGCTGCGGTGCGCCGGGTGCTCGCGGTGATCCCCGCGCGAGGCGGCTCCAAGGGCGTGCCCGCGAAGAACCTGGCGCCCGTCGGCGGCGTCCCGTTGGTGGCCCGCGCGGTGCGCGAGTGCCGGGCGACCCGGCTGGTGACCGACGTCGTCGTCTCCACCGACGACCAGGCCATCGCCGCCGCCGCCCGGGAGGCCGGCGCCGAGGTCGTGCTGCGCCCCACCGCCATCGCCGGGGACACGGCGACCTCCGAGGCCGCGGTCCTGCACGCCATGGACGCCCACGAGGCGCTGCACGGCGCGGCGGTCGACGTGGTCCTGCTCGTGCAGTGCACCAGCCCGTTCATCGTCCGTGAGGACATCGACGGGGTGGCCGGCGCGGTCGTGGAGAACGGCGCGGACACCGCCGTCACCGTGGCCCCCTTCCACGGCTTCATCTGGCGCGAGGCCGACGTGGAGGCCGAGGGCGGGGTGGGCGTCAACCACGACAAGTCCTTCCGCCCGCGCCGCCAGGACCGCCCCCAGGACTTCCTGGAGACCGGCGCCGCCTACGCCATGGACGCGGCCGGCTTCCGCAAGCACCAGCACCGCTTCTTCGGCCGGACGGAACTCGTCCGCACCGACCCCGCGCGGGTCCTGGAGATCGACGACCCGCACGACCTGGCCCGCGCCCGCGCGCTGGCCCCCCTCTTCGACGCGGACCGCCCCGGTTCGCTGCCGACCGCCGACGACATCGACGCGGTGGTACTGGACTTCGACGGCACCCAGACCGACGACCGGGTGCTGATCGACTCCGACGGACGGGAGTTCGTCTCCGTGCACCGCGGCGACGGACTCGGCATCGCGGCCCTGCGCAGGAGCGGCCTGAAGATGCTGATCCTGTCCACGGAACAGAACCCTGTGGTCGCCGCCCGTGCCCGGAAGCTGAAGCTTCCCGTCCTGCACGGCATCGACCGCAAGGACCTCGCGCTGAAGCAGTGGTGCGAGGAGCAGGGCATCGCGCCGGAGCGCGTGCTCTACGTCGGCAACGACGTCAACGACCTGCCGTGCTTCGCCCTCGTCGGCTGGCCCGTGGCGGTCGCAAGCGCTCACGACGTCGTACGCGGCGCCGCACGCGCGGTCACCACCGTCCCCGGCGGTGACGGCGCGATCCGAGAGATCGCCAGCTGGATCCTCGGCCCCTCTCTCGATTCCCTCCCCAAGTAAGGACATCCCCCTGATGAGCACCAACTCCCGTCTGCGTACGTTCGGTTCCCGCGAGGTCGGCCCCGGCAAGCCCGTCTACATCTGCGGCGAGATCGGCATCAACCACAACGGTGAGCTGGAGAACGCCTTCAAGCTGATCGACGTGGCCGCCGAGGCCGGCTGCGACGCCGTCAAGTTCCAG
The DNA here is from genome assembly GCF_040680195.1 of Streptomyces sp. NPDC052109. Lineage (NCBI taxonomy): Bacteria > Bacillati > Actinomycetota > Actinomycetes > Kitasatosporales > Streptomycetaceae > Streptomyces > Streptomyces sp. NPDC052109. The sequence goes on along the minus strand of NZ_JBFAWF010000002.1, from coordinate 205,785 downwards.
AAGCGCACCCCGGAGATCTGCACCCCGCGCGACCAGTGGGACATCGAGCGCGACACCCCCTGGGGCCGGATGACCTACATCGACTACCGCCACCGCGTGGAGTTCGGTGAGGACGAGTACCGCCAGATCGACGAGTACTGCAAGGAGAAGGGGATCGACTGGTTCGCCTCCCCGTGGGACACCGAGGCCGTCGCCTTCCTGGAGAAGTTCGACGTCCCGGCCCACAAGGTGGCCTCCGCGTCCCTCACCGACGACGAGCTGCTGCGCGCCCTGCGCGCCACGGGCCGCTCGGTCATCCTCTCCACCGGCATGTCCACCCCGAAGCAGATCCGCCACGCGGTCGAGGTCCTCGGCTCGGACAACATCCTCATGTGCCACGCCACGTCCACCTACCCGGCGAAGGCCGAGGAGCTGAACCTCCGCGTGATCAACACGCTGGAGAAGGAGTTCCCGAACGTCCCGATCGGCTACTCCGGCCACGAGACGGGCCTGCAGACCACGCTGGCCGCCGTTGCCCTCGGCGCCACCTTCGTCGAGCGTCACATCACCCTGGACCGCGCGATGTGGGGCTCCGACCAGGCCGCCTCCGTCGAGCCGCAGGGCCTCACGCGCCTGGTGCGCGACATCCGCACCATCGAGGCCTCCCTCGGTGACGGCGTCAAGAAGGTCTACGACTCCGAGCTCGGCCCGATGAAGAAGCTGCGCCGCGTCGCCGGTGTCGTGGCCGAGGCGGAGATCGCGGCGGCGGCCGGCGAGCCGGTCACCGTCTGAGCACTGGTCTCTTGACTCCCTTAGGACGGGACGGTCGTACGCCGATGAGCCCCCGCGCCGGTCGAGCCGGCCACCCTCTCCGCACGCTCGCCTTCGTGGAGAGCCCGGTCCAGCTGCTGAACGTGCTGGAGTGGGCGCATCTGCACGGCCTGCGCACGGAGCCGGACCCGCTGCCGGGCGCGGACCCGCTGCCGTCCGTGCCCGCGCAGGTGCGGCGGACGGTGGCCGGCGACTCGCCGCAGGCCGGCGCGGGGCTCACGGTGGTCGTCCTGTCCCCGACCGACCCCATGACCCGGGGCCAGCTGCGCCGCATGGCGGACCTGGCCCGGGACGAGGGGTACCGGGTGCGCTGGGAGGAGGCGCGGGGCGGCCCCGCCGCGCCCTTCTCGACGATCGGCGGCCTGGCGGGCTCGCTCCGCCGGGCCGACCGGATCGTGATGGGCGACCCGTTCTCGCGTTACGTACAGCTGCTGTTGACGATCACCAAGGCGCGCGAGCTGGTGGTCGTGGACGACGGCACGGCGACGATGGAGTTCGTCGCCCAGCTGGCCCGGGGCGAGCGGCTGGTCCGCTGGCACCGCAAGGGCGGCCGCCCCGGGGCGCGGGACCTGCTCTTCGCTCCGGTCTCCTCCTCGGCCCGCCGCCGGCTGACGCCGAGCGCCCGCCGCCGGGTGGAGGTCTTCTCCTCCATGCCGGTGACGGAGACGCCGGCCGGCGTGACGGTCACGGCGAACGACTTCTCCTGGACCCGGGCCCGCTTCGGCCCGCCGCGCATCACCAAGGGCGCGGACATGGTCGGCACCTCCCTGGTGGAGACGGGAGTCGTGGACGGCGACCGCTATCTGGAGGCCGTCCGCACCCTCGCCAAGACCCACGGCGCGGCCCGCTACTTCGCGCACCGCCGGGAGAGCGCGGAAAAACTGCACCGGCTGGCCGCCGAGACCGGCCTGGAGATAGTCCGCCCGGACCTCCCCCTGGAACTGATCGCCCGCCGAGGCCCGATCGGCCGTACGATCCTCAGCTTCCCGTCGACGGTCGTCCACACCCTGCCGCTGGCACTGGCGGGCACGGGCGTACGGGTGGCGGTGTGCGACATCGACCCCTCGTGGCTGACGGAGAACGCCTCGCCGCGCGCCCAGGGGTTCCTGTCGGGCGTGACCGGCACCGCACGCGACGTCCACCGGCTGGCTGCGGTGAGCCCGGCCTAGCCGGCCTCCGCGGCCTGGCCGGCCGCGGGGGAGGCAGGGCGCCGGCCGGCCGCGGGCCGAGCACGCTGACGGCGCCGGGTCAGGCCGTTTCTTCCCCGGCCTCCACCGCGGCCGTGATCGCGGTCTGTACACGTCGACGACCTGGTCCACCGTCCGGTCGGTGCGCCGCGAGGTCGGCGACGGAGAGATTCGGTGACCGCGATCCCCGAGACACTCCGAGGACCCGGTGGAGCTGTTCGCCGCCGAGTGACGAGTGGCCGTTGGGCCGCTCGCTGCTCGGTCGGTGTCGTGCCCGAGCGAGCGACCCGGATGGCGGTGGGCCGAGGCCTGTCCTCAGCCGGCCGCGCGCTTCACCAGCTCGGCGATGCGGTCCTCCACCTCGGCTGTCACCTCGGTCAGCGCGAAGCCGGCCGGCCACATCGCGCCCTCGTCCAGCCGGGCCTGGTCGCTGAAGCCGAGCGTGGCGTAGCGCGACTTGAACTTCTCGGCGGGCTGGAAGTGGCAGACGATCTTGCCGTTCAGCGCGTAGGCCGGCATTCCGTACCAGAGCTTCGGCGCGAGGGACGGGGCCGTGGTGGTGATCACGGCGTGGACGCGCTCGGCCATGATCCGGTCCGAGTCCCCCATCTCGGCGATCTTCGCGAGCACGTCCGCCGCCGCCTGTGCCGCCTTCTCGGCGGCCGAGGTGCGGCGGGCCGCCGTCTTCAGCTCCCGGGCGTGCTCCTTCATCGCGGCCCGCTCCTCGGCCGTGAACCCCTCGTACGCGCTGCTGTCGGTGCCCGTCATGGCAGATTCCCCCCTGAAATCCTGAGCAGATCCCCGAGCCCGGATCTTGGAGGGACTGTATCCCCGCCCACCGACAAGGGCACCGGGAACGACGATTACGCCTTACGGACCAGCACGAACCCGCGTGCCCGGATCTCCTCCGCGGTCGGCTCGCGCCGTACCGTCGCCACCAGGGTCAGGCCCGCCTCCGTGAGCAGCTCGGTGATCCGTTCCGGGGTGCGCCAGTAGTAGTCGAGGTCGATCTCGTGGCCGAAGCGTTCCGGCAGATGGGCGTGGCCGGGCTCGGTCCCGGTCTGGAAGGCGAGGAGGGCGTGGCCGCCGGGCCGCAGCGTGCGGTGGAACTCGGCGAAGGCCTTCGGCAGGTGGGTGTCGGGGACGTGGATCGTCGAGTACAGGGCGAGGATGCCGCCGAGGCCGGCGTCCGGCAGGTCCAGGGACGTCATGGAACCGATGTGGAAGCGCAGCCGCGGGTAGGCGGCGCGGGCCAGGGCCACCATGGCGGGGGAGAGGTCCACGCCGAAGCACGGGACCCCCAGCTCGTCGAGGAGCGCGGTGACGTGGCCGGGGCCGCTGCCCAGGTCGGCCACGGGGGCCGTGCCGTGCCCCGTGACCAGCTCGGCGAAGGCGGTGATCAGACTGCGGTCCAGGGGGTGCCAGCCGCCGGCCGGGAACTGGGCCGTGTAGTCCTTGGCGATCGCGTCGTAGGAGGTGCGTGTCGCCCGGAGGAAGGCCTCGGTCCCGTCGGCGAGGGACGTCTCGGCGGGTGTGGTGAGGGTGGTCTCGGTCGCGTCGGTCACGGGTGTGGACCCTATCGGCGGGGAGCGCGGGACGCGGTCCGGTTCGTGGACATGGCGAGCGTGAGGGCCCTGAGCCGTGGTATGCGTGGAGGAGGAAGCAAAGGTTTTACCCATCAGAGTCCGCCGCCAAGCGTCCGACGGTCAGATTTTCTTCCCCTAACGGGCTGAACTTTTGTTGATCGAGGGGTAGTTGACCAGCCGGGCGTCCTACCCTTCAGAGGGTGAAGCAATTGATGTCCCTAGAGTCCGAGGCCGGCCTCGCGGGGGATGTGCTCCCCGGCGTGCTGAGCGAAGCCCTGCACGCCGAACTCGTCGCCTTCCGTCGCGACTTGCACATGCACCCTGAGCTGGGCAATCAGGAGTTCCGTACGACCGCCGCGATCAAGGAGCGGCTCGAGCAGGCGGGGCTTCGGCCCCGGGTGCTCGCAACGGGAACCGGACTCGTGTGTGACATCGGCGTCGCGGAGGGTGAGCGGCCGGCCGTACCGCTGCTCGCGCTGCGCGCGGACATCGACGCCCTGCCCATCCCGGACACCAAGAACGACTGTCCGTATCGGTCGACCGTGCCGGACCGGGCCCATGCCTGCGGCCATGACGTGCACACGACCGTGGTGCTCGGCGCCGGGCTGGTCCTCGCCGACCTGCACGCCAAGGGCCTGCTGCCCCGGCCGGTGCGGCTGCTCTTCCAGGCCGCCGAGGAGGTGCTGCCCGGCGGTGCCCTGGACGCCATCGAGGACGGGGCCCTGGCCGGGGTCGAGCGGATCCTCGCGGTGCACTGCGACCCCCGGGTCGACGCCGGGAGGATCGGCCTGCGGCACGGCGCGATCACGTCCGCCTGCGACCGGCTGGAGATCGCCCTGGACGGGCCCGGCGGGCACACCGCCCGGCCGCATCTGACCACCGATCTCGTCACCGCCGCCGGGCGGGTCGCCGTCGACGTGCCCGCGCTGATCGCCCGCCGCGTCGACACCCGGGCCGGGCTGGCGCTGACCTGGGGCCGGATCGAGTCGGGCCACGCGCCGAACGTGATCCCGCAGCACGCCGAGCTGTCTGGCACCGTGCGCTGCCTGGACCTGGAGACCTGGCGGCAGGCCCCCGACATCGTGCACGCGGCCATCGACGAGGTCGCCACCATGCACCGCGCCAAGTCCGAGATCACCTATGTGCGCGGGGTGCCCCCGGTCGTGAACGAACGGGAGTCCACCGAACTCCTCCGCCGGGCGATGGCCGCACGCCGTGGCCGGGACTCCGTCGAGAGCACCGAGCAGAGCCTGGGCGGCGAGGACTTCTCCTGGTACCTGGAGCAGGTGCCCGGCGCCCTGGCCCGGCTAGGCGTCCGCCGGCCCGGCGAGCGCACCGTGCGCGATCTTCACCAGGGTGATTTCGACGCGGACGAGCACGCGATCACGGTCGGCGTGGAACTGTTCACGGCGGCGGCCTTCCTGGAGCCGAGGGGCGACCAGGGCTGATCGTGCGGCCCCCGAGGCACCCCTTGCCGGGGGCTCGGGGGCCCTTCGCCGGGCGGCGCAACATACTCGTAAGCCATTCGTACGCGGGGCGGAACAACGCCGTGAGAGGGCTGAGAGTCCGAGTTCAGATGCTGTTTGCCTCGAATCGATAACGGCTTCGCGAGAGGGTTTTTTGCGACATCTACGCGCGTTACGATGCCGCGAAGCCGACGCCGCCGGGGCGTTTCGGCTCGAGCACTGACATGGTGCTCACATCAAGCGCCGACACGGCGCTCAGGTCAGGTGAAGGAGCCTCCCGTGCGCCGGGTAGCCAAGCTTTCCGCTGCGGCAATCGCCACCGCAGCTCTCGCCGTGACTGCCACCGCGTGTGGCAGCACGTCCTCCGACAACAACGCCTCGTCCTCCCCCTCGGGCGGCGCCAAGGGCGGCATCAAGATCGGTCTCGCCTACGACGTCGGCGGCCGTGGTGACCGCTCCTTCAACGACTCCGCCGCGCGCGGTGCCGACAAGGCCGAGAAGGAGTTCGGCGGTTCCATCAAGGAGCTGACCGCGAAGACCTCGGACACCGAGGCCGACCGCGAGCAGCGGCTGTCGGACCTGGCGCAGGCCGGTTACAACCCGGTCGTGGCGGTCGGTTTCTCCTACGCCTCCTCCATGGAGAAGGTCGCCAAGCAGTTCCCGAAGACCAGCTTCGGCATCGTCGACTCGGTCGTGAACGCGCCGAACGTCAACAGCATCACCTTCACCGAGGAGCAGGGCTCCTACCTGGCCGGTGTCGCCGCGGCACTGAAGACCAAGGTCAAGCACGTCGGCTTCGTCGGCGGTGTCGACACCCCGCTGATCAAGAAGTTCGAGGCGGGCTACGTCCAGGGCGTCCACGACACGAACCCCAAGGTCAAGGTCGACGTCCAGTACCTGAGCCACGGCACCGACCTGTCCGGCTTCTCCAGCCCCGACAAGGGCAAGGAGGCCGCGCAGGGCATGCTGGACAACGGCGCCGACGTCGTCTACACGGCGGCCGGCTCCTCCGGCAACGGCGCGATCGAGGCCGTCAACGGCAAGAAGGGCGCCTGGGCCATCGGCGTCGACTCGGACCAGTACAACATCCCGGGTCTGGCCAAGTACAAGAGCTCGATCCTGACCTCGATGGTCAAGAACGTCGACGTCGGTGTGTACGACTTCATCAAGTCGGTCCACGACGGCAAGCCGCTGGCCGGCAACAACGTCTACTCGCTCGCCAAGAACGGTGTGTCGCTGGCCACCAGCGGCGGCTTCATCGACGACATCCAGCCCAAGCTGGACGCGGCGAAGAAGAAGATCATCGACGGCCAGATCAAGGTCAAGACCACCCCGTGACCTGACCGGTCCGGCCGGTTTGTCGACCTGACGAATCCGGCCGGTCTCCCGGAGTGAGGCTCGGCGCGGGGGCGCCCTCGGATGCCCCCCGCCGAGCCATAACAATGTGTCAACTCTACGCGTGTAGCGCTGAGTTGCCGCGCTAGCGTCGCCGACGCCTGCCACCTCCCCCACGCAGCCCCTTTCCCCGAGGAGAGTGCGCCATCAACGCGTCCAGCCCTCCCGCTGCCGTCGAACTGCGCGGCATCACCAAGCGTTTCCCCGGCGTCGTCGCCAACCGCGACATCGACATCACGGTCCGCACGGGCACCGTCCACGCCCTGTGCGGTGAGAACGGCGCCGGCAAGTCCACCCTGATGAAGATCCTCTACGGCATGCAGCAGCCCGACGAGGGCACGATCACGGTCAACGGGGAGCAGGTCGTCCTGCACAACCCCGGCGACGCCATCGCCCTCGGCATCGGCATGGTGCACCAGCACTTCATGCTCGCCGACAACCTCACCGTCCTCGAGAACGTCGTCCTCGGCGCGGAGAAGCTGCACGGCATCGGCGGCAAGGCCCGCGCCCGCATCAAGGAGATCTCCGACGCCTACAGCCTGAACGTCCGCCCGGACGTGCTCGTGGAGGAGCTGGGTGTCGCCGACCGCCAGCGCGTGGAGATCCTCAAGGTCCTCTACCGCGGCGCCAAGACCCTCATCCTGGACGAGCCGACCGCCGTACTCGTGCCGCAGGAGGTCGACGCGCTCTTCGACAACCTGCGTGAGCTGAAGGCCGAGGGACTCACCGTCATCTTCATCTCCCACAAGCTGGGCGAGGTGCTGTCCGTCGCCGACGAGATCACCGTCATCCGGCGCGGCACCACGGTCGGCACGGTCGAGCCGCGGGGCACCACCCCCAAGCAGCTCGCCGAGCTGATGGTGGGCAGCGAGCTGCCCACCCCGGAGACCGCGGAGTCCACCGTCACGGACATCGCCATGCTGAAGGTGGAGGGGCTGCATCTCGCGCAGACCGACCTCGAGGGCATCGAGCGGATCATCCTGGACCAGATCTCCTTCACCATCCACAAGGGCGAGGTCCTGGGCATCGCCGGCGTGGAGGGCAACGGCCAGTCCGAGCTGGTCGAGGCGATCATGGGCATGCGTCACCCGGACGCCGGCGTCGTCACCCTCGACGGCACCGACATCTCCCAGACCCCCACCCGCGACCGCCGCGAGGCCGGCATCGGCTACATCCCCGAGGACCGCCACCGCCACGGCCTGCTGCTGGAAGCCCCGCTGTGGGAGAACCGCATCCTCGGCCACGTCACCGAGAAGCCCAACGCGCGCGGCGGACTGCTCGACATCAAGGCTGCCCGCGCCGACACCGAGCGGATCGTGCAGGCGTACGACGTCCGCACCCCCGGTATCGACGTCACCGCGGCCTCGCTGTCCGGCGGCAACCAGCAGAAGCTGATCGTCGGCCGCGAGATGAGCCACAACCCCAAGCTGCTCATCGCCGCCCACCCGACGCGCGGTGTGGACGTCGGCGCGCAGGCCGCGATCTGGGACTACATCCGCGAGGCCCGCCGCGAGGGGCTGGCCGTGCTGCTGATCTCCGCCGACCTCGACGAGCTGATCGGCCTCTCCGACACCCTGCGGGTGATGTACCGCGGCCGCCTGGTCGCCGACGCCGACCCCGCCACCATCACCCCCGAAGAGCTGGGCTCCGCCATGACGGGTGCGGCCACCGGCCACCTGGAGCACACAGAGGACGACGAGCGATGAACAAGCTGACCTCACGGATCGACAAGGAGCGGCTGCTCCTCGGCATCGCCGCGCCGGTGCTCGCGGTCGTCGCCGCGCTCGTCGTCACCGCCCTGGTGATCGCCGCGACCGGGAAGAACCCCGGTCCCGCCTTCAACGACATGGTGACCTACGGCTTCGCCAGCGACAGCCAGGTCTACATCCTCAACAAGGCGACGACGTACTACCTGGCGGGTGTCTCGGTGGCCATCGGCTTCCGGATGAACCTGTTCAACATCGGTGTCGACGGCCAGTACCGGCTCGCCGCGTTCTTCGCCGCCGTCCTCGGCGGGGCGCTGACCGTGCCCGGCTGGCTCGCCATCCCGCTGATCATGATCTGCGCCATGGCGACCGGCGCCCTGTGGGCGGGCATCGCCGGTGTCCTGAAGGTGACCCGGGGCGTCAGCGAGGTCATCTCGACCATCATGCTGAACTCGATCGCCACCGCGATCATCGCGTACCTGCTGCAGCCCGGAAAGCTGGCCCAGCTCTACCAGGGCGGCACCGTCGTGGCCACCAAGCCGCTGCCGGCGGCCTCGCAGTTCTTCAGCATCAACACGGGCCCGGCCGGTGAGCTGTGGGGCTTCATCTTCATCGCCGCGGCCGTCGGCATCGCCTACTGGTTCGTGCTCGGCCGCACCCGCTTCGGCTTCGACCTGCGCACCGTCGGCCAGTCCGAGAGCGCGGCCGCCGCGAGCGGTGTGTCGGTGAAGAAGATGATCGCCACCAGCATGATCATCTCGGGTGCGGTGGCCGGCCTCATCGGCATGCCGACCCTGCTCAACGACAGCTACCAGTACAGCACCGACTTCCCGACGGGCATCGGCTTCACCGGCATCGCCATCGCGCTGCTCGGCCGAAACAACCCGATCGGCATCGCGCTCGGCGCCCTGCTCTGGGGCTACCTGGAGCGCACCACCAACCACCTGGAGTTCCAGGGCTACGACAAGGAGATCCTTGGCGTCATCCAGGGCGTCATCGTCCTGTGCGTCGTGATCGCCTACGAGGTCGTGCGCCGCTACGGCCTCAGGCGCCAGCAGCAGAAGGTCGGCGCCGAACTCGCCGCGCAGGCCGCCGCCCCGACGAAGAAGCAGGAGGTGGCGTGATGACTGCCACGATGACCGACGCGCCGCCGCCCGCGGCGCCCAAGGCGGCGGGCGCGCCGCAGCGCTCGGGCCGCTCCTTCGGCCAGATCCTCCTGCTCGTGGCGGGTGCGCTGCTGCTCCTGGCCGCGGTCCGCATGATCACGGGTTCCCAGCAGCTCGACTCCGCGGGGCAGGTCAGCGCCGCGCTCGGTCTCGCCGTACCGATCGGTCTCGCCGGTCTCGCCGGTCTGTGGTCCGAGCGGTCCGGCGTGGTCAACATCGGCCTCGAGGGCATGATGATCCTCGGCACCTTCGGCGCCGGATGGGTCGGCTGGCAGTCCAGCCCCTGGCTCGGTCTGCTGGCCGGTATCGGCTTCGGCGTCCTCGGCGGCCTGCTGCACGCCGTCGCCACCGTGACCTTCGGCGTGGACCACATCGTCTCCGGTGTCGCGATCAACCTGCTCGCGCTCGGCGCCACCCAGTACCTCGCCAAGCTCTTCTTCGCGGGCGGCGCGGCGGCGAACGCGGGCGGCAATCCCAAGCAGTCGCCGCCGGTCGACTCGCTGCCGCAGGTCACCGTGCCCGGCCTGTCCGACGGTCTGCAGTCCCTGGAGAACCACCACTGGTTCCTGATCTCCGATCTCGCCGGCATCCTCGGCGGCCTGATCACCGACCTGTCCGTGATCACGATCCTGGCCGCGCTGCTGTTCGTCGGCAGCTGGTGGCTGCTGTGGCGCACCCCGTTCGGTCTGCGGCTGCGCTCCTGCGGCGAGAACCCGACGGCCGCCGAGTCCCTCGGCGTCAACGTGTACAAGTACAAGTACGCGGCCGTGGCCGTCTCCGGCGGCCTCGCCGGCCTCGGCGGCGCCTTCCTCGCGCTGGTCACCTCGCACACCTACCTGGAGGGGCAGACCGGCGGCCGCGGTTACATCGGCCTCGCGGCCATGATCTTCGGCAACTGGCGTCCGGGCGGCCTCGCGATGGGCGCGGGCCTGTTCGGCTACTCCGACGCGCTCCAGCTGCGCAACGGCGGTACGACCGTCCACGCGCTGCTGCTCCTGCTGGTGATCCTGCTCGTCGTGCTGGCAGGCTGGAAGCTGTACCGCACGTCGGTGTGGCAGGGCGCGGTCAGCCTGATCGTGGCCGCGCTGGTCCTGGTGTGGTACCTGGTCACCGACGAGGTGCCGAGCGACTTCGTGGGCGCCACCCCGTACGTCGTCACCCTGCTGGTGCTGTCCCTGTCGGCGCAGCGCCTGCGGATGCCGAAGGCGGACGGCATGCGCTACCGGAAGGGTCAGGGCAAGTGACGCGGAAAGCCGCCGAGTTCGACTGGGGGGCCCTGCGGGAGGTGGCGCGGGAGGCTATGTCCCACGCGTACGCCCCCTACTCCGGCTTCCCGGTCGGCGTGGCGGCCCGCGTCGACGACGGCCGCACGGTCACCGGCTGCAACGTGGAGAACGCCTCCTACGGCCTCGGCCTGTGCGCCGAGTGCGGTCTGGTCTCGGACCTGCAGCGCACGGGCGGCGGCCGCCTGACGCACTTCACCTGCGTCGACGGCACCGGCGGCCTGCTGGTGCCCTGCGGCCGCTGCCGCCAGCTGCTGTACGAGTTCGGCGGCCCGGGCCTCCTCCTGGACACCCCCGCGGGCGTCCTGAAGCTGTCCGAGATGCTGCCCCAGGCCTTCGGCCCGGACCATCTCACCAAGTAATGCCGTACGGCCCCCCTGCCCCGCTCGCAGGGGGGCCGCACACTTCGCACCTCCCGGAAGGAACCACACCCGCCATGGCCATGGACGCCATCTCCGTGATCCGCACCAAGCGGGACCGCGGCGAGCTGACCGACGAGCAGATCGACTGGGTCATCGACGCCTACACCCGCGGCGAGGTCGCCGACGAGCAGATGTCCGCGCTCGCCATGGCGATCCTGCTCAACGGCATGAACCGCCGCGAGATCGCCCGCTGGACGGCGGCCATGATCGCGTCCGGTGAGCGCATGGACTTCTCGTCCCTGTCCCGCCCGACCGCGGACAAGCACTCGACCGGCGGCGTCGGCGACAAGATCACGCTGCCGCTGGCCCCGCTGGTCGCCGCCTGCGGCGCGGCCGTCCCGCAGCTCTCCGGCCGCGGCCTCGGCCACACCGGCGGCACCCTGGACAAGCTGGAGTCCATCCCCGGCTGGCGCGCCCTGCTCTCCAACGAGGAGATGCTGAACGTCCTGGACACCACGGGCGCGGTGATCTGCGCGGCGGGCGACGGCCTGGCTCCGGCGGACAAGAAGCTGTACGCGCTGCGGGACGTCACCGGCACGGTCGAGGCGATCCCGCTGATCGCCTCCTCGATCATGTCGAAGAAGATCGCGGAGGGCACCGGCTCCCTGGTCCTGGACGTGAAGGTCGGCACCGGCGCCTTCATGAAGACGATCGAGGACGCGCGCGAGCTCGCCTCGACGATGGTCGGCCTGGGCACCGACCACGGCGTGAGGACGGTGGCCCTCCTGACGGACATGTCCACCCCGCTCGGCCTGACCGCGGGCAACGCCCTGGAGGTCCGCGAGTCGGTGGAGGTCCTGGCGGGCGGCGGCCCGGCGGACGTGGTCGAGCTGACTCTGGCGCTGGCCAGGGAGATGCTGGACGCGGCCGGGCTGAAGGACGCCGACCCGGCGAAGGCCCTGGCCGACGGCTCGGCGATGGACGTCTGGCGCCGGATGATCACGGCCCAGGGCGGCGACCCGGACGCCGTGCTGCCCACCTCGAAGGAACAGCACGTGATCAAGGCGCCCGCCTCCGGTGTCCTCACCCGCCTCGACGCCTACGACATCGGCGTCGCCGCCTGGCGCCTGGGCGCCGGCCGCGCCCGCAAGGAGGACCCGGTGCAGGCGGGCGCGGGCGTCGAGATGCACGCCAAGCCGGGCGACACGGTGACGGAGGGCCAGCCGCTCCTCACCCTCCACACGGACACCCCCGAGCGCTTCGAGTACGCCCTGCAGGCGGTGGAGGGTTCCTACGACATCGCGGCGGCGGGCACGGAGTTCCAGGCGACGCCGGTGGTGCTCGAACGTATCGCCTGACCAGGGGATTTCTCTTCCGGGTGGACGGGATCGGTGGACCGCCGCCGGTCCCGTGCCGATGAGTTCCGCCCGGCCGGCCGGTCTACCGCACGTGGACGCCAAGGAACCCGCCGTGCTCGTGGTGCCCGGCCCCGTCACCCGGGACGAGGTGGCGGCGCTGTGTGCCCGGGTGCGGCTGCTGCTGGCGGGCAACGGGGCCCGTGTCGTCGTGTGCGACGTGGGCGGCCTCGGGCCCCCGGGCCTGGCCGTCGTGGACCTGCTCGCGCGGCTGGAGCTGGCCGCCCGCCGGGCCGGCGGGCGGATCCGGCTGCGGGACCCCGACCCCGCGCTACACGCCCTTCTCGACGTCGTCGGGCTCCGCTTCCAGATGGAGGGGGAGCCCGAACAGGGGGAACCAGCGCCTGGTGTCGAGGAAGCAGTGGAAACCGGTGATCCGGCCGTCTGACAGCTCCAGCACCTGCACGGCCCAGGGGCTGAAGCCGCCCTTCTCCTCGTCCGGCTTGTAGTGCGCGAACCCCGGCAGGCCGTTGACCTGCACCGGCAGCAGCCGGGAGCCGGCGCAGGAGGCGCCGAGGGTGGACATGAAGCCGGTGATGTCGGCCGGGCCGCGCAGCCACAGGTCGAACGGCGGCATCGTCATGATGGCGTCCTCGTGGAGCAGCGCCGTCAGCGCCGTCATGTCGTAGCCCTCGAAGGCCTTGACGTAGCGCACCAGGAGTCGCTGCTGCTCCTCGTCCAGCGGATCGGACACCGCGCCCTCGGGGCCGGACTCCGCGCGCTCCGCGAGCGTGGCCCGCGCCCGCTGCAGCGCGCTGTTGACCGAGGCGACCGAGGTGTCCAGCAGCTCGGCGACCTCGCTCGCCTTCCAGGCCAGCACCTCGCGCAGGATCAGCACCGCCCGCTGCTTGGGCGGCAGCTGCTGCAGGGCCGCCATGAAGGCCAGCCGGACCGACTCCTTCGCGACCGCGGCCTCCGCCGGGTCGTCGACCGTCGGCAGCACCCGCGCGTCCGGCACCGGCTCCAGCCAGGTGTGGTCCGGGCGGGGGGAGAGAGCGGCCTGCGCGAGCGGGGTCGACTCCGTCAGGTCCATCGGCCGCGCCCGCTTGTTGCCCGCCGTCAGCATGTCCAGGCACACGTTCGTCGCGATCCGGTACAGCCACGAGCGCAGGCTGGAGCGGCCCTCGAACTTGTCGTAACTCCGCCAGGCCCGCACCAGGGTGTCCTGCACCGCGTCCTCCGCCTCGAAGGAGGAGCCGAGCATCCGGTAGCAGTACCCCGTCAGCTCGGTCCGGTGTTTCTCCAGTGCGACGTCCAGGTCCGCCGTCGCAGTGCTGTCGCCCATCGCCCACCCACCCCTGTGGCCGTTCCGGTAGCGCTCCTTCGCGCCACTTGGGAAGCTACCGCAGGCCACTGACAATGACCCCCCGAGTCCGAAAAAGCGCAGCTCAGACCGGTTGTTTCACGGATATGAGCAGATGCTGGTGGACCGGGCCCGAGGCGCCGCCCGCCGACACGGACCCCCTGCGGGCGACCGGGTTGACCGACGGACGCCTGTTCGCGCCCCCCGGCAACCGGCCCCGGGCAGGGGGTTCGGGGAAGAGATCAGTGCGCCGCCACCGGCTCCCGGCGGGCCGCCACCCGGGCCGCCCTCGTGCCCAGCACCGTGATGGTGACGACCCCGGCCATCGCGAGCAGACCCACCCCCACCGTGCCGCCCCAGCCGTCCGCGCGGAAGGCCGTCGCGCCGACCGTGCTGCCGACGCTGGAGCCGATGTAGTACATGGACTGGTACAGCGCCGAGGCCTGGGCGCGGCCGTGTGTGGCCGTCTTGCTGACCGCGGACGAGGCGACCGCGTGGCCCGCGAAGAAGCCCGCCGTGATCAGCACCAGGCCCAGCAGGACCAGCGGCAGCGCGGAGGCCAGCGAGAGCACCAGGCCCGCGGCGGTCGTCCCGCCCGCGAGGTACAGCGCGCCCCGGCGGCCGAGCCGGCCCACCAGCCGGCCCGCCACGGACGCGGAGACCGTGCCCACCAGGTAGACCAGGAAGATCGAGCCCGCGACGCCCTGCGACAGCCCGAACGGCGCCTCGGTCAGCCGGTAGCCGATCACCGTGTAGACGCCGCCGAACACCGTCATGAACAGCGCGCCGATCGCGTAGAGGCGCCGCAGCAGCGGGTCGGCGAGGTGGTCGCGGACCGTGCCGAGCAGCACCCGGGGCCGCAGCGAGCCCGCCTTGAAGTGCTGCGGCGCCGGCAGCAGCAGCCGGAAGGCGATCGCACAGGCCACCGCGATCGCGCCGATCACGCCGACGGAGACCCGCCAGCCCCACTCCTGGGCCACCCAGCCGGTGATCACCCGGCCGCTCATGCCCCCGACGCTGTTGCCCGCCACGAACAGGCCGATCGCCGTGACCAGTGCCTTCGGCCGGACCTCCTCGGCCAGATAGGCCTGGGCGGAGGCCGGCAGACCGGCCAGCGCCGCGCCCTGCACCGCTCGCAGCACCACCAGCGCGCCGATCGACGGCGCGAAGGGCACCAGCAGTCCGACGGCCACCGCGACGGACAGCGAGGCCGTCATCACCGTACGCCGGCCGAAGCGCTCCGACAGGGCGCTCATCGGCAGGACGAACAGGGCCAGTCCGCCGGTCGCGGCCGCCACGGTCCAGCTCGCCTCGCTCGCCGCGACCCCGAACTCGGCGGAGATCAGCGGCAGCAGGGCCTGCGTCGAGTACAGCAGGGCGAAGGTCGCGACCCCGGCGAGGAAGAGGGCCAGGCTCATCCGGCGGTAGCCGGAGCCGCCCGGGGCCATACGGGAGTCGGGAGCGGGGGTGTCGGAGACGGGGACGGGCGTGGCGGCGCCCACGGCGGTGGACGCCCCGGTACTGGCGGGAGACATGCCTCGACCGTATGTACGGACGATCTCATGCGTCCAATGCATGGAATCGCCATAATCGTTCCCATGCAGCATCAGCAGAGCTCACAGGCCCGCCTGTCACCGAACAGTGACACGGAAGACATGGCGCTGTTGCTCGCGCCGCGCCTCGCGTACTTCGCCGGGGTGGCCCGCACCGAGCACGTCACCCGGGCCGCCCACGAGCTGCACGTCCCCCAGTCCACCCTCTCCCGGGCGATGGCCCGCCTGGAGCAGGACCTGGGCGTCGACCTCTTCGCCCGCCACGGCCGCACGGTCTCCCTGACCCCCGCCGGCCGTACCTTCCTCACCTCCGTCGAACGCGCCCTCGCCGAGATCGAGCGGGCCGCCGAGGAGGTGCGTGCCGACGCCGACCCGGCCACCGGCAAGGTCGCCTTCGGCTTCCTGCACACCATGGGCGCCGAGACGGTCCCCGGCCTCCTTCACGCCTTCCGCGAGGACCACCCGCGCGTGCGCTTCAGCCTCGTCCAGAACTACGGCGAGGCCATGCTCGAACGCCTCCGCGCCGGCGAACTGGACCTCTGCCTCACCTCTCCCGTCCCCGACTCCCCCGACCTGGTCGCCCGCCGCCTGGACGAGCAGAAACTCCGCCTGGTCGTCCCGGGCGACCACCGCCTCGCCGCCCGCCGCCGCATCCGCCTCGCCGAGGCCGCCGAGGAAACCTTCGTCACGCTGGAGCCCGGCTACGGCCTCCGCCGCATCTTCGACGCCCTGTGCCGCGAAGCCGGCTTCCGCCCGAGGGTCGCCTTCGAGGGCGAGGAGGCAGAGACCCTGCGGGGCCTGGTGGCGGCGGGACTGGGCGTGGCTCTGCTGCCGCCCCCCACGGTCCCCCGTCCCGGCGTGGTGGAACTGACGGTCACGGCCCCGAGGGCGGTACGTGAGATCGGCGTGGCGTGGCCGGCGGACCGCCCGGACACGCCCCCGGTGGCCGCGTTCAAGAAGTTCCTGCTCTCGAGAAGGGGGAATCTGCTGCCGGCGTAAGGAGCGCGGGGCCGGGACCGGCGTGCGGCTCCGCCGCGTGGGCGCGACGAGCCACGGCGCATCCGCGGCCCGAGGGCGGCAGAACCCGCCGGGCGCTACCGCTTCAACGACTTGCCGAACCCCGCGGCCAACGGCATCCGAAGCCCGATCGGCGGCGGAGCGGCCAGCGCGTCCTCGACAGGCCGGGACACGGAGTGGCCGAACAACGCCCCCATCAGGAAATCCACGGACAGACAAGCCACTTCGTCCCGATGCGCGTGCAACCGATGCCCGTCGGAATGCACCTCGAACCGGCACACCTCCCGGTTCGCCTTCTTCGCCCGCGCGGCGAACCGGAACGACAGTTCGGGATCGGTCCGTTCGTCATTCGTGCCGTGCACGATCAGCACCCGCCGCCCCACGAGCTGCTTCACCGGCTCGACAGGCGCGGCCACGTCGTCCTCCGGCAGCCAAGGAGCCAGCGCCACGACGGAGTTGACGGCCTCGTGCCCACCGGCCCGCAGTGCGGCCCGTCCGCCCATGTCCATCCCGACCAGGCACACGGGAACATCGCCGTACCGTCGTACCACCTCGTCGGCGGCCCACTCGGCGTCCACCGCCAGGTGCGCCTCGGTCCCGTTCCAGCCCCGGTAGCGATACCGCACGGTGTGCACGGCCAGCCCCTCGGGCCGCCCGGCCCGTGCGATGCGCCGGCCCAGCGGGCGCAGCGCGACCGTCGCCCGTACGGGGGACGGCCTGCGGGCGGAGGTCTCCTCCCCGCCGGGGAGCAGCAGCACCACCCCGCTCACCGCCGTCGGCACCGGGCCGACTGCCCTACCCAGCCCGGCCGTTCGGGCCGGTGTCGCTTGCTGTCCCATGACAGAACAGTGTCAGAAGAGGCGGTGTACGAAACCCGTACCTGCGGTCACCGTTGCGTATCGACGGAAAAGTGCCCGGAAACGGCTGTCGCGTTCACCGGGTTCTCTACGCGCGTAGGCGGTAGAGTGCGGAAATGACGAGCCAGACTGCACCGACCGGGACCGTCTCGGCGAGTGTCCCGGCGCACGTTCCGACGCCGGACCAGATCCGCCGGGCGCCCAAGGTTCTGCTGCACGACCACCTCGACGGCGGCCTGCGCCCGGGCACCGTCGTCGAACTCGCCCGCGAGAACGGTTACTCGGGCCTTCCCGAGACCGATCCGGACAAGCTGGGCATCTGGTTCAGCGAGGCCGCCGACTCCGGCTCGCTGGAGCGGTATCTGGAGACCTTCAGGCACACCGTCGGCGTGATGCAGACCCGTCAGGCGCTGGTCCGGGTGGCCCGCGAGTGCGCCGAGGACCTCGCCGAGGACGGGGTCGTCTACGCCGAGGTGCGGTACGCGCCCGAGCAGCACCTGGACGGCGGGCTGACCCTGGAGGAGGTGGTCGAGGCCGTCAACGAGGGGTTCCGGCAGGGCGAG
This sequence comes from Streptomyces sp. NPDC052109, assembly GCF_040680195.1. NCBI lineage: Bacteria > Bacillati > Actinomycetota > Actinomycetes > Kitasatosporales > Streptomycetaceae > Streptomyces > Streptomyces sp. NPDC052109. The sequence goes on along the minus strand of NZ_JBFAWF010000002.1, from coordinate 188,116 downwards.
CGGCTCGCCCGGGAGAACGGCCACCGCATCCGGATCGGCGCCCTGCTGACCGCCATGCGGCACGCTGCCCGCTCCCTGGAGATCGCCGAACTCGCCAACCGCTACCGGGACTCCGGCGTGGTCGGCTTCGACATCGCCGGCGCCGAGGCCGGCTACCCGCCCACCCGGCACCTGGACGCCTTCGAGTACCTCAAGCGGGAGAACAACCACTTCACCATCCATGCCGGCGAAGCCTTCGGGCTGCCCTCCATCTGGCAGGCGCTGCAGTGGTGCGGTGCCGACCGGCTCGGCCACGGCGTGCGGATCATCGACGACATCGAGGTCCACGAGGACGGCTCCGTCACGCTCGGCCGGCTGGCGTCGTACGTCCGGGACAAGCGGATCCCGTTGGAGCTGTGCCCCAGCTCCAACCTGCAGACCGGGGCGGCTCCCTCCTACGCCGAGCATCCGATCGGGCTGCTGCGCCGGCTGCACTTCCGGGCCACCGTGAACACCGACAACCGGCTGATGTCCCACACGGGCATGAGCCAGGAATTCGATCATCTCGTCGAGGCGTTCGGTTACACGCTCGACGACCTGCAGTGGTTCTCCGTCAATGCGATGAAATCAGCGTTCATTCCTTTCGATGAACGACTCGCCATGATCAATGACGTCATCAAGCCGGGATACGCGGAGCTGAAGTCCGAATGGCTGTTCCAGCAGACGGCCTCTACCAGCGGCTCTCCCGAGTCGAAAGGCTAGCCCGGCCCGGATCCCGGCACGGAATGCGGACGCGCCTTCACAGGCCGTCCGCATTTCGGTGTTTGCGGCAGGTGGCGTGGCGTGTTTACGGTCGTGGACCGCTCAGATCTCTTGCGATCTCCATCTCCGCTTTCAAGGACGCATTCACCATGAAGCAGTCTGCTGCCAAGACCCTCGGTGTCGCCGCCCTCGGTGCCGCCATCGCCGCCGTCGGCGCGGGCTCGGCCAACGCGGCCACAGCCCTCCCGCAGGCCGGCCAGGCCACGCAGGCCCTGGACTCCGTCACGAAGACGCTGCCGGCCGGCAACGTCTCCAAGGCGCTTCCGGGTGCCACCCAGGCGCTCTCCCGGGGGCAGGGTGTCGTGGGTGCCGGGGTGTCCCACGCGCAGCCGGCCCTCCGGAACGCGCTCGCCAAGAGCCCGACCGCGCGGGTCGCCGGGCTGCTCGGCGGACTGCCGGTGAGCAGCCCGGGCCTGCCCACGCACGGCGTGCCGGTGAACGGGATCCCGATCGGCTGACGCCCGCACCGAAGGCCGTACGGTACGACGCCGCTGGGGCGCCCCGGAGCTGTCCGGGAGCGCCCCGGCGGCGTTCGCGCGTGGGCCCTCACCAGGCGGTGCGCGTCTTGTCCTCGGACGGCAGCAGGATCCACAGCGCTATGTAGAGCAGGAACTGCGGGCCCGGCAGCAGGCAGGACAGCAGGAAGATCACCCGCATCGTCGTCGCGGAGGTGCCGAAGCGCCGTGCGAGTGCTGCGCACACTCCGCCGATCATGCGGCCGTGGGTGGGGCGGGCAAGGGCGGACATGGCGACTCCTCCGTGGTCGTCGGCTCACTCGTCGAGCCGGGGCCGGGGCTGCCTTGGTGGCGTCCCTCAACTGTTGTCCACGGTACGGAGACGAAGCGGGCGAAGCGTCGCTCTACGGGGCGATCCCGACCCTGGGAATCGTCGGGGTGCGACCCTGAGGGAGTTCGTCCTGCACGGCGACCAGCGGCTCCTCCCCGGCCTCCGCACGCGCGTCCCGGCGGCGCAGCCGGGCGCGTCCCGCCGGTATGACGGCCAGGTGGGCCAGGGCGACGCCCGCGGTGTTCAGCAGCAGCGAGTCGACGTCCACGACCCTGCCGGGCACGCCGGTCTGCAGCAGGGCGATACCGGTGGAGATGAGGGCGCCCGCGGCCGTCGTACGGATGAGGGAGGCGAGCGGGGAGACGGTGAGCCTGCCGTGGGCCATCGGCAGCAGCACGCCCAGCGGGGCGAGCAGGGCCAGGCCCTCGCCGAGGGGTCTGACGGCCCCCGGCCAGCCCAGGGCCAGGTCGGCCCGGATGCCGACGAGAGGGTGCAGGTTGGGGGGCGTCACCCACGGGACGTCCAGGGGTCGCAGCATCAGCCAGGCGACGAGGGCGAGATGGGCGACGAGGAGGACACCTCCCGTCGCCCGGATGCGGATCGCGGCGCTGCCGCCGCCGATGGAGCCTTGACGCTGCACGACCCTCTAGACGCGAGCCCGGGCACGATCGGTTCCGCGCGGCAACGTTCCGGTTGCTCGGCGCCGCGGCCGGGCGGCGGAACGCCGCTACCTCCCCGCCACCTCACTGGACGGCGGCTCCGTGCTGCCCGGCCGGTCCCGGACGTCGGCGGTGCACTCGTAGCGGCGCAGCGGCCCGTGGTCCGGGCCGCCCAGGATGACCGAGCCGTCGCCCTCCGTCGCCGCCGAGTCGGACAGGGTGCACACCAGCTGGGCCAGGGCGTAGGAGGTGAGACGGGACGGGACCATGCTCAGATGGAGCGCGTCCTCGGGGTCCTTCGGGCCGGGTCCGCTCACGGTCAGGCCGCCCGGCACGTACGTCGTATAGCCCGCGGAGCGCTCCGCGGCGGACGGGGACGCGGCCAGCTGGCCCAGCAGCCCCTGCGCCACGATCACCCGGCGCCGGGCGTCCGGGGTGCCCTCAGGGACGTGTACCGCCCGGTCGACGGCCACCAGGGACGCCCCACAGAGCAGGAAGACCTGCACGGGCACACCCCGCGCGGCCTGGGCGGCCGGATCCGGCCCGGCCAGTGAGCACGGCACCCGGGAGGGCGCCGCCCCGAAGTCGGTCGGCACCTGGGTGGCCCGGATGCCGCAGCCGGAGAGCAGCAGGCCCAGGAGGGGCAGCGCCAGCAGGCGTCGCACGGTCAGGCGTCGTACGGTCATCACCCCTCCTTTCCTGAACTTCCCGCGCTTCCGGAGTTCCCCGGAGCGTCCTTGCCGGTCTTCTCGCCCTCGTCGGTCTCCTCCGTCAGCCGGGAGGCGTCCCGTGGCAGCCGCAGAGTGAAGACCGCGCCCCCGTCGGGCGAGTTGGCGGCGGTGATCTCACCGCCGTGGATGTGGGCGTTCTCCATGGCGATGGACAGACCCAGTCCGCTGCCCTCGGAGCGCGGCCGTGAGGCGCTCGCCTTGTAGAAGCGGTCGAAGACGTGCGGCAGGACGTCCTCGGGGATGCCGGGCCCGTGGTCGCGGACCTGGATCACGATCTCCTCGTCGGCCACCCGCACCGACACCCGCACCGGCGACCCGCCGTGCTTGAGCGCGTTGCCGATCAGGTTGGCGAGGATGACGTCGAGGCGGCGCGGGTCGAGGCGGGCGTGGATGCCGCGATCGGCGTCCAGCTCGACCGCGTCCAGCCAGGCGCGGGCGTCGATGCAGGCGGTGATCTGGTCGGCGATGTCGACGTCGTCGAGGACCAGCCGGGCGGTGCCCGCGTCGAAGCGGGTGACCTCCATCAGGTTCTCGACCAGGTTGTTCAGCCGCCGGGTCTCGCTGACCACGAGCCGTACGGCCGGCTCGATCATCGGATCCATGGATCCGGACTCGGCCTCCAGCTCCTCCTCCAGCACCTCCGTCACGGCGGTGATGGCGGTCAGCGGCGTCCGCAGCTCATGGCTCATGTCGGCGACGAAGCGACGCGAGGCCTCGTCCCGCGCCGCCATCTCGGCGACCCGTTTCTCCAGCGCCTCGGCGGCGTTGTTGAACGTCCGTGACAGATCGGCGAGTTCGTCGGTCCCCGACACCCGCAGCCGGGTGTCCAGCCTGCCCTCGCCGAGCCGCCGGGCGGCCACCCCGAGCCGGTGCACCGGCTTCAGCACGGTCGTGGCGGCGGCCTGCGCGAGCAGCGCGGCGCCGATCAGCGCGAGTCCGGTGGCGATGCCCAGCGACCAGGCCAGCGAGTTGAGGTCCTTCGCCTCCGGCTCCAGGGACTTGGCCATGTAGCCGGTGGGGCCGCCGCCGATCACCCGGGTACCGGCCACCAGGTACGGCGTGCCGTGGTCCACGACCCGCTGCCAGTACAGGTGGTACGGCTCCTTGTTGGAGTCGGTCACCTTCTGTTGCTTGTCGACGGCCGCGCGCAGCGATGCGGGCACGTCCTCCAGCGCGAAGCCGTTGATGCCGCCCGAGTTGCCGTACACGGTCTTGCCGCCGGAGTCCGTCGCGACCAGGACCACGCTGAAGTGCTGGCTGCCGGCCGCCATCTGCCCCGCCGCGCGCTGGAGTTGGTCCTGGGTGGGGTGCTCCGGCAGGGCGCCGGCGCGGTTCTGCATCTCCTGCCGGAAGTCGCGCAGCACCGCGTCCTGGGCGCGGGTGAGCACCGCCTCCCGGTTCAGCCAGTAGGCGATCCCGGACGCCGAGACGGCGGCCGTGAGGGCCACCAGCCCGAAGACGACGACCAGTCGCAGCCTGAGGCTGGTGAACCTGAGCCGCGACAGACTTCCCTTGCGCCCCGCGGCCCAGCCGCGCAGCCCCCCTTGCATGTCGGTCACTGAGGGACGTCCAGGCGGTAGCCGACACCACGGACGGTACGGATCAGGGTCGGCGACGACGGCACGTCCTCGACCTTGGCGCGCAGCCGCTGCACACACGCGTCCACCAGGCGCGAGTCCCCGAGATAGTCGTGCTCCCACACCAGCCGCAGCAGCTGCTGCCGCGACAGCGCCTGACCGGGCCGCCGGCTCAGCTCCAGCAGCAGTCTGAGCTCGGTCGGGGTCAGCTGCAGGTCCTCGCCGTTCTTCGTCACGGTCATCGCCGACCGGTCGATGACGAGGTTGCCGAAGGTCGCCGAGTCGCTGGACTCGCGCTCCCCGCGCCGCAGCACGGCCCGGATCCGGGCGTCCAGCACCCGGCCCTGCACGGGCTTGACGACATAGTCGTCGGCGCCGGACTCCAGCCCGACCACCACGTCGATGTCGTCGCTGCGCGCGGTCAGCAGGATGATCGGCAGCTGGTCGGTGCGCCGGATACGGCGGCACACCTCGAAGCCGTCGATGCCGGGCAGCATCACGTCCAGCACGATCAGGTCGGGCCGCTGTTCGCGCAGCAGCTTCAGACCGTCCTCACCGCTGGCAGCGGTCGCCACCCGGTGTCCCTGGCGCGTCAGGGAGAGCTCCAGGGCCGTACGGATGGCGTCGTCGTCCTCGATCAGCAACAGGGAAGGCACGGGCTCATTCTGGCCCATGGACCGGGTGTCGTACGACCTGCGCGCACCAGGCCTTCCCTACCGCCACCGTCTGTGCACCTCCTGTGACGCGCCCGGGCCGGACCCCTGTGACAGGTCTGTGACAGTCGGCGGACACGGCCATGAAGTGGCCCCGGCAGTCTTTTGGTCACGGGCCGGACGGGGAGCGAAGGCCGGCCCGGCAAGACCGAACCACCGGAAGTCCACGACGGGGAGCGCGAGATGAACACGCTGCACAGCATCAGCACCAGCGCCGTAGTCACGCGCCTGCACGACGTGCACCGTGGTTCCGACAGGTCCGGTGCCGTGAGCGGGCGGGGGTGCGCTCGCGGCACCGGGCGTCAGCACACCGCGTACATGACGGTGGTTGACGCACGCACGGGGGAGAACACCGGGGCTCACGGGGGAGCCGCGTACAGGGAGGACCCGGGGGAGCAGCGCCGTTCCCTGACGGAGGCGGAGTTCACCGCCTACGTCCAGGAGCGCCGCGCCTCCCTGTACGCCACCGCCTACCACCTGACCGGCGACCGCTTCGAGGCCGAGGACCTGCTGCAGAGCGCGCTGTTCTCGACGTACAAGGCGTGGGACCGGATCAGCGACAAGGCCGCGGTCGGCGGATACCTCCGCCGCACCATGACCAACCTGCACATCAGTGCCTGGCGGCGCCGCAAGCTCAACGAGTACCCGACCGAGGAACTGCCGGAGACGCCCTCCGACACGGACGCGATGCGCGGCACCGAACTGCGCGCGGTCCTGTGGCAGGCGCTGGCCCGGCTGCCCGAGCTCCAGCGCACCATGCTGGTCCTGCGCTACTACGAGGGCCGCACGGACCCGGAGATCGCGGAGATCCTCGGCATCAGTGTCGGCACGGTGAAGTCCAGCATCTGGCGGTCGCTCCGTCGGCTGCGCGAGGACGAGGTCCTCAGCTTCGGCCGTGACGAGGAGGACGCCTTCGGCGAGCTCGTCGCCTGAAGGCCAGGGGTCACCGGGGGGTGACCCGCGGGGGGAAACGGGGGCCACCCGGGGGTGGGTCCACGGGGGACGGACGAGGGAGGGGAACGGGGGAACGGGGGAGGACGACGGGGGAGCAACAGGAGCGGGACCGGAGAGTCGGGGGACCTCCGGTCCCGTTTCCCGTGTGCCTACGACTCCTGCGTCACCGTCTGCCGGCGCGGCTGCCGCCCCGCCGCCGCTGCCGCGAGCCGCCCCAACGCCTCGTCGCGGTCGCACGGATGCGCACCGAGCGACACCTGACGGGCGACGATCGACCGCTCCGCGCGCATCAGCCGCCAGCCGCGGCGCAGCAGGAACGGCACCGACTTGCGGCCCTCCTTCAGGTCCCGCAGGAACCGCCGGCGGAAGGTGGTGACCGGGCCGCGGCTCAGGCACAGCGCGTCCGCGAGCAGACCCCGTTCCCGGCAGCGCTCGACGATCTCCGCGGCGAAGATGCCCTCCGCGAGGAACAGCGGGGTCCGGCCGATGCACAGCGTCTCCTCGCCGGTGCGGGCGCTCAGCGCGATGTCGTACACCGGCACCGGTGTCGAACCCGTCGCGCACAGGCGGGCGATGGCCTCGACCGCGACCTCCGCGTCCCACGACTCCGGGTGGTCCCAGTCGATGTCCGCACTCCCCTCCACGAGCGGCAGAGTCGGGTCGTCACCCTCCTTGTAGAAGTCGTCCAGACGCAGGACGGGAAGCCCGGAACGGGCGGCGACGAGGGACTTGCCCGAGCCCGAGGGGCCGCACAGCAGCACGACACGGGCGGGGGACGGGGGATGAATGCTCACGGAACACCAGTTTGACGTATGGCGAGCCGCCTGCCGACCCCGCGGGTCGGCTTTTGAGCGTGACTCCCGCCTCAACTACCCTGTGTGCCGACATCATTACCCTGCGCACCAGATAGGTGGCATCAGCGATGGCCCGACAGACCTCCCCTCAGCATCCCGCCGCGCAGCGCGCCCTCATCGCCCTCGCGACCGCCGGAGCGGCCCTGGGCGCGGGTGCGGCGACGGCACACGCGGACACCGCCGCCCCGATCGTGGAGGTGCCGTGGCGGCCGACCTCGGTCGGCAAGATCGACCCGCAGGCGGGCCTGGCGGCCCTGACGGGAACCGTCGGCTACGTCACCGGCCCCGTCGCCGGCCTCAAGCCCAACCCGCTGGCGGGGACGGGGGTGGACCCCTTGGACAACGGCGTCGGCACGCAGGTGGCCGACTTCAGGCCGGTCGGCTCCCAGATGCTGACGGGGCCGGTGGCCGAGGCCCCCACGGTCGGGGCGGTACCGGTGGTGGGGCAAGCCCTTGGAGCAGTGGGCCGCTGAAACGCCCTTGCGAGGGGCGCGGGGCAGTGCTCGACGTGCGGCTCCGCCGCGTGGGCGCGGCCGGCCGGCCACGACCCGCGGCCGGCGGACCGCGGCAGTTCCCCGCGCCCTCCCGTCAGTAGGACGACCCCGACGCGCCCAACGACCCCGTCGGATGCCACACCGTCTTCGTCTCCAGGAACGCCGTCATCCGGTCGATCCCCGGCGTCTCGAAGTAGTCCACAGCCTGTGGACGCAGCACGCGCTTCAGATTGTCGGCCGCCGCGATCTCCAGCTCCTTCGCGAGCACCTCGTCCGCGCCCGCGAGGTCGATCGCGTTGACGTCCTGGTGCGCGGCCAGCGGCGCTGCGAGCTCCGCCGTGCGGCCGGACAGGACGTTGACCACGCCACCGGGCACGTCGGAGGTGGCCAGCACCTCGCCCAGGGACAGGGCCGGCAGCGGGGCCTTCTCGGAGGCGATCAGGACCGCCGTGTTGCCGGTGGCGATCACGGGGGCGAGCACCGAGACCAGGCCCAGGAACGACGACTCCTGCGGGGCCACGACGGCCACCACACCCGTCGGCTCCGGCGAGGAGAGGTTGAAGAACGGCCCCGCCACGGGGTTCGCGCCGCCGATCACCTGGGCGATCTTGTCGGTCCAGCCCGCGTACCAGACCCAGCGGTCGATGGTCGCGTCGACGACGCCCGCCGCCTTCGACTTGGACAGGCCCTCCGCGTCGGCCACCTCGCGCACGAACTGCTCGCGCCGGCCCTCCAGCATCTCCGCGACGCGGTAGAGGACCTGGCCGCGGTTGTAGGCCGTCGTGCCGGACCAGCCACCGAACGCCTTGCGCGCGGCCACGACCGCGTCACGCGCGTCCTTGCGGGAGGACTGCGGAGCGTTGGCCAGCCAGTTGCCCTTCGAGTCCGTCACCTCGTACACCCGGCCGCTCTCGGAACGCGGGAACTTCCCGCCGACGTACAGCTTGTAGGTCTTGAACACACTGAGTCGGTCAGACATCGAGGTACGCCTCCAGGCCGTGGCGGCCGCCCTCGCGGCCGAAGCCCGACTCCTTGTAGCCGCCGAACGGCGAGGTCGGGTCGAACTTGTTGAACGTGTTGGACCAGACGACACCGGCGCGCAGCTTGTTCGCGACGGCCAGGATGCGGGAGCCCTTCTCGGTCCAGATGCCCGCCGACAGGCCGTACTGCGTGTTGTTCGCCTTGGCGACCGCCTCGTCCGGGGTGCGGAAGGTGAGGACGGACAGCACCGGGCCGAAGATCTCGTCGCGGGCGATGGTGTGCGCCTGGGTGACGTTCGTGAAGAGCGTCGGGGCGAACCAGTATCCGGATGCGGGAAGTTCGCAGGCCGGGGACCAGCGCTCGGCGCCCTCCGCCTCGCCCCGCTCGGCGAGCGCGGTGATCCGGGCCAGCTGCTCGGCGGAGTTGATCGCGCCGATGTCGGTGTTCTTGTCCAGCGGGTCGCCGAGGCGCAGCGTGGACAGACGGCGCTTGAGGGAGTCCAGCAGCTCGTCCTGGATCGACTCCTGGACCAGGAGGCGGCTGCCCGCGCAGCAGACCTGGCCCTGGTTGAAGAAGATGCCGGTCACGATGCCCTCGACGGCCTGGTCGATCGGGGCGTCGTCGAAGACGATGTTGGCGCCCTTGCCGCCCAGCTCCAGGGTGAGCTTCTTCCTCGTGCCCGCGACCGTGCGGGCGATCTCCTTGCCGACCGCCGTGGAGCCGGTGAAGGCGACCTTGTCGACATCCGGGTGCGCGACCAGCGCGGCACCCGCGTCGCCGTAGCCCGGGAGGACGTTGACGACACCCTTGGGCAGACCCGCCTGGCGGCAGATGTCCGCGAAGAACAGGGCCGACAGCGGGGTCGTCTCGGCGGGCTTGAGCACCACCGTGTTGCCGGTCGCGAGCGCCGGGGCGATCTTCCAGGCCAGCATCAGCAGGGGGAAGTTCCAGGGGATGACCTGGCCCGCCACGCCCAGCGGACGCGGGTTCGCGCCGAAGCCGGCGTGGTCGAGCTTGTCGGCCCAGCCCGCGTAGTAGAAGAAGTGCGCGGCGACCAGCGGGAGGTCCGCGTCGCGGGTCTCCCTGATCGGCTTACCGTTGTCCAGCGTCTCCAGGACGGCCAGCTCACGGCTGCGCTCCTGGATGATCCGGGCGATGCGGAACAGGTACTTGGCGCGCTCGGAGCCCGGCAGCGCCGACCACTTCTCGAAGGCCTTGCGGGCGGCCCTGACGGCCCGGTCGACGTCCTCGGCACCGGCCTGGGCGACCTCGGAGAGGACCTCCTCCGTCGACGGGCTGACCGTCTTGAAGACCTTGCCGTCGGCCGCCTCGGCGAACTCGCCGTCGATGAACAGGCCGTAGGAGGGCGCGATGTCGACGACCGAGCGGGACTCGGGCGCGGGTGCGTACTCGAATGCGGATGCCATGGTGATCAGTCCACCGTCACGTAGTCGGGGCCGGAGTAGCGGCCGGTGGCCAGCTTCTGACGCTGCATCAGCAGGTCGTTCAGGAGCGAGGAGGCGCCGAAGCGGAACCAGTGGTTGTCCAGCCAGTCCTCGCCCGCGGTCTCGTTGACCAGGACCAGGAACTTGATGGCGTCCTTCGAGGTGCGGATGCCGCCGGCCGGCTTCACGCCGACCTGGACGCCGGTGGTGGTACGGAAGTCCCGTACGGCCTCCAGCATCAGCAGGGTGTTGGCGGGGGTCGCGTTGACGGCGACCTTGCCGGTGGAGGTCTTGATGAAGTCGGCGCCGGCCAGCATGCCGAGCCAGGAGGCGCGGCGGATGTTGTCGTACGTCGACAGCTCGCCGGTCTCGAAGATGACCTTCAGCCGGGCGCTGTCCCCGCAGGCCTCCTTCACGGCGACGATCTCGTCGTACACCTTCAGGTACTTGCCGGCGAGGAACGCGCCCCGGTCGATGACCATGTCGATCTCGTCGGCGCCCGCGGCGACGGCCTCGCGGACGTCGGCCAGCTTCACGTCGAGGGCGGCACGCCCTGCCGGGAAGGCGGTGGCGACCGAGGCGACCTTGACGCCGGAACCGGCGACGGCCTCCTTGGCGACGGCCACCATGTCGGGGTAGACGCAGACCGCGGCCGTGGTCGGGGTCGTACGGTCCGTGGGGTCGGGGTGGACCGCCTTGGCGCCGAGCGCCCGGACCTTGCCCGGGGTGTCCGCGCCTTCCAGCGTCGTCAGGTCGACCATCGAGATGGCGAGGTCGATGGCGTACGCCTTCGCGGTGGTCTTGATGGAACGGGTGCCCAGAGACGCGGCGCGCGCCTCCAGGCCGACCGCGTCGACGCCGGGCAGCCCGTGCAGGAAGCGGCGCAGCGTGCTGTCGGACGCGGTGACATCCGAGAGAGCGTGAGCTGTGGGTGCGGTAGTGGGCATGGTCACCAGACGAGCATATCTACGCGCGTAGCAGCTGTACAGCCCCGATGCTCGTCTGTCCTCCGAGATCACAGCTGAGCGCCGGTTCCGAGGCGCGTGGCGGCACGGCCACCAGTGTCGTGCAGACTTGGCCCATGACCACCCCCGACCACCAGTCACCCGCGTCACAGCCCCCGGTCCCCACCACCAAGGACCGGATCTACCGCTCGCCCATGGCGCTCGCGGGCGGCGTATTCCTGCTGCTCGTCGTCGGCTGGCTCGGCTTCGACGCGCTGTTCCGGGGCCACGGCCGCGCGCCGTGGCTGGCGCTCGCCGGGATGATCCTGATCGTGCCGCTGGTGATCGCCTTCACGCTGCGCCCGGCCGTGTTCGCGGGCGAGGACCGGATGCGGATCCGCAACCCGTTCCGGGTGATCAGCCTTCCGTGGGGCGAGGTCGCCTCGCTGCGTTCCGGCTACTCCAACGAGGCCGTGGCGAAGTCCGGCCGGAAGTACCAGCTGTGGGCGGTTCCCGTCTCGCTGCGGGCCCGCAAGAAGGCCGAGATGCGCAAGTCGCGGGCGGCGGCGGACGCGGCGCGCGGCGGGGAGCCGACGCGCCGCGGCTTCGGCTTCGGCGGTATGGGCGGCTTCGGAAGCACCGGCGGCGCCGGCGTCCCGTCCGGGCCGACCCGCGCGGAGACCGACCAGGTCATGGACGACCTGCGGGAACTGCTGGAGCGGCAGGGCGAGGCGGAGTCGGCGCAGGGCGAGGTCACGGTGCGCTGGGCGTACGAGGTGATCGCGCCCACACTGGCGGGCGCGGTGCTGTTCGCCATCCTGCTGGCCACGGGGTGAGGCTTCCCGTTCGGCGGTGACGGGCCGGGGGGCTGTTCCGCGGAGTGCGGGGCGGCGAGCGGCGAGACGGGCGGGACGGCCCCGGGGCGGTGGAACGCAACTGCTGGTCGTCGCAGGGGGAACGGAACCGCCGACCGGCCCGCCCCGTGACGCGGCGAAGGTCCCGCCCGGCGGACGGAAAAGGGGTGCCCCGGGCCGGGGCACCCCTTCGGTGCGGGTACGGGTCAGATGCCGGCGGACGCCGACAGGTCCCGCTTGACGGCGGCCAGGAGCCGGCTCGCGCTGGCGTGCGCGGCCGGGAGGCCGGCGTGGGTGCCGACCGGCACCACGACCTCCAGGTAGCACTTCAGCTTCGGCTCGGTGCCGCTCGGGCGGACGATCACGCGGGCGCCGTCGAGGGTGTAGCGCAGGCCGTCCGTGGGCGGCAGCTTGTCCGTGCCCCGGGTGAGGTCCTCGGCGCGGACGATGGGCAGGCCGGCCAGCTCCGTCGGCGGCTGCTCACGCAGGCGGCGCATCGCGTCGGCGATGACGGACAGGTCCTGGACGCGGACCGACAGCTGGTCGGTGGCGTGCAGACCGTGCTCCACGGCGAGGTCGTCGAGCAGGTCGAGGAGGGTGCGGCCCTCCTCCTTCAGCACGGACGCCAGCTCGGTGATCAGGAGCGCGGCGGTGATGCCGTCCTTGTCGCGCACGCCCTCGGGGTCCACGCAGTAGCCGAGGGCCTCCTCGTAGCCGTAGCGCAGGCCGTCGACCCGGGCGATCCACTTGAAGCCGGTCAGCGTCTCCTCGTACGGCAGCCCCGCCTTCTCGGCGATCCGGCCGAGGAGGGAGGAGGAGACGATCGACTCGGCGAACACGCCGGTCGCGCCGCGCCGGACCAGGTGGGCGGCGAGCAGGGCGCCGACCTCGTCGCCGCGCAGCATCCGCCAGTCGGCGCCGTCCTTCACGGCCACGGCGCAGCGGTCGGCGTCGGGGTCGTTGGCGATGACCAGGTCCGGGTCGGTCGTACGGGCCCGGGCGAACGCCAGGTCCATCGCGCCCGGCTCCTCCGGGTTCGGGAAGGCGACCGTCGGGAAGTCCGGGTCCGGGTCGGCCTGCTCGGCGACCAGCACCGGCTCGGGGAAGCCGGCCCGGGCGAAGGCCGCGAGCAGGACGTCCTTGCCGACGCCGTGCATCGCCGTGTAGACGGTGCGGGCGGTGCGGGGGGAGCCGGCGGCCAGGACGGCGTCCGTACGGGCCAGGTACGCGTCCAGGACCGACTCGTCGAGGGTCTCCCAGCCGGACTCCGGGCGGGGCACGTCGTTCAGGGAGGCGATCGCGTCGATCTCGGCGGCGATCTCCGCGTCGGCGGGCGGCACGATCTGGGAGCCGTCGCCGAGGTAGACCTTGTAGCCGTTGTCCCGGGGCGGGTTGTGGCTGGCGGTGACCTCCACGCCCGCGACCGCGCCGAGGTGCCGTACGGCGTACGCCAGGACCGGGGTGGGCAGCGGGCGGGGGAGTACGGCGGCGCGCAGGCCGGCGCCGGTCATCACGGCGGCGGTGTCGCGGGCGAAGTCGGCGGACTTGTGGCGGGCGTCGTAGCCGACGACGACGAGGCCACCGGTCCGGCCGTTCTTCTTCAGGTACGCGGCGAGGCCGGCGGCCGCCCTGATGACGACGCTGCGGTTCATGCGCATCGGGCCGGCGCCGAGTTCGCCGCGCAGGCCGGCGGTGCCGAACTGGAGCGTGCCGCTGAAGCGGGCCGCCAGTTCGTCGATGTCACCGGCCTCGATCAGCTTGGCGAGTTCGGCGCGGGTGTCCTGGTCGGGGTCCTCGGCGAGCCATGCGTGGGCCTTGGCCGTCAGATCGTCGTGCACCTTGGGATCAACCTCTCCTAGTCTTCGCTGGAGGCTCCGCCCCCAGACCCCCGTTTCCCAACCGCCCACCCACTCGGTCGGCCGGAATGTGAACGAGCGGCATCGCCCCACCGCTCCCACGGCCCGCTCGCGCCGCCACCCAGCCGGCGAGTCCCCGAACCCGCCGCCGGCCCGGCGAGAGCCCCCAGGGTCCGGCTGCTCCCGCCGCGGGCCGCGAGTTCGAGGGCCCCGCCGCAGGCCCGGCGAGAGCCCGGGGCCCGCCGCCGCTGCCGCCGCCCAGCGCGAGCCCGGCGGTACGGCGCGTGTCCTACAGCTTGCCCAGCACCTGGCCCAGCAGCTCCCCCATCCGGGCGGCGGAGTCGCGGCCCGCCTGGAGGACCTCCTCGTGGTTGAGGGGCTCGCCGGTCATGCCGGCGGCCAGGTTGGTGACCAGGGAGATACCCAGGACCTCGGCGCCCGCCTCGCGTGCGGCGATGGCCTCCAGGACCGTGGACATGCCGACCAGGTCCGCTCCGATGACGCGGGCCATGCGGATCTCGGCCGGGGTCTCGTAGTGCGGGCCGGGGAACTGCGCGTAGACGCCCTCCTCCAGGGTGGGGTCGATCTCCTTGCACAGGGCGCGCAGGCGGGGGGAGTAGAGGTCGGTGAGGTCGACGAAGTTGGCGCCGACGATCGGGGAGGTCGCCGTCAGGTTGATGTGGTCGCTGATGAGGACCGGCTGGCCGGGGCGCATGCCCTCGCGCAGACCGCCGCAGCCGTTGGTCAGCACGATGGTCTTGCAGCCGGCGGCGACAGCGGTGCGGACGCCGTGGGCGACGGCGGCGACTCCGCGGCCCTCGTAGTAGTGGGTGCGACCCAGGAAGACGAGGGCGCGCTTGTCACCGAAGGAGTACGAGCGGATCTTGCCGCCGTGCCCCTCGACGGCCGGCGGCGGGAAGCCGGGCAGCTCGGTGACCTGGAACTCGGCGTCGGGTGCGCCCAGGGCGTCGACGGCCGGAGCCCAGCCGGAGCCCATCACGAGGGCGACGTCGTGGGTCTCGGCGCCGGTCAGTGTGCGCAGGCGCGCGGCGGCGGCGTCGGCGGCGGCGTACGGGTCGCCCTGGATGTCGTCCGGAAGAAGAGATGCGTTCACGCCGACGAGGGTAGCTCGTCTTCGCCTACGCGCGTAGATGACAGAGCTCACGGGATTGCGATCGTTGTCTTGTCGTTTCCAACGAAGCGGCTTCCCGGGCTCGTGACAAGGGGGACCTTGCGGATCCTGTGGGACTCCTGTGGTCAACAGGGGCGCTTGCGGAGTTCCATCACATAGTCGTGGGGAGCCCCGGCGGACTCCGCCGCGTCGGCGATCTCGCCCAGGTAGCGCGCGGAGGGCAGGCCGCCCTCGTAGGCGTTGAGGACGTACGTCCACGCCATCTCCTCGCCGTCCAGGGTGTGCACGCGTACACGCGTCCGGCGGTAGATGTCCATGCCCACGCCCTCCCACTGGTCGAGGGTCTCCTCGTCCATGGGCGCGATGTCGTACAGACCCACGAAGACCTGGGCGAGCGGATCCTCGACGAGCGTCGCCAGCGCGCCCTCCCAGCCCAGCTGCTCGCCGCCGAACGTCAGCCGCCAGCCGTTCAGCCAGCCCGTGGCGCGCAGCGGGGAGTGCGGAGCGCGGAAGGACATCAGGCGCGCGTCGAGGTTGCCGGCGTAGGCGGCATAGAGCGACATGCACAGAGGGTACGGCAGGGGGAACGCGAGTCACTTGTGTCCCAGCCGGAGCTTCCGTGCGCCCCCGGGCAGTAGCACCTTGAAGCGTGCGGGACAATGGAGTACGTGACTCGGATCGTGATCATCGGTGGCGGACCCGGCGGATACGAAGCGGCCCTGGTGGCCGCACAGCTCGGTGCGGAGGTGACCGTCGTCGACTGCGACGGTCTGGGCGGAGCGTCGGTGCTGACCGACTGCGTGCCGTCGAAGACGCTCATCGCTACGGCCGAGGTGATGACCACCTTCGACTCGTCGTACGAAGAGCTGGGGATCATCGTCGCCGACGACACGCCGCCGCTGGAGCAGGCGGCCCGGGTGGTCGGGGTGGACCTGGGGAAGGTCAACCGCCGTGTGAAGCGGCTGGCCCTCGCGCAGTCCCACGACATCACCGCCTCCGTCACCCGCGCCGGCGCCCGGGTCATGCGCGGCCGCGGCCGGCTGGACGGCATGCAGGGCCTCGACGGGTCCCGGAAGGTCGTCGTCACCGCCGCCGACGGCACCGAGGAGACCCTCACCGCCGACGCCGTCCTCATCGCCACCGGTGGCCACCCGCGCGAGTTGCCCGACGCCCAGCCCGACGGCGAGCGCATCCTCAACTGGACCCAGGTCTACGACCTCACCGAGCTGCCGGAAGAGCTGATCGTGGTCGGCTCCGGTGTGACCGGTGCCGAGTTCGCCGGCGCCTACCAGGCGCTCGGATCCAAGGTCACCCTCGTCTCCTCCCGCGACCGCGTGCTGCCGGGTGAGGACCCGGACGCCGCCGCCGTCCTGGAGGACGTCTTCCGGCGCCGTGGCATGAACGTCATGGCCCGCTCCCGCGCGCAGTCCGCCAAGCGCGTCGGCGACCGGGTCGAGGTGACGCTGGCCGACGGCCGGGTCATCAGCGGTACCCACTGCCTGATGGCCGTCGGCGCCGTCCCGAACAGCGCGGGGCTCGGTCTGGAGGACGCCGGCGTCAAGCTGCGCGACTCGGGTCACATCTGGACCGACAAGGTGTCCAGGACGACCGCTCCCGGCGTCTACGCGGCCGGTGACGTGACCGGCGTGTTCGCCCTCGCGTCCGTCGCCGCCATGCAGGGACGTATCGCCATGTACCACTTCCTCGGCGACGCGGTGGCCCCGCTGAACCTGAAGACGGTCTCCTCGAACGTCTTCACCGACCCCGAGATCGCGACGGTCGGCTACACACAGGCGGACGTGGACGCGGGCAAGATCGACGCCCGGGTGGTGAAGCTGCCGTTGCTGCGCAACCCGCGCGCCAAGATGCAGGGCATCCGTGACGGCTTCGTCAAGATCTTCTGCCGGCCGGGCACGGGCATCGTGGTCGGCGGTGTGGTCGTGGCGCCGCGTGCCTCGGAACTGATCCACCCCATCTCGATCGCCGTCGACAACAATCTGACGGTCGAACAGATCGCGAACGCGTTCACCGTGTACCCCTCCCTTTCGGGGTCGATCGCGGAGGTGGCCCGGCAGCTGCACACCCGCAAGGCCGGCGTGGAGGTCTGACGACGGGGCCGACTTCCCGCTGGTCACGGGGAGTTGCCGCGTGTGCGTGCGGCATAGTCGGGGCGGGTAGGTCCTATACCACTTCCCGCCCTGCCATGCGAACAACTTCTGTTATTCGGCGCAAACTGCTGAAACCAGACGGTCGCTGGGGTTACTGTCAGTTTCGTGTTCGCTGCTGAACGTCGCCAATTGATCCTCGAAATGGTGCGAGCGAACGGTGCCGTGTCGCTCCGTGAGCTCGCCCGCGTCGTCCAGACCTCCGAAGTGACCGTACGGCGGGACGTGCGGGCACTGGAGGCAGAAGGACTCCTCGACCGCCGGCATGGCGGTGCGGTACTGCCGGGCGGGTTCACGCGAGAGTCCGGCTTTCCGCAGAAGTCCCATCTCGCGACCGCCGAGAAGACGGCCATCGCCGACCTCGCGGCGGGCCTCGTCGAAGAGGGCGAGGCCATCGTGGTCGGGGCCGGTACGACCACGCAGGAGCTGGCCCGCCGGCTCGCTCGGGTACCGGGCCTCACGGTGGTCACCAACTCCCTGCTCGTCGCCCAGGCGTTGGCCCATGCCAACCGGGTGGAGGTCGTGATGACGGGCGGCACCCTGCGCGGCTCCAACTACGCCCTCGTCGGCTCCGGCGCGGAGCAGTCCCTGCAGGGGCTGCGCGTGTCGAAGGCGTTCCTGTCGGGGAGCGGCCTGACGGCGGAGCGGGGTCTGTCCACGTCCAACATGCTCTCGGCGTCCGTCGACCGGGCGCTCGTCCAGGCCGCCGCCGAGGTCGTGGTCCTCGCCGACCACACCAAGCTCGGCACGGACACGATGTTCCAGACCGTGCCGACCGACCTCATCACCCGTCTGGTCACCGACGAGCCACCCGCCCACGACGACCGCGCCGCAACGGAGTTGCAGGCCCTTGCCGACCAGGGGGTGCAGATCGCCGTGACCGGGGCGGCCAACCCTCCGGGGGGTGAGCAGGCCCCGGCGCGGCGCGCTGCCCTGCCGGGGCCTAGGCGGGGCGTCCCGGGAGGCGGGCTGCGGGGGGTCCTGGGGGATCACCCGACGGGGGCTGAGCGGGGTGGACGCGTCGCAGACCTTCGCAGGCGCTGAGGGCGCCGGACCGCCGTAGGGCTGCGGGTCGTCGGGCGGTGCGGGGCGCGGTGGGTTGTTCACGCCTCCGCGGTGGTAGCCGCACGTCGAACGCAGTCCGGCGTCCCCAGGGTGTGGCGGCTCGCCTCGCTGCAAGCGGAACGCCCGGCACGCCGACCGAGGTCGGTCCACCGGGCGTCACAGGCAAGCGTGCCGTCAGTCCTTGATCTCGCAGATAGCCGCGCCCGAGGTGATGGACGCGCCGACCTCGGCGCTCAGGCCCTTGATGGTGCCCGTCTTGTGGGCGTTCAGGGGCTGTTCCATCTTCATGGCCTCCAGGACGACGACCAGGTCGCCCTCCTTGACCTCCTGGCCCTCCTCGACGGCGACCTTGACGATCGTGCCCTGCATCGGGGAGGCGAGGGTGTCGCCGGAGGCGACGGGGCCGGACTTCTTGGCCGCGCGGCGCTTCGGCTTGGCGCCGGCCGCGAGGCCTGTGCGGGCCAGGGACATGCCGAGGGAGGCCGGGAGGGAGACCTCCAGGCGCTTGCCGCCGACCTCGACGACGACCGTCTCGCGGCTCGTGTCCTCCTCCGCCTCGAGGTCGGCGGGGGCGGCGAACGGCTTGATCTCGTTGACGAACTCGGTCTCGATCCAGCGGGTGTGGACCGTGAACGGGTCCTCGCTGCCGGTGAGTTCGGGGGCGAACGCCGGGTCCCTGACCACCGCGCGGTGGAAGGGGATCGCCGTCGCCATGCCCTCGACCTGGAACTCGTCCAGGGCGCGCGCGGCCCGCTCCAGGGCCTCCTTGCGGGTACGGCCCGTCACGATCAGCTTGGCGAGGAGGGAGTCCCACGCCGGGCCGATGACCGAGCCGGACTCCACGCCCGCGTCCAGCCGGACACCGGGGCCCGACGGGGCGTCGAACCTCGTCACCGTGCCCGGGGCGGGGAGGAAGTTGCGGCCCGGGTCCTCGCCGTTGATGCGGAACTCGAAGGAGTGGCCGCGCAGCACCGGGTCGCCGTAGCCCAGCTCCTCGCCGTCGGCGATGCGGAACATCTCGCGCACGAGGTCGATGCCGGCGACCTCCTCGGTCACCGGGTGCTCGACCTGGAGGCGGGTGTTGACCTCCAGGAAGGAGATCGTGCCGTCCTGGCCGACCAGGAACTCACAGGTGCCGGCGCCCTCGTAGCCGGCCTCCTTCAGGATGGCCTTCGAGGCGCGGTACAGCTCGGCGACCTGCTCGTCGGAGAGGAACGGCGCGGGCGCCTCCTCGACCAGCTTCTGGTGGCGGCGCTGCAGGGAGCAGTCGCGGGTGGAGACGACGACCACGTTGCCGTGCTTGTCGGCCAGGCACTGGGTCTCCACGTGCCGCGGACGGTCCAGGTAGCGCTCGACGAAGCACTCGCCGCGGCCGAAGGCGGCGACCGCCTCGCGGACCGCCGAGTCGTACAGCTCGGGAACCTCTTCGAGGGTGCGGGCGACCTTCAGGCCGCGGCCACCGCCACCGAAGGCGGCCTTGATCGCGATGGGCAGGCCGTGCTCCTCGGCGAAGGCCACGACCTCCTCGGCACCGCTCACCGGGTCCGGGGTGCCGGCCACCAGCGGGGCGCCGGCGCGCTGCGCGATGTGCCGGGCGGCGACCTTGTCACCCAGGTCGCGGATGGCGTGCGGGGGCGGCCCGATCCAGATCAGCCCGGCGTCGAGCACGGCCTGCGCGAAGTCGGCGTTCTCCGAGAGGAAGCCGTAACCCGGATGGACCGCGTCCGCCCCCGACTCGCGCGCCGCGTTCAGGATCTTGTCGATGACCAGATAGCTGGTGGCCGGGGTGTCACCGCCCAGGGCGAACGCCTCATCCGCGGCGCGGACATGCAGAGCGTCCCGGTCCGGGTCGGCGTAGACGGCCACGCTCGCGATCCCGGCGTCCCGGCAGGCCCGGGCCACGCGGACAGCGATTTCGCCACGGTTGGCGATGAGCACCTTGCGCACGATTGAGGCTCCCTCCTTGAAACAAGCCGAGTTTAGGGACTGCCGACACGACACTTCGACCCGTCCCCAATGGTGAGCTTGCCCACACGGAGCGTGATTCGAGGCTCGCTCGACCCGCGAAAAGCCTTGTCGCACCTTGGTACGCAGGGCTCCTCCCGGAAACCCTAGCCCGGCCATGTGGTCAAGGTCTCTGTGAGAGCGTGCTGCGGCCCACTCTGTTTCTTTGTCGAGTCCCTACGAATGGCCCAATGATTCTTTGCTGCCGCGCGAACCCTTGTCCCGGGGTTTACCCGTTAGTAGCGTTCATGACGACTCGAACGTACCTGGGGTAACAGTCGCGGGCTTGAGAGTGGGTGGGGACCGGTGGTGCGCAGACCGGTGGCATGGGTGGTGGCGATCGTCCTTCTGGCGGAGGCGGTCTTCATCGCGGCACTGAACTGGTTCCTCGGCGTGGTCGTCGACCGCCAGGACATGTCCCTGGCCGGCCTCGACCCGTCCGTGATGGCGACGTCCTCGAAGATCGGCGGCATCGTCTTCGGCCTCTACTTCGCGCTGTGCGCGCTGGTGGCCCTCCTGGTCGCGATGCGCGACCGCGCCCCCGCCGGCTTCGGCCGCGTCCTGCTGATCAGCGTGGCGGTCGTCCACGGCCTGCTGGGCGCCTTCGCCTGGGGCCTGGTCGGCTGGACGGCGTTCCTGTTCATGGTGGTCGTGCTCGGGCTCGTCGTCCTGCTCCTGATGACCTACGACCGTGACGGCGGTCCGCGACCGGCCGCCTCCGGCGGGGCGGGGGAGGACGGGGGCCCGGAGGCCGGGGCCGAGCCCGGCTCGGCCCCGGCCGTGGCCCCGGATGCGACGGCGGCCGTGCCGGCCCCGCGTACGGCCGAGCCACGGGACGGGGGCGGGGAGCCGCCCCAGGACGCCGTGCCCGCCCGGGTCAGTCCGCCGGCGCCCACAACTCCGTGATGCCGACGCCCAGTTCGGCCAGCAGCTTGCGCACCAGGGGCAGGCTGATGCCGATCACGTTGCCGTGGTCGCCGTCGATGCCCTCGATGAACGGCGCCGACCGGCCGTCCAGGGTGAAGGCCCCGGCGACGTAGAGGGGCTCGCCGGAGGCCACGTACGCCGCGATCTCCTCGTCGCTCGGCTCACCGAAGTGGACGACGGTCGATGCGGTCGCCGAGACGTACCGCTTGGCCTCCGTGTCCCAGACGCAGTGCCCCGTCTGGAGGGTCCCGGCACGCCCGCGCATCGCCTTCCAGCGGGCGGTCGCCTCCTCGGCGTCGGCGGGCTTGCCGAGGGCCTGCCCGTCCAGCTCCAGCACCGAGTCGCAGCCGATCACCAGGGCGCCCTGCGACTCCGGCTTCGCCGCCACGACCGAGGCTTTCGCCTCGGCCAGGGCGAGCGCCAGCTCGGCCGGGGTGGGCGCGGTGACGGCGTCCTCGTCGACCCCGCTGACGATCACCTCCGGTGAGAGGCCGGCCTGCCTCAGCAGGCCCAGGCGGGCGGGGGACTGGGAGGCGAGGATCAGGCGGCGGTGTGGCTTGGCAGTCATGCGGTCAGGTTAGTCACGGCGGCGCCTGTTCGGCTCACCTCAGGCCGATGACCAGCATGGCCAGGACCATGGCCAGGGCCATGAGGAAGCCGAGCCGCCGGAGCATGTTCTGCGCTTCGCGCAGCTCTTCCGGCGGCTCGTCCTCGGGGTCCGACCACAGCATGCCCCCAGCGTGGGGCCGGGCCGATCCAGGGCGCCTGAGTACCGGTACTCAATTGGCGCCCTGTGGCGGTCCACCGGGGAGACGCCCCTAGCTCGGCCAGTAGGTGCGGGTCCAGGACACCGGGCCCGGCTTGGGGAGGTGGGCGGACGCGATTCTGCTCGGGTCGGACCACGCGTCCCTCGGGCCCTGCGCGCCGGGCGGCTGGGCTGCCGCCGCCGCGGCGCGGGCGCGGACCACCGCCAGGGCGGCGGCCAGCTCCTCCGGGGTGGGGTTGCCCCGTACGACTCTGATCGTCACAGCGGCTCCTTACAGGGGGATGTTGCCGTGCTTCTTCGGAGGCAGTGATTCCCGCTTGGTGCGCAGCTGACGCAGGCCGCGGACGATGTGGGAGCGGGTGTCGGACGGCATGATCACCGCGTCGACGTAGCCGCGCTCGGCCGCGACGTAGGGGTTGAGGAGGGTGTCCTCGTACTCCTGGATCAGCCGGGCCCGGGTGGCCTCGACGTCCTCCGCCTCGGCGATGGTGCGGCGGTGCAGGATGTTGACCGCGCCCTGGGCGCCCATGACGGCGATCTGGGCGGTCGGCCAGGCCAGATTGAGGTCGGCGCCCAGGTGCTTGGAGCCCATGACGTCGTAGGCGCCGCCGAAGGCCTTTCGGGTGATGACCGTGATGAGGGGGACGGTCGCCTCGGCGTACGCGTAGATCAGCTTGGCTCCGCGGCGGATGATGCCGTCGTGCTCCTGGTCGACACCGGGGAGGAAGCCGGGGACGTCCACGAAGGTCAGCACCGGGATGTTGAAGGCGTCGCAGGTGCGCACGAAGCGGGCGGCCTTCTCGGACGCGGTGATGTCCAGGCAGCCGGCGAACTGCATCGGCTGGTTGGCGACGACACCGACCGGGTGGCCCTCGACCCGGCCGAACCCGGTGAGGATGTTCGGCGCGAACAGGGCCTGCGTCTCGAAGAACTCGCCGTCGTCCAGGACGTGTTCGATCACCGTGTGCATGTCGTACGGCTGGTTCGCGCTGTCGGGGACGACGGCGTCCAGCTCGCGGTCCTCGTCGTTGACGGCGAGGTCCGCCTCCTCCGGGAAGACCGGCGGCTCGGAGAGGTTGTTGGACGGCAGGTACGACAGCAGCTGCTTGACGTACTCGATGGCGTCCTTCTCGTCCCCGGCCATGTGGTGCGCCACGCCGGAGGTGGAGTTGTGGGTGCGGGCGCCGCCCAGCTCCTCGAAGCCGACGTCCTCGCCGGTGACCGTCTTGATGACGTCCGGGCCGGTGATGAACATGTGCGAGGTCTGGTCGACCATGACCGTGAAGTCGGTGATGGCCGGGGAGTACACCGCGCCGCCCGCGCAGGGCCCGACGACCAGCGAGATCTGCGGGATCACCCCGGACGCGTGGGTGTTGCGGCGGAAGATCTCGCCGTACGCGCCGAGGGACGCGACACCCTCCTGGATCCGGGCGCCGCCGGAGTCGTTGATGCCGATGACCGGGCAGCCGGTCCTCAGCGCGAAGTCCATCACCTTGACGATCTTCTGGCCGTAGACCTCGCCGAGGGCACCGCCGAAGACGGTGAAGTCCTGCGAGAAGACGGCGACCGGGCGGCCGTCCACGGTCCCGTACCCGGTGACGACGCCGTCTCCGTAGGGCCGGTTCTTCTCCAGCCCGAAGTTGGTGGACCGGTGGCGGGCGAACTCGTCCAGCTCGACGAAGGAGCCCTCGTCGAGAAGGAGCTCGATGCGTTCACGCGCTGTCAGCTTGCCCTTGGCGTGCTGCTTTTCGACGGCGCGCTCCGAGCCGGCGTGCGTCGCCTCATGGATGCGGCGCTGGAGATCCGCGAGCTTCCCCGCGGTCGTGTGGATGTCGATCCCTTGGGTCTCGTGGATCTCTGGACGCTCTTCCGGCTCGGACATCGGGATGCGGCTCCCTGCCTGCTCAAAAGGGGGGACGGTTACTCATCCGTAGAGTAGTGCTGGGGATGTGGGTCGGCAGTGCGGCGTTTACCACACCTAGGGTGACTTGCATGACGCCGCACAATGCATCAGACGACAGCCGCTGGTCCGACCTGGACCGCCCGCCCCTGAACGCCACGGCACTGCGGCGCGGGCTGGTACGGGAAGGAGGTCTGTACCGCGCCGTCGAAGTGGTGCAGCGGACCGGGTCCACCAACTCCGACCTCGTCGCGCTGGCCGCCGCCGGGGACGCCGACGAAGGCGCGGTGCTGGTGGCGGAGGAGCAGACGGCGGGCAAGGGCCGGCTCGACCGCCGCTGGACCGCGCCGCCGCGCTCGGGCCTGTTCTTCTCCGTGTACCTGCGGCCCGCCGAGGTGCCGGTGGCCCGCTGGGGCTGGCTGCCGCTGCTGACGGGGGTGGCGGTGGCGACCGGCCTGGCCCGGGGGGCGGGCGTCGACACGGCACTCAAGTGGCCGAACGACCTGCTGGTGACCGTCGGCGGCGAGGAGCGCAAGGCCGGTGGCATCCTGGCCGAGCGGGCCGGGGACGACGGGGTGGTCATCGGCGTCGGCATCAATGTCACGTTGCGGGCGGAGGAGCTGCCGGTGCCGCAGGCGGGCTCGCTGGCGCTGGCCGGGGCGGTGGGCACGGACCGGGATCCGCTGCTGCGGGCGGTGCTGCGGTCGTTGGAGGAGTGGTACGGGCGGTGGCGGGGCACCGGGGGTGATCCTTCCGCCAGCGGGCTGCAGGAGGCGTATGCGGCGGGGTGCGCGACGCTGGGGCGCACGGTCCGGGCGGAGCTGCCGGGGGAGCGTTCGATCGTGGGTGAGGCGGTGGCGATCGACGGGGACGGGCGACTGGTCATCGCGACGGGGGAGGGCGTGCAGGAGCCCGTGGGGGCGGGGGACATCGTGCATCTGCGGCCTGCGTGAGGGGTCCCTGCGGGGCCTGTGCGGCCTCGGTGGGGGTGGTGCCTGTGGGGCCTGGCGTGACGGGGCCTGGTGGCTTGGGTGGGCATGGTGCGTGGGCCTGCGTGAGGGGTCCCTGTGGGGCCTGGGTGCTTCTGGGGCACGGCGTGAAGGGGTGCCTGAGGCGCTTTTGCGGGCTGGCTGGGGTGCCTGTGGTGTCTGTGTGGCCTGGGTGGGCACCGTGCGTGTGGGGCCTGGTGTGAGTGGCTGCCTGCGGCGCCTGGGAGGCCTGAGTGGGGATGGGCGCCTTTGTGACCTGAGCGCGTGTGGGGCTTGTGCGACTGGGGCCTGTGGGCGGGGGTCCCCTGCGGCGCCTGTGTGGCCCGGGGGGTGGTGGGGCATCGTGCGCGTGGGGCCTGTGGACGGGTGTGACTGGTGTGCCTGCGGCGCTGTGTGGCCTGGGTGGACACGGTGCGTGCGGGGTGGGGGTGCGTGCGGTGCGGCCTCGGTGGGGGCGGGCGTTGCGCCTGTCGTGGTCGTGGGGTCGGGGCCGCACCGGGCGTGTCCGTCCTCGGTCCGACGTGCTGTCGGCGGAGTGGTGCGCTGTGTCTACGGCGGCCCCCGCGGGCGGACACCCCCGACACGTCCTCTTCCCGCCGTGCGCGGCTGCGGCCACGTGGCGATGGCGCTGCAGCCCCGCCAGGGGCCGCGGGAACCGCGCGATCGGCCCCATGCGGCGCACGGAGGGCAAGGGTTCGAAGCGGGGGTCCGGAGGCGCAGCCCCCCCGGCCAAACCCAGCGGAGTGAGCTGGCGCACACCTGCCGTAGAGTTGAGGCCGGTCGATACCTGACCGCGACAGATCGGAAGGGCAGCAGGCGTGACCGTCGACGACACGGGCTCCGGTGCGGGCGCGGACGCCGCCGACCCCGGCGAGGACCCGCTGGCCCTGCGCCTCGAACAGCTCATCCTGGGCGCCGAGCGCCGCTACACGCCGTTCCAGGCGGCCCGCAGCGCCGGCGTCTCCATGGAGCTGGCGTCGCGGTTCTGGCGGGCGATGGGGTTCGCGGACATCGGTCAGGCCAAGGCCCTCACCGAGGCCGACGTCCTCGCCCTGCGCCGCCTCGCCGGTCTGGTCGAGGCGGGGCTGCTCAGCGAGGCCATGGCGGTACAGGTGGCCCGGTCCACCGGACAGACCACCGCCCGGTTGGCCGAGTGGCAGATGGATTCCTTCCTGGAGGGCCTGACCGAGCCGCCCGAGCCCGGCATGACCCGCACCGAGGTGACGTACCCGATCGTCGAGCTGCTCCTGCCCGAGCTGGAGGAGTTCCTGGTCTACGTGTGGCGCCGCCAGCTCGCCGCCTCGGCCGGGCGGGTCGTGCAGTCGGCCGACGACGAGGAGATGGTCGACCGGCGGCTCGCCGTCGGCTTCGCCGACCTCGTCGGGTTCACGCGGCTGACCCGCCGGATGGAGGAAGAGGAGCTGGGCGAGCTGGTCGAGGCGTTCGAGACGACCGCCGCCGACCTGGTGGCCGCGCGCGGCGGCCGGCTGATCAAGACCCTCGGCGACGAGGTGCTGTACGCGGCGGACGACGCCGGTGTCGCCGCGGACATCGCGCTGCGCCTGGTGGAGACGCTGGCGAACGACGAGACGATGCCGGAGCTGCGGGTCGGCATGGCGTTCGGCACGGTCACCACTCGTATGGGTGATGTGTTCGGCACGACGGTGAACCTGGCCTCCCGGCTGACCTCCATAGCGCCCCGGGACGCCGTGCTGGTGGACAGCGCCTTCGCCGAGGAGCTGATCCGCACCGGCGAGGCGCCCGCCTCCGAGGCGGAGGCGGCCGAGGCCGCGGCGGCCGCCGAGAAGGAGGGCGAGGAGCCGCCGGTGTACCGGTTCGCGCTGCAGCCGATGTGGCAGCGCCCGGTCCGTGGGCTCGGTGTGGTCGAGCCCTGGCTGCTGGCCCGCCGCGACAGCCAGGCGTAGACGCGTCTCCTCAGCGGACGTCCACGCACAGGCCTAGCACCGGTACGCACAGCCCGCCCGGCCCCGGTGCCGCCGTGCTGTGGCTGGGCGTCGGCGTGCTGGGGGGCGGCTGGGCGGTCGAGGGCGCCGGGCGGGGGGCGGAGGCCGTCGCCGTGGGCCGCGGTGGGGTGCCCGACGTGGCGGCCGGACCCGTGGGGAGGGCGGTCGCGGTCGGTACGGCGGTGCCGTCCGCCGGTGCCCCGGTCGGGGCCGGACCGGTGGCTGTGGCCGTGGGTGTCGGGGCGAGGCTTCTGCCGCCCATGACGGAGGTCGCCGAGGGCAGTGCGGTGGGGTCGGCGGAGACCGTGGCGGAGGTGTTCGACGCGTGGTCCGTGGCGCCGTCGTCCGCGCCGACACGCGGGTCGGCCTCCGCCGTGCCCGGGGCGCCGACCCCCGACTCCGGCGCGACCCGCACCAGGCTGAGCACCCCCGCCGTCAGGGCGAGACCGCCCGCGGCGAGCAGGGCCTTGCGAGGGCGCGGCTTGCGGTGCCGTCCGCGCCGTAGGACGGATGCATGCGTCACACCGGCACCCGCGGCCTCGCCCGTTATCGGTGTCATGGTTCCCCTCCCCGCCGCGCGCCCCGGGCGCGCCGTGGCGGACGCACGCTATGCGTTCCTGTGGGTGATGTGGGCTGAGACGGCCGGGATGTCACTCGAACGGGCGTAGCCCCCCAGGCTTTTCCGGGGTCGGGTGGGGCTGCGATGATCGGGCCGACAGTGCGTTAACCCGCGTTAACACGTGAGCCGGAGGGTGTCATGAGCGAGGAGCGGTTCGGGGAGTTCGTGCTGGTGCGGCGGCACGGGCATGTCGCGGAGCTGGTCATGGACCGGCCCAAGGCCATGAACGCCGTCTCGACGGAGATGGCCCGTTCACTCTCCGCCGCGTGCGCGGCGCTGGCCGCCGACCGGGACGCGCGGGTGGTGGTGCTGACCTCGTCCCACGAGCGGGCGTTCTGCGTCGGCGCGGACCTGAAGGAGCGGAACTCCTTCAGCGACGCGGATCTGCTGCGGCAGCGGCCGGTGACCCGGGGGGCGTACACCGGGGTGCTGGAGCTGCCGATGCCGACCATCGCGGCGGTGCACGGGTTCGCGCTGGGTGGCGGTTTCGAGCTGGCCCTGTCCTGCGACCTGATCGTGGCCGACCGTACGGCGGTGGTGGGGCTGCCGGAGGTGTCCGTGGGGGTGATCCCCGGGGGCGGCGGTACGCAGCTGCTGCCGCGGCGGGTCGGGGCGGCGCGCGCGGCCGAGCTGATCTTCTCCGCGCGGCGGGTGGAGGCGGCGGAGGCGGCCGGGCTGGGGCTGGTGGACCGGCTGGTGGAGGAGGGCCGGGACCGCGAGGAGGCGCTGGCGCTGGGGGCCGCCATGGCCGGCAACTCTCCGGTCGGTCTGCGGGCGGCCAAGCGCGCGCTGCGCCTGGGGCACGGGCTCGATCTGCGAGCGGGCCTCGAGGTCGAGGACGCCGCCTGGCGCTCGGTGGCCTTCTCGGGCGACCGTGCGGAGGGAGTGGCGGCCTTCAACGAGAAGCGCAAGCCGGAGTGGCCGGGCGAATAGCGGGCAACCCGTCCCCACCCGCACCCGCACCCGCACCCGGTGAAGGCCGCAGCCCCGGGCTCGCAGGTGGACGGACCAGAGCCCCACCTGATCGCGTCGCCAATGTCCCGAATCGCCCAAATCCTCCCTAACCTGGAGTAATGGCTGAGGACAAGCGGCTCGCCGCAGTCGTCGCCCTGGCGCAGGGCATGGCGGCGGCACAGACTCCGCGGGGCACGTGGCTGGCCGCCGCGTTCGGCGCCTGCCGTGCGCTCGACGGCAGTTTCGCCGCGCTGTCGGTGTGGGAGCGGGAGCTGGGCCGGCTGCGGGTCCTCGTGAACGTGGGGGACAGGCGCCCGGACGAGGAGGAGTTCCCCGAGGCCGAGGCCTACCCGGTGCACCAGTTCCCCGAGATCACCGAGTTCCTGCACGAGCGGTGGGCCGGTGGCGGAGGGCCCACCGCGTGGGTGGAGACCGCCGAGGGGACGGCGGCCGGCACCCCGGGCTACTTCCATCAGCGGGTCGCCGCCCTGCGCCGTCGCGGCCGGGGTTGCTGTGTGGTCGCGCCGGTCCTTCTGCACGGCCGGGCCTGGGGCGAGTTGTACGTCGCCCGTGCCGTCAAGGCCCCCGTGTTCGACCGGGCCGACGCCGACTTCGCCACCGTGCTGGCCGCGGTCGTGGCCGCCGGACTCGCGCAGACCGAGCGGCTGGAGGAGGCCCGCCGGCTCGCGTACACCGACGCCCTCACCGGACTCGCCAACCGCCGGGCCGTGGACGTACGCCTGGAGGAGGCCGTCGAGCGGCATCGGGCGGACGGCGTGGTCGTCAGCCTCGTCGTCTGCGATCTCAACGGGCTGAAGCGGGTCAACGACACCCTCGGGCACGCCGTCGGCGACCGCCTGCTGGAGCGCTTCGGCTCGGTGCTGTCGCTGTGCGGCGCGATGGTGCCGGGCGCGCTGGTCGCGCGGCTCGGCGGGGACGAGTTCTGTCTGCTGGCCGTCGGGCCGCCCGCCGACGACGTGGTCAAGGCGGCCGATGAACTGTGCCGCAGGGCCGGGGAGTTGGAGCAGGGAGAAGGCGTGGCGTGCGGGGTCGCCTCGACCGAGGACCCGATCGGGGAGGTGCACGACGCGCGGCGGCTGTTCCGGCTCGCCGACGCCGCCCAGTACCGGGCCAAGGCCCTGCGCGCCGAACGGCCGGTGGTGGCGGGCCGGGAGGGGCCGCAGGACCCGGTGGTCCGGCTGGCCGACGAGCCGCCGCACCTGGCACCGGCCGAGCGGCGCCGGTTCCGCGGGCGCCGGGCGTGAGCCCCCGTCCGTGAGGCGAAGCCCACACGGATCGGTAAGGGTCGCTCCCGTTCCCCACTAGTGACATCCCCGCATTCAATGCGTACGCTCCTGAATATGGATATGCACACTGTGGTGGTGGGGACGTCCGGTGTCACGGCGTCCGACGTTCTCGCCGTGGCGCGCGGCGGTGCCCGCGTCGAGCTGTCGGCCCAGGCGGTCACGGCCCTCGCGGCGGCCCGCGAGATCGTGGACGCGCTGGCGGCCAAGCCGGACCCGGTCTACGGCGTCTCCACCGGCTTCGGCGCCCTGGCGACCCGGCACATCAGCCAGGAACTCCGTGCCCAGCTGCAGCGCAACATCGTCCGCTCGCACGCCGCCGGCATGGGCCCGCGGGTGGAGCGCGAGGTCGTACGGGCCCTGATGTTCCTGCGGCTCAAGACCGTCTGCTCCGGGCACACCGGGGTGCGGCCCGAGGTCGCGCAGACCATGGCCGACGTGCTGAACGCAGGGATCACCCCGGTGGTGCACGAGTACGGCTCCCTCGGCTGCTCCGGAGACCTGGCCCCGCTGTCGCACTGCGCCCTGGCCCTCATGGGCGAGGGCGAGGCCGAGGGCCCCGACGGGGTCGTACGGCCCGCCGGCGAGCTGCTCGCCGCGCACGGGATCGAGCCGGTCGAGCTGCGCGAGAAGGAGGGCCTGGCCCTCCTCAACGGGACCGACGGCATGCTCGGCATGCTGATCATGGCCCTCGCCGACCTCGACACCCTCTACAAGTCCGCCGACATCACCGCCGCCCTCAGCCTGGAGGCGCTGCTCGGCACGGACAAGGTGCTCGCCCCCGAACTGCACGCGATCCGCCCGCACCCGGGCCAGGGCGCCTCCGCCGCCAACATGCTGGCCGTGCTGAAGGGTTCGCAGCTCACCGGGCACCACCAGGACGACGCCCCGCGTGTCCAGGACGCCTACTCCGTGCGCTGCGCCCCGCAGGTCGCCGGTGCCGGCCGGGACACCATGGCGCACGCCCGCCTGGTCGCCGAGCGCGAGCTGGCCTCCGCCGTCGACAACCCGGTCGTTCTGCCCGACGGCCGCGTGGAGTCCAACGGCAACTTCCACGGCGCGCCCGTGGCCTATGTGCTGGACTTCCTCGCCGTCGCCGCCGCCGACCTCGGCTCCATCGCCGAGCGCCGCACCGACCGGCTGCTCGACAAGAACCGCAGCCACGGTCTGCCGCCGTTCCTCGCGGACGACGCCGGCGTGGACTCCGGCCTGATGATCGCTCAGTACACGCAGGCCGCCCTGGTCAGCGAGATGAAGCGGCTCGCCGTACCGGCTTCCGCGGACTCCATCCCGTCCTCCGCCATGCAGGAGGACCACGTGTCCATGGGCTGGTCGGCCGCGCGCAAGCTGCGCACCGCCGTCGGCAACCTCACCCGGATCATCGCGATCGAGCTGTACGCGGCGACCCGCGCCGTCGAGCTGCGCGAGGGCCTCGCCCCCGCGCCCGCCTCGCAGGCCGTCATCGACGCCGTGCGCGCCGCCGGTGTGCAGGGCCCCGGCCCGGACCGGTTCCTGGCGCCCGACCTGGCCGCCGCCGAGGCGTTCGTGCGCGCCGGTCACCTCGTCACCGCGGCGGAAACGGTCACCGGCCCGCTGCAGTAACGTCACCGCACGACAGACGGGCCCTGCCGCAGTGCAGGGCCCCCTGTCGCGGTGTCACTTCAGCTTGGCCTGCTGCGCCTTGACGACCTCGGGCGACACCGTGTACGCCGTCTTGGCCATCATCGCGCCCAGGTTCGAGGTGAAGTAGACCGACAGGGTGTTGCCGAGCCGGACGACCTCGGCGTGGACCGGTGCCGCGTCGCCGTCGTCCGAGTCCATGGTCGCGGTGAACGCCACCGACCCGTCGCCGGTGCCCGTCGCCCTCTCCTCGGCGACCTTGGTGAACTGCACCTTCGACCCCGCCTGCCGCGCGGAGAAGCCGCCCGCGCAGGCCTTCACGGCGGCGGAGACCGACGTGACGGCCTTCTCGGCGCCGTCCCCGTCGTACGAGGCCAGGGTGACCGTGGTGACGTCCCGGTCCAGGGACTTGCGCATCGTCTCCTCGAACTTCTTCTCGTCGAGGTCGTCCAGCGAGGTCGGCTTGGCCGAGGGGGTCTTCTTCTGGTTCTCCATGGCCAGCCGGTCGGTCGTGGCCGCCGCGTCTCCCGGCGGGAGCGCGCTCATCACGCGGGCCAGCGGCCGGCAGGGCGCGCTGTCGGTGGTGATGGCCCGGGCCCGGGTGGCCGGCACCGGCTCCACCTTGTATCCGGGCAGCTCGCCCTGAGCGATGATCAGCTTCTTCAAGTCAGCGGCGCTCAGCGCCTTCGCGGCGGTACCGGGGTTCTTCGAGCCCCCGTCGGAACCGTCGTCGGAACAGCCCGTGACAAGGGCGAGCGACAGTGCACCCAGAACCGCGCCGGCGCACAGCCGTACTCCCGATGATCTCTTCATGGCCGAACTATGTGCGGCCCGTCAAAGAAGCGTCAAGGGAAATTAAAAGCCCATGCGTTCGCGGCGTACCGAATACACCACGAAACCGGCACCCACACCGAGGAAGAGGGTGCCGACGACGACGTACGGCGTGGTGTCGGGGCTGCCGGTGTCGGCGAGTCGGGTGTCGTCCGCCGCCTCCTGCGCGGTCTCGGCGGTCGCCTGTGACACCGCCCTGGCCTGCTGGCTGACCTGCGAGGCGGTGGACCGGGACACGCTCCCTCTCGCCGTGGAGTCCGCCGGGGAGTCCTGCGAGGCCTTCGCGGACGGGACGAACCACAGGGCGCACAGCAGGGTGCCCGCGGCGGTGGCGGTCAGCAGCGGGCGGCGAGCGGATGACACGGAATATCGATCCCCTTGTGACGCTGGCGAATTGGCCGTGGGGAGCGATGTTAGTGAAAGTCGCGGGTCACGGGAAAGTCACGGGAGGTTTCAGTCGTACGCTCGCGCCATGAACGCTGAAGAGACATCACGTTTTGTACGGCTTCGTGTGGAGCTGGTCCTCGAGGTGCAGGACGAGGGCGAGGTGACCAAGGCCGCGCTGCGCCGGCTCGCCGCGGACTCGGAGCTGCCGGCGACGGAGCGGACCCAGGCCGAGACGGCTGTGACGGAAGACACCGCGGAGGCCCTCGCGTATCTCGTGGACCCGTTCGACCTCGTCAGCGAGGTGCCCGGGGTGGAGCTCCAGCAGGCGTCCTGGTCGAGCGAGCGGATCGAGTACGACCCCGACTCGCCCGACTGGGAACTGGACCAGGATGATGAGGAGGACGACGAGGAAGAGGGCGGCATCGGCTGAGCGTCGCGGGGCACTCCGACCCCGGACGGCAACCGCCGTCCGGGGTTTCGTCGTCCCGGGGGACGCACGGACCG
This sequence comes from Streptomyces sp. NPDC052109, assembly GCF_040680195.1. Lineage (NCBI taxonomy): Bacteria > Bacillati > Actinomycetota > Actinomycetes > Kitasatosporales > Streptomycetaceae > Streptomyces > Streptomyces sp. NPDC052109. Next base: position 155,336 of record NZ_JBFAWF010000002.1, on the reverse strand, counting down.
ACTCCCGCACCCAGGCGCACCGCGGACGTGGTGTGCCCCACAGATCCACATCATGTGGAACGGGACGGCGCGGCCGTAGCGTTGAAGGTTCCTGCGGGGGCACTCGGGGTTTTGGCGACTCGGCAACGATGGAGAAGCGTGTGATGACGGACAGCAAGCGGCGCAAGGGTCTGATGGCCGCGTCCGCCCTGCTCGGTGGTGTCCTGGCCCTCACGGGCTGTTCCGGCGGCAACGCCAAGTCGTCCGGCGGCGGCGACAGCTCGCAGGCCCAGGCCGACGCGGCGGCGGCGAAGAAGTCCTCCGAGGCACAGATCGCGATCACCCCGAAGGACGGCTCCGACAACGCGTCGATCAACAACTCCGGAGCCGTCACCGTCAGCAAGGGCACTCTCACCGGCGTCACCATGACCACCGAGAGCGGCACGGCCGTCGCCGGTCAGCTCTCCGCCGACAAGAAGAGCTGGAAGCCCAGCACCCAGCTGGAGCGCTCGACCACCTACAAGATCGCCGCGGCGGCCAAGGACTCCCAGGGCCGGATAGCCCACGAGAACGCCTCCTTCACCACGGTCTCGCCGGCCAACAGCTTCATCGGCACCTTCACCCCGGACGACGGCTCCACGGTCGGTGTCGGCATGCCGGTCTCGATCAACTTCGACAAGGCGATCACCAACAAGGCGGCCGTGCAGAAGGGCATCACGGTCACCTCCAGCAGCGGCCAGGAGGTCGTCTGCCACTGGTTCAACGCCAACCGCATGGACTGCCGCCCCGAGCAGTACTGGAAGGAGGGCTCCACCGTCACCCTGAAGCTGGCGCTCGACGGGGTCGAGGGCGCGCCCGGTCTCCACGGCGTCCAGCAGAAGACGGTCACCTTCCACATCGGCCGCAACCAGGTCTCGTACGTCGACGCGAAGACCAAGCAGATGAAGGTCACGCAGGACGGCAAGGTCGTCAAGACCATCCCGATCTCCGCCGGCTCCCCCGAGCACACCACGTACGAGGGGCAGATGGTCATCTCCGAGAAGTTCACCCAGACCCGGATGAACGGCGCGACGGTCGGCTTCAAGGACTCCGACGGCAAGGGCGAGTACGACATCAAGGACGTGCCGCACGCCATGCGCCTGACCAGCTCCGGCACCTTCATCCACGGCAACTACTGGGGCGCGCCCTCCGTCTTCGGCAGCGTCAACACCAGCCACGGCTGTGTGGGCCTGCAGGACGTCAAGGGCGCGGGTGACCCGAACACGCCGGCCGCGTGGTTCTACGGCCACTCCCTGATCGGTGACGTGGTCGTCGTCCAGAACACCGGCGACAAGACGGTCGCCCCGGACAACGGCCTCAACGGCTGGAACATGGACTGGGCCCAGTGGAAGGCCGGTTCGCAGGTCTGAGGCCCACTGGTCCCGAGCGGACAGGTACGCCACGCCTGACAGTGCCCGTTGCCCCTGGAGGCAACGGGCACTGTCATTTTCCTGCGCGAGTGGAATCCGTTTCTGACCAATGTGTGATGATTCGGGTCGTCGGGCACTTGCCGGCGGAGGCCGCCGACCACATCGGCTGCCTGACGGGCTGCAAGGCAGACCACAGCCTTCTCATGGATCTCTTATGCCGGGCTTAGGGTGCCGTCACGGTCCGTCCCTAGCTTGCGGGCCATGTTCTTCACCTACCTGAGGCGCGAACTGCGCCGCCGCAGAAAGGCGGCCCTCGTCGTCGCCTCCGGCCTCGCGCTGGGCATCGCGCTGGTCATCGTGGTCAACTCCGTGTCGAGCGGCATGGGGAAGGCCCAGGACAAGGTCCTGCAGTCGCTGTACGGCCTGGGCACGGACATGACCGTCACCAAGGCGCAGACGCCGAGCGGAAGCAGCTCGCAGCGGCCCCGTTTCCAGTTCGACGCCCGGGGCAACGACGACAAGTCCTCCCAGAGCAGCGACCGGGTCATGGTGCAGGGCTTCACCACCCTGGCTTCCTCGACCGTCGACAAGGTCGCGGGCCAGAAGGGCGTCTCGCAGGCCGTCGGCGGGCTCAGCCTCAACATCTTCCGGGTCAACGGCCAGTTCACCCGGGGCCAGTTCCAGCAGAGCGGGGGCGGCGGCGGATTCCGGCGCGGCGGCGCGGGCGGTCAGCCGCAGGGCGAGGTGAGGGGCGGCGGCGCCAACTTCGACATCAACCAGTACACGGTCTACGGCACCGACGTCACGCACACCGCGCTCGGCCCGCTGACCTCGTCGAAGATCACCAGCGGCCGTACCTTCAAGACGACCGAGACGAACGCCAAGGTGGCGGTCGTGGACTCGGCGTACGCCAAGGAGAAGAAGTACGAGGTCGGTTCGACCGTCACCGTCAAGGGCACCAAGTTCACGGTGATCGGCATCGCCACCGCCGACAGCGGGGACGCGGCGGCCAACCTGTACGTCCCGCTGCAGCAGGCGCAGTCCCTCGCGGACGAGAAGAACAAGGTCACTACGATCTACGTCAAGGCGACCGACTCCCAGCAGATCGACTCCGTCAAGGGCGTCATCCAGAAGAACGTCTCCGGTACGACGGTCACCACCTCCTCCGACCTCGCCAAGACGGTCTCCGGATCCCTGTCCACCGCCTCGTCCCTCGCCACCAAGGTCGGCAAGTGGCTGTCCATCGCGGTGCTGGTGGCCGCGTTCCTGGTCGCGGGCCTGCTGACCTCCTCCGCGGTCTCCCGCCGCGTCCGCGAGTTCGGCACGCTCAAGGCGCTGGGCTGGAAGTCGGGCCGGGTGACGCGCCAGGTGGTCGGCGAAGCGGTCGTCAACGGCCTGGTCGGCGGCGTCCTGGGCATCGCCCTGGGCCTCGCGGGCGCGTACGCCGTCACCGCCGTCAGCCCGACCCTGCAGGCCCAGCTGGGCGGGAGCGGCGGGGGCGGCGGGGGCGGCGGCTTCGGCGGGGGCGGCGGCTTCGGTGGGCCCGGTCGCCGGGCGGCCAAGTCCCTGGAGGTGGCCCTGACGGCACCGGTCAGCGTGACGACGATCGCCCTGGCGGTGGGCCTGGCGGTGGCCGGCGGGCTCATCGCCGGCGCGTTCGGCGGCTGGCGTGCGTCGCGGCTCCGCCCGGCGGACGCGCTGAGGCGGGTGGAGTAGCTGCGCCTTCAGACGGGGGCCTGGTCCGACCAAGGGGCGCGCGGCCGCAGCGACATGCGGCTCCGCCGCGTGGGCGCGCCGGGCCCCCACAGACCGTGAGCCGGCAACGAACGCGCAACCACCCACATCCGGGAGCCACCATGTACGAACTCAGAAACGTCACCAAGCGCTACACCCGCGGCAAGGACACCGTCCACGCCCTCGACGGAGTGGACCTCACCATCTCCGACGGGGACAGGCTCGTCATCCAGGGCCCCACCGGCGGCGGAAAGTCCACCCTCCTCCAGATGCTCGGCGGCCTGGACCGGCCCACCTCGGGCGAAGTCGTCCTGGACGGCACGGATCTGGCCCAGCTCAGTGAAGCCCGGCTGACCAAGGTCCGCAGCGAGAACATCGGCTTCGTCTTCCAGTCCTTCAACCTCATCCCCACCCTCACCGCCCAGGAGAACGTGGAGACGGCCCTCGTCCCCCTCGGCATCAAGGCCAAGGAACGCCGCGAACTCGCGGCCGAGGCACTGAAGTCCGTCGGCCTCGGCGAACGCCTCGGGCACCTCCCCGGCGAAATGTCCGGAGGGCAGCAGCAGCGCGTCGCGATCGCCCGGGCCGTCGTGAAGAAGCCCAAGGTGCTGCTCGCCGACGAACCGACCGGCAACCTCGACGAGGGCATGCGGGACGAGATCATGGACGTACTGGAACGCCTGTGGAAGGAACACGGGTTGACCTTCATCATGGTCACCCACGACTCCGCGATCGCGAAGAAGGCGCCGCGCCTCGCCACCATCCGCAAGGGAAGGATCACGGTGAAGGAGAACGCCGGCGCCTGACGCCGTGTAACAGCCGTCCGGCCACGACGTAACAGTTTTCCTTCATCATTTCTTACCGTCCTCTCGCCTGTTGAGCCGTCTGAGCACCCCCCGGCATACTGCGTGGCCCGGGGGGTGGCGTGCATGTGTGCGAGACCACCCCCCGGCCGGGTGAACGGGGAATTCGCCCGGTACTCCATCTCCAGGGGGAGAACTTGCGCAGACAAGTGAAAAGAGCTGCTGCGGCCAGTGTCGCCACGGCCGCAGCCGTCGCCCTCGCAGCGGGTATGACCAGCCCGGCGTCGGCGAAGCCGGCGGAGCGCGTCCCGTCCGCCGCCTCCACGCTCTCCGCGAAGACCCACGTCACGCTCATCACCGGTGACCGCGTCGCCCTCGACGCCAAGGGCCGGATCGTCGGCCTCCAGCGGGCCAAGGGCCGCGAGCACATACCCTTCCAGGTCCGCCGGACCGCGGGCCACACCCTGGTCGTCCCGGTCGACGCCGCCCACCTGGTCGCCTCCGGGAAGCTGGACCAGCGCCTGTTCGACGTCACCGAGCTGAACAAGGCCGCCACCCGCAGGGACCAGAAGGACGGCCTGAAGGTCATCGTCGGCTATAGCGGTTCCGCCGCGGCCGCCAAGGCGAACGTCCGGGACGCCGGCCGTCTGCGCCGCAGCCTGACGGCCCTCGACGCCGACGCCGTGCAGACGCCGGTCAAGGACACCGCCGCGCTCTGGCACGCCGTCACCCAGGGCGGCACCACCGCCTCCGGCATCGCCCACGTCTGGCTCGACGGCGTCCGCAAGGCCTCCCTCGACAAGTCCGTGCCGCAGATCGGCGCCCCCGTCGCATGGAAGGCCGGCTACACCGGCAAGGGCGTGAAGGTCGCCGTCCTGGACACCGGCGTGGACACCAGCCACCCGGACCTCAAGGACCAGGTGATCGCGTCCAAGAACTTCACCTCCGCCGCCGACGCCACCGACCACTACGGACACGGCACCCACGTCGCCTCCATCGTGGCGGGCACCGGCGCCAAGTCGGGCGGCAAGTACAAGGGTGTCGCGCCGGACGCCGAGATCCTCAACGGCAAGGTCCTGGACGACACCGGTTCCGGTGACGACTCCGGCATCCTCGCCGGCATGGAGTGGGCGGCCTCCCAGGGCGCCTCCGTCGTCAACCTCAGCCTCGGCGGCCCCGACAGCCCCGGCCTCGACCCCCTCGAGGCCGAGGTCAACAAGCTCTCCGCCACCAAGGGCATCCTGTTCGCCATCGCCGCGGGCAACGACGGCCCGGAGTCGATCGGTTCGCCGGGCAGCGCGGACGCCGCGATCACCGTCGGCGCCGTCGACAAGAAGGACAAGCTCGCCGACTTCTCCTCCACCGGCCCGCGCCTCGGCGACGGCGCCATCAAGCCCGACGTCACCGCGCCCGGTGTGGACATCACCGCCGCCGCGGCCAAGGGCAGCGTCATCGACCAGGAGGTCGGCGAGAAGCCCGAGGGCTACCTGACCATCTCCGGCACCTCGATGGCCACCCCGCACGTCGCGGGCGCCGCCGCGATCCTGAAACAGGAGCACCCCGACTGGGGCTACGCCGAGCTGAAGGGTGCGCTCACCGGCTCCGCCAAGGGCGGCGACTACACGCCGTACCAGCAGGGTTCGGGCCGTATCGCGGTGGACAAGGCCATCTCGGAGTCCGTGATCGCCGACCCGGTGTCGGTGAGCTTCGGGACGCAGCAGTGGCCGCACACCGACGACAAGCCCGTCACCAAGAAGGTGACGTACCGCAACCTCGGCGACAAGGACGTCACGCTCACCCTGAGCAGCACCGCCCTCGACCCCAAGGGCCACGCGGCCCCGTCGGGCTTCTTCAGGCTGGGCGCGGCCCAGCTGACCGTCCCGGCGCACGGCAGGGCCTCCGTCGACCTCACCGTCAACACCAAGCTGGGCGGGACCCTCGACGGCGCCTACTCCGCGTACGTGACCGCGACCGGCGCCGGCCAGACGGTCCGCACGGCCGCCGCGGTGCAGCGCGAGGTGGAGTCGTACGACGTCACGCTCAAGGTCATCGGCCGCGGCGGCAAGCCGGCCAAGTACTACACCGCCGACCTCAGCGGGACGTCCGGCCTGGCGAACGGCACGGAGCTGAGCCCGTACGACCCGTCCGGCACGGTGAAGGTGCGCGTGCCCAAGGGCACGTACCTCCTCAACTCCTCGGTCATCGTGGACCCGAACGACGGTGACAAGGGCCTGGACTGGATCGCCCAGCCGAAGCTGAGCGTCACCAGGAAGCAAACGGTCACGATCGACGCGCGCAAGGCCAGGCCGGTGGACATCACGGTCCCGGCCCCGGGCGTGAAGTCGCAGTTCGCCGCGCCGGGGTACTCCCTGACGGCCGGCCAGAACGAGTACAGCTACACCTGGTTCCTGGACTCGTACAAGAACTTCCGCACCGCCCATCTGGGCCCGCAGCTGCCCGCCGGCCAGCTGTTCCAGCAGTGGGACGGCCACTGGTCCAAGGGCACGAGCGAGGAGTACGACGTCACCCTCGGCGGCCCGGTCAAGCGGCTCGCCACCGGCTACACCAAGCACTACAAGGCGAGTGAGCTGGCCACCGTCAAGGCCCGGCTCGGTGCCGCCGCGAGCGGCAAGACCGGCTCGATCGGCGCCAGCGGCTGGCTGCCCGGCAGCTCGGGCGCCTCCTCCGTCGACATCCAGCAGAAGCTGCCCGGCACCCGCACCCTGCACCTGTCCGCGAGCGGCGGCACCCTGTGGGACCTGGACTTCACCCAGTACAGCGGGGTCGACCAGGACGGCTTCCCGCTGGCCGACGCGGGGTACACGCTCGGCGAGTCCTCCTTCAAGGCCGGTCACACCTACACGAGGACCGTCAACACCGCGGTCTTCGGCCCGCACGTCGGCCGGGACTTCGGTCTCTACCGCACCGGCAACGAGATCTACGGTTCGCTGCCGCTGTTCGCCGACTCCGGCAAGCACGCCGGGTCCTCGGCGTTCACCTCGGTGAACACCACCCTGTACCGCGACGGCAGCAAGGTCGGCTCCAACGACGACCCGCTGTTCGGCGGGGCCGGGTTCAACGTGCCGGCCGGTGACGCCACGTACCGGCTGACCACCTCGGTCAAGCGCTCGGCGAAGGTCGCACGGGCCTCCTCCCGGATCGACGCGGCCTGGACCTTCCGCTCCAAGAGGGTCTCCGGCTCCCCCGTCCAGCTCCCCGCCTCCGTCCTGCACTACGGCATCACGACCGGCCTGGACAGCCGGGTCGAGGCCGGAAGGACGGTCACCTTCCCGGTCGCCGTCGAGGGCGCGGCAGCGGGCGGCAACCTGAAGTCGCTGACGGTGTACGTCTCGTACGACGGCAAGACCTTCACGAAGGTCGACGTCCGAGGCGGCAGGATCACGGTGAAGAACCCGGCGAAGGGCAAGTCCCTTTCCCTGCGCTCCAGGATCACCGACAAGCAGGGCAACACGTCGGAGATCACGATCTACGACGCGTACCTCGGCAAGTGAGCCGCAGCGCCCTCTGACGAGGCGAGGGGCACCCGGAGCACAGGCTCCGGGTGCCCCTTTCCCGTACAGGGCCTAGGCCGACGGCACCGGGCGGGCCGCGTCCGTGCCCCAGCTGGCGAGCAGGCGGAGGGAGTCGGCTGAGGGGGAGCCCGGCTCGGCGTGATAGGTGAGCAGGGACTGGTCCGAGTCGTCCGTCAGGCGGAACGACTCGTAGTTCAGGGAGAGGTCGCCCACCAGCGGGTGGTGCAGGCGCTTGACGCCGTGGTTCTTCTCCTTGACGTCGTGCGTCGCCCACAGCCGGCGGAACTCCTCGCTCTTGACGGAGAGTTCGCCGACCAGCGCCGAGAGCCGCGAGTCGTCCGGATAGCAGCCCGCGTCCATGCGCAGGGCACACACGATGTCGATCGCCTTCTGCTCCCAGTCGACGAACAGATCCCGGTATTCCGGGCGCAGGAACACCAGGCGGGCCCAGTTGCGCTCGGCCGCCGGCAGTTCCGCCCAGTCGCCGAAGAGGGCCGCCGCCATCCGGTTCCAGGCGAGGATCTCCGAGCGGCGCCCGACGACGTACGCCGGTACCCCGTCCATCGTGTCCAGCAGCTGCCGCAGCGCGACCCGGACGTGCTGCTGCCGCGCGGCCGGCTTCTTCTTGTGCGACTTCGGCTTCGCCAGATGCGTCAGATGCGCGTGCTCGGCGTCCGACAGCCTGAGCGCCCGGGCGATCGAGTCCAGGACCTCCGCCGAGACGTTCCGCCCGTTGCCCTGTTCGAGCCGGGTGTAGTACGCCACCGACACCCCGGCCAGCTGCGCCAGCTCCTCCCGGCGCAGCCCCGGCACCCGCCGGTGCCGTCCGAAGTCGGGCAGCCCGACGTCCTCCGGCTTCAGCCGGGCCCGTCGGCTGCGCAGGAACTCGCTCAGTTCGGCCCGCCGGTCCAGCGGCGGGGACGAGGGCAGGGGCTGGTTGTCCATACATCCAGTATTCACGGTCGTACGCACACGAACCTGATCCCGCCAGTGGTAGGCACGGCAGACGTACGCAGAAGCGTGGTCTGGGTGGTCGACGTAGCGTGAGAGAGGCTGTTGGTGTGCCCGGTGGGAAGGCAGCCGGGCGCGCTCATATCGCTAGGAGAACACCGGCATGACCACCACTGTTGCTGCTTACGCCGCGCCTGCCGCGAAGGCCCCGCTGGAGCGGACCACGATCGAGCGGCGCGCGGTCGGTGAGTTCGACGTCCTGATCGACATCGAGTTCGCCGGTATCTGCCACTCCGACATCCACCAGGCCCGGGAGGGCTGGGGTACGGCGATCTTCCCGATGGTGCCCGGTCACGAGATCGCGGGCGTCGTCTCCGAGATCGGCCCGGGTGTCACGAAGTACGCCGTCGGGGACCGGGTGGGCGTCGGCTGCATGGTCGACTCCTGCCGCGAGTGCGACAACTGCAAGGCCGGCCTGCAGCAGTACTGCACCGGCGGCGGACCCAACTGGACGTACAACTCCGTCGGCAAGGACGGGCAGCCCACCTACGGCGGCTACTCGAAGAAGATCGTCGTCGACGAGAACTACGTCGTCCGCATCCCCGACGGCCTCTCCCTCGACGTGGCGGCCCCGCTGCTCTGCGCCGGCATCACCACGTACTCCCCGCTCAAGCACTGGAACGCCGGTCCCGGGAAGAAGGTCGCGGTCGTCGGTCTCGGTGGCCTGGGCCACATGGGCGTGAAGATCGCGGCGGCGCTCGGCGCCGAGGTCACCGTCCTGTCCCAGTCGCTGCGCAAGAAGGACGACGGCCTGAAGCTGGGCGCCCGCCACTACTACGCCACCAGCGACCCGAAGACCTTCGAGGACCTCAAGGGCACCTTCGACATCATCCTCAACACGGTTTCGGCGCCACTGGACTTCGACGCCTATCTGTCGCTGCTGCGCACGGACGGTGCCATGGTCAACGTCGGCATCCCCGAGGAGCCGGTCCGGATCCTGCTGTCCTCCGTGTTCGGCCACCGCCGCAGCCTGAGCAGCTCCGGCATCGGCGGCATCCCGGAGACCCAGGAGATGCTCGACTTCTGCGCGGAGCACAACCTGGGTGCCGAGATCGAGCTGATCCGCGCCGACCAGATCAACGAGGCGTACGAGCGGGTCGTGCACAGCGACGTCCGCTACCGCTTCGTGATCGACACGGCGACCATCTGACCGCCCTGCTCCGCGGCGGCCCGAGCGCCCGAGCGGCCCCGGCGGCCACCAGCACCACCGCACCCGTCAGCGCGAGCACGGCAGCGGCAGGCGGGGGGCGGCGTGCCGGGGAGACGGCGGGCCAGTCGCGGCGCGGTCGGCGCGCCGAAACCGAGCGGTCCGGCCGCGGCGACGGCGCGCACGACACCGAGCACGTTCGGCGCGAGCCGGGTCCGGTCCACCCGGACCGGACCCGGCGGCGGTCTCGTCCCCGAGCCGGCGGCCCACACCCGACCGACCGAGGTGCGGGGGTCCTCGGTTGCCGAGCAACTCAACTGGGTGAACCATGGCATAGGTGCGGTTTGTCCCCTTCCGGCAATGAGGAGGGGATTTTCATCGGGGCTTGCACGTGCGACCTCTGGAGGACTCATGTACACGACTCGATCCCGTGCCCGTTCCGCCGCCGTCTGCGCCGCCACCCTGTGCGTCATGGGTGTCACGTCGCTGCCGGCTCTCGCTGCGCCGTCACCCTCACCGTCGGCGGTCTCCACCCTGGACAGGCAGCTCCTGACCGCGGCCCACCAGGGCAACCTGTGGGAGATCGCGACCAGTCAGCAAGCCCAGAGCGCCGCGACCACCGCCTGCGTCAAGCGGGTCAGCGCCGACTTCATCCGCGACCACCGCGCCCTCGATGCCGGTGTCGTCAAAACCGCGGCACAACTCGGCGTGACACTGCCGTCCGGGCAGACTGCCGCGCAACTGAAGCAAACCGCCGCCCTCAAGTCCCGCGCCGGGACGCCCGCGTACGATGCCGCGTGGCTCAAGGCGCAGTACCCCGCCCACGTCCAGACTCTCGCGCTCATCGACAAGGAGATCGGATCGGGCACCAACCCGATCGTGAAGTCCCTGGCCAAGAGCGCGCGCCCGGTAGTCGCACGCCACATCCAGATGGTCAACCACGGCGTGTGCCACGCCTAGCGTCCACGGGCAGCATCGGGGGCCGGTGAACCGCCGCTCCGGGACGCCGACGTGGCCGCCCGTGACACCGGTGGCCGGCGCGAGGCGAACCGCGTGAGGAGCTCGAAGAGGGCGGTGACGGCTCCGGCGTCTTCGTCCGCGGCCGGCGACCGGAAGCGCGAGGCGTCGATCGTCGGCCGCGCGAGTCGGAGCACCAGTGCTTCCCGGATGAGACTGCCGCCGTGGCCGAGCTCCTCGGCGAGATGTCCACGAGGAGATGGAGGAGTTCAAGCCCTTCCACCATGCTCCTTCCGTCGGCTCCTCCGGCCCGGCTCGACAGCCGAGGGCGGGATGTCGGAGACGACTGCACGTCTCGATGTCCTCGGTGAACTCCTTGATCGCCTGAGCGTTGAGCTCGGCCGGGTGCCAGGCGACGGTGGTCGTGTGGCCGCCGGTGCCGGCCGGTCGGCCCGTTCGCTGCCAACAGGTCGCCGGCCCCGACCAGTTGCGTGGCGTGAGGTCCACCGAATCGCCGACGGGCCTGAGGCAGCGGGTCCAGATCGCCCCCGGGCGGTCGGGACCGGCGGGCGGATGTGAATGACGTATCCGAACCGGCCAGGCCTCGAGGAAGGCCGGATCGAGCGAACGCACGGAATGGATCGCACACGCCGACAGCCGCGCGTCGTGCACCGAAGCCGGGGATCAGTTCGACGGTCGTCCTCGGCTCAGCCGGACAGGGTGGCCGGGCTGCCGCCGTTGGCCTCGTAACCGGCTACCGCCAGGGCGCGGTAGACGGCGAACTCGGCCGCCGGGTCGTCGGACAGGGTCCAGGGGAGCGCACCGACGTGCCCGTCGACGTGTATGAGCTGGTGCATGGCCTCCTGCCAGCGCTCGGCGCGGACCAGGAAGAAGATCAGCAGATGCCGGACGTGCGCGAGCATCGGGTCATCGGGGCGGGCCGAGTGCACCGCGTGCAGGGCGCCGTGCATCGCCTTGGTGACCACCTCGCTCTGGTAGAAGCTCGCCACCAGGTTCACCTCCGGGAGGTGCTCGAAGACCGCGAACAGCGGCAGCGCGGCGAGCAGCGAACCCTGCGGAGCGCGCGCCGCCGCGGCCTCGGCGAAGGCGTACGCCTGCTCGCGGGAGCCGTGCCACTTCTCGCACCAGTGGTGCAGCGCGGCCAGATGGGCGCCCATGTGGTGCGGGGCACGGTCGAGGATCTTCAGCCACAGCTGGTCGAACTCGGCCTGGGAATAGGCGAGTCCACGCGCGACCGACAGCTCGACGATGTACGGCACCGGGTCGCCGGGGGACAGCAGGGCCGCCTGCCCGCACGCGTCCCTGGCCTCCTCCATGATGATCCGGAAGTCGTCCGTGCCCGGCGTCGAGGTCCGCCAGGCCTGCTGCACCAGGAACTCCGCGTACACGGCGGCGCCGCCCGCGTCCTTGGGCTGCTCGGCCCTCCACACCCGCAGCCACTGGCCGCCCGGCGTCTCATGCACCCCGCCGGGCCGCTGCTGCAGCTCCAGCGCGGCGGCACCCGCGAAGGCCTGCACCCGCTGCCAGCGCTCCTCGCCCGCCGTCCCGGTGCCGGCCAGCAGCTGGGAGGCCGCGCGATGGTCCTGGGTGCGCTGCACCAATTCCAGGACGTCCAGCAGGTCCTGGTCGGCTCCCGGCATGCGCACGTCCAGCTCTTCCTGGCGCATGAAGCCGTAGGCCGCCGGGTCGGCGGCGTCCGGGTGTCCCGCGGGGACCTGCTCGATCAGCCCGCGCCTGCGCCGCATGAACGGGAGCAGCACGAAGCTCAGCATGAGCAGCGCCATCAGCAGCCAGAGAATCGCCATGCCCCAAGCGAACCAGACGCCGCCGACGATTGGCCAACCCCGCCGCGGAGCTGTGGAAAACTTCGGACCGGTCCATGACAAGTGGGTCGGTGGGCGGTTTCCGCGGGAGCGCCGGCCGTTTCCACGCAGGGAAATCCCTCCGTCCGGTGGCGCCCGAGCCGTGCGGGCGTCAGCATCCGGCCAAGCGCACTACGCTCGGTGCCCATGAGCGACAGGCACATCAGTCAGCACTTCGAGACCCTCGCGATCCACGCGGGCAACACCGCGGATCCCCTCACCGGCGCGGTCGTCCCGCCGATCTACCAGGTCTCGACCTACAAGCAGGACGGCGTCGGCGGGCTGCGCGGCGGCTACGAGTACAGCCGCAGCGCCAACCCCACCCGTACCGCCCTCGAGGAGAACCTCGCCGCGCTGGAGGGCGGCCGCCGCGGCCTCGCCTTCGCGTCCGGCCTGGCGGCCGAGGACACCCTGCTGCGCACGCTGCTCAGCCCTGGTGACCACGTGGTCATCCCGAACGACGCCTACGGCGGCACCTTCCGCCTCTTCGCCAAGGTCGTCACCCGCTGGGGCGTGGAGTGGTCCGTCGCCGACACCAGCGACCCGGCCGCCGTGCGCGCCGCGATCACCCCGAAGACCAAGGCCGTCTGGGTGGAGACCCCGTCCAACCCGCTGCTCGGCATCACCGACATCGCCGCCGTCGCATCCGTCGCGCACGACGCGGGCGCGAAGCTCGTCGTCGACAACACCTTCGCCACGCCCTACCTTCAGCAGCCGCTGTCGCTCGGCGCGGACGTCGTCGTCCACTCCCTGACCAAGTACATGGGCGGTCACTCGGACGTGGTCGGCGGCGCGCTGATCGTCTCCGACCAGGGCCTCGGCGAGGAGCTCGCCTACCACCAGAACGCGATGGGCGCCGTCGCCGGCCCCTTCGACTCCTGGCTGGTGCTGCGCGGCACCAAGACCCTCGCGGTGCGGATGGACCGGCACAGCGAGAACGCGACGAAGATCGCCGACATGCTGACCCGGCACGCGCGCGTGACCAGCGTTCTCTACCCGGGCCTGCCCGAGCACCCCGGGCACGAGGTCGCCGCGAAGCAGATGAAGGCATTCGGCGGCATGGTGTCCTTCCGGGTCGAGGGCGGCGAGGAGGCCGCGGTCGAGGTGTGCAACCGCGCCAAGGTGTTCACCCTCGGCGAGTCGCTCGGCGGCGTGGAGTCCCTCATCGAGCACCCCGGCCGGATGACGCACGCCTCCGCGGCCGGCTCCGCGCTCGAGGTCCCCGCCGACCTGGTACGCCTCTCCGTGGGCATCGAGAACGTCGACGACCTGCTGGCGGACCTCCAGCAGGCGCTGGGCTAGCCGCCGGCACGGCGTGGGCCGCATTCGGGCCGGTTTCCGGGAGGTGCGGAGGCGTCGGCGGTCCGGCCGCGGCCGACGACTGCCGACCGGTGGCAGCCGGCTCTGGTCGCCGCTGACCGGGGGCGGTGACTGCTGGTCGGCGGCAGCCGACCGGTGGCCGACCGGGTCCTTGCCGGGGGCTGCCGCAGCCGAGCGGTGCCGATGGACTGCGCCGCCGAGGAGGGAAGGCCCGCCCGCCGTTGCGCGCGGGCCGTTCTCGCGTCGGCCCGCGCCGGACCGGCAACCGCCGTGGCCGCGCCGCTCGGTTCACCAGCCGGTGATCGGGGGAGTCGTCTGGGAGGGCGGCAGCGTCCAGGGGTGCACCCGGGCCGCCCACACGGTGAACGCGACGGCCGCGGCGCAGGCCAGCAGCCACAGCACCCGGCGGACGAGTTGCCTGCGCCGCAGCAGGCGCTCGCCGCGGCGCACCGCCTCCGCGCACAGGTCCGGCGGCACCGGTGCCGGGGCCCGTTCCATGATCTGCCGTGCGGCAGCCTCCCGTTCGGGCCGGTTCACGCTGCCCTCCCGATGCGCCGGGTTCCCGGTATCCGCGCCCTCCGGTGGCTGCCCACACCCGCGGCACCCCCGCCGTCCCGCACGCGCGTGCCGCTCATGGCACCCCGGCTGTCCCGCAGGCACCGCACGCGCGTGCCGCTCCCGTCACTTCTGACGCCCGCGCCACTCCGCTCGCTCGCCAGAGGGTCGGTGCCCCGGGCCCGCTCCGCGCCCCGCCCGCTCGCCGGGGCCTGAGCACTTCTCGCCCTGCTGCCCCCTGCCCGCACCCTCATGACGGTGCCACCTCTCTGCCCGCCGTCCGTGGTGCCGGGTGGCTTGTCGGGTGGAGCAAGGTGGCTGTCGCACGGTCGCAGACGGTGTGGATGCGGTCCGTGGGGAGGCCGAGGAGGGCCGCTGCCTGTTCCTCGGCGACACCTTCGTAGAGGCGCAGAACCAGGATCAGCCGTTCCTGCGGCGCGAGCGCGGCGAGCGGCCCGCGCGGATGCGACCGGGCGCGGCCGAAGACGCCGTACCGGTGCCACGTCGCACGTGCGAAGCGGGTGGCGAGGTACTGGCGGGCGCAGTCGTACGGATCCTCGCCGTGCAACCGGTCCCAGCGCGCATAGGTGTGGGCGAGCGCGAGCGTCAGCAAACGCCGCGCGCGCGGGTTGGCGTCCGGCGCCTCCGCCGTGAGCAGCGTGGCGGCATGCAGCAGACGCCCGGCCGCGCCCGCGACGAACGCCTCGAACTCCCGGGCCCGGCGGGCACCTCGGGACACCTGCCGATCACGCACCGCGCCTCCCCTGGAGGGGCCCTGTCCGGTACGGGACAGGTGAAACCGCGTACGAACGACACAGGACCCGGTCGTCTCATATGAGGCCAGCGGCGGCCCGGGGTCAAGACTCCGGCACCGACCGGTCCGCGCCCCAGGTGGCCGTCCGCCCTCAGGACGCCGGAGGCTGCTCCGCCGCCGCCGTCCCCACCGTCATCCGCGCGGACAGCGCGCCGTTGAAACGGGTCAGGAGGGCGCAGAACTGCTCGCGCTCCTCCGGGGCCCAGTCCTGCGTCAGCTCGGCCATCAGCTGACGCCGGGAGCAGCGCACCTCCTCCAGCCGGGCCACGCCGCGCGGGGACAGCTGCAGGACGACCGCGCGCCCGTCCTCGGGGTGCGAGGTGCGCTTGACGAGTCCGGTGTCGACCAGCGGAGCCACCTGCCGGGTGACCGTGGAGGAGTCGATCCCCATGCTCGCGGCGAGCGCCTTGACGCCCATCGGCCCTTCCTTGTCGAGGCGGTTCAGCAGCAGATACGCCGCACGGTCCATGGAGTTGCGCACCTGCCCCACCCCGCCGAGCCGCGTCTGTTCGGCACGGCGGGCGAACACCGCCACCTCGTGCTGGAGGGTGTCGAGAAGACCGGTGTCACCGACGGTCGTCATGTCCATCGACATTTCAGGTGTTGTGGGCATGGCCGGAGGCTCGCTTCATGAAGGGCTGCTGGGTTGGGGGACAGGGTACGCGGCCCGGCGGCGGGTGGTACCGGCGCTGCGCAAACCGGTCTCGGAGCTTGGTCACAGCCGTCGTGTACGACCGTGAACTGCGATGCTGGAGTCATGAGCTACGGTACGGCTGACTCCTTGCGTTCCGTCACCCTCGACGACGTGCGCGGCGCCCAGAAGATGCTCTCGGGCGTGGCACGGGTGACCGCGATGGAGGGCAGCCGGCACCTGACCCAGCTGGTGGGCGCGCCGGTGCAGTTGAAGTGCGAGAACCTCCAGCGCACCGGATCGTTCAAGTTGCGCGGCGCCTACGTGCGCATCGCCGGGCTGCTGCCGGAGCAGCGGGCGGCCGGCGTGGTGGCCGCGAGCGCCGGGAACCACGCGCAGGGCGTGGCGCTGGCCTCCTCGCTGCTCGGTGTGCACTCCACGGTGTTCATGCCGAAGGGTGCCCCACTGCCCAAGATCAGCGCGACCCGGGACTACGGCGCCGAGGTGCGTCTGCACGGCCAGGTGGTCGACGAGACGCTTGCCGCCGCCGAGGAGTACGCGGCCGAGACCGGTGCGGTGCTCATCCACCCCTTCGACCATCCGGACATCATCGCCGGTCAGGGCACGGTCGGCCTGGAGATCCTGGAGCAGTGCCCGGAGGTGCGCACGATCGTCGTCGGTGTCGGCGGCGGCGGTCTCGCGGCCGGTATCGCGGTGGCGGTGAAGGCGATCCGGCCGGAGGTCGGGATCGTCGGCGTGCAGGCGGAGGGCGCGGCGGCCTACCCGCTCTCGCTGGCCGCCGGGCGCCCGGTGTCGGTGGAGAACCCCGCGACGATGGCCGACGGCATCAAGGTGGGGCGCCCCGGCCTGGTGCCGTTCGGGATCGTCCAGGACCTGGTCGACGAGGTGCGCACGGTCAGTGAGGACCAGCTGTCGGCCGCGCTGCTGCTGTGCCTGGAGCGGGCCAAGCTGGTCGTGGAGCCGGCCGGGGCGAGTCCGGTCGCGGCGCTGCTGGCCGCGCCGCACTCCTTCGAGGGGCCGGTCGTCGCGGTGCTCTCCGGCGGGAACGTGGACCCGGTGCTGATGCAGCGGGTCCTGCGGCACGGCATGGCCGCGCAGGGCCGCTACCTGGCGGTTCGGCTCCGGCTGACGGATCGCCCGGGCGCGCTCGCCACGCTCCTCGGGGTGTTGTCAGTGGTCGACGCTAATGTCCTCGACGTGAGCCACGTCCGAACCGACCCCCGGCTCGGGCTCACGGAGGCGGAGGTGGAGTTGCACCTCGAGACGAAGGGCCCGGTGCACTGCGCCGAGGTCGGTCAGGCCCTGCGGGACGCGGGTTACACGGTCATCGACTGATCGACCGAGAGCCCCGGCTTCCGGGCCTGGAAGCCGCCCGATCACTCGTTCGAGTCAATCCCCGGTCCACTCGTTGAGAGACGCGATACATCGCGTTATGGTGTTGGCCGTTGCCCACTCTCTGCCCGCAGGAAGACCGCGGGCCGATCCGGCGCGCAAACCGCCTTTTCCGAAGAATCCCGGACGACGATCCCCGATGACGTGGAGACAGACATGCCAGGCGCCATCCATGCCGAAGGTCTGGTGAAGACCTTCGGCGACGTAAGGGCTCTCGACGGCGTAGACCTCGACGTGCCCGAGGGCACCGTCCTCGGCCTGCTCGGGCCGAACGGCGCCGGCAAGACGACGACCGTCCGCTGCCTGACGACCCTGCTGCGCCCCGACAGCGGCAAGGCGGTCGTCGCGGGCGTGGACGTGCTGAAGGACCCCGACGCCGTACGCCGTTCCATCGGCCTGTCCGGCCAGTTCGCGGCGGTCGACGAATACCTGACCGGCCGGGAGAACCTGCAGATGGTCGGGCAGCTCTACCAGATGAAGGGCAAGGCGGCCAAGGCGCGCGCGACGGAGCTGCTGGAGCAGTTCCACCTCGCGGACGCCGCCGACCGCCCCGCCAAGACCTACTCCGGAGGCATGCGCCGCCGGCTCGACCTCGCCGCGGCCCTCGTGGTCTCGCCGCCGGTGATGTTCATGGACGAGCCGACGACCGGACTCGACCCGCGCAACCGCCAGCAGCTGTGGGAGGTCATCAAACAGCTCGTCTCCGGCGGTACGACCCTGCTGCTCACCACGCAGTACCTGGAGGAGGCCGACCACCTCGCCCACGACATCGCGGTGGTCGACCACGGCCGGGTCATCGCCAAGGGCACCTCCGACCAGCTCAAGGCCCAAACGGGGGGTGAGCGCGTCGAGGTCGTGGTGCACGAGCGCGAGCACATGACGGGCACCGCAGAGGTGCTGCGCGGCTTCGGCAAGGGCGAGGTCACGGTCGAGGAGCACACCCGCAAGCTGACGGTCCCCGTCACCGGCGGTGCCAAGCTGCTCGCCGAGATCATCCGCGAGCTGGACACCCGCGGGATCGAGATAGACGACGTAGGGCTGCGCCGGCCCACTCTCGACGACGTCTTCCTGTCGCTGACGGGACACATGGCCGAGGCCGCCGAACGGGACGAGGCGAGCGGCGAGGAGGCCGTGGAATGAGTGCCCTCGACGAAGCCGTCCGGCCGGCACCGCCCGGCGATCCCCTCGCCCGGTTGTCTCGGCCAGGTCCCATCCCGCCGCGCGTCCAGGACCGGCGGCCCAACGTCTTGAAGGAGCGGATGAAGTGAGCGCCGTGAACGATTCCCTGGTCGTCGCACGCCGGAATCTGATCCGCATGGGCCGGATTCCCGAGGTGCTCATCTTCGGCCTGATCCAGCCCATCATGTTCGTCGTGCTGTTCACCTACGTCTTCGGCGGCTCGATCCAGGTCGGCGGGTCCAACTCCACCCAGGTCTACCGTGAGTTCCTCATGGCCGGCATCTTCGCCCAGACCGTCACGTTCGCCACGGCGGGCGCCGGTGCGGGCATCGCCGACGACATGCACAAGGGCCTCATCGACCGCTTCCGCTCCCTGCCCATGGCACGCGGCGCGGTCCTGACCGGGCGCACCATCGCCGACCTGGCGCAGACGGCGCTCACCCTCGTCGTCCTGGCCGTCGTGGCCCTGATCGTCGGCTGGCGCACGCACGAGAACTTCGCCAAGGTGCTCGCCGGATTCGGCCTGCTCCTGCTGCTGGGGTACGCGTTCTCGTGGATCGGCGCGCTCATCGGCCTGTCCGTGCGCACTCCCGAAGCGGCGACCTCGGGCGGCCTGGTCTGGCTGTTTCCGCTGACATTCATCTCGAACGCCTTCGTGGACGCGAACCAGATGCCGGCCTTCCTGCGGCACATCGCGGAGTGGAACCCGTTCAGCGCCACCGTGCAGGCGTGCCGCGAGATGTTCGGCAACCTTCCCCCGGGCTTCCGGACGCCCGGCGCCTGGCCCATGCAGCACCCCGTGTGGGCCTCGCTGATCTGGTCGGTCGTCATCATCCTGATCTTCCGCACGCTGGCGGTCCGCAAGTACCGCCGGGCGGCCGGTTGATCCCAGGGCCCCGTCGACCGAGAAGGGTGCGCCGCGGCTCCGGGGGGATGGCGCGGCGCACCGACGTCAGCGGCAGATCACGTGCCAGGACGGGGAGCCCGCAGGTGCTGACGCTCGACCAGCTCTGCTTCATCGACCAGGGTGAGCATGGGCTGACCCGGCTCACACAACATGGTGACGAGGAAACGGCTCCATGAGTCCGTCCGGTTGTTCCCGTCCTGGTAGTGGATGACATCGCCGCCCGGCTCCCAGAATGTCTCGCCGGCCTTGATCACCCGCTCCGGTTCGCCTTCGAGCTCGAAGAGCATCTCGCCCTCCAGCACATAGCCGAAAGCAGGCCCCGAGTGCCGGTGCGGAGGGGTGCCGGGATCGCCGGGTGGGAACTCCACGAGGGCCGTCATCGCCTCTGCCCCTCTCGGAATGGAGGGTGGGGTCGCCGACTGCAGCACAGTGAGCGCCGTCCTCCAGGCTTCCGGGCGCGGTGGGCGTTCCGCGCCGCTCGCCGCCGGCTCATCGTTCGACATCATCAGGCCTCCAGGAGTGGGCCGGGCGGCTCGGCAGAGCCGGGCGTCGTCGTGAGTCCAGCTTGCGGCGGCGCGGCGCGCGGCGCATGGCCGCGTATGCGAGCGGGCCGCAGGTCGGCCCGCGGGACGTCCGGGCGCGCAGGTGGCACGATGTGTCACGCAAGCGAACCGTGCCTTGTCTGCACTGTGAGTACGGCAGAGCCCCCGGCGTCCGGCGGAAGCCGGCGGACACCGGGGGCTCGAGGTCCCTTGGGGAGGCGGATCAGCCCGAGTACGGCTCGGCCTGCAGGATCTTCACCGAGGCCTTCTTGCCATTCGGCAGTTCGTACTCCGCGTCCTCACCGACCTTGTGGCCGATGACGCCCGCGCCGAGCGGGGACTGCGGCGAGTACGTCTCGATGTCGGCGCTCGCGTACTCGCGGGAGGCGAGTAGGAACGTCAGCGTGTCGTCCTCGTCACCGTCGAAGGCGATCGTGACGACCATGCCCGGCGCGACGGCACCGTCGGCGGAGGCCGGAGCCTCGCCCACCTTGGCGTTCTCGAGAAGCTGGGTCAGCTGCCGCACGCGCAGCTCCTGCTTGCCCTGCTCCTCCTTGGCCGCGTGGTACCCGCCGTTCTCGCGCAGGTCGCCCTCCTCGCGCGCGGCCGCGATCTTGGCGGCGATCTCCGTGCGCGCAGGACCAGTAAGGTACTCAAGCTCGTCCTTGAGCTTGTTGTACGCCTCCTGGGTCAGCCAGGTGACGTTCTCGCTGGTCTGGGTCACAGGGTGCTCCTCGTCGGTACTGGGAATACAAAGCATCGCCCTACCCAGAAGAATGTTCCCTCTTGGATGGGCGAAACCACGAGCCTAACAATTCAAGGCCGGAAGGGGGAGGACATAAGCCATCAGAATCTCATCAACGCAGGTCAGCGCGTACGTATTCCGGGTGAAGGGCGGGGGGTGTCCAGCCCCGGTCAGCCGCTGTGGCAGCCGAGCAGCTCGGCCGTCGTGCCCTTCTCCGTCGTACGCAGAGTGACGACCTTGTCGATACGCGTGGCCGAACCGGTGAAGTGGAAGTCGGCCCTGCCCACCTCGGAGCCGTCCGCCGCCTGGGAGCGCAGGGTGCAGTAGCCGTCGGTGCCGGCATCCTTGTGGACCTCCAGATGCACCTGCACCGCGTTGTCCGTGGCGTCGAAGGCGATCACCTGGGCGCTGATCTTGCTCTCCACGACGTAGTGGTAGGCGAAGTAACCCACCAGCGCGAGCAGGGCCGCGCCCAGCACCGCACCGGCGATCCTGAGCTTGCGGTCCGCACGCTCGTCCGAGGAACGGCCGTAGCGGCCCTCGGGCAGCCGCGCGCTCGCCGTACTCATGATCGTCCTCTCGGCAGAACCGGACCCGGAATTATTCGCCCCCCGATTCCGTCACTATAGAAGCCGCCGATCGCACCGAAGACACGGGGCGCCGACTTACCGAGGATTGAGTCTTGACTGATCAGTTGCGACTGATGGCCGTTCACGCGCACCCCGACGACGAGTCGAGCAAGGGCGCGGCCACCATGGCGAAGTACGTGTCCGAGGGGGTGGACGTGCTGGTGGTGACGTGCACCGGCGGAGAGCGCGGGTCCATCCTCAATCCGAAGCTGCAGGGTGACGCGTACATCGAGGAGCACATCCACGAGGTACGCAAGAGGGAGATGGACGAGGCTCGCGAGATCCTCGGCGTCGAGCAGGAGTGGCTCGGCTTCGTCGACTCCGGACTGCCCGAGGGCGATCCGCTGCCGCCGCTGCCCGAGGGCTGCTTCGCCCTGGAGGACGTCGACAAGGCGGCCGGCGAGCTGGTGCGCAAGATCCGCTCCTTCCGCCCGCAGGTGATCACCACCTACGACGAGAACGGCGGTTACCCGCACCCCGACCACATCATGACGCACAAGATCTCCATGGTGGCGTTCGAGGGCGCGGCGGACGCCGAGAAGTACCCGGAGGCCGAGTTCGGCCCCGCCTACCAGCCGCTGAAGCTGTACTACAACCAGGGCTTCAACCGCCCCCGGACCGAGGCGCTGCACCAGGCGATGCTGGACCGCGGCCTGGACTCGCCGTACGGGGAGTGGCTCAAGCGCTGGAGTGAGATGGAGCGCACCGAGCGCACGCTGACCACGCACATTCCGTGCGCGGACTTCTTCGAGATCCGCGACAAGGCGCTGATCGCGCACGCCACGCAGATCGACCCCGACGGCGGCTGGTTCAAGGTGCCGATGGAGCTGCAGAGGGAGGTCTGGCCGACGGAGGAGTACGAGCTGGCGAAGTCTCTCGTCGATACCTCCCTCCCCGAGGACGACCTCTTCGCGGGCATCCGCGACAATGCCTGACATGAGCGCAAGCGTGAGCCTGGCAGTGACGCACCTCGTCCCCCTCGCCAAGGAGGTCGACGAGAACAAGGTCACCCCCGGTGTCCTCGGCTTCATCGTCTTCGCGGTGATGGCCCTGGCGGTGTGGGGCCTGATGAAGTCGATGAGCAAGCACATGAACAAGGTCGACTTCAAGGAGTCCCCGGACCCCTCGGCCGAGCAGGCCGACAAGGCCGCCAAGACCGATTCCGCGGCACGCCGGGGCTGATCCGCGCCTCAGCGCCCCGCCGGTACCGCCACCCCCATCACCTCCCGGGCGTGGCGGTCCGGTGTCATGCGCAGGCGCCAGGCCTGCCAGCCGTCCTCCAGGCTGACCCCGCGTTCCAGCAGCAGGGCGTACGCCGAGACGTAGTCGGCGAGCTTCTCGTCGCGCAGGGGATGGCTTGCGCGGGCCAGCCGGGCCAGCTCCTCCTGCGCGACCGCCGTGCCCACCTCCACCCCGCCGGGCGCCGCGTAGGGCAGCAGGGTGCAGCGCAGGAAGCGGGCCCAGTCCTCGCCGCGCCGGTCACCGTAGGAGGTGAACAGGTCCAGCGCCTCGTCGGCGAGGGCCAGCGCCGGCTGCGTACGGGCGTTGCCCGCGTCGACCACCGCCAGCTCCAGGCATGTCCACGCCTCGCCGTGGGCGACACCGATGCGCTGGAAGTCGGCGCGTGCGTCCACGAGGAGCTGCCGGGCGAAGCCGGAGTTGCGCAGTGAACCGGTCTGCGCGGCCCGTTGGTCGCGGGTGACCCGGGCCGAGTGGTGCCGGGCGCAGGCCAGGCCGTAGACGTCCCGCATCCGGGAGAACATCGTGCGGGACCGCTCCAGGTCGCGCACCGCCTGGTCGAGATCGCCGGCCTCCTCCAGCGCCTGGCCCAGGTAGTACAGCGTCCACGCCTCGCCGCGCGCGTCCTCGTTCTCCCGGTGCCGGGCGGCGGCCTGCCCGAGGCTCTCCGCGGCTTGTGAGGCGTCGCCGTCCACCAGACGGGCCCGGGCCAGCTGGGTCAGGGCCCATGCCTCGCCGCGCGCGTCGTGCGTCCGGCCGTAGGCCTCCAGGGCGGCTCGCAGCTCGGTCTCCGCGCGCGGCACGTCCCCCATCCGCAGCGCCAGCTGGCCGAGCTGGAAGTGCGCCCACGCCTCGCCGTGCACCGAGCCGCCCTCGCGGTGCAGGACCAGGGAGCGGGTGAGCAGGTCCAGCGCCGGAGCCAGCCGGGCCCGGTCACGCTGGACGGCGGCCAGGGCGTGCATCGTCCAGGCCCGGTCCGTGGCCAGCTCCGGCGCCGCCTGCAGGTCCAGTGCCTCCTGCAGCTTGGCGGCGGCCTCGGTGAGGTTGCCCTGGTGGTGCAGGGTGATCCCGAGGGAGCACAGGGCGCGGGCCGCCCCCGCGTCGTGGTGCGCCTCGCGGTACAGGTCCACCACGGAGGCCAGCGTGGTGCGCGCCTTGTCCAGCTCGCCCAGCTGCCGTGCTGCGATACCGGTGCGCCACTGCACCGAGCGGACCAGCAGGCCCTGGTCCACGGCCTGCGCCAGCTCGCTGATCTCGCCGAGGCGGTACAGGTCGCCGCGCAGCAGGCAGTAGTCGCACAGCGCGCCCAGCAGGTTCTGCACCGCCCTCTGGTTCACGCCCTCCGCGTGGCGCAGGGTCGCCGTGATGAAGCTGGACTCGTCGTCCAGCCAGCGCAGCGCCTCGTCCAGCGAGGTGAAGCCGTGCGAGCCGAACTGGTGCGAGCGCGTCGACATGTTCCCGTCGACCAGGCGCAGCACCGAGTCGGCCAGGTCCGCGTAGTTGACGATCAGCCGTTCCTGAGCGGCGGTGCGCTCGGCCGGCTCCTCCTCGTCCAGCAGCCGGGCCTCGGCGAAGGCGCGCACCAGATCGTGCAGCCGGTAGCGGCTGCGGCGCACATGGTCGATGAGGCCCGCCCGGGCCAGGGCGACGAGGTGGCGCGTGGCCTCGGCCTCGTCCGTGGCGAGCAGGGCGGCCGCCGCCGCGGCGCCCAGCGAGGCCCGGCCCGCGAGCGCGAGCCGGCGCAGCAGCCGGCGCGTCGGTTCCGGCTGGTCGGTGTAGCGCAGCCACAGGGCCCGCTCCACGGGCTCCACCGGGCCGTACGCGCCCAGGTCGCCGGCCAGCTGTCGGGGCGAGCGCGGGCCCAGCGCGGAGCCCGCGATCCGCAGGGCCAGCGGCAGCCCGCCGGTGAGGGCCCGGATTCGGTCGGCGGACTCGGCGTCGTACGGGCCCGAGGTGTCCTCGGCGGCGGCGCCGAGCAGTTCCTCGGCGCCCGCCGCGTCCAGCGCCTCGACAGGCAGGTGGTGCACCCAGGCCGGCAGGTCCGCGGGCAGGCCGAGGGCGTGGCGGGCGGTGACCAGGACGAGGCTGTCGGAGCGCTCGGGCACCAGCGCCCGCACCTGCTCCGGGTCCGAGGCGTCGTCCAGCACGATCGTCACCGGCAGGCCGGTCAGCTGCTGGTGGTACAGCTCGCCGAGCCGTTTGACCTGCTGGTCGGGGGAGGAGCGCTCCCGGAACAGCAGCTGTTCGCGGGGCGCGCCGAGCCGGTTGAGCAGATGCAGCAGGGCGTCCCGGGTGGGCAGCGGCGCCTCCTCCCGTCTGCCGCCGCGCAGATCCACGACCACCGCACCGCGGAAGTGGTCCCGCAGCTCGTGCGCCGCGCGCACGGCGAGCGTGGTACGGCCGGAACCGGGGTCGCCGTGCAGCACCACCACCGTCGGCCGGGTCTCCGTGGCCGCCCGGGCCGCCTGCACCCACTGCCGGATCCGCGCCAGCTCCGCCCGGCGCCCCGCGAACGGGCCGTCCGCGTCCGGGAGTTGCCCGAAGGACTGCTCCAGCACCGTGCGCCGGCGGGCCGCCGCGCTCTTGTCCGCGCCGCGCAGCGCCGGGCCGCCCTTCTTCTTCGGGCCCGTGGAGGCGCTCAGCACCCGCTGCTGGTCGAGGAACGGGCGGATGCCGCGCACCTCCAGCGCGGTCAGCCACTGCAGCCGCAGCTGTTCCGTTCCGCCCGGCTGTCCGGCCGCGCCCGCGTGGTGATGCGCGGCCGGCAGATGGGCACCGGCCACCTTCACGACGGAGGCGGCGGCACCGACCACGCCGGCGGCGACGCCCGCGCCGACGGCCGTACCGGTACCGGTGCCGAGGGAGAGGTCGGCCACCGCGGCGGCCACCGCGGCGACGACCGCCACCATCAGGGCGGTTCCGGCACCCTCCCGCGCGTACCGCTGCCCGAAGGTCGGCCGGCCCGCCTCGGCCTCGTCCAGCGCACGGGTGTAGGCGTCGTACTCCTCGCCGGCCGCGCCCGCCATCACGTCCAGCGCACCGCGTGCCCGCGACAGCAGCAGCTGTCCGTCGATCCGCCCGCCCGAGCGCCGCACCTCCTCCTCGACGGCCCGCACCAGCAGCCGCTCGGCCTCATCCCGATGGCCGTCCCGCATGTCCCGTCCCCCTCCGGCGACAACTTCCTTGTCCATGAGTGTCCTTCGGGGGACGCGCGAACGGGAGGGGTGGTTCTCGGTGGGGAGTTGGGGAGGAGTGGCAACGTCCTTGTGAGCGGGTGCCGTCCGGGGCGGGAAGTGGTTGGCCGGCGGAGCAGTACGAAGGCCCTGGCGCCGGCCCGGACCACCTGGAACCGCCGCCGGAGGTGCCGGGTGTGGTGTCACGGCTCGGCCCCGTGCGCGCCGTGGGCACGCTCACCGGCTGACACGCCGTTCCCGGCGCGGCCTCAGCGTCTCAGCGCCGGTCCGCCCGCTGCACCTTGCCCAGCGCCAGTATCACGCACGCCCCGCCAGCCCCGCCTCCGCCACCGCGCACAGCAGTGCCTCGGTCAGGGGGGCGCCCGTGCCCGACGTCGTTATGTCGAACCAGGCGTCCAGCACCGCCACCGATGCCGTCGCCGAGGCCGTCAGGCGGGCTCTGGCGTCGCCGCGCAGGCCGAGGAAGGCGGTTGCCGCGCAGCCCGCCGCCATGAGGACGTCGAGGCCGATCCAGGCCAGCGGCCAGTGGTCCACCCGCGTGGTGTCCGGCAGGGTCTGGGCCAGCACCACCATCCACGGGACCAGCAGGACCGCCGCTGCCGCCAGCAGGACCAAGGGCCACTTCTTCCTTACGGTCACGCTCCCGTCCTCCCCTCGCCTCGTTCTCCGACTGCCTCCACCGTAGACCGCAGAGAAAATTCTGCAAAGAAAACTCGGCAAACCTCGGGGACGTCTCAGGGTTCTCAGGGTTACGGTGGCGGCATGACCGACGGCACGTCCGAGATGACCAGCCTGGAGCGCACCGCCCTCTACAAGTCCCTCGGCAACCCCCTGCGCCGCCGGATCCTCGACTACCTCGGCCGGCACGGCGAGGCCAACTCCACCGTCCTCGCCCGCGAACTCGGCGAGAGCTCCGGCACCACCAGCTATCACCTGCGCAAACTCGCCGAGCAGCGACTCATCGAGGAGATCCCGGAGAAGTCCGGCGGCCGGGAACGGTGGTGGCGGGCGCTGCCGTTCCGTCACACCACGCCCGACCCGGCCACGATGACCCCGGAGGAGTACCGGGCGGCCGCCGAGCTCGCCCACCTGAAGATCGAGTTCGACACCGCGCTGTACCACCGCGCCCACCGGGAGTACCGCGGCCCCGAGGGCTGGGCCCAGATCCAGCGCCACGGGACCTGGCTGACCAGGGAGGAACTCCTCGACTTCATGCGCGAGTACCACGCGCTGCTCGGCCGCTACGACCGCCCGCGCGAGGAGGCCCTGGACGGGGCGCGCCCGGTGATGATGCGTTTCTACGCCGTCCCCGAGCCCGTGGGAGAGTGGAACGGTGAACCGACTGGCCCATGAGACGTCCCCGTATCTCCTCCAGCACGCCGACAACCCCGTCGACTGGTGGCCCTGGTCGGCCGAGGCCTTCGACGAGGCCCGCAGGGCGGGCAAGCCCGTTCTGCTGAGTGTCGGGTACAGCAGCTGTCACTGGTGTCACGTGATGGCCCACGAGTCCTTCGAGGACCGGGCCACCGCCGACTACCTCAACGAGCACTTCGTCAGCGTCAAGGTCGACCGCGAGGAGCGGCCCGACGTCGACGCCGTCTACATGGAGGCGGTGCAGGCCGCCACCGGCCAGGGCGGCTGGCCCATGACGGTCTTCCTCACCCCGGACGCCGAGCCCTTCTACTTCGGGACCTACTTCCCGCCCGCGCCGCGCCACGGCATGCCGTCCTTCCGGCAGGTGCTGGAGGGTGTGCAGCAGGCCTGGAGCACCCGCCGGGACGAGGTCGCGGAGGTCGCCGGGAAGATCGTCCGTGATCTCGCGCAGCGGGAGATCAGCCACCAGGCCCCGCGGCCGCCCGGCGAGCAGGAACTCGCCCAGGCCCTCCTCGGGCTCACCCGCGAGTACGACCCGCAGCGCGGCGGTTTCGGCGGGGCGCCGAAGTTCCCGCCGTCCATGGTGCTGGAGTTCCTGCTGCGGCATCACGCGCGGACCGGCGCCGAGGGCGCGCTGCAGATGGCCCAGGACACCTGCGAGCGCATGGCCCGGGGCGGGATCTACGACCAGCTGGGCGGCGGGTTCGCCCGGTACTCCGTCGACCGTGACTGGGTCGTGCCCCATTTCGAGAAGATGCTGTACGACAACGCGCTGCTCTGCCGCGTGTACGCGCATCTCTGGCGGGCCACGGGATCGGATCTCGCCCGCCGCGTCGCCCTGGAGACCGCCGACTTCCTCGTACGCGAACTGCGCACCGACGAGGGCGGGTTCGCCTCCGCGCTCGACGCCGACAGCGACGACGGCACCGGCAGGCACGTCGAGGGCGCGTACTACGTGTGGACGCCGGAGCGGCTGCGCGCGGTCCTCGGCGACACGGACGGCGACCTCGCCGCCCAGTACTTCGGCGTGACCGACGAGGGCACCTTCGAGCACGGCCAGTCCGTCCTCCAACTCCCGCAGACCGAGCGCGTGTTCGACGCCGAGAGGGTCGCCTCCGTCAAGGAGCGGCTGCTCGCCGTCCGAGCGGAGCGCCCCGCACCCGGCCGGGACGACAAGGTCGTCGCCGCCTGGAACGGCCTCGCGATCGCCGCGCTCGCCGAGACGGGCGCCTACTTCGACCGGCCCGATCTCGTCGAGGCCGCGGTAGGCGCCGCCGATCTGCTCGTGCGGGTGCACCTGGACGAGCACGCCCGTCTCGCCCGCACCAGCAAGGACGGCCGGGCGGGCGCCAACGCCGGCGTGCTCGAGGACTACGCCGACGTCGCCGAGGGCTTCCTCGCCCTCGCGTCCGTGACCGGCGAGGGCGTCTGGCTGGACTTCGCCGGACTGCTCCTCGACCATGTGCTGGTCCGCTTCGCCGACCCCGGGACCGGCGCCCTCTACGACACCGCGTCCGACGCCGAGCGACTGATCCGCCGCCCGCAGGACCCCACCGACAACGCCGCCCCGTCGGGCTGGACCGCGGCGGCCGGCGCCCTGCTTGGCTATGCCGCGCACACCGGCTCCGAGCCCCACCGGACCGGGGCCGAGCGGGCGTTGGGCGTCGTGCAGGCCCTCGGGCCGCGCGTGCCCCGGTTCATCGGCTGGGGGCTCGCCGTCGCCGAGGCCCTCCTCGACGGACCGAAGGAGGTCGCCGTCGTCGGACCGCATCTCCCGGACGAGAGGACAACCACCTTGCACCGCACGGCGCTTCTGGGAACCGCGCCCGGGGCCGTCGTCGCGGTCGGCACCGCGGAGAGTGACGAGTTCCCGCTCCTCGCGGACCGCCCGCTCGTGACCGGTGAACCGGCGGCGTACGTCTGCCGCAACTTCACCTGTGACGCGCCGACGACCGATCCGGAACGGCTACGGGCCGTGCTCAACAGCCGCTGACGCACCGCCGAACGGCGGTGGAGCCGGGCCACGGCGCGGAAGCCCGGACAGGTGAACTGTCCGAAAGGAGCACGTGTTCGGATAGGTCCCACTACCCGCACCACCGTTCCGAAACAAGCTATTTATCAGAAGAGCTCCAGCATTTCACAGATCCCCCCTACTGTCTCCACAGCGGGGTGACGGGCGGTGACGCACCGTCACCCCTACAGGGGGTAATCGGGGATCTGGGGGGATCTTTTTGCTGATGTCTGTCTTCATTGCTGCCGTCTCACTGGCTCTGTTCTGGATGGCGGCCTTCACCCTGTGGTGGCAGATGCACGCGTGGCGCACGCCCGAGGTGCTGGCCTCCACCCGGTTCGGCAGACCGGACGGCGACGAACACCTGTCGTTCTCACTGCTGTTGCCCGCCCGGCACGAGCAGGCGGTGCTGGACCACACCATCCAGCGGCTGCTGGAATCCACACACGCCGACTTCGAGATCATCGTGATCGTCGGGCACGACGACCCGGAGACGACGGAAGTGGCCGAAAGAGCCGCCGACCGCGACCCGCGCGTCCGGGTCGTCGTCGACACCCACGAGAAGAAGAACAAGCCGAAGGCCATGAACACGGCGCTGCCGCACTGCCGCGGTGACGTCGTCGGGGTCTTCGACGCCGAGGACCAGGTCCACCCGGACCTGCTCGCCCACGTCGACCACGCCTTCCGCACCACCGGGGCGGACGTCGTCCAGGGTGGGGTCCAGCTCATCAACTTCCACTCCAGCTGGTACAGCCTGCGCAACTGCCTGGAGTACTTCTTCTGGTTCCGCTCCCGGCTGCACCTGCACGCGCAGAAGGGGTTCATCCCGCTCGGCGGGAACACCGTGTTCGTGCGGACCGGCGTCCTCAGGGAAGCGGACGGCTGGGACCCCGACTGCCTCGCCGAGGACTGCGACCTGGGCGTCCGGCTCTCGTCCGTCGGCAAGAAGGTCGTCGTCGCCTACGACTCCGACATGGTCACCCGCGAGGAGACCCCCGGAAGCCTCATGTCGCTGCTCAAGCAGCGCACCCGCTGGAACCAGGGCTTCCTGCAGGTGTACCGGAAGAAGGACTGGAAGCAACTGCCTTCCCTGAGGCAGCGGTTGCTCGCCCGGTACACCCTGATGACGCCGTTCCTGCAGGCCTTCTCCGGCGTGGTCATCCCGCTCGACGCAGCCGTCGCGCTCTTCCTCGACGTGCCCGTGGGGGTCGCCTTCCTCACCTTCCTGCCGCTGGTCACCGCCGCCGTCACCTTCGTCTTCGAGGTGGTCGGACTGCACGACTTCGGCAAGCAGTACGGCCTGAGGGTCCGCCCCGTCCACTACGCGAAGCTCATCGTGGGCGGCCCCTTCTACCAGGTCCTCCTCGCCGGCGCCGCGATCCGTGCCGTGTGGCGCGAGCAACGCGGCCGCAACGACTGGGAGCTGACCACGCACGTCGGCGCGCACCTCACCGCGGCCGAGCCGATCCGAGAGGACGTCCCTGCGTGACCTCCACACTGCCCGCGGTGACCGCAGCGAAGGTCCCCGCGCCACGCCCGCCTGTGCCCGAAACGCCTCCGGCCGGCCGCACCCAGCCACCCCTACGGCTCCGCTCCTCCCGCCCCGACCTGCTGCTCTGCGGTGCCCTGCTCACGGCGATCCTCATCGTCCAGGGCTGGAACATCGCCGCCTACCCCACCCTCAGCGACGACGAGGGCACCTACCTCGCCCAGGCCTGGGCCGTCCAGCAGGGCCGGGGTCTCGCCCACTACACCTACTGGTACGACCACCCGCCGCTGGGCTGGATCCAGATAGCCCTGCTCAGCTGGGTTCCCTCGGCGCTCAGCCCCGGCTCGATGACCGTCGCCACCATGCGGATCCTCATGCTCGGGATCAGCGGTGTCAGCGCGGTGCTCGTCTACGTCCTCGGCCGCCGGCTCTCGCTGCCCCGCTGGGCCGCCGGGCTCGGCACGGCCCTGTTCGGGCTCTCCCCGCTCGCGGTCGTCCTCAGCCGGGAGATCTTCCTCGACAACATCGCGGTGATGTGGCTGCTGCTGGCGTTCTGCCTCGCCGCCTCACCCAGCCGCCACCTCTGGCACCACTTCGGCGCGGGCCTCGCCGCCGCCGCGGGCGTGCTCACCAAGGAGACGATGCTCGTCGTCCTGCCCGCCCTGTTCGTGACCATGCGGCGGCACAGCCATCCCGACACCCGCAAGTTCGCTCTCACCGGAGCCGTCACCGCCTGCGCCCTGATCGGGTTCTCCTACCCCCTGTTCGCCCTGCTCAAGGGCGAGCTGTTCCCGGGCGCCGGACACGTCTCCCTGTGGGACGGCATCACGTACCAGATGTCCCGGCCGGGCTCCGGCTTCATCCTGGACCACTCCTCCGGCTCGTACGGCGTCCTGCACTCCTGGCTCTACTACGACCGCGTCCTGCCCCTCGGCGGCCTCGCCGGAGCCCTGTTCCTGCTGCTCGCCCGGCGCTGGTCGGTCACCGCCCGCGCACTCGCCGGTCCCGCGCTGACGGTCGCCGTCCTGGCCGCCGTCGCCCTGCGCCCCGGCGGCTATCTGCCCGCCATGTACGTCATCGGCGCGCTGCCCTTCCTCGCCCTGGTACTGGCCGGGGGCGCCGCCTCCGTCGCGCACGCGGTGCTGCGCCGCTTCAGGGCCGAGAGCGAGCACCGCTACGTCACCGGCGGCCGGTACGCGCTCGCCGCCGTCCTCGCCCTCGCCGCCGGCGCCTACGTCGTACCGCACTGGTACGACGGCGACCGCACCGCCGTCACGGCCGACGCCAACAAGCCCTACCGGCAGGCCTCCCACTGGCTCGGCACCGAGGTGGCGGACCCGAAGGACACCCGGGTCCTCGTCGACGACGCCCTCTGGCTGGACCTCGTGCACGCCGGATACCGGCCCGGGCTCGGCGCCATCTGGTTCTACAAGGCCGACCTCGACCCGGCCGTCGCCAAGACCATGCCGCACGGCTGGCGGGACATCGACTACGTCGTCGCCTCGCCGACCGTGCGCCGCGACGCCAGGGACCTGCCCACCGTGCGGAACGCGATCCGGCATTCCGTGCCGGTCGCCACCTTCGGCGCGGGACCCGACCGCATCGAGATCAGGCGGATCCAGGACACGACGGCCGCCGGAGGCGCCCGATGAGCGAGTACACCGCCCCGGCACAGGGCCTCGACGCCGTCGAGGTACCCGAACCCGGCGCCGTCACCATCGTCGTGCCGACCTTCAACGAGTCCGCGAACGTCCGGCGGCTGCTGCACCAGATCACCGAGTCGGTGCCCACACGGCTGCCCTGCGAGGTCGTCTTCGTGGACGACTCCACCGACGACACCCCCGAGGTCATCCGCGAGGCCGCCCAGGACTGCCCGTTCCCGGTGGCCGTGCTGCACCGGCAGGAACCCGTCGGCGGGCTCGGCGGGGCGGTCGTCGTGGGGCTGAAGGCGGCGACCTCGGAGTGGATCGTCGTCATGGACGGCGACTGCCAGCATCCGCCCTCCCTGGTACCGGAGTTGGTGTCCACCGGCGAGCGGCTGCACGCCGGGCTCGTCGTCGCCTCCCGGTACATCGAGGGCGGCAGCCGGGCCGGACTCGCCGGCGGCTACCGGGTGGCCGTCTCACGCGGCGCGACCTGGCTCACCAAGGCGCTCTTCCCGCGCCGCCTGCGCGGCATCAGCGACCCGATGAGCGGCTTCTTCGCCATCCGGCGCAGCGCGGTGACGGCGGACGTCCTCAAGCCCCTCGGCTACAAGATCCTGCTGGAGCTGGCCGTCCGCAGCCGCCCGCGCGGGGTCGCGGAGGTGCCGTTCGTCTTCCAGGAGCGGTTCGCGGGCGAGTCCAAGTCGACCGCCGAGGAGGGCTTCCGCTTCCTGCGCCACCTGGCGGGCCTGCGCACCGCGTCGCCGGTCGCCCGCATGGTGGGCTTCGGGCTGATCGGGGCGAGCGGTTTCGTGCCGAATCTGGTCGGGCTGTGGGCGCTGACCAGGCTCGGCATGCACTACCTGCCCGGCGAGATCCTCGCCAACCAGCTCGGGGTCGCCTGGAACTTCCTGCTCATCGAGCACCTGCTGTTCCGCGACCGGCGCGCGCACCGCCGCTGGTGGGACCGGCTCGGCCGGTTCGCGCTGCTGGCCAACGCCGACCTGGGCCTACGCATCCCGCTGATCGCCCTGCTCGTCGGCCGGTTCGGGATGGGCGCCCTGCCCGCCACCGCGCTCGCGCTGGTCATGACGTTCGTCCTGCGCTTCGTCGGCACCGAAGCGCTGGTCTACCTCCCCCGTCGCCGGGGGAGCCGAGCAAGGAGAGCCGTGTGAGTACGACGTACCGCAGACGCCGCAGACGGACCGCGCTGGCCGGGGTGGGCGCCCTGACCGCCGGACTGCTCCTGTCCGCACCCCAGCCGGCCGAGGCCGCCAACCTGATCAAGAACCCCGGCTTCGAAACGGCCGGCACGGACGGCATGCCGTACTGCTGGGAGAAGTCGGGCTGGGGCGACAACGACTTCAGCTTCGAGACGACCTCGGACGCGCACTCCGGGTCCCAGGCCATGAAGGTCACGCTGACCCGCCGGGTCGACGGCGACCGCAAGGCGATGATCACCGAGTCCACGGACTGCGCACCGGCCGTGACCGTCGGCAAGCAGTACGACCTGGGCCTCTGGTACAAGACCACGACCCCGGACGCCAACATCACCCTCTTCCGGCACGACACCACCGCGGGCTGGCAGTACTGGACCGACCTCAAGACCCTCGACATGGCGTCGGCCTGGACCCAGGCCACCGTCCGCACCCCCGAGGTCCCGGCCGGCACCGACCGCATCACCTGGGGCGTCTCCGTCTACGGCACCGGCTCGGCGACCACCGACGACTACACCATGGACCAGGTCCCGGACCCGCTGCCGCCGGCCCAGTGCACCGGCACCACCGACCAGTGCGCGAACGGCAGTTGGTCGGTCCTGCCGACGCAGAACCCGGTCCGCTCCATGCACTCCGTCGTGCTCGACAACGGCAAGGTGCTGCTGATCGCCGGGTCCGGCAACAGCGAGGAGAACTTCGACGCGGGCACGTTCACGAGCGCGGTCTACGACCCGGCGACCGGCACCTACAAGGTCATCCCCACCCCGAAGGACATGTTCTGCGCCGGGCACGTCCAGCTCCAGGACGGCCGGGT
This sequence comes from Streptomyces sp. NPDC052109, assembly GCF_040680195.1. Taxonomy (NCBI): domain Bacteria; kingdom Bacillati; phylum Actinomycetota; class Actinomycetes; order Kitasatosporales; family Streptomycetaceae; genus Streptomyces; species Streptomyces sp. NPDC052109. The sequence continues at coordinate 121,164 of NZ_JBFAWF010000002.1, read as the reverse complement.
GCTGGTCCTGAGCGGCAACAAGGCGTACCCGGTCGCGGGCGGGCACGGGTACGAGGGGTTCAAGGACTCGTACGTCTTCGACCCGAAGACCGAGACCTACACCAAGACCAACGACCTGAACGACGGGCACTGGTACCCCTCGGCGACCGAGCTGGGCAACGGTGACGTCATCTCCTTCGGCGGGCTCCGCGAGGACTCCACCGGCTCGGTGACCGCGGAGAAGTTCAGTTACGCGCAGAACCAGTGGCTGCCGCTGTCGCAGGTCAACCAGACCTGGTCGTACTGGGGCCTGTACCCGGCGATGATCCTGATGCAGGACGGCCGCCTCTTCTACACGGGCAGCCATGTCTTCGGCAACAACATCCCCGGCACGGGTTCGGCGATCTACGACTACGGCGCCAACACGATCACGCAGATCCCGGGGCTGCAGAGCAAGGACGAGCGGGACCAGTCGGCGTCCGTCCTGCTGCCTCCGGCGCAGGACCAGCGGGTGTTGACGATCGGTGGCGGCAACATCGACTCCAACCCGGACGCGAACCGCCTGACCGACCTGATCGACCTCAAGCAGGCCAACCCGTCGTACGTCGCCGGGCCGCCGATCCCGCAGGGCACGGTCGACCTGGGCAACGGGCCCCAGCCGGAGACCGGCGGCCAGGGCAAGATGTACGTCTCCGCCGTACTGCTGCCCGACGCCAAGGTCCTGGAGACCGGCGGGGCCCTGCACAACCGGGCCGACCCGGTGTACGAGTCCTCGATCTACGATCCCGGCAGCAACACCTTCGACCCCGTGGCCGCCGACCCCGAGTCCCGCGGCTACCACTCCTCGGCGTTCCTGCTGCCCGACGGCCGGGTGATGGCCACCGGCGACAACCCGGGCAACGGCACCTGGAACCACAACGTGTCGATCTACACCCCGCCGTACCTCTACAAGGGCACCCGCCCGACGATCACCTCGGTGATCAACCAGGAGTGGAAGTACGGCGACACCCAGCGGATCACCGTCGACCGCCCCATCGCCAGGGCGGAGTTGATCCGCCCGGCCGCGGTGACCCACTCGTCCGACCCGAACCAGCGGTTCGTGGATCTGCCGCTGTCGGTGGACGGCAACAACGTGGACCTGAACGTCACGAACAACCCGAACATCGCCCCGCCCGGCTGGTACATGCTCTTCGCGGTCGACGCGAACGGGGTGCCCTCGGTGGCCAAGTGGGTGCACCTGACGGGCCCGGCGGCCCTGAGCGCCGCCTCCCCGCACGTCCACGCCTTCGCCGACTCCCTGTCCGGCAAGGTGTCGGGTCCCGGCAAGAAGAAGGCGTCGCAGCAGGTCAGCCCGACGATCTCCGGCTGCGACCGGCACTACGGCTCGGTCAACGTGTGCGTGCCGACGGTGTTCCCGCCCGAGGTGAAGAAGACGGCGGCCGCGCGGTGCGCCTGGCTCAAGCAGAACGACTACGGCCGGCTCAGGGTCAACGGCGCCGACGATCCCCTGGGGTTGGACCGGGACCGGGACGGGGTGGCGTGCGGGAAGGGAGACGTCAGGCGCCGCTGAGGATCAGCGCCCCGAGGGTGAGCTGAGCACCCCCCTGCACGAACACGGCCCAGAGCCTGGCGTACGTCCAGCGGGCTCTGGGCCACACCAGTGCCGCCAGACCGGCGAACACCGCCGGCCAGAAGGCGTCGTAGAGGGCGTCGCCGGAGATCGGCGCGCGCACTCAATCCCCCTGGGTCCGCATGCTCAGCGCCCGGTCCACGACCGCCTCCAGCTGGTCGTGGTGGGCGCCCTTCCAGTAGGCGCGGCCGCACTCCGTGCACTGGGCGAAGACGTCGTACGAACGCTGGGTGCCGTGTTTGAGCTGGTCGGCGACCTCGGCCTTCGTGGCCTGCCGCAGGAGGCCGTTGCACGCCGTGCAGCGGGTCCAGGGGTGCAGGGCGGGGGCGAAGCGGTCGAGGACGTCGTGCAGCTGGTCGTCGGGGCGGTGGCTGTAGACGAACGCGCCGGCCCACAGCTCGCGGCGGCGCAGCAGGCCCCGGTCGCGGCTGAGCATGACCCGCCGCTCGGCGGCCGAGCGCGCGGCCAGCGCCGGGTCGCCGATGTCCGTCGACTCGTAGGCCGCGTCCACGCCGAGCAGGCGCAGCCGGCGGGCGAGCGTGCCCAGGTGCACGTCCAGCAGGAAGCGGAGCGGGGCGCCGGGGACGCGCTGGGGGCGGTCGACGGGGCGTACCTCCACCGTCTCGCCCGCCTTCGGGATGTGCGACACCGGCACCTCCCGGCCGTCCACGACCAGCGCGCCGACCTCGGTCAGCGGGACGCCGAGGGACTCGATGGCATGGCCGAGCGTCGAGACGCCGTCCGTGGCCAGGGGCGTGGCTCCGGCACGCCGGGACTGGGGCACGAACAGGTGCAGTGCGGGGGCGACTTCGACGTGGATCTCGGGTCGGTTCACCCCGTCAGCATCGCACGGGACGGCGCCCGGGCCTCAGCGGTTTTCGCCGGGGAGGCCGTGTTCCATGACGTCCAGGGCCCGGTCGATCAGGGCGGTGAAGTCGTCCCGGTGGTCGTTCTCGGCCCAGTACATGGAGGTCTCCATCAGGCCGCCGATCAGCGACATGGCGTAGACCCGGACCTCCAGGCTGTCCGGGTCGCGGCCGGTGCGCTCGCCGATGGCCGCGCAGAGCATGCGGCCGGTGGCCGACATGCTCTCCATCATCCGTGAGCGCACCGCGGGAACCTGGACCATGAGGTGGGTGCGCAGCCGGGACACCTCCTCGTCCTCGGACGTGCCGAGCTGGACGGCCCGGTGCAGGACGGACCGGATGGTGTCCGGCCAGGGCTCCCCGGCGGGGCGTTCCCTGATCTCCGCCAGGATGACCGGGTCGTACTCGTCCGTGAGGACGATGTCCTCCTTGGTCGGGAAGTACCGGAAGACGGTCGACGGCGACACCTCGGCCCGCTCGGCGATCTGGTCGATCGTCGTGGCGTCGTAGCCCTGTTCCCGGACCAGGGCGTAGGTCGCCGCGCGGATCGCCTCCCGGGTCTTGATCTTCTTGCGTTCCCGCAGGCCGAGCCGCGGTCGGTCGGCGGGGGACGTGCTGGGGGTGCGTGCGGCCGTCATGCCGGTCATTGTCAGGCATCCCCGACAGGCGCGGCCACAGCCGGGGTCTCCTTCCGCTCGGTGCGCCGTACGAGGGGGGTGTCCGGCAGGAACAGGGCCGCGAGCAGGGCCGCCACCAGGGCGGCGATCCCGCACACCAGCAGCACCACGCTCATCCCGTGGACGTACGCGCTATTGGCGGATGCCACCAGGTGGGCCGAGTCGGTGTGTGCCGCCACCACATGGGCGGCGACCACGGACTCGCTGGCGGCGTGCGCCACCGGACGTGGCAGCCCGGCCGCGTCGAGCCGGTCCCGGAACGCGCTCGCCAGCAGGCTGCCGAGCAGCGCGATGCCGATGGCACCGCCGACCTGGCGGAACGTCATGAGCAGCCCGGAGCCGCTGCCGGCCCGGTCGGCGGGCAGGGTGCCGAGGGCGCCGTCCATCGCGGGGACGACCGAGAAGCCGAAGCCGAGGCCGGTGACCGACAGCCACAGGGCGGCGAAGCCGTAACCGGAGCCGGCGGTGGTACGGCTGCCCAGCAGGGCGGCGAAGGCGAGCACGACCAGGCCCGCGCTGACCACCGCGCGCCCCGAAGCGTTCGACGGCCGCCTGGGCGCCCTTGGCCGCGATCATCAGGCCGCCCGTCAGCGGCAGCAGCCTGAGACCGGTGCCGAAGGCGTCGTGCCCGAGCACCGTCTGCAGGTAGGTCGGCACCGTGAACATCAGCCCCGACAGCACGAACATCACCAGCGTCGCGGCGACGGTGTTGAGCAGGAAGCCGCGCCGGGCCAGCAGGCCCATGTCCAGCATGGGACGGGTCATGCGGCGTTCGCGCAGCACGAGAGCGGCGAGCAGGACGACGGCCGCCGCGAACACCGCCGGCACCGGGCCGCCGCCCCAGCCGCGGCCCGGGGCCTCGATGATCGCGTAGATGAGCGCGCCGAGTCCGGTCGCGGTGAGCACGGTGGAGACGACGTCGACCTTCGGGCTCGACGGGTCGCTGGTCTCGGGGAGCAGGAAGCCGCAGGCGGCGATGCCGAGCGCGGCCGTCGGGATGTTGATCAGGAAGACCGAGCCCCACCAGAAGTGGTTGAGCAGGAAACCGCCGACCAGCGGGCCGAGCGGCATGCCGAGCGCCGAGGCGGTGGAGATCAGGGCGACGGCCTTGCCGCGTTCGGCCGGGCCGAACATCGCGGGCAGCACGGACAGCGACAGGGGCATGATCAGCGCGGCGCCGACGCCGAGGACGACGCGGGCGGCGATCACCGCGTTCACGTCCCCGGCCAGGGAACCGAGCGCCGAGCCGGCCAGGAAGACGGCGAGTCCGGCGATCAGCATGCGGCGCCGGCCGAACCGGTCGCCGAACCGGTCGCCGAGCAGGCCCGCCGGGAGCATCAGCGCGGCGAAGACCACGACGTACGCGTCGCTCATCCGCTGCTGCCGGCCGGTCGTGGCGCCGAGCTGCGCGGCCATGGTCGGCAGGGCCACGTTGAGGATCGTCGAGTCGAAGGCGAGCACCAGCATGCTCGCGACCAGGGCCCCGAGGGCCCACCAGCGGCGGGGATCGTGTCGCGTCGCGCCGTCGGCAGGAGTGACAGTGGCCGTGAAATGAGAGTAACCCTCAAAATCGAGGAGCTGTCAATGAAAAGCTGGTCCAGGCATACGGAAACGGCCACGGCTGGTGAGCCGTGGCCGGAAGGAGAGGAGTTGCCGTTCAGGCGTGCTGGTACGCCACCAGGGAGATGCCGACGTAGTGGACGACGAACGCGGCGAGCGTGAAGGAGTGGAAGACCTCGTGGAAGCCGAACCAGCGAGGTGAGGGGTTCGGCCGCTTGATGCCGTAGACCACGCCGCCGGCGCTGTAGAGCAGACCGCCGACGATCACCAGGACCAGGACCGCTATGCCGCCGGTGCGCAGGAAGTCGGGCAGGAAGAAGACGGCCGCCCAGCCCATCGCGATGTAGCAGGGGGTGTAGAGCCAGCGCGGGGCGCCGACCCAGAAGACGCGGAAGACGATGCCGGCCGCGGCGGCGGCCCAGATGCCCCACAGCAGCCACTGGCCCTTGGCGCCGGGCAGGAGCAGCAGGGTCAGCGGGGTGTAGGTGCCCGCGATGATCAGGAAGATGTTGGCGTGATCCAGACGGCGCAGGACGCCGTCCATCCGCGGGCCCCAGTTGCCCCGGTGGTACAGCGCGCTGACGCCGAAGAGCAGGCAGGCCGTGAGGACGTAGATCCCGCAGGCGATGCGGCCTCTGGCGGAGTCGGCGAGGGCGGTGAGGACGAGCCCCGCGATGAGTACGGCCGGGAACATGCCGAGGTGCAGCCAGCCGCGGAGTCTGGGCTTGACCGGATGCGGCAAGGGGAGCGCGAGCGGACCGCGGCCGTCGGCCGGCGAGTCCATGGGCGCGTCGGAGGCGGGCGCAGTCATGGGCCGCATCGTACCTACGGAACCGTAAGTTACGGATCAGTGCGGCCGGTGGAGGGGCGCAGAGTGGCCATCGTCTCATGCCGGGCGCGACCGGGGTGTTCAAAAAGTCCTTCAGGCGAACTCCACGTGCATGTAAAGGAACACCGAGGTACGCAGGAAAGATGCGAAAACCGTGGCCTTCCTCACGCCGCTCACCTGTGACTCCCCCTGGACATATGGGCACTATGGACGGATGATCAAATGAGTGCGGTCGGCACCGGATGAGCGCCAACAGTCGAACGACTGCGAAGCATCCGGGTCGCAGCCCCCACGGGGCCCCAAGGAAAAATCCCTCACAAGGGCAAAAATCCCTCACTTAGGAGCAATCGTGGCGCGCGACATCGCGGCTCCCGCCCCCACCAACCACCAGGAACTGATCTCGTGGGTCGACGAGATCGCCGAACTGACGCAGCCGGACAGCGTGGTCTGGTGTGACGGCTCCGAGGCCGAGTACGAGCGACTGTGCGAAGAGCTCGTGGCCAGGGGCACCTTCCGGAAGCTCGACCCGATCAAGCGGCCCAACTCCTACTACGCCGCCTCCGACCCGACCGACGTCGCGCGCGTCGAGGACCGGACCTTCATCTGCTCCGAGAAGGAGGAGGACGCGGGCCCGACCAACCACTGGAAGGCCCCCGCGGAGATGCGGGAGATCTTCAGCGGCGAGAAGGGCCTGTTCCGCGGCTCGATGCGGGGCCGCACCATGTACGTCGTCCCGTTCTGCATGGGCCCGCTGGGCTCCCCGCTGTCCGCGATCGGCGTGGAGATCACCGACTCCGCCTACGTCGCCGTCTCCATGCGCACGATGACGCGCATGGGGCAGCCGGTCCTCGACGAACTCGGCGACAGCGGCTTCTTCGTGAAGGCCGTGCACAGCCTCGGCGCCCCGCTGGAGGAGGGCCAGGACGACGTTCCGTGGCCGTGCAACTCCACCAAGTACATCTCGCACTTCCCCGAGGACCGCGAGATCTGGTCCTACGGCTCCGGCTACGGCGGCAACGCCCTGCTCGGCAAGAAGTGCTACGCGCTGCGCATCGCCTCCGTCATGGCCCGTGACGAGGGCTGGCTGGCCGAGCACATGCTGATCCTCAAGCTCACCCCGCCGCAGGGCGAGTCCAAGTACGTCGCCGCGGCCTTCCCGAGCGCCTGCGGCAAGACCAACCTCGCCATGCTGGAGCCCACGATCTCCGGCTGGACCGTGGAGACCATCGGCGACGACATCGCCTGGATGCGTTTCGCCGAGGACGGCCAGCTGTACGCGATCAACCCCGAGGCCGGCTTCTTCGGCGTCGCGCCCGGCACCGGCGAGCACACCAACGCCAACGCGATGAAGACCCTGTGGGGCAACTCGGTCTTCACCAACGTCGCCCTCACCGACGACAACGACGTGTGGTGGGAGGGCATGACGGAGGAGACCCCGGCCCACCTGACGGACTGGAAGGGCCGCGACTGGACCCCGGACTCCGCCGAGCCCGCCGCGCACCCCAACGCCCGCTTCACCACCCCGGCCTCGCAGTGCCCGATCATCGCGCCGGAGTGGGAGGACCCCAAGGGCGTGCCGATCTCGGCGATCCTCTTCGGCGGCCGCCGGGCCAGCGCGGTGCCGCTGGTGACGGAGTCCTTCGACTGGAACCACGGCGTCTTCCTCGGCGCCAACGTCGCCTCCGAGAAGACCGCCGCGGCCGAGGGCAAGGTCGGCGAGCTGCGCCGCGACCCGTTCGCGATGCTGCCGTTCTGCGGCTACAACATGGGCGACTACATGGCCCACTGGATCGACGTGGCCAAGGACAAGGACCAGTCCAAGCTGCCGAAGATCTACTACGTCAACTGGTTCCGCAAGAACGACGAGGGCTCGTTCGTCTGGCCGGGCTTCGGCGAGAACTCCCGTGTCCTGAAGTGGATCGTGGAGCGCCTGGACGGCAAGGCCGAGGGCGTCGAGACGCCGATCGGTGTGCTGCCGACGCGCGCGGCGCTCGACACCGACGGGCTCGAACTGGCCGACTCCGACCTGGACTTCCTGCTCACGGTCGACAAGGAGGTCTGGCGCGAGGAGGCGGCGCTCGTCCCCGAGCACCTCAACACCTTCGGCGACCACACCCCGAAGGAGCTGTGGGACCAGTACCACGCGCTGGTGGAGCGCCTGGGCTAGTCCCGTCCGAGACTCCACGGCCGGCCGCCGTGCCCTGACCAGCGATCGTCCCGGCCGGCCGTGGACACCCGCCCGACGGGGCCCCGCACAACGGAGCGTGAGGGGTTCCTCCGGCAACGACCGGGTCAACACCGCGGCCGGCCTCCCGCGTGCGGGGGACCGGCCGAGCGCATGACGGTGGGTGATCAGTTGTTGCGCTCCTCCAGGTACCGGGTGTGCGACTCCTGCCGCCGTGCCTCCCGGTCCCTGAGGTCCGTGACCAGGTGTTCGGCCTCCTCGCGGAGCAGGGCGAGCTGGCGGTCCAGGTGGTGTTCGGGGGACTCCGTGCCCGGGGTCATCCGGGTCCACCAGCGGGTGCGCACGTAGGCGTCGACGGCCTCCGGGATGTCCTGCCGTACCGCGCGGGACACCGTGTGGACGCCGTCGGGGTCCTGGACCAGGGCCTCGGCGACCCAGCCCGGTTCCAGCAACGCGGTGAGCAGCTCGGCGATCTCCGCGAGCCATTCGGCGGACGTGGCCGGCAGGTCGACGTGCGCGAGATAGCCGCGCAGCTTCCCGAAGTCGGCCCGGATGGCGTCCAGCTGGGCCGACGGGCTCGGGAAGTCGGGCAGGGCCGGCCGCTCCGGCGGGGCGACCAGCGCGCCCGCGCCGTACAGGCCCGCGACCACGGCCGGCCAGTACGGCCCCGCGACCCCGGTGAACGTCAGCACCAGACCGACCACCCCGCAGGCGCCGCCGGTGAGGTTCTTGCGGGACTCCAGGTAGCCGAGGACCTTACTGGTAGCCACGGATCTCCTCGAAGGCACCGTCCAGCGAGCCCTGCCGGGCGTCGAAGAGGCGGCCGCCGGTCAGATCGGCGATGTGCTGCAGCTCCGCGCGGGAGGAGTCGCCGAAGAGGATCGGGAAAACAGGGGTGTCCCGCCGGGTGCCGGCGAGCGAGCGGTAGAAGCCGTCGAAGTCCCCGGCCCCGGCCCCGGCGGTGTTCTCGCCGTCGGTCATCAGCACGATCGAGGTGAACGCGTCCCTGCCGTCGCCGAGATGGTCGTAGGCCTTCTCCAGCGAGGTGTAGATCGCGGTGCCGCCGTCGGCACCGAGGGCGTCGGTGTCCCGGCGGATGGCGTCCAGGCCGGCCTTCAGGTCCTTGGGGTCGACGACATGGGTGCGCACGCCCTTCACGTCCGAGCCGAACGGCATCAGCGTGACCTCCTCACGCTCGCGGAAGTCGCCGGTGAGATCCGTCAGCGCCTTCTTCAGCGCCTTCAGCCTCTCGCCCGCCATCGAGCCGGAGGTGTCGAGGACGTACACCGTGCGGGAGGGCCGGCGCAGCTCGTTCTCGTAGGAGTGCAGCAGCCCGTCGGCGACCGAGCGGCTGCCGGGGAAGGGCAGTTCGCGGCGCCGGCCGGTGTCCAGGCCGGACGCGGGTGGCACCGAGGCGACGACCGGGCGGCGACGGGTGGTGTCGGTGATGAGCCGCTGCACGGCGTCGGTGCGCAGGTCCTCGGTGACCCTGCGGACGTCCTCGCGGGTGCGGGCGCTCGTCGAGGCGAGCGAGGAGAACGGGTAGTCGGCGGTGACGACGCCGTCGCGGGGACGGATCACGGTGAGACCCGGGATGCCCTCGAGGACGGACTCGTAGTTGAGCAGCGCGTCGACGTTGCCGCGCCGCTGGTAGGCGGTGGCCAGCCAGCCCGAGGAGCCCGAGGTCAGCTTCTGTCCCTTGAAGAACTGCGTCAGTCTCGGCGTGGCCCTGGCGACGTCGGCGTCCGTGAGCGCCGACTGGGCGCCGGACAGGGCCGAGGCCACCGAGATCAGTGTGGAGAAGCCGGAGTTGGAGCGGGCCGGGTCGGTCATGCCGTACGTCAGCTTCCCGTCCTGCACGGCCTGCTCGATCTGCCCCCAGGTCACCTGCTCGGGCGTCCAGCCGAGGGCCCTCACGGTGGCCGGCTTGACGCCGATGGCGACCGGGCTGGACATCACCGGGGTCTCGGACACCACCTTCCGCGCCGCGTCCGGCCGCAGCCGCAGATAGTCGTCCGAGGACAGCCACAGTGCGTCGTACGCGCCGTCCGTCCTGCCCTTGGCCAGCAGGTCCACGGCGTCCAGGGTGCCGATGTAGGTGGGCCGGACGGTGATGCCGGTGTCCTTGCGGACCCGGTCGAGGACGGCCGTCATGTCGCTGAGCTCGCTGGAGGCGAGCACGCGCAGGGTGCCGGGCTTCGGGGCGGCGGGGTCGTCCTTGTGGTGGTCCTCGGTCGTGCAGCCGCCGAGCAGGGCGGCCGTCGCGGCCGTCGCCGCGAGCAGGGCGCGTGCGGATCGTCGTCTCATGCCGGCGGGCCCTCCAGTGCGCCCTGGGACCTGCTGCGTTCCAAGTAGGCGGTGGCGCTGTGCAGTTCGTCGGTGAGCGAGGCGACGGTCGAGGCCATCACCTCGGTCGCCCGCACCTTGTAGCCGTCGATGGCGTCGAGGGTGCGGTAGATCTGCTGGAACGCGGCGCGCAGGGTCTCGGCGCCGACGGCAGGATCGGCGGCGATCCGCTGGATGTCCTCGCCCTGCGCGGAGAGCATCTCGGCATTGCCCCGGATGAGGTCCTCGGTCGTGCCGCGCAGGGCGTCGACCTGCTCGATGACCTTCTTCTGCCGGTCCAGCGCGGAGGCCAGGAGCACCGAGATCCGCAGGGCGGACACGGTGGTCGTGGCCGCCCGGTCGACGCCCTTGATCAGCTCGTTGTTGTTGCGGCGTACGACGTCCATGGCGAGGTAGCCCTGGGCGCACACCGCGAGCTGGGTGAGCAGGTCCTGGTGCTTCTGCCGGAGAGGGAAGAGCACGTCGGCGCGCAGGGCGTCGGCCTGCTGCGGGTCGCCGACCCCGGCGATGTGCTCCTCGACCGCGGTGTCCAGGGCCTCGGTGAGCACGACGTACTCCTGGAGCTTGCCCATGGTCTCCCACAGGCGGACCCGCTCGGTCTGCAACGCGGCGTTGTCGCGCCGCAGTTCGTCCTGACCGCCGCGCAGGGCGCCCACGATCCGGTTCAACGTCGCCTGCGCGGAGGCGAACTTGGCCACGTGGTCGCGCAGCCTGTTTCCGCCGGGCAGCCGGGACAGGAACTTACGGCTCCTGCTCGCGGGCAGGTCGCGCGGGTCCAGGTCCTCCACGACCCGGCGCAGCTCCACGAGTGAGCCGGCGACCTTCGCCTGGGCGTCCCCGCCCTTGTCGGGCAGGCTGCGCAGGGTCCGCTCCAGCATGCGGTTGGACTGGGCGGCGGCGGTGCGCAGCTCGCCGCAGCCGAGGCCGGTGATCTCGCCGACCTTGCCCGCGAACGCGGGCGAGCGGGCGTCGAGCGCGGCGAGCGAGGCGACATAGGCGCCGGCCTTGCGCGCCATCTCCTCGCGTACCGTGTCCTCGACGGGCACGAGACCGCCGGCCTTGTCGCGCGGCACGGGAGCCACGGGCTCCGGCGGCGTGAGGCTGAACTCACTGTTTTCATCGGTCACTTGATACGTCCCCCCGTGTCATCCGCGCGCCCGGCGGGCCATCTCGTGCAGCACCTCGGAGGTGGGCACGGGCGCCTGCCGGACGCCGGTGAGCGTCTGGTTGAGATAGCCGGACCGGCCGGCGGTGGCCGCGACGAACTCGCCGGCGTCGCCCTGCGGCCGGAACCCGTGCCGGACGGCGAGCTTGCGCAGAGTCGGATCGCTGCTGAGCAGGTCCCCGAGGGCACGGCCGGTCGCGTCCAGCGGTACGACGGTGTGGTCGCTGGTGACGGTGGTGTCCGGGTAGAGAACGACGAGGTCGTCGACGGTGTGCTGTTGGGTCAGCAGGGCGGCGACCTGCGCCTCGTAGACGAGCACCAGCGGGTTCCCCGCGCCGCTGATGAAGTCCCGGAACACCGCGTCGCTGCTGGACTGCTGGGCGCCCTGGACGCTGACCAGTTTGTGCAGCAGGGGCGCGGTGCGGTCGACGTCGGCCCCGCTCGCGACGACCTTGCCGCCGTTGGCGACGTAGGAGGCGGCGGCGAGGTAGAGCGCACCGGAGTTGGAGGACTCCGGGTCGGTGCTCGCGATGTAGAGCGTGCCGGTCAACTCGCCGTGCGCCCCTGCGCCCTTGAGCTGCTGCCAGGTCCGGTCGTGCCGTGCGGCGTCCAGATAGGCGCCCATGGTGAGCGTGCCACGGTGCCTGCCGTCGAGCACGGCCAGTCCGTTGGCCGCGAGCACCTCGGCCGCGCTGCGGTGGGCCACGACGACCAGCGGCGAGTAGAAGGGCCGGGGCAGCGGCTCCTGGGCGTGGTACTTCGCGGCCAGCGCGTCGGCCGGGGCCTGGCTGCCGGGGAAGGCGAAGTCGTAGCCCTTGAGGTCCAGGTCCTCCATGGCCCAGGACCCGGAGGACTCGACCTTCACGGTGTAGCCCTTGGCGGCGAGGGCCTTCACCACATCGGGATCGGCGAAGAAGTCCGCCTTCTCCGACCCGATCACTCCGCGCACGGTCTTCGTTGCCGTGCCCTTGTCCTCACCTTGCCGGCCCGCGACGACAGCGGCCACCACGCCGCCGATCAGCAGCACCGCGAGGACGATTCCAGCGATACGTCTCACGTCGGCGAGCGTGCTCGCGGAACCCCAAGTTCCCCGCCCCGGCAGGTGAACGGGGGGTGACGGACCGATCCCGGTATGCAACCGGAGGCAGGACGTCCGGGACGGCGTGCCGCTCGGGCCTGGTGTGGGGTACCCGCCGCCCGCGGGCCCTCGGAAGGAGGGGGCTCAAAACCGGAGGGCCGGCCGCGCACCGGCCACCGGCACGTGTGGATCTGGTGGCTCCTGCCGGCGCTGCCGGCCCTCATCCTGTTCTTCATCTTCGTCCGAGGACGGCGGCCGTCCGGGGACGGTGGTCTTCAGGGCGGGGGTCGTCCGGGACCGGCGCTTTCCATGCTTCCGGCCGGCGCCGAGGCCGGCGGTGACCCGCGGCCACGGGTCGCGGTTCACGGCGGTGAGTGGATGTCGCAAGGCCCCGCGGCGGACCGACCCCGCCCGCGACGAAACGCACCGCACCCCAGGAGGTCGGTCGAGGCCGACGCGGTGTGTGGCGCCCGGTCCGCGCGTCGCTGCGGGTGCACGCGGACCGGGGCCGATCGAGGGACCCCGGCGGGGTCAGGCGGTGGTGCTCAGTTCCTGCGGCTCCGTCAGCGCCTCGGTGTGCGCGTCCATCCGCTCGGCGGCGAGAATCGCGGCCGCCGTGTCCGCACGCGAGGCGGCGACCACGAGCGCGCGGCCCGCGAGGGCGTGTGCCCGCCCGTGCAGCGCCGCGGGGTCACCGGCCGCGGACGGCGCCGCCCGCAGGGGGGCGCGCCCTCCCCGGAGCCGGGCCACCTGCTCGGCGAGCCGCTCGGCGGCGGTCTCCAGGTCGGGCGAGGGAGTCAGTCCGCGCAGTTCGTCGGTCACGGCTAGCAGCGCCGCGAGGTGACCGGCGAGCTGGATGTCCAGCTCCTCCTCGCGCGACCGATGGGGAAAGTCGCAGGCGGTGCGGGCCATCGTACTGTGGACCGACTTGGTGCGGATCGGCTCGTACATGGGGATGGCCTCCTGTGCTCTGACAGGAAGCCATCCTAGCTTGGATTTCGTCTAAAGTTGAGCCAGGTCACGAAATGTAGCCCGTCGACTACGGCTGGCTGTACCCGTCCAGGAAGTTCCCGATCCGGGTGATCGCGTCCCGCAGGTCGACGACCGTGGGCAGGGTCACCACCCGGAAGTGATCGGGCTCGGGCCAGTTGAAGCCCGTGCCCTGGACGACCATGATCTTCTCCTGGCGCAGCAGGTCCAGGACCATCTGCCGGTCGTCCTTGATCTTGAACACCTGGGGGTCGAGGCGCGGGAAGAGGTACAGCGCGCCCTTGGGGCGGACACAGCTCACGCCCGGGATCTGGGTGAGCAGCTCGTACGCCGTGTCCACCTGCTCCTTCAGCCGGCCGCCCGGCAGCACCAGGTCGTTGATCGTCTGGCGTCCGCTGAGCGCGGCGACCACCCCGTGCTGCCCCGGCATGTTGGCGCACAGCCGCATGTTCGCCAGGATCGTCAGGCCCTCGATGTAGGAGTCGGCGTGCGCGCGCGGGCCGGAGATCGACATCCAGCCGACCCGGTAGCCGGCCACCCGGTACGCCTTCGACATGCCGTTGAAGGTGAGGGTGAGCAGGTCGGGGGCGATCTTCGCGGTCGGGGTGTGCGTGGCGTCGTCGTAGAGGATCTTGTCGTAGATCTCGTCGGAGCACACCAGCAGGTTGTGCCGGCGGGCGATGTCCGTGAGCCCCTTGAGCATCGCCTCGTCGTACACCGCGCCCGTGGGGTTGTTCGGGTTGATGACGACGATGGCCTTGGTGCGGTCGGTGACCTTGCGCTCGACGTCGGCGAGGTCCGGCATCCAGTCGGACTGCTCGTCGCACCGGTAGTGCACGGCCGTACCACCGGAGAGGGAGACGGCCGCCGTCCACAGCGGGTAGTCCGGGGCGGGTACGAGCACCTCGTCGCCGTCGTCGAGCAGCCCCTGCATGGCCATCACGATGAGCTCGGAGACGCCGTTGCCGATGAAGACGTGCTCGACGTCCGTCTCGATGCCGAGGGTCTGGTTGTGCATGACCACCGCGCGGCGGGCGGCCAGCAGGCCCTTGGCGTCGCCGTAGCCGTGGGCGCTGGAGACGTTGCGGAGGATGTCCTCCAGGATCTCCGGGGGGCACTCGAAGCCGAAGGCGGCCGGGTTGCCGGTGTTGAGCTTGAGGATGCGGTGCCCCGCCGCCTCAAGCCGCATGGCCTCCTCGAGAACCGGGCCCCGGATCTCGTAACAGACGTTGGCGAGCTTGGTCGACTGGATCACCTGCATGTCCGTGAGCTTACGGCCCGGTATCGCCTCGCGGCTCGTGTTTTCCGACACGTGAGACGCGGAGATTTGCCCGAATATCGCCCACGGCTGTCTCAGGAGCAGCTTGCGTCCCTAAAATCGCGGTGCCGCTCCACCGGGTCGGACCGGTGGGCGGGGCCGTCCGGGGTGGGCCCGAGTGGGCGGCTTGTGTGTGCGCAGCGAGGCGGAGTGGGGCGGGGATGCACGAAGAGTCGGGGACCGACGGCAGACGCGGACCGGGTGAATCCGCCCAGGATCCGCCGAACGGGTACGACCGCACGTACGGCGCCGAGCCGACGCAGGCCCTGCCGCACGCCGGTGACACGTCGGCCTCGGCTCCGCCGAACGTGTACCTCCCCCGGGCGGCCGCCGCTCCGGCGTACGGCGGGTACGCGGACCCCGCCGCCGCCCACGGCTGGCAGAACGCCTACGACGAGACCCGCGAGCTGCCCCCGCTGACCGGGCTGACGGAACCGGCCCAGCCGGCCGGCCGATCGGGGCCGGGGGACGGGCGTGCCGCGCGGCGGCGCGCCGAGCGGCGCACGGGCGGCCGGCGCCGGGTGGCGGCCCTCGCCGGGGCGGTGGGCGTGGCCGGCGCGGTCGCGGTCGTCGCCGCGCTGGCGGGCGGCTCGGACTCGCCCGCCCCGGACGGCTCCGGTCCGGCCGGCGGCGGCCGCGTCACCGCCCGGGACTCCGCCACCGCGAGCCCCCGCACGGACACCGGCTCCCCGGCCGTGGCCCCCTCGACGACGGCCGCCGCCGCGCCCTCGGCCGCGCCGGCCCGCTCGTCCGCCTCCCCGCTCGTCCGGGTGTCGCTGGCGACCGCCGCCGGCCCGACCGCCCCGACCTCGGCCCCGGCCCCGGTGACCTCCAGCGCCCCCGCGCCCACCCCGACCACCTCCGCGCCCGGCTTCCCCGGCGGCCGGGGCCGCGGTCACGGGCCCACGAAGCACCCCCGCTGACCGGAGCGCGCGCGACCCGGTGGGGGACGCGGTACGCCGACGGACGCGTGGTCCGGGCCGCTTGGTTCACGGGCGGGCACGCGGGCCTCGTCGCGCCGCGGCGCCGGCGCGGCAGCGGGCGCGACCAGGGGACCGCGGCCTTCTTCACCGGCCGGATCACCCCGAACCGCATCGAGCGGTGCGACCGGCCGGGCGCGCGGACCCGCACCTCCGGCACGGCGCCGGCCCGGAGGGCCGGCGCCTTGCCGCGGGCCGCCCCGGACGCCCTTGCGGGGGCCTGTGCGTGTCCAAGTCGCGGGAGTCGCACCCGAGTTGCATGGACCGTCTGCGCACAGGGAAACCCCTATGACCTGAGCCGGCTCCTTGTTCCCGCCCCTCGCCTGCGTTGAGAATGCGCATGACAAACGAGCGGGCGACCGGAGACCTCCGGTCGCCCCAGTCGTCAGAGGGGACCCCCACATGAACAAGCCTCTCCTTGCCGCGCTCTCCTCCCTGGCCCTAGCCGGGCTGGGTGCCGCCCCCGCGGTCGCCGCGCCGCACACCGCCGTCAAGCCCAAGGTCACCGTCGACTTCGCCGGCACCGTCTCGCTCAGCAACTGCTCCGGTTCCGTGATCCGCTTCCCCAACTCCGCCGACAGCGACCCGGCGCTGGTGCTGACCAACGGCCACTGCCTGGAGACCGGTTTCCCGGACCCCGGCGAGGTCATCACCGGCCAGTCCTCCAGCCGCACCTTCGGCCTGCTGAACTCCACCGGCAGCAAGGTCGCCACCCTGCGCGCCAACCAGGTCGTCTACTCGACCATGACGGACACGGACGTCACCATCTACCGGCTGACCACCACCTACGCGCAGATCAAGAGCGCGTACGGGATCAGCCCGCTCACCGTGAACGACACCCATCCCACCGCCGGCACCGCCATCAAGGTCGTCTCCGGCTACTGGAAGCGGACCTACAGCTGCAGCATCGACGGGTTCGTGTACCGGCTGAAGGAGGGCGACTGGACCTGGAAGGACTCGGTCCGTTACACCTCCACCTGCAACACCATCGGCGGCACCTCGGGCTCCCCGGTGATCGACACCGGCACCGGCAAGGTCGTCGCCGTCAACAACACCGGCAACGAGGACGGCGAGACCTGCACGGTCGACAACCCGTGCGAGGTGGACCAGAACGGCAACGTCACCGTCCACCAGGGCACCAACTACGCCGAGGAGACCTATCAGATCCCGGCCTGCTTCACCACGGGCAACAAGCTGAACCTCAGCGCGTCCGGCTGCACCCTGCCGAAGCCCTAGACCCTGTCGCCGAACTCCCGCCTGCCCCGCGACGAAGTTTGACGACAGGGCCTAGCGGACGTTCGTACGGCGGACGGACCGGCCCGCGAGCACGTCCGTCCGCTTCCCGTCCTCGATGACGAACCGGCCGTCGACCAGGACGTGCGGAATGCCCGTGGGAAGCGTGCGGGGCTCGGCGAACGTCGCGCCGGGCGCCACCGTCTCCGGGTCGAACAGCACCAGATCGGCCCGGTACCCCTCGCGCACCAGCCCCCGGTCCGGCAGCCGCAGCCGGGCCGCGGGCCGGGAGGTGAGGTGGGCGACGCACTCCTCCAGCGAGAGCACGCCCAACTCGCGTACGTAGTGGCCGAGATACCGCGGGAAGGTGCCGTAGGCGCGCGGGTGCGGCTTGTCGCCCCGGAGGATGCCGTCGGAGCCGCCGGTGTGGGTGCGGTGCCGCATGATCGTGCGGACGTTGTCCTCGTGGCCGACGTGCTGGAGGACGGTCGTACCGAGCCGGTCCTCGGTCAGCAGCCGGCGGGCGGTGTCCCACGGGGCCTCGCCGCGCAGCTCGGCCGCCTCCCGGACGGTACGGCCCACCAGGTCGCCGAGGGCGGGCTCGCCGACGCCGGAGATCTCGATCGTCTCCCACTCCACCGGCACGCCGTGACAGCCGTCCGAGCCGGTCACCTCCAGGTCGTGCCGGAGCCGCGCGGCCGTCGCCGGGTCGGCGAGCCGGGCCAGGATCTCCTCCGGGCCGCCCTCGCTCGCCCAGCTCGGCAGCAGCGCGGCCAGGGTGGTGCAGCCGGGCGTGTAGGGATAGGTGTCCAGGGTGATGTCCGCGCCGGCGTCCAGCGCCCGGTCCAGCAGGGCCAGCAGCTCCGGCGCCCGGCCCTCGTTCACACCGAAGTTCATCGTCGCGTGGGCCAGGTGCAGCGGACAGCCGGCCTCCCGGGTGAGGGCGACCATCTCGGCGTACGCCGCCAGGGCGCCGGCGCCGTAGGAGCGGTGGTGCGGGCAGTAGTAGCCGCCGTACGACGCCACCACCCGGCACAGCTCCGTCAGTTCGGCGTCCGGGGCGTACATGCCGGGCGTGTACGTCAGCCCGGAGGACAGGCCGACGGCGCCCTGCTCCATCCCCCTCGCGACCAACTGCCGCATCCGGTCCAGCTCCCGGGGCGTCGCCTCCCGGTCCTCCCAGCCGACGACGAGCGCGCGGACCGTGCCCTGCGGGATCAGATAGGCCGCGTTGACGGCGATGCCCCGGTCCAGCCGGTCGAGATAGCCGCCGACCGACCGCCAGTCGAAGTCGACGTCGTCGCCGTACCCGTTCCATCCGGCGATCACCCGCCGCACCTCCTCCAGCGTGCGGTCGTCCACCGGCGCGTACGACAGCCCGTCCTGGCCGAGGACCTCGAGGGTGACCCCCTGGGCCGCCTTCGCACTGTGGTCGGGGTCGCGCAGCAGGGCGAGGTCGGAGTGGGCGTGCATGTCGATGAAGCCGGGGGAGAGGACCAGGCCCTCGGCGTCCAGCTCCCGCACGGCGCGCGGGCGCTGGCAGCCGGCCGCGGCGGCCTCCTTGACGATCGAGACGATCCGGCCGTCGCCGATCACCACATCGGCCCGGTACGACGGCTCGCCGCTGCCGTCCACGACATCGGCGTCCCGGATGACCAGGTCCTCCATGTCCCGCCTCCCTTTCACCGGCCCCTAGAAGAACGTACGGACGTAGTCGACGACCGTCCCGTCGGCCTCGGCCACCGGGATCAGCTGCCACTTGTCGAACGACGTGCACGGGTGGGACAGACCGAGGCCGATCCAGTCACCGACCTCCAGGTCCGCGCCGGCGTCGGTGCGCAGCCAGGCGTGCTGGTCGGACAGCCCGGTCACGGTGATGCCGTCGGCCGGACGCTCCACACCGCTGCGGCGTACCACCTGGGCGGTGGGCAGGTCCAGGTCGTAGGCCGCGTCGCGCTTGCCCGCGTTGGCGAAGGCCTGCTCGGGCGTGGGCCGCGAGACCACCTGCGCCCACAGCCGGAAGGCGGGCTCCAGCGCGCCTTCCCGCGGAACCCGGGTGAAGGGGGTCAGCCTGCGGTAGTGCCCGTCGTCGTGCGAGACGTACGCCCCCGAGCGCAGCAGCTTCAGCACGGGCGCGGAGAGCTCGGGAATCTCCGCGAACACGTCGGCCACCGCGTCGAACCAGGCGCTGCCGCCCGCGCTCACCACGATCTCCTCCGCGTCCTTCAGGCGACCGGCCCTGTCGAGCCCGGCGGCGAGCGCCACCAGCCGCCGCAGATACGACCGCACCCGCTCCGGATCGGCCTGCGGCACCTCGCCCTCGTACCCCGCGACGCCGACGAGCCGCAGCGTCCCGGTGCGCGCCACGGCATCGGCGACGGCCCGGGCGTCCGCCTCCGTCCGCACGCCGGTACGGGCCCCGTCGCCCGCACCGAGCTCGACCACGACGTCCACGGGCCGGGCGGAGCCCCTGAGCGCGGCGTCCATCAGCTCGACACCGGGCACGGAGTCGACGTAGCAGACGAACCGGAACCCGGGATCGGCGGCGAGCTCCCCGGCGATCCACCGCAGCGCGGAGGCGTCCACGACCTCGTTGGCGAGGAAGATCCGCTGGATCCCGAACGCCCGGGCGACACGCGCCTGGTGGGGCACCGCCAGAGTGATGCCCCACGCGCCGTGCCCGATCTGTCGGTGGAAGAGCTGCGGTGCCATGGAGGTCTTGCCGTGCGGGGCGAAGGCAAGCCCGTGCCGGGCGGTGTACGTCTCCATGAGCGCCAGGTTGTGCTCCAGGCGCTCGGCGGACAGCGCGAGGACGGGCGAGGTGAAGCCGTCGGACGCGGCGAAGAGGTTGCGGCGCTGGGCGGCCAGCTCGCCCACGGTGAGGCCGTCGGCGTTCGGCGGGAGGCCCTTGAAGCGGTGGTCGACGCGTTCCTCGGCCAGCCGGGCGAGCGCTTCGCTGCTCATGGAGCCCCTCTCTCGCCGTTGCATCCTCTGCAACGGGTATTGCACGGGTTGCTGAATGGTGTCTAGCATCTCGCCGACATCGGGTCAACGGAGCCGTGACCCGGACATCGGACAGGAGTCATCATCAACGACGCTGCTTACGCCGTGAAGGGTGCGGCCATGGACGTCGTGGACGTGGTCGCGCTCGGCGAGTCCATGGTCACCTTCCTGCCCAGCCGGCCGGGCCGCCTCGCGGACGTGCCCTCCTTCGACCGCGCGATCGGCGGCGCCGAGTCCAACGTGGCCTGCGTGCTGGCCGCCGCCGGACACAGCGCGCGGTGGGTGAGCCGGGTGGGGGCGGACGGGTTCGGGCAGCATCTGATCGAGCGGATCGCGGGATACGGCGTCGACGTCTCGTCCGTGTCCCGGGACCCGGCCCGCCCGACCGGCGTCTACTTCCGCACCGCCGGCGAGCGGGGCACGGGCGCCCACGAGGTGGCGTACTACCGGGCGGGTTCGGCGGCCTCCGCCATGTCCGTGCGGAACGTGGACCCGGCGGCGGTACGGGCTGCCCGCGTCCTGCACCTGACCGGCATCACGGCGGCCCTGTCCGACGACTGCCGCGCCCTGACCGGCACCCTGACCGCACCGCGTCCGGGACGCCCTCTCCTCTCCTTCGACGTCAACCACCGCCCGGCCCTGTGGCACACCCCCGGAGGACCACTCGTGCTGCTGGACCTGGCCCGCCGGGCGGACCTGGTCTTCGTGGGCGAGGACGAGGCGGCGCAGGCCTGGGGCGTCACGGGCGGCCCGGCGGCCGTCCGGGCGGCCCTTCCGGAGCCGGCGGTACTGGTGGTGAAACAGGGCGAGAAGGGGGCAACGGCGTTCCGGAACGGTCGTGCCGTGTCGCAACCCGCCCTCCATGTGGAGGTCGTGGCCACCACCGGCGCCGGTGACGCCTTCGCCGCCGGCTTCCTCTCCGGCACCCTCCGCCGGCTGCCCCTGCGGGACCGCCTCCGGCTCGGCCACCTCTTCGCCGCCGCGGCCCTCACCACCCCCGGCGACCTGGCCACGCCTCCCACCCGGGACCACGCCGACCGCCTGACCGCCCTGGACGACACCGCATGGGGGAGACTTCGACTCGCCCCCGGCTGGACGCAGGCCGAGCGGGCCACCGAGGAGGCGAACCCCCCATGAGTCAGACCGTCGACCGCGCCCTGAGCATCCTGCCGCTGCTGGCCGAGGGCCCCGCCGACCTCGGCCAGGTCGCCGACCGGCTGGGCGTGCACAAGTCCACCGCGCTCCGGCTCCTGCGCACCCTGCACGAGCACGGCCTGGTCTACCGCCAGTCCGACCAGCGCTACCGCCTCGGCGCCCGCCTCTTCGCCCTCGCCCAGGAGGCGATGGAGAATCTCGACATCCGCGAGATCGCCCACCCCCACCTGGTACGGCTCAACGAGGCCTGCGGCCACACCGTGCACCTCGCCGTGTACGAGGAGGGCGAGGTCCTCTACATCGACAAGGTGGACAGCCGCTACCCGGTCCGCATGTACTCGCGGATCGGCAAGCCGGTCGCCATCACGGTCGCCGCCGTCGCCAAACTCCTCCTCGCCGACCTGCCCGAACCCGAGCGCCGCGCCCTCGCGGACAAGCTCGACTACCCCCTGTACACGGCCCGTTCGACCGCCGGCGCCGAGGCCTTCCTCAAGGAACTCGCCACGGTACGCGAACAGGGCTGGGCCACCGACCTCGGTGGCCACGAGGAGTCCATCAACTGCGTCGCCGCCCCCGTCCGCGGCGCCGACGGCCGCGTGGTCGCCGCGATGTCGGTGTCCGCCCCGAACGTGGTCGTCACCGCCGAGGAACTCCTCACCCTGCTCCCGCAGGTCCGCCGTACCGCGGACGCGATCAGCGGCGAGTACTCCGGAAGAACGCCCGTGACGGACCCCACGAGGGACCCGCACGACCGACCCTGACCGACAAGGACCCCTATGACCGAGAAGATCGCCCTCACCCCCAGGACCCACACCACCCCGCCGGCGAAGTTCTCGCACGGCGTGAAGAAGGGCAACATCCTCCAGGTCGCCGGCCAGGTCGGCTTCCTGCCCGCCGAGGAGGGCAAACCGCCCACGCCGGCCGGTCCCACCCTGCGCGAGCAGACCCTGCAGACTCTCGCCAACGTCAGGGCGATCCTCGAAGAGGGCGGCGCGAGCTGGGACGACGTGATGATGATCCGCGTCTATCTGACGGACGTGGACCACTTCGCCGAGATGAACGAGATCTACAACGCCTACTTCGAGGAGCAGGGCCTCACCCAGCCGCCCGCCGCCCGGACCACGGTCTACGTCGGTCTCCCGGCCGGCCTCCTCATCGAGATCGACGCGCTCGCCGTCCTGAGCTGACGTCCCCTCACCTCCCGCACCGCCCCCACGGCGCGGCGGCTCCCACTCCCGGGCCGCCGTGCCGCGATCCCCCCTGCCCGAAAGCACCATGTACTTACCCAGAGGACCCCCGTATGCCCACCCCCTCCCTGGCCGCGACCGCGCCGGCCACCCCACCCCACACCGGCGGCCTGCTCCTCCTCCTCGACGGCACCCCCGGCCTCCTCACGGTCGCCGCCCTCGGCATCGCCCTGCTGCTCTTCCTGATCATCAGGGTCCGGCTGCAGCCCTTCGTGGCCCTCCTCGCCGTCTCCATAGCCGTCGGCCTGCTGGCCGGTCTCTCCGTCACCGAACTCTTCGGCACCGTCCAGCGCTCCGACGCCGTCTCCACCATCGAGTCCGGCATGGGCGGCATCCTCGGCCACGTCGCCATCATCATCGGCCTCGGCACGATGCTCGGCGCGATCCTGGAGGTCAGCGGCGGTGCGGAGGTACTGGCGGCCCGCCTGCTGGGCCTGTTCGGCCAGGAGCGCGCGCCCCTCGCGATGGGCCTGACCGGTCTGATCTTCGGCATCCCGGTCTTCTTCGACGTCGGCATCTTCGTCCTGGCCCCGCTCGTCTACGCGGCGGCGAAGCGCGGCGGCAAGTCGATCCTCCTGTACTGCCTCCCGCTCCTGGCCGGCCTGTCCATGACCCACGCCTTCCTGCCTCCGCACCCCGGCCCCGTGGCCGCCGCGGGCCTGCTGCACGTCCAGCTCGGCTGGGTCATCCTGATGGGCGTCGTCTGTGGCATCCCGGCCGTACTGGCCGCCTGGGCGTTCTCCGCCTGGATCGGGAAGCGGATCTTCGTCGCCGTACCGCAGGACATGGTCGAGGCGGCGGAGGAGGCGAAGCGGGCGGTCGTGGCCGAACAGCGCGCCCAGGGAGTGGAGCCCCAGGAGCGCCCGGTCCCGCTCGTCACGGTCCTGGCCATCATCGGCACACCGCTGGTCCTCATCCTCGCGGCCACCTTCTCCTCGATCGCCCTCGACCCGTCCCCGGCCCGCTCGGTCCTGGAGTTCTTCGGCAGCCCGTTCGTCGCCCTCACCCTCGCCCTGCTGCTGGCCTACTACCTGCTCGGCATCCGCCGCGGCTGGTCCCGCAAGTCCCTGGAGGCGGTGTCGACTTCCTCGCTCAAGCCCGTCGGCAACATCCTGCTGGTGGTCGGCGCGGGCGGGGTCTTCGGCGCCGTACTGAAGGCGAGCGGCGTGGCCCAGGCCCTGTCGGACACCTTCCACGGCGTGGGACTGCCGGTGATCGTCCTGTCGTACCTGATCTCTCTGGTGCTGCGGGTGGCCCAGGGCTCCGCGACGGTGGCGATCGTGACGACGGCGGGCATCGTGGCCCCGCTGCTGACCGAGGGCCACCACTCCCAGGCCTTCGTGGCCCTGGTCATCATGGCCATCTCGGCCGGCTCCATCTTCGCCTCGCACGTCAACGACGGCGGCTTCTGGATGGTCGCCAAGTACTTCGGCATCAGCGAACGGGACACGCTGAAGACGTGGACGGTCCTGGAATCGGTGCTGTCGGTCGCCGGGTTCGCGGTGGCGGCGGCGGTGAGCGTGTTCGTGTGAACGTGACCTGAGTGAAACAGGGGATGAGCGGGCTGACTGGTTCCGGCACAGGGAAGTCGTCCATACTGCCGCCGTGGAGCAGCGCATAGGAGCGAGCAGCAAGCCGTCCGAGGCCGAGCCGTTGAAGGCCGAGCCCGTGACGGGCGCCGGTTTCGACCCGGCGTTCATCCCCGGCATCGCGGTCCCGGCGCCGGCGAAGCCGGACGAGCCGGCGGACGCGGAACCGGAGGCGGCGCAGTCGTCGACGGCGCCGGAGCCGGCGGACGCCGTCCCGGAATCCGCGGAGGCCGAGGAAGAAGAGGCCGGGGGCCCGGTCTTCGAGGCCGCCGACCGCCGCGCGAAGATCGTGGCCGACCGCAAGGGCGTCCGCCTCCGCCTGGACGAGGAGTCCTGCGAGTTCCGCTGGGACGAGATCGCCGCGGTCGAGACGGAGACCCCCCGCTTCGGCAAGCGCTACACGATCACCGTGCACACCCCGGACCGCCGCTGGTACCCGATCGAGATCGAGGCGGCGGCCAGGGCCCGCTTCCAGGAGTGGGACGAGCAGCTGGACGCGGTGCTGGACGCGTACTTCGAGGACGAGCGCGCCGGAGCCGAGCCCGGCGAGGACGAGGCCAACGGTCACGAGGCCGCAGGGTCGGAGTCCACAGGGGAGAAGTCCGCATAGGTTGTCGTTCACAACCTACCGGAGCTCTTCAGGGCTTCGATGAAGGGGGCGAAGGCGGTCGCCGGGAAGGCGAGGGTGGCTCTGGCCGGGGTCTTCGAGTCGCGGACGGCTGTGTGGGTGTGACGGTTGGCTGCTTCCACGCAGGCGTTGCCCTCGCCGCCGCCTGAGTGGGACGACTTCCGCCATATGGAGGGGGTGGTCATGGTGCGCCTCACCGCTCCTTGCCCGCGTACACCATGGCGCTGTCGGCGCCGGCGAACGAGTCCAGTTCGAAGGGAGTACTGGAATCCCTGGCCGCCGCCCTGCGGACCATCGACCCCGACAGTGCCGCAGTGTTCGTGCCGTTCGTCGACTCCTGCCTGGCCGACCCCCAGGCGAAGCGGATGTGAAGGGATTTGATGACGGCGATCCAGTACTTCTGGCGACACCCGCTGGCCGAACAGGTACGCGAGGAAGGCCGCGAGTGGCGGAAGTTGCCCGTGCCCGATTCCGTCCGTGAGCGGATCCAGGCTTGCACGGACCTGGACCAGTTGGAGGTCTGGGCCAAGCGAGCCGCGCCCTCTCCAGACCGTCCCGGGCCTGTGCATCTCTGCTATGGCCGAGAGAACCGCTTCTCGCGCCCATGACGTGCGGGCAGTGCGAAGGATCAGTCTGTTGATGTGTGCTCAAGCCAGCGGCTGTGAACCTCGAACGCCTTAGCGCTCGGACCCACGCCCAGGGGCGCCAGCGGCCCTATCGGGGCGGTCATCACCTCGTGCCCCGCGTTCTTCAGGCTCTGCTCACTGCTCTGCAGGGCCTTGCCGAAGGACTTCTCGCTGTAGGCGGGGCGGCAGGCGTCGGCGGTGCTGTGCGCCCAGTGGCCCCAGCTCATCTTCTCGACGTCCGCCTCGGAACAGCACCCCCTCACCCTCGCTGCCCACCTCCAGGGCCACCCCGCACGGCCCCCACAGCGGGTACCCCCGCGTCCAGCAACCGCGCACCCAGCCACCGCTGGTACGGCCACTCGCGCTCGCCCTCACCCCGCGCCGGCGCGAAACGAGCCGGCGCCGACTCGTTCGAGAAGGCGTAGATCCAGCGGATGCCGCCGTAGTCGGCCGCCAGCGGCGCGTCGTCGTCCGCGTCCGTCGGCACCAGCACCGGCGTACGACGGAACTCGCCCAGCAGCACGGCGCACGCGCGGCGCCTGCGTGCGGCGGCGTCCGAGGCGTCGGTCAAGGGTGCCGCATGCTCGGGCAAAGAGGTGCCCTCGGCTTCGTCCGGCCCGGTCGTCTCCCCCTGGTCCGCGTCGGTTGCGTCCACGTAGTCATGCAGCTTCGACCTCGGAATTCGCTCAGTCGAGCCGGTTCCGCCCCCGTATTCGGTCATGTGTCGGAGTCGCACGACGACGACGCCCGGGCCGGCGCAGGCCCGGGCGTCGTCACCTCATCAGGTGGGTGTCAGGTCACGGCAGCGCGTGCACATGCGCCCCCACCGCGTTGGACCACGCGTTCCCCGCCGACGCGTCCCAGTTCGTCGACCAGGTCATCGCACCCCGCAGGTCCGGGTAGGTCCTGGAGGGCTTGAAGGAGCCGCAGTTGGTGCCGGCCGTCAGGCAGTCCAGGGCGTTGTCGACCACCGTGGGGGACACGTAACCGCTGCCCGCCGCGCTCGTGGAGGCCGGGAGACCGAGTCCGACCTGGGACGGGGCGAGGCCGCCCTGGAGCTGGATGCAGGCGAGGGCGGTGAGGAAGTCGACCGAGCCCTGGCTGTAGACCTTGCCGTCGCAGCCCAGCATGGAACCGCTGTTGTAGTACTGCATGTTGACGACCGTGAGGATGTCCTTCACGTTCAACGCGGTCTGGAAGTAGGAGTTGGACGTCGACTGCATGTCGATCGTCTGCGGGGCCATCGTGATGATCAGGGACGAGCCCGCCTTGGCCGAGAGGGACCGCAGCGCCTGCGTCATGTACGTGGCGTTGAGGCCGTTCTCCAGGTCGATGTCGACGCCGTCGAAGCCGTACGTCTGCATCAGCGAGTAGACCGAGTTGGCGAAGTTCGTCGCCGAGGCCGAGTCGCTGATCGACACCGTGCCGTTCTGGCCGCCGATCGAGATGACGACCTTCTTCCCGGCCGCCTGCTTCGCCTTGATGTCCGCCTTGAACTGGTCCACCGTGTAGCCGCCGAGGCCGGAGGAGTCCAGGTTGAAGGTCACCGCTCCCGGCGTCGAGGTGGCGTCGGCGAAGGCCACCGCGATGATGTCGTACGACGACGGGACGTCGGACAGCTTCTGGACCGTCGCGCCGTTGTTGAAGTTCTGCCAGTAGCCGGTCACCGCGTGCTTGGGCAGGGAGCCACCGCCGCCGCCACTGCTGCCGCCGGATGCCGTCGTGCCCGTCACCGACGCCGACTTCGCCGACTCGCCCGCCGCGTTCGTCGCCGTCACCTGGAAGGTGTACGACGTGGACGCCGACAGCCCCGTCACGGTCGCCGACGTGCCCGCCACGGAGGTCACCTTCGTGCCGTTCTCGTACACGTTGTAGCCCGTCGCGCCCGACACGGTCGACCAGGACAGGGAGACGGACGAGGACGTCGTGCCGGAGACGGCCAGGCCGGACGGCGTGGCCGGGACCGTGGGGGCCGGGTCGCCGCCTCCGCCGCCGTCGGGGCCGTAGACCGAGACGTCGTCGGCGTAGTAGGCCGCCTGGCCGTACCAGCCGTGCGTGTAGACCGTGACGGACGTCGTCGACGCGCCGGTGGTGAAGGTGGTCGACAGCTGCTTCCAGGACGAGGTGTCGGGGGTCCACGTCGAGACGTCCGTCGTGCCCGTGCCCGTCACGCCCAGGTAGGAGTAGCCGCCCTGGACCCACGCGCTGAGCGTGTACGTCGAGTTGGGCTTGACCGCGACCGTCTGGGTGCACTGGGCGTTGTCCTGGCCGGCCGGGGTCGCCTTCAGGGCCGCGGTTCCGCCGTGCACCGGGGAGGAGACGGTCGTGCCGCTGCCCGCCGTGCACGTCCAGTTGGCGAGGCCCGACTCGAAGCCCGCGTTCTTGACGTTGTTGACGTCCGCCGCGGAGGCGGGGCCGGCGGCGGCGGTGAGGCCCGCGACGGAGAGGGCCAGGGCCGTGGCCGCGGACCACAGGGTGATTCGCCGTCCGCGCGGTCTGGGTATGCCTGGTGCATGGTCCACTGGGGCCTCCGGTGGGGAAGTGGAGTTCGGAGAGGGAGCCTTGGCGGGGAGGGGGAGAAGCGGTGGCCACCGTCGGCCTACAAGTTGGTCCAGACCAATCCGGGTGTCAAGAGGTCCAGACCAAATGTGTTTCCGGTTCACGGCTCAACCTGTCCGGATTTGGCGGGACTTGTGCCGGGCGAGTTCCACGCGAGCTTCACAAACGCTGTTCTCCGGTCATTCGGCCATGGATACAGTGCTCACGTAGTCACGCAGTGAAGTCGTCCTGGCGCACGGGAGTGACCTTCGTGGGCCGGCGGGTGTGAAGAGCGGGGAGCTGCGCGTGCCAACTGCCATTGCCGTGACCAGTGCCGACATGGCACTGCCGGCACAGGACGAACGGACCGTACCGGCCGTCGTGCTGAGCGGCCTCGACCAGCGGCCGCTGGAGCACGCGCTCACCGAACTGCACGCGCTCACCGACCAGTACGGATACGTGATCGTCGTCTGCTCGACCGCCACGCCCGAGCCCGTCGTGCGCCGGCTCCACACCCTGCGCTCCCTGCTGGAGAGCGACCGCATCGCCCTCTTCCGGCCGCCCGAGCTGCCCCCGCTGGGCATCGCCGTGCTCGCCCGGCAGCTGCGCCAGCTCGCCTCCTGCGATCTGAGCCCCGGCGTGCTCGCCTCCGCCGGGCGGCTGCTCACCCACTACATCCACGCCGGGGCCGTGCTCGGCTCCGTCGCCAGGCTGGACCGGGTGCCGGTCTCGCTGAAGGCGCACGCCAAGTCCTGGGTGCCCGGCAGCCAGTTCGCCGTGCTCGCGCACCCCGAGCCGCAGCTCGTGCGCACGGGGCCGGGCGTCACCCTCAAGGGGCCCGAGTTCAACACCTGGATGCTCGTCGCGAAAGGACAGCAGGCCCAGGGGGAGTGGGTCGCCGGGCTCGCGGGGCAGTGGAGCGTGCACGGGCTGCGCGAGGTCCCGCTGCCCGCCGAGTCCGCGGAGTGGTGGGGAACCGGCCGGACGACCGAGTTCTGCAGCTATCTCGCCGACCTGTCCGTTCTGTATCAACTCGTCACCTCGGTGCGGCAGTCCAGCTGCCACTGGTGCGGACTCGACGTCATCGGCGACCGCTGCGTCTTCTGCTCCGCCGCCCCGCCCGCCCCCGAACCCGCCGCGCCCCGCGCCCTGGAACAGCGCACGCCCGCCTGACCGGCCCCACCCGTCCGCATCCCGCTCGACCGATTCCCCCAATGAGGTTGCACGGTTCATGAACTCCCGTCAGCGCCGCGGCGTGATACTCCTGATCCTCTCGGTCCTGTGCGCTCTCGGCGCGTTCGCCGGCGTGCTCTCCGTCGTCCACGACGTCGATTCCAAGGTCGGCCCCGAGGTCACCGCCTACCAGGTCCGGTCCGACGTGAAGCCGTACACCGCGCTGAGCGGCAGCCAGTTCGAACAGGTCAAGATGCCCAAGCGGTGGCTGTCCGGCAACGCCGTCACCGACCTCCGGCAGATCCAGGGCAAGATCGCGGTGACCACCCTGCGCGCCGGCTCCCTGCTCCAGACCGACATGATCGTCGACCAGCCCGCCCTGCAGCCCGGACAGCAGGAGGTCGCCATCATGATCGACGCGGCGACCGGTGTGGCGGGGAAGATCACCCCGGGATCGCACGTCAACGTGTACGCCACCTTCGCCGGAAAGAAGGAGGGCGACCCGGACCAGTCGAAGATCATCGTCACCGACGCCCGGGTCCTCGACGTCGGCCAGATCACCGCCCTCGACCCGGACCAGAGCAAGAGTCAGCAGCAGCCCGGCGAGGCCGTCCCCATCACCTTCGCGCTGTCCACCCTCGACGCCCAGCGCATCACCTACGCCGAGTCCTTCGCCCAGCGCGTCCGGCTCGCGCTGGTCGCACCCGGCAGTGAGACCAGCGTCCCGGACAAGGACCGCACCTACGAACTCGCGACGGACAAGTGAGAGGCGGCCCGCATGCCCACCAGGATCCTCCCGGCCGGCGCGGACCCCGACGCGGTCCGCTCCCTCGTCACCCTGCTCAGCCAGCTCCCCGACGCCGAGCCACAGCCGCCCGTCGGCGACTCCACCCAGCTGGTCGACACCCTCGCGCGCCTGGCCGCGGAGTCCGTGGACGAACTGCCGGAAGTGGTCGTCGTCCATGAGCGGATCGGTCCCGTGCCCGCCCTGGAGCTGATCCGCGAGGTCGCCCTGCGCTTCCCCGCGGTCGGCGTCATCCTCGTCACCACCGACGCGAGCCCGGGCCTGTTCTCCGCCGCCATGGACTCCGGCGCCCGCGGCCTGGTCGCGCTCCCGCTGTCGTACGAGGAACTCGCCAGCCGCGTCCAGGCGGTCGCCCAGTGGTCGACGGGGGTGCGGCGGCATCTCGGCCATGGCGCGGACGTGTTCGGCGGAGCCGGCGGTACGGTCGTCACGGTCAGCGGCGCCAAGGGGGGCGTGGGCACGACACTGGCGGCCGTTCAGCTCGCCCTCGCCGCGCAGGCCTCCGGCCGCCCCGCCGCCCTGGTCGACCTCGACCTGCAGACCGGCGACATCGCCTCCTACCTGGACATCCAGTTCCGGCGGTCCGTCGTCGACCTCGCCGCCATCTCCGACATCTCGCCCCGTGTCCTCGCCGACGCCGTCTTCCGCCACGACACCGGCCTCGCCCTGCTCCTCGCCCCCGCGGAGGGCGAACGCGGCGAGGAGGTGACCGACCGTGCCGCCCGCCAGATCGTCGGCGCGCTGCGCTCCCGCTACGAGGTGGTCGTCGTCGACTGCGGTGCCCAGCTGAGCGGTGCGGGCGCCGCCGTGGTCGAGATGGCCGACATCGCGCTCCTCGTCACCACTCCGGACGTCGTCGCCGTACGCGGCGCCAAGCGGACGGTACGGATGTGGGACCGGCTGCAGATCCGCAAGGCCGAGGAGACGACGGTGGTCGTCAACCGGCACACGCGCACCACGGAGATCCAGCCCGCCCTCGTGCAGCGCATCACCGGCACGGCACTCGCGCGTACCGCCGTTCCCGCCAATTTCAAGGAACTTCAGGCCGTCGTGGACGCCGGGCGAGTCCATGAGCTCGACAACAAGAGCACCGTGAAGCAGGCGCTGTGGGCGCTCGCGGGAGAGCTGGGGCTGGTGAAGGCGCCCGAGGGGACGCACCGCGGGAGCGGGCGCGGCCCGGGCGGATTCCGGCGGCGGAAGGAGTGAGCGCTCCATGAGAAGGCCGGGTGGAGACCGGGGGCAGGTCAGCATCGAGTTCCTCGGCATGACGCCGCTGATCGTCCTGACTCTGGTGCTGGTGTGGCAGGCCGTGCTCGTGGGGTACGCCTTCACGCTCGCCGGGAATGCTGCGGACGAGGGGGTGCGGGCGGGGACGGCGGCGCCGCGGGGGGAGCGGTCCGGGGTGTGCCGGCAGGCGGCGCTGAAGGATCTGCCGGGGGCGTGGCGAGGGGGTGCCGAGGTGAGCGGGTGCGACCAGACCGGCTATGTGACCGCGGACGTGAGGCTCAGGGTTCCCGTCCTCTTCCCCGGCCTGATCGACTTCCCGGCCCACGTGACCGGCCACGCCGGCGCCGTCGAGGAGGTGAAGCGCTGAGATGCCGTACCGACGCGGACGGCGGGACGCGGGCCAAGTCGCCATCGAGTACCTCGGGTTCCTGCCGATCCTTCTGATCGTCGGGCTGGCCGGCATCCAGATCGGTGCCGTCGCCTATGCCGCCGAGCAGGCCAGTACGGCGGCCAGGGCGGGGGCGCGTGCCGCGTCCCTGCAGCAGTCGTACGGCCAGGCCTGCGCGGACGCGGTGAGCGGCGGGATGACGGTGAACTGTTCCGCAGCCGAGGGAGGCGACGTCGTGACCGTCACCGCCACCGTCCACATCCCCAAGATCGTGTGGGACTTCGGCAATGCCACCAAGTCCGCCACCATGCCGCTCGACCACAGCGAGGAGCCATGAGTCTGCGGGCACGCATCAGCACTCCGGAGGAGCACGGCAGCCGGGGCGAGGACGGGCACCTGGTCGCCTCCTACCGGGCCAAGCTGCTGGAGGAGATCGACCTCGCCGAGATGAGTTCGCTGGCGGCGGCCGAACGCCGGGCGCGCCTCGAGCGGGTGCTCGGGCACATCATCAGCCGCGAGGGCCCGGTGCTGTCGACCGTGGAGCGCTCGCAGCTGATCCGGCGGGTGGTGGACGAGGCGCTGGGCCTCGGCATCCTGGAGCCGCTGCTGGAGGACGCGTCGATCACCGAGATCATGGTGAACGGCCCCGACGCGATCTTCGTCGAGCGGGGCGGACGCGTGGAGCAGCTGCCGTTGCGGTTCGTCAGCGCGGACCAGCTGATGCAGACCATCGAGCGGATCGTCTCCACGGTGAACCGCAGGGTCGACGAGTCCAACCCGATGGTGGACGCCCGCCTGCCCTCCGGCGAGCGCGTCAACGTCATCATCCCGCCGCTGTCGCTGACCGGCCCCATCCTCACCATCCGCCGCTTCCCGCGCTCCTTCACGCTCCAGGAGCTGATCTCCTTCGGCTCGCTCGACGAGCACATGGTGTATCTGCTCGCAGGGCTGGTGCAGGCGAAGTTCAACATCATCGTCTCCGGCGCCACGGGCACCGGGAAGACCACCCTTCTCAACGCGCTCTCCGGGCTGATCCCCTCCCACGAGCGGATCATCACCATCGAGGACTCCGCCGAACTCCAGCTCCAGCAGACCCATGTGGTCCGCCTGGAGTCGCGGCCGCCGAACGTGGAGGGCAAGGGCCAGGTCACCATCCGCGACCTGGTCCGCAACTCCCTCCGCATGCGCCCGGACCGGATCGTGGTCGGTGAGGTCCGCGGCGGCGAGTCCCTCGACATGCTCCAGGCGATGTCCACGGGCCACGACGGTTCGCTCGCCACCGTGCACGCGAACAGCGCCGAGGACGCGCTGACCCGGCTCCAGACCCTCGCCTCCATGTCCGACGTGGAGGTCCCCTTCGTCGCCCTGCACGACCAGATCAACAGCGCCGTCGACGTCCTCGTCCAGCTCACCCGGTTCGCCGACGGCGCCCGCCGGATCACCGAGATCGCGCTCCTCGACAGCCACGGCGGGGAGCCGTACCGGCTCGCGACCGTGGCCCGGTTCGACGCCCAGCCCATGACCCCCGACGGCCGCGTCTACGGCACCTTCCGGTACTTCCCGCTGCCGCGCCGTACCGCCGACCGCCTCTACATGGCGAGCCAGCCCGTCCCCCAGGCCTTCGGAGTCGCCCGCTCCGCGGACCAGCTCGCCACCCGAGAAGCCAGGTAGGCCACCCATGCGACTCCACACCCTCGTCCAGCTCACCACCGGCGTGACGCTGCTGACCTGCGTCCTGGCGGTGGCCGGCGTGCACGCCTACGCCTCGGGCCGGGCCCAGCGGGCCACCCTCGTGGACCGCCTCACCCACACCGGCCAGGCGCCGGCGACCGGCCGCAGGCGCCGCTTCCGCGACCTCGACCGGCGGCTGCGCCGCACCCGCCTCGGCCGCTGGCTGGAACTGCGCCTCGCGGCGACGGGCCTGGACGTCACGCCGGGCGAGTTCTTCGTCTACCTGCTCGCCACCGTCGCCGCGCTGTGGCTGATCGGCCAGGCCACCCTGGCCCCCTTCTTCGGCCCGCTGGCCGGCCTGCTCGGCATCTGGGCGGCGGTCCAGTTCCTCAACTGGCAGCGCCAGAAACGCATCGAGCGGTTCATCAACCAACTCCCCGAACTGGCCCGCATCCTGGCCAACGCCACCCAGGCCGGCCTCGCCCTGCGCACCGCGATCGGCATGGCGGCGGAGGAGCTGGAGGCCCCGGCGGGTCAGGAACTGGCCAAGGTCGCCGACCAGCTGGCGATCGGCCACTCGCTGGACGACGCGCTGGGGGAGCTGGCCGACCGTCTCCACTCCCGTGAACTGGTCGTCCTGGTCACCACCTTGGTGCTGTCCAACCGGGCGGGCGGCCAGGTGGTGAGCGCCCTGCGCAACCTGACCGAGACACTGGAGGAACGCAAGGAGACCCGGCGTGAGATCCGCACCCAGCTCTCCCAGGTGACCATGACGTCGTACGCCGTCCCCGTCCTCGGCGTCGGCGCGCTCTTCCTCATGAACGCGGTCAAGGACGGGGCGCTGGCCCGCATGACCGGCTCCCCGGTCGGCCAGGCCTGCGTGCTCATCGCGTTCGCGATGTACGCCGTCGGTTTCGTCCTGATCCGGCGTCTGAGCCGGATCGACGTGTGAGGGGGCGACGACCACGATGGCATTCCTGCTCGCACTGCTGACGGGCCTCGCCGTCTGGGGCGCCTTCACCGGCGTCCGCATGTACCGCGCGGACGCCAAGCTCCCCGGCGACCTCGCCCTCGCCCTGGAGGTCGGCGCCACCCGCACCGGCGCGGTCGGCTCGGTCATCGACCGGATGGGCATGCGCTACGCCCCCGCCGTGCTGCGCCTGATGGGCCCGCGCCTGGTCGCCAAGTACCGCCGCAAGATCGACTTCGCCGGCAACCCCGGCGGCCTGACCATCGACCGCTACGCGGCCCGCCGGGCGGTCTACGGCGCGCTGGGCGCGGTCGGCTTCCTGGTCTTCCTCCTCCGCGGCCAGTGGTTCGTGGCCGTGCTGCTGCTGCTCTTCGGCGCGTTCTGGACGGAGGTCGGCATCTGGTCGGCGATCCGGGTCCGCAAGGACGTCATCGAGCGCACGCTGCCGGACTTCCTGGACGTGCTGGCGGTGGTGGTCAGCGCGGGGCTCGGCTTCCGCCAGGCCCTGGACCGCGTCGCCACGCGCTACGAGGGCCCCTGGGCCGACGAACTGCGCATCACCCTGCGCCAGATGGACCTCGGCATGAGCCGCCGCCAGGCCTTCGCCGAGCTTCGGCGCAGGAACGACTCCGAGCAGGTGGCGATGTTCGTGACGGCGTTGCAGCAGGGCGAGGAACTGGGCGCGCCGATCGTGGACACCCTCGTCTCCCTGGCCAGGGACATGCGCCGCACCGACGCCCAGAACGCCCGCCGCAAGGCCGCCCGCGCGGTCCCCAAGGCCACGCTGATGATCACCACGTTCATGGTCCCGGCCACCATGCTGCTGCTCGGCGCGGGCCTGCTGCTCGGCTCCGGCGTGGACTTCGGCTCGCTCACGGGGAAGTGAGGCGGAGGTGACGGTGGCGGGGCTGACGGGGCGCGGTGGCGCGGGAGGTGTGTTCTCCGGGGCCCGCGTGAGGGCGGCGCTCGGCCGGCTCGTAGGGCGGGTGCGCCGGGGGGAGGGGACGGCGGGTGCGGCGGCCGGTACGACGGTCGTCTCGCCGGGTACGGCGGACGGAGCCGGTCCCGCCGTACCGCCCCCGGAGAAGATCCAGATCCGTGCCCTGCAGGCCATGTGCCGGCAGGTCTTCGGCTTCCGCCTGGCCATGATCGCCCTGGCCGCCCCCGCCGCCCTCCTCCACGCGGCCCCCGGCCTGGGCGCCCGGCTGGTCGGCGCGGCCGTCGTCGTCACCTTCATGGTGTCCTACGTCCTCTTCCGCGACTGGGAACGCTTCGGCCCCCTCCTGCTGCGCCACCCGAGCCTCCTCGCCGCCGACACCCTCTTCGCCTCCTTGCTCCTCATCTCGGCGGGCCCGGACACCACCCTCGCCTACGTCAGCGTCTGCACCCCGCTCCTGGCCGGCCTGGTCTACAGCTGGCGCGGCGCGGCCTGTTTCGCCTCCCTCCAGGCCCTGATCCTCCTGCTGATCCACGCCACCCTGAAGGCGGACCGGCACGCGCCGGTGGCCGAGGCGCTCCTCCTCCCCGGCCTGTGCGTCATCGCCGGTGCCATGGGCTCGACCCTGCGCAACCTGATGCTCCGCTTCGGCGCCGCCACCCACGCCCTGACGACGGTCCAGGCGCGCCTCGCGGCGGCGGAGGCGGTGAGCGCCGAACGCGCCCGGCTGGCCCGCGAGATGCACGACTCCGTGGCCAAGACCCTGTACGGCGTGGCCCTGGCGGCGGACGGCCTGGCGGAGACGGCCTCGACCGCCGCGCCCGACCCCGACCGCATCAGACAGCAGGCGGAACTGGTGTCCCGCTCGGCACGCAGGGCGGCGGCGGAGTCGAGGGAACTGCTGACGGACCTGCGCAGGGAGCCGAACGCGCCGGACGAGACGCCGATATGGCACGAACTGTCCGACCTGGCGGAGGACTTCTCGGCGCGCACGGGCATTCCGGTCACCTTTTCCTGCCCGAAGCCCGCGAACGAGCCGGGCGCCTTCCCCGCTCTGCCGGCCCCTCAGGCCCGCCATCTCCTCTCCATCACCACGGAAGCGCTGGAGAACGCCTACCGCCACGCGTCCGCGACCCGGGTGGAGGTACACGCGGCCGTCCAAGGCGACCTGCTGTGCCTGTCGATCCACGACGACGGCCGAGGCCTGCCGCCCGGCACCACGCTCGAACGCCTCCGCGACCGCGGCCACTTCGGCATGCTCGGCATGGTGGAGCGGGCCGCGCAGATGGGTGCCCGGATCCGCGTCGGCCGGGGCGGCCACGAACGGGGCACGGAGGTGCGCGTGGAACTCCCCCTGTCGTCCCTGAACAGTTCCGGCCCCGCAGCCGGGGAAGCGTGAGAGGAGGCACCATGCAGCACCGTGACCCATGGCCCGAGGCGCCCTCGCGGGCCCCTTCCCCCTTGCGCCTGCTGGTCGCCGACGACAACCCCGTGGTCCGCGCCGGCCTGACGGCCCTGCTCTCCGGCCGCGAGGACACCACGGTGGTGGCGGAGGCGGCGGACGGCCGCGAGGCGTACGAGGCGGCGCTGCGGCACCGTCCGGACGTCATTCTCCTCGACGTCCGCATGCCCGGAGTCGACGGAATCTCGGCGTTGCCGCACCTGGTACGACTGGCGCCGGTCATGATGCTGACCTACAGCCACGAGACGGAGACCGTGCGGGAGGCGTTGCGGCTGGGGGCGGGGGGATATCTGGTCTACGGCGAGTTCACGACGGAGCAGTTGGTGAGGGCGGTGCGGGATGTCCGGGAGGGGCGGCCGCATGTCACGCCCGGTGCGGCGAAGGCGTTGCTGACGGCGCTACGGGCAAATGCACCTGCACACGCGGAACCTCAAGGACCGCTTAATTTACGGGAAACCGCCCACCAAGCTCTTTCGCAATTGCAATCCCCTGTGGGACAGTCGTTCCGTGCGCGTTTCCGGCTGAGCACGAGGGAGGCGGAGATCATGGACCTCATCGCGTCCGGCATGACCAACCAGCAGATCGCCGCCGCGTGCTTCATCTCCGAGAAGACGGTCAAGAACCACATCAACCGCATCTTCGCCAAGCTCCACACCGCCACGAGGTCACAGGCGGCCGCGAAGTGGCTGGGGGTGGCCTGAGGTGGGTGCGAGGGGGAGTGGCCGGCGAGGGGAATGGGTCCGGGGTTGGGCCCTGGGGCCCTGGGGCGGCGCGCGTGCCGGGTCGTACGGTGCCGGGATCGGAGGCGAACCCGGAGGGGACCACCATGAGCAACTGGTTCAACACCACCGTCGCGTATCTGCAGGCCCGCGTCGCTCGCAGCGACAAGGGGCAGACGGCGGTGGAGTACCTGGGCATCATCGCGGTGGTCGTGGCGATCGTGTTGGCGATCACGGGGACGAGCATCGGTCAGACGATCTTCGATGCGATCAGGAACAAGATCAGCGAGGTCACCGGCGGCTGATTCCTTCCCACCGCGACGCAGGGCAGGCCTTCCCCATCTACATCACGGTGGTGGCAGGCCTGCTCTTTCTTGCTCTCGCGTACCTTGTGGTCGGTCAGGCCGCCGTGAACCGCAGCGGAGCGCAGACGGCCGCCGACTCGGCAGCACTCGCGGCGGCCCAGAGCGAGCGTGACCAACTCACGGCGCAGTGGGTCAAGGTGCTTGCCGATCCTACGAAGTGGCGGGACATCTTCGACGGCAAGGCGGCCTTCGACATCGATCCGTGCCTGCGTGCCCGCCAACTTGCCGATCAGAACGACGCTGTGCTGAGCGGCTGCTCTCCGCCCGCGTTGCTGAAGTACAAGGCCGACGTGCAGACCAACAAGTCGGTCGGACGATCTGTCGTGCCCGGCTCGGAAAACTACAAATCCACGGCTTCCGCCATCGCCGAGATCAAACCCCTCTGTAACTACGATGCCCCTGACCAGCGTGCGGACAGTGCCTCGCTACCCGAACTCACCTGCAGGGACAAGACCTGGCATCTGAAGCCGGATCAGACGACGGGGCTCCCGCAGCCTCAAGACCTCTTCGATGTCCACCTGACCGACTCAACAGCGAACGATCAATGACGAAAGAAGCGGAGCGATGAGCATTCGGTTCACTGCGAGGGCCCGCAGGGGGATGGTCGCATTGACCGTTGCGGCTGGTCTGGCCGTCGGTGTGGCCGGTTGCGGGGGAAGCGGTGGCGACGACAAGAAGCCGGACCGTTCGGCGTCCACTTCCAAGACGACTGGTTCCGACCCCAGCGCCCAGCAGGGGCAGTCAGATCAGCCCTTGGCCGAATTGAAGGGCACGGATGGCCTGCTTCTCCAGGTCACCTCCGCGCAACGTGACTCTGGTGGCTTCGTCACGGTGAACGGCACCTTGAAGAACGACGGCGCCAAGGATCTGCTCATCCCCTCCGCCCTCAGCGGCAACGAAACCGAGATCACCAAGAACGGCCCATCCCTGGGCGGAGCAACGCTCGTCGACTCCAAGGGCAAGAAGCGTTACTACGTACTGCGCGACACCGAGGGCCGCCCGCTCACCACAACCGGCCTCGGCACGCTCAAGGGAGGTCAGTCACTGCCGGTCTTCATGCAGTTCCCCTCCCCGCCCACGGACACCACCACGGTGACCCTCCAGCTGCCGACCTTCTCCTCCGCCACCCTCAAGATCTCCGGGTGAGGCCCAAGTGACCCCCACCCGCCTCACCCTCACCGTCGCCGCCGTCGCCCTGCTCCTCACCGCCACCCCCGCCCACGCCGACGACACCGACCCCAGTCAGCCGCCCGTCACCGAACCCTCCGCCACGGCCCCCGTCAAGATCGACCCCACCGACCCCGACCTCAAGCTCCCCGAAGGCGCCACCCTCGCCGCGCCCAAGGTGCTGGACATCAAGTCGGTCGTCGAGGATCAGAGCGGGGACGAGCGGCGGGAGGACACCAACGCCGACGTCACCTTCGCGCTCCAGGCCGAAGTCCTCTTCGGCAAGGACAGCGCCAAGCTCGGTGACGAGGCCAAGAGCCGGATCGCCGCCATCGCCGAGGAGATCAAGAAGCAGAACGCGACCCAGGTCCGCGTCTTCGGCTTCACCGACAACCTGGGCTCCTCCGCCCACGGCGACATCCTGTCCAGGCAACGCGCCAACGCCGTACAGGCAGTCCTGGACCAGGACCTGAACGACCCGGACATCACCTTCGAGGTCCGCGGCTACGGCGAGCAGTACCCGATCGCCGACAACTCCACCGAGGAGGGCCGCAGGAAGAACCGGCGGGTGGAGGTGTCCTTCCCCCGCACCCAGGACTGAGCCCCGTACCGCCGTCGGCGTCACACCCCGACCGCGCCGTCGATGCGTTCGCGGATCAGGTCGGCGTGGCCGTTGTGACGGGCGTACTCCTCGATCATGTGGAGGAGCACCCAGCGCAGGGACACCGTGCCCCGCCAGGCGTCGTGGCCCTCGACGCCGAGATGCGGAGCCTCGGCGACGAACGCGTCCGCGAAGGCGACTTCGGCGTGCCAGGCCGCCCAGGACGCCGCGACGACCCCGGGGTCGGGGTCGGCGCCGTCGAAGTCGCCCTCGGGTACGTCCGTGGAGGAGAAACGCAGCTCGACGTCGTGCCCGGCGAGCACGGCCCGGAACCAGCGGCGTTCCACGTCGGCGAGGTGCCGGACGAGGCCGAGCAGGGAGAGCGAGGACGGGGACACGGACCGCTGGGCCAACTCCGGCCCGAGTCCGGAGCACTTCAGCTTCAGGGTGGCGCGCTGGGCGTCCAGCATCGCCACCAGCATGCTCCGCTCGTCGCCGGTCGCGGGTCCGCTGAACCGGTGCTCGGCGCCGGTGCCGGTGAACAGTTCGATCCGTCGGTCGGGAATCCTCATGCCCTCAGCATGGCTTCCGGTGGCGGTGCCGGAACATGCTCTGGGATACGGGGACTTGAGTCGCACCTCCGGACCGCCGGCCTTCCGGATCCCGGCAGGCGCTCCCGTCCCGCTGTCCGGCGGGACCACGAGGGACCCGGCCTCGCTGCCTGCCCTCCCGAACGGCGTCCCGGCACCCCGGCGCCCTCTCCCTCGCACCGCTGCCGCGATGCCGGGGCCCGCCATTGACGACGTCCTCAGCCCGAGCCGCCCGTGCCACCCTCGCCCTCGACCTCGATACGCACCCGTACCCCCGCCCGCAGACCCCACCCCGCCATCGTCCCTGCCGCCGCCTCCAGCACATGCCGTGCCCGCGGCCGGGGCAGGCCCAGGCGGCCCGGGGCCATCGTCCGGACGGCACGGACGGTCAGGTGCCGGTCCAGGTAGGCGACGTCGATCGGGATCCGCATCCCGAACGTGTGCACCCCGCTCGCCGGTGACAGCAGCATCGCCCCGTCGACCGCGTCCCGGCCCAGCAGTCCCTTCGTCCGGGCCCGGTAGGAGGCCGCGATCTCCAGGGGAAGGACCACCGGATCGGGCCCGCCCTCCGCGCTCGGCACGATCAGCCGTCCGGTTCCGTCCCGCCAGCGTCTGCCCATGTGCCCTCGTGCCCTCCCGCCTCGGTGGCGCGCCTCGCCGCCAACTCTCCCCCTGCGCAAAACCAGTTGTCACCCCGCTTCCTCCCCACTAGGAAGAGGCTCATGACTGGACTCGGTGTCGTCTTCCGCCCTCAGCTTCCGCCCGAGCGCCTGCGGGCGGTCGCCCGTCTCGCGGACGACGTGGGGCTCGAGGAACTGTGGCTGTGGGAGGACTGTTTCCGGGAGGGCGGCATCTCGACCGCCGCCGCGGCGCTCGCGTGGACCGAGCGGGTGCGCGTCGGGGTCGGACTGCTGCCCGTGCCCCTCAGGAACGTGGCCCTGACCGCCATGGAGGCCGCGTCCCTGGACCGGATGTTCCCCGGCCGCGCGGCCCTCGCCGTCGGGCACGGCGTGCAGGACTGGATGGGCCAGGTCGGAGCCCGCGCCGCCTCCCCGCTCACCCTCCTCGGCGAGCACCTCGACGCCCTGCGCGCCCTGTTGCGCGGCGAACGGCTCACCGTGCGGGGACGGTACGTCTCCCTGGACGACGTCGCCCTCGACTGGCCGCCGCAGGGAGCGGTGCCCGTGTTCGCCGGCGCCACCGGGCCCCGTACGCTCCGCCTCTCCGGCGCCGGGGCCGACGGTACGGTCCTCACCGCCGCCACCTCCCCGGACGGGGTGCGGCAGGCCCGGCAGCTCATCGAGGAGGGGCAGAAGGAGGCGGGGCGCGGTGAACATCACCGGGTCGTCGTCTATCTGCTCGCCGCCACGGGGCCGAACGCCGACGCCCGGCTGCGGGCCGAACTCGTCGCCGAAGGGCTGGAGGCGGCCACGGACGTGGGGGTGGCGGGCGGCGCGGACGCCGTCGCGGCGGCCGTGCGGCGGCTGGCCGAGGCCGGCGCCGACACCGTCGTGCTGCAGCCGACCGGGGACGAGCCCGACCCGGAGGGTTTCGTGCGGTTCGCCGCCGAGGAAGTCCGCCCGCTGTTGCCGTAACCGCAGGTGGTGAGGCGTTGTCAGTGGTGGCTGCCACACTGCCCCGCATGACCGGAGAGCGCGGTGAGCACGGCGAAGTGACCCTGCGGGGTGTCGCGGACGACGACCTGTACGTCTTCCTCGGCCAAGAGCACGACCCGGAGGCCGTCCGTCGGTCGAGATTCACACCCCGGCCGCGGGACGCCTTCCTGCGGCACTGGCGGGAGCGGGTGCTGGGCGATCCCGACGTTCTGGTGCGGACGGTCACGGTGGGCGGCGAGGTCGCCGGGAACGTGGTGTCCTGGACGGAGGGCGAGCGGCGGTTCGTCGGGTACTGGCTCGGACGGCCGTACTGGGGCCGGGGCGTCGGCACCCGCGCGCTCGGCCTCTTCCTGGAGCTGGACCGCGTACGGCCGCTGTACGCGGATCCCTTCCACGGCAACACCGCCTCCGTCCGTCTGCTGGAGAGACACGGCTTCGAGCGGGCCGGCACCGTCCGGCACGGGGACGACGAGCACATCCTCCTCGTCCTCGGCGAGCCCGAGGGGCCCTGATGACGCTCCTTCCCACGTCCGGGCGCCCGCCCTTCGAGCCGGACCGGGAAGCGCTGCGCGCCGGCAACCCGGCCTGCCGCACAGCGGGCGTCCACCGCTGCGGCGTACGCCCTGGCCGCTCCGTTCCTGGTCAGCCCGTGCCGGTGACGGGCGGGTGGTCCCCGGTGGCGCCGTCGATCAGCTCCCGCAGGATGTCCATGTGGCCGGCGTGCCGCGCGGTCTCCTCGACCATGTGGACCAGGGTCCAGCGCAGGCTGACGGTGATGTCGCGCCAGGCCGGGCTGCCCTGGGCGTCCAGGGGCAGCTCGGTGATCAGGGCGTCGGCGGTGGCGCGGGCGCGGCCGTAGAAGGCGACGATCCGCTCCGTCGTCTCCCCGGGGGTGACCCGCATGTCGTCGTGCGGGTCGAACCACAGCGGCTCTGCCTCGCCGCCGAACGTCTCCACGAACCAGCCGTACTCCACGCAGGCCAGATGCTTCACCAGGCCCAGCAGGTTGGTGCCGGACGGGGTCATCGGCCGGCGCAGCTGCTCGTCGTCGAGGCCGTCCAGCTTCCAGAGCACGGCGTCCCGGTGCCGGTCCAGGCTCGCGTGCAGGGTCTGCTTCTCTCCGGCGGAGTAAGTCGTCACAGGGGTCGTCATGCCGGCGGAAATTAGCAGGCCGCGCGGACAGCGTCCTGCCATCATCGGGGCATGTCCGTGACGCGTTCCTTCGAAGACCTCGTGGCCGAGGGCGCCGCCGTACCGACCGAGGGGTGGGACTTCTCCTGGTTCGAGGGGCGGGCGAGCGAGGAACGGCCCTCGTGGGGGTACGCCGTGTCGGCGGGGGAGCTGCTGGCCGGGGCCGAGGCCGTGCTCGACATCCAGACCGGCGGCGGTGAGGTGCTGGACTTCGCGCTGGGCAGGGCCGAGCCGGCCCGGCCGGTGCTGGCCGCCGCCACGGAGGGCTGGCCGCCGAACGCGGCCAAGGCCGGCGCGCTGCTGCGGCCGCGCGGCGTGGTGGTGGTCACCGCCCCGGACGACGCGCCGCTGCCGTTCGCCGAGGAGACGTTCGACCTGGTGCTCAGCAGGCATCCGGTGCGTCCGTACTGGGACGAGATCGCCCGGGTGCTGCGGCCCGGCGGCACGTACTTCGCCCAGCACGTCGGTCCGGCCAGCGTCTTCGAGCTGGTCGAGTACTTCCTCGGGCCGCTGCCCCGGGAGGTGCGCTCCGCCCGGGACCCCGAGCGGGAGCGGGCAGCCGCCGAAGCGGCGGGCCTTGAGGTGGCCGGGCTGCGGGCGGAGCGGCTGAGGATGGAGTTCCACGACATCGCCGCCGTCGTCCACTTCCTGCGCAAGGTGGTGTGGATGGTCCCGG
Source organism: Streptomyces sp. NPDC052109 (assembly GCF_040680195.1). NCBI lineage: Bacteria > Bacillati > Actinomycetota > Actinomycetes > Kitasatosporales > Streptomycetaceae > Streptomyces > Streptomyces sp. NPDC052109. The sequence continues at coordinate 77,984 of NZ_JBFAWF010000002.1, read as the reverse complement.
GCTTCACGGTGGAGGCGTACGAGTCCCAACTCCACGCGTTGCACGAGCGGATCGAGAAGGAGGGGCCGTTCGTCGCGCACAGCGCCCGGCATCTCTTCGACGTCCGGAAGCCGGCGCGCTGACCAGTCCGGGCGGCGCGGGGCGAAGGTGACGGAAATCGACCGAAAACAGTCGCTGTTCACCCACGGTTTTCCCGAGGTTTCCACATCGTTATCGTCTCCGGTTCACATTCGCCCCAGCGGTCACGTAAGTTCAGACCAAGGTAATTCGCGCCAGCAAAGCTGTGCGGGTGGCACCGCGCAGTGGAGGGGGCTGCGCGGTGCTGTGGAACCGGCCGATTCCCGCGCGCTGCCGTAGCGGAACCGTCAAGTCACCGTTCACCCGCCGGGTAGCCCGTCGGGGGGACTCCCGGACAGCGCGGCGACATGACACCAAATGGCGTAAAGCGACCGGATCCCTCCGAAACGCTTCGCATCTAACCGGTTTTCCCTGGGATTCCGCTGTGAACCGGCCATGCGGCCCCCCTGAATCCGGCGTTCCGCGCCCACCGGGGCGTTGCCGGGCGATTCCGGAGAGTAGTTGTCTCGCGCCGATGCACCCACCATCCCTTACGAAGGGTTATGGTGGAAACCCCCCCTCGGGCCGGTCCGTCTCCCCCCCACGGACCGGCCCGTTTTTCGTGTCCGCCGCCGACGAGCCGTCCGGGGGCCCCGGGAACCCCGCGGCGCCCGGCGCGCGTCCCATCGAGGGGCGGACCCGCACGCGACGGCGAGACCACAAGCCCCCGAACCCCGAACCAGAACCAAGCCCCCAGCGGGGGTAGGCTCAACGGCTCCGCCACCTACCCACCCCCGCGCCACCCCACCGGAGGGCCACGTGAACCTGCGCGACAGCCTGCGCAGCCTGCTCGTCAGGCTCTACGCACGCCGGGTGGAGGGCCACCTGGACCACGCTCAGGTGCCCAAGCACATCGGCGTCATCATGGACGGCAACCGCCGCTGGGCGAAGGCGTCCGGTTCCACCACCGTCCACGGGCACCGGGCCGGTGCAGACAAGATCGAGGAGTTCCTCGGCTGGTGCACCGAGACCGACGTCGAGGTCGTCACCCTGTGGCTGCTGTCCACGGACAACTTCGACCGGCCGCAGGAGGAGCTCGTCCCGCTGCTCGGCATCATCGAGGACGTCGTCCGCACGCTCGCCGCCGACGGCCGCTGGCGCGTCCACCACGTCGGCACGATGGACTTGCTGCCGGCCGGGCTGCAGCACATCCTGAAGGAGGCCCAGGAGGCCACCGCCCACGTCGACGGCATAGTGGTCAACGTGGCCATCGGCTACGGCGGCCGGCAGGAGATCGCCGACGCCGTGCGCTCGATGCTGCTCGACGCCCACGACAAGGGTGTGACGCTGGAGGGCCTCGCCGAGTCCGTCGACACCGACATGATCGGCCGTCACCTCTACACCGGCGACCAGCCCGACCCGGACCTCGTCATCCGCACCAGCGGTGAGCAGCGGCTGTCCGGATTCATGCTGTGGCAGACCGCGCACTCCGAGTACTACTTCTGCGAGGTCTTCTGGCCGGCCTTCCGCAAGGTGGACTTCCTGCGCGCCCTGCGCGACTACGCGGCACGTCACCGCCGTTACGGCGGCTGACCCACGCCGAACGCCCCGTCGGCCGCGCGGCCGACGGGGCGTTGCGCATACCCCGGTTCGGGCAGATGTAACGAGGAGTTCACCGGCATGCCGATGGCCGCTTTTGCATGGCGGTGCATGTTCGAGGGCATAAGCCAAACAGGTCGACACCCGAACCACGGGTGTCGGATCTCAGCGGGCGGCTCGGGGCCGTCCGCCCGGGAGGCCCTTTGCACCAGCCCGATCGTGCGGTCACAGCGCGGACGAAGAGGCGGAGGGCCGGTTCTCGGCCCGCGCAGGGCGGCCGTCGACCGGTCCAGCTCGTTCTCGTCGCTCCCCGACCTCATCCGAGGGGGTACGTCCTTCCGTGGTGACCAGCACAAAGCGCCACAAGCCCGACCGGCGCACCTATGTTCTCGACACCAGCGTCCTGCTGGCCGACCCGAACGCCCTGACCCGCTTCGACGAGCACGAGGTGGTGCTCCCCATCGTGGTGGTCACGGAGCTGGAGGCCAAGCGGCACCATCCGGAACTCGGTTACTTCGCCCGCCAGGCCCTGCGCCTGCTCGACGACTACCGGGTCCGGCACGGCCGTCTCGACGCCCCCATTCCGATCGGGGACCTCGGTGGCACGGTCCGTGTCGAGCTCAACCACTCGGACCCCAGCGTGCTGCCCACCGGCTACCGCCTGGGGGACAACGACTCCCGCATCCTCGCGGTGGCCCGCAACCTGCAGGCCGAGGGGTACGACGTCACCGTCGTGTCGAAGGACCTGCCCTTGCGGATCAAGGCGTCCTCGGTCGGTCTGCTCGCCGAGGAGTACCGCGCCGAACTCGCCATCACGGAGAACTCCGGCTGGACCGGAATGTCCGAACTGACGCTCTCCGGCGAACAGGTGGACATCCTCTTCGAGGAAGGCCACGTGTACGTCCCCGAGGTCTCCGAGTTCCCCGTGCACACCGGCCTGACCATCCAGTCCGAGCGCGGCAAGGCACTCGGCCGGGTCACCGCCGAGGGCAACGTCCGTCTGGTACGCGGCGACCGGGAGGCCTTCGGTATCAAGGGCCGCAGCGCCGAGCAGCGCATCGCGCTCGACCTGCTGCTCGACCCGGACGTCGGGATCGTCTCGATGGGCGGCCGGGCCGGCACCGGCAAGTCGGCGCTGGCGCTGTGCGCGGGTCTGGAGGCGGTGCTGGAGCGCCGCCAGCACCAGAAGGTGATGGTCTTCCGGCCGCTGTACGCGGTCGGCGGGCAGGAGCTCGGCTATCTGCCGGGCACCGAGGCGGAGAAGATGAGCCCCTGGGCACAGGCTGTCTTCGACACGCTCTCGGCGGTCACCAGCCGCGAGGTCATCGAGGAGGTCACCGCGCGCGGGATGCTGGAGGTGCTGCCGCTCACCCACATCCGCGGCCGCTCGCTGCACGACGCGTTCGTGATCGTGGACGAGGCGCAGTCGCTGGAACGGAATGTCCTGCTGACTGTTCTGTCCCGAATCGGCGCCAATTCACGGGTCGTTCTGACCCATGATGTGGCGCAAAGGGACAATCTGCGCGTCGGCCGCTATGACGGTGTGGTCGCCGTCGTGGAGAAGCTGAAGGGGCATCCCCTTTTCGCGCACGTCACCCTGACCCGGTCCGAGCGGTCCCAGATTGCGGCGCTTGTGACCGAAATGCTGGAGGACGGCCACATCTGACCCTGCCTGTACGGCAGTTGGCGCCGTCCGGCAAAGGCCATGAGCCTAGCCGGGCGGCGCCTTGGTGTGCGGAGCTTTCCGGAAATCCACGGGGGCAAACGGGATGTGAGCTTTCACACTCAACGCAGAATTGCCACCCGGCGTCCGGTTACGGCAGAGTCTCAGTCCTGTCAGGCCCCGCATACGACACACCTGTACCCCCAGCGGTACAGCACCACAGAAGCACCACCAACTCCATAGAGTTCGTCGTATGCCGCCCGAGCACCACGCGGCGCTCCCTGAAGGGGGAGTTGCCCACCGGGCCCGTGCCTCCCGTGACCCCGCAGTTGGGAGGCCAGTGCCAAGGGGCACGATTGCGTCCGCCAGGGTCACCGAAGCGGGCGATGCTGGAAGGAAACCGTGTGAGCCGGATTTCGGTCCGGGGATTCGCAGTGGCCTCGGCCACCGCGGTCACCGCCGTCGGAAGCGTCGTCGGAGTTGCCTCGGGCAGCGTCGCGCAGAACAACAACGACGCCGAGGCGACGGCAGCCGACACCACGCTGCTCGCCGACATACCTCAGGGTCAGCAGGCCCAGGTCCAGTCCGCGTCACTGACGCAGCAGGCCGACGCCCAGGCCATCGCCGCCGATGCGAGCGCCAAGAAGGACGCCGAGGAGGCCGCCCGCAAGGCGGCCGCCGAGACCGCCATCGCGAAGAAGGAGGCGGCGGAGAAGGCGGCGGCCCAGCAGGCCAAGGCGCGCGCCGAGGCGAAGGCCGCGGCCAGCCGCGACAGCGCCCGCGACTCTTCCAGCTTCCCGGTCCAGAGCAGCTACACGGTCGCGCAGATCCAGGCGATGGCGCGACAGATGGTGGCCGGCGACCAGTTCCAGTGCTTCAGCAACATCGTGGACCACGAGTCCAGCTGGAACTACCAGGCGACCAACGCCTCCTCCGGCGCGTTCGGCCTCTTCCAGGCCCTGCCCGCCGGTAAGTACGCCTCCGCCGGCGCCGACTGGCGGACCAACCCGGCGACCCAGATCAAGTGGGGCCTCAACTACATGAACAGCCGGTACGGCAGCCCCTGCCAGGCCTGGTCGTTCTGGGCGGCCAACCACTGGTATTAGGCCCGCCCGGCCCCGCTCAACCTCGCGCAGCCCCTCCCCGTCCTTAGCGGAGGGGCTTTCGCCCTGTACGGTCGTACCCGAACGCCTCCAGGGGGAGGAGAGGTGGCGAGCACGCGGGGACGCGGGGGAAGAGGACGGATCATGTCGCGAGTGCCAGGGTGGCTCGGCAAGCTCGGTGCCGGTCTCACCGAGATGAGCGAGCGCCTGGACGAGCGGCGTGCGGAGGTCGAGCGGGAGCACGCCCCGGATGCCGCGGACGCCTCCGACTCCCCGAAGGCCCCGCCGCGGCCCGTCGACCCGGACCCCGCCGCCGAGATCGCCGTACCGCACGCCCGCCGGCCCGCACCCCCGGCCGGCCCCCGCCCCGACCCCGCCGAGGCCGTGCCCTGGGGTGTGCGGGTCGCGGCCGAGGCAGGCTGGCGTCTGCTGGTCCTCGCCGGCACCGTCTGGGTGCTGATGCGGGTCATCAGCGCGGTCCAGCTGGTGGTGTTCGCCTTCGTCATCGCCCTGCTCGTGACCGCGCTGCTGCAGCCGACGGTCGCCCGGCTCACCCGGCGCGGGGTGCCGCGCGGGCCGGCCACCGCGCTCACCGCCATCAGCGGGTTCGTCGTCATAGGGCTGATGGGCTGGTTCGTGACCTGGCAGGTCATGGAGAACATCGACACGCTCTCCAACCAGATCCAGTCCGGTATCGACGACCTGCGCGACTGGCTGCTGAAGAGTCCGTTCCACGTCACCGACAAGCAGATCAACCAGATCGCCAAGAACCTCCGCGAGGCGATCGGGGCCAACGCCGACCAGATAACGTCCGCCGGTCTGGAGGGCGTTCAGGTCATCATCGAGGCGCTCACCGGCATCCTGCTGGTGTTCTTCTCGACGCTGTTCCTGCTCTACGACGGCAGGCGCATCTGGGAGTGGTTCCTGAAGCTGGTGCCCGCCGCGGCCCGCCCGGGCGTGGCCGGTGCCGGCCCGCGCGCCTGGCGCACCCTGACCGCCTACGTCCGCGGCACGGTCCTGGTCGCGTTGATAGACGCGATCTTCATCGGCATCGGCATCTACTTCCTCAACGTGCCGATGGCCGTCCCGCTGGCCGTGTTCATCTTCCTGTTCTCGTTCATCCCGCTCGTCGGCGCCGTCGCCTCCGGCGCGCTCGCGGTGATCGTTGCGCTGGTGACCCAGGGCGTCTTCACGGCCGTCATGACCCTGGTGGTCGTGCTCGCGGTCCAGCAGATCGAGGGCCATGTCCTGCAGCCGTTCATCCTGGGCCGCGCGGTCCGTGTCCACCCCCTCGCCGTCGTTCTCACGGTCGCGGCCGGCGGCATGGTGGCCGGCATCGGCGGCGCGGTGGTCGCCGTACCGCTGGTGGCGGTGACGAACACGGTGGTGGGGTATCTGCGGCAGTACGCGCAGGAGGTCCAGCAGAATCCAGGCCGTCCGGCGCCTGAGGACAAGGCCGTTCAGGCCGACGGGCGGTCCGGGGACGCAGCCCCCGGCGCGAAGGCCCAAGACACCGAGAGCCCCGCCCACAAGGAGTGAGCGGGGCTCCGGAACGGCGGCTTACTCGGCGAGCAGCGCTTCCGCGTCGAGGGTGACGGCGACCGCCTGGATCACCGAGGCGATCTTGAACGCCTCCTGGACGACCTCGCGCTCCACCCCGGCCTTGCGCAGCACCTGCTCGTGCGAGTCCAGGCACAGGCCGCAGCCGTTGATCGCGGAGACCGCGAACGACCACAGCTCGAAGTCGACCTTCTCCACGCCCGGGTTGCCGATGACGTTCATCCGCAGGCCCGCGCGCAGGGTGCCGTACTCGTGGTCGGACAGCAGGTGACGCGTCCGGTAGAAGACGTTGTTCATCGCCATGATGGCGGCGGCCGACTTGGCGGCCGTGTACGCCTCCGGCGTGAGGTTCGCCTTCGCCTCCGGCTCCAGCTCACGCAGCACGATCGGGGAACGGGAGGCGATGGCGGTCGCCAGCACCGTGCCCCACAGCTGCTGCGCGGGCAGGTCGGAGTTGCCGATGACCGAGCCCAGGTTGAGCTTCAGGTCCTTGGCGTAGTCCGGGACGCGGGACTTCAGCGAGTCGAGCGACATGGGTCACTCACCAGCCAGCAGCGCGACCGGGTCCAGGGTGTTCTCGCCCTTGTTCCAGTTGCACGGGCACAGCTCGTCGGTCTGCAGGGCGTCCAGGACCCGCAGGACCTCCTTGGGGTTACGGCCCACGGAACCGGCGGTGACCATGGTGAACTGAATCTCGCGGTTCGGGTCGACGATGAAGACGGCGCGCTGCGCGAAGCCGTCCTCGCCCTCGATGCCCAGGTCGCGCATCAGCTCGTGCTTGGAGTCGGCCATCATCGGGAACGGCAGGTCGGTCAGGTCCGGGTGGTCCTTGCGCCAGGCGTGGTGGACGAACTCGGAGTCACCGGAGAAGCCGAGGACCTGGGCGTCGCGGTCGGCGAACTCGTCGTTCAGCTTCCCGAACGCGGCGATCTCGGTCGGGCAGACGAAGGTGAAGTCCTTCGGCCATGCGAACACGACCAGCCACTTGCCCTCGTAGGACTTGTGGTGGATCTGCTCGAACTCCTTGCCCTTCTCCAGCGAGACGCAGGCGGTCAGTTCGAACTCGGGGAACTTGTCACCGACAGTGAGCACACGCTCTCCTTGCAGCGAGGAATGACCCCTTTTGAGGATCCTTCCCATGGGTTGGACTGAGCCGATGCTGGCACAGGGTGCATTGATTAGGGAAATAGCTACACTCGGTCATGTTGATCGGAGGCGGTTATCAGTGACCATGAGTAACGGCAAGCGGAGGCAGCCGAGCCTCGCCCAGCTGCGTGCCTTCGCCGCCGTCGCCGAGCATCTGCACTTCCGGGACGCGGCGGCCGCCATCGGGATGAGCCAGCCCGCCCTGTCCGGCGCGGTCTCGGCGCTGGAGGAGACCCTGGGCGTGACCCTCCTCGAGCGTACGACGCGCAAGGTGCTGCTCTCGCCCGCCGGTGAGCGGCTCGCGGTGCGGGCGAAGGCGGTGCTGGACGCGGTCGGGGCGCTGCTGGAGGAGGCCGAGGCGGTCCGGGCGCCGTTCACCGGGGTCCTGCGCCTCGGGGTGATCCCCACGGTCGCGCCCTACCTCCTGCCCACCGTGCTGCGACTGGTCCACGAGCGCTATCCGCACCTCGACCTCCAGGTGCACGAGGAGCAGACCGCCAGCCTGATCGACGGCCTGCACTCCGGCCGTCTGGACCTGCTGTTGCTGGCGGTCCCGCTCGGCGTGCCCGGAGTCGTCGAACTCCCGCTGTTCGACGAGGACTTCGTGCTCGTCACCCCGCTCGACCACTGGCTCGGCGGCCGCGAGGGCATCCCCCGCGAGGCGCTGAGGGAGCTGAACCTGCTGCTCCTGGACGAGGGCCACTGCCTGCGCGACCAGGCCCTGGACATCTGCCGGGAGGCGGGGCGCGAGGACGCCCCGGTCACGACCACGGCCGCCGGGCTGTCCACGCTGGTCCAGCTGGTGGCGGGGGGCCTCGGCTGCACGCTGCTGCCGCGCACGGCGCTGAAGCTGGAGACGACGCGGAGCAGCCAGCTGCTCACCGGGTACTTCGCCGAGCCGGCGCCGAGCCGTCGCGTCGCCTTCGCGATGCGGGCGGGGGCGGCGCGGGCCGCGGAGTACGAGGAGCTCGCGGCGGCCTTGCGAGAGGCGCTGGGCGCGCTTCCGGTGCGGGTCGCCTCCGGCTAGCGCTCCGGGGAGGGCGGTTCCGGGGTGCTCGCGGCCGGGCCGCCGGGGGCGGAGCGCGCAGTTCCCCGCGCCCTTCCGGGGCGCCGCGCTACTCCGTGCGCAGCCCCTCCGGCCGCATCATCCGCACCAGCGGCGGCAGGCTCAGCAGGGTGACCGTGAGGACCACCGCCGCGCCGGCGCCGGTCAGCGACAGCACGCCCGCCCAGTCCACGCCCACCGTCGCGCCGACCATCTTCAACAGCACCGCGCCCAGCGTGAGTCCGACGGTCGCGGCGAGCAGCAGTCCCAGCGCGATCGGGATCGCCGTCTGCCACAGCACCGACAGGCTCAGGGTGCGCCGCCGGGTGCCGAAGGCGACCAGTGACGACAGCAGCTTCCTGCGCTCGCGCAGCTGCTCCAGCTGGGAGACCAGCAGACTCGCGCCGATCAGTGCCAGCACACAGATGGCGCCCGCGAACGTACCGGTGCGGATGGAGGTGAACTGCTTCGACCGCTCGGTGGCCGACCACACCATCGCGTCCGCCAGCGGGTCGATCCGCGCCGCCGTGTTGCGGACGTACTCCTGCACGTCCGGTAGCGACTCGTCGAGGGTGACGTACACCGCCCCGTTCAGCAGGCGGCTCATCCGGTCGGGCACGGCGGCCGGGGTCAGCAGGATGCCGCTGTCCCTGGTCCCGGAGGGGCCGGTGATCGCGCGGGCGGGCTTCAGGCCGGCCGGCACCGTCCAGGAGACGTCCGGGCCCCGGCCCGTGCCGTTGACCGTGTCCAGGTGGAGCGTGCGGCCCGGCCGGCCGAGCTTGGCCGTGCCGTCGTCGTTGTCCCCGCCCTTGGCCAGGAAGGCGTCCCCGTCACGGCAGGACGTCAGGCGGGCCACCTGCCGCAGCGTGTCGCAGGTGCCGACGGTGACCAGCATGGTGTTGTCGGGCCCGCGTTGCCAGTCCCGGTCGCCCAGTTCGGTGCTGCCGAACGCGGTGGCCTTCCGCACGCCCTTGGTCGTGGCGAACTTCTCGGCGGACGGAAGGAAGGGAACACCCTGCGACAGGTTGACCTGCATCTGCACCCGGTCGGTGTTCTGCGCGGTGGACTTGGTGTAGTCGCCCTGGATCCCCGCGAACAGCATCTGCATCGCGATCGCTCCGGCCACCGCGACCGCGATGCCGTTCACCATGCGCGCCGCCGTGCCGCTGCTCAACTGCAGCCTGCGGACGGCCAGTTGCCAGGCGAGACCGCCTCGGCCCAGCCGGGCCACCACCGCCTCGACGACCCACGGCAGCAGCGCGGTCACGCCGACGAGGAGCAGCAGGACGCCGCCGATCACCAGGTACTCGTTGAAGGTGCCGCTGGAGCGGCCCTGGCCGATCATCGGGGCGAGCAGCGCGAGGCCGCCCAGCGGCAGCAGCAGCCGCCACCACAGCCGGCGGCGCGTGGGCTTGGCCGTACGGACCACGCCCAGCGGCTCGATGACCACCCCGCGCAGCGCGAACAGCGTGACCAGCACCGCCGCCGCCGGCACGGCGACCGCCACCAGGGCGGCCAGCGCGGGCGAGGGGTTCAGGTAGTCGGGGAAGACGCTGATGTCCAAGATCTGGACCGAGCCGGCGAGCTGACGGCCGAGCACGAAGAGGACGGCGCCGAAGGCCAGCCCGACCAGCGAGCCGGCGAGTGCCTCGCCCGCCGCGATCCGCCGGGTCATCCGGCTGTCGGAGCCCACCAGCCGCAGCGCGGCCAGCCTGCGGTCGCGCCGCTCGCCGCCGAACCGTACGGCCGTGGCGATGAACACGGCGACCGGCATCAGCAGCACCACGAAGACGACCAGCACCAGCAGGATCAGGACCGGGTCCAGCGGGTTCGGCGAGGACGATTCCTGCGGGTGCCCGAACGCGCTGATCCGGGCCGTCCGGTAGCCGTCGATGCGCGGGGCCAGGTTCTTCGCGCCGGCGTAGTAGGCGAGATCGTGGGAGCCGACCAGCCCGGGCTCGCCGATCGTCCCGACGATCCGGTACGGCAGCCGCTCGCGCAGCAGTTTGCCGTCGCCGGAGTCGAGCAGCTTCTTCAGCGCGGGGGAGACGACCATGTCGCCCGGCGGCGGGTACGTCGTCAGGCCCGGGGCGAGCGGTGCCCGCGGCCCCTCGGGCTCGACCAGCCGGCCACGCACGTCGTCGCCGCGGTACGTCGTGTCGGCGTCGGAGATCAGCAGGGTGTTCGCGGCCTTCGGCCGCTTCGGGCCGTAGGTGTAGTCGAGCCGGGCCTCGTCGCGGTCGTGCCGTACCGCCAGCGCGTTCGGGATCGCGGTCGTGAGCAGCAGCAGCGCCACGCCCAGGCCGACACCGACGGCCGTCAGCAGCAGCCGGATCCAGCCCTCGCGGCCACCGGTGAAGGCGAACCGGACGCCCATGCCCAGATCCCTGGACCACTGGCGGGCGTTCATATCGCGCGCTCCATGTCCCGGGACTTGCCGTCTCGTACGACGATCTCGCGGTCGGAGTAGGCGGCCACCCGGGCCTCGTGCGTGACGAGGACGACGGCGGCGTTGGTGGAGCGGGCCGCGTCGGTCAGCAACTCCATCACACGCTCGCCGTTGAGGGAGTCCAGCGCGCCGGTCGGCTCGTCGGCGAAGACCACCCGGGGCCCGGTGACCAGCGCTCGCGCCACCGCGACCCGCTGCCCCTGGCCGCCGGAGACCTCGCCGGGCCGCTTGCCCCGGAGGTCGTCCACCTCCAGGCGTTCCATCCAGGTGAGCGCGGCCCGCTCGGCCTGCCTGCGGGAGGTGCCGTTCAGCCGCAGCGGCAGGGCCACGTTCTCCACGCAGGTCAGCTCCGGGACGAGCTGGCCGAACTGGAAGACGAACCCGAACTCGCTGCGTCGGAGCGCGCTGCGTTCGGCGTCGCTCATGCCGGCCAGTTCGCGGCCGTCGTAGAGGATGGACCCGGAGTCGGGCGGCACGATGCCGGCCAGGCAGTGCAGCAGCGTCGACTTGCCGGAGCCGGAGGGGCCCATGACGGCGACGACCTCGCCGGGGTGGATGGAGAACTCGGCGCCGTCGAGGGCGACCGTGGGGCCGTAGGCCTTGCGCAGGTCGTCGGCGGCGAGCAGGGAGCCGGCGGGAGCGGTCACTTGGCCACCTCCGCACGGAGCTTGTCGAGGCGCGCGGCGGTCAGTTCCAGCCAGCGCAGGTCGGCCTCCAGGTGGAACAGCGCGTGGTCGCAGACCAACTGGTCCGCGAGGTCGCCCTTGCGCTTGCGGTCGGTCAGGACCCGCATGCTGCGCAGGTGCTCGGAACGCTGGGTGTCGAGGATGTCGGCCGCGTTGCGGTGGGTCAGCAGCGCGAGGACGACCTTGGTGTACAGGGTCGACTGGAGGTACTCCTCCGGCTTCTCAGGGGTCGCGAGCCAGCGCTCGACGTCCGTGATGCCGGCGTCGGTGATGGCGTACCGCTTGCGCTCGGGGCCGCCGCCGGCCTCGATCCCGTCGACCTCCACGAGACCGTGCTTCAGCAGCCGCGACATCGTGGAGTAGACCTGGCCGTAGTGCAGCGGCCGGTCGTGACCGAACTTCTCGTCGAAGGCCCGCTTCAGGTCGTAGCCGTGGCGCGGGCCGGACTCCAGGAGCCCCAGGAGGGTGTGACCGATGGACATGCCGAGCACTCTACACATGGTGTATACGCCAGATGTATACGCGGAGTGTGGAGCTCATCGCAGGGGGTGCGGTGGCCCTGGTGGGGGCCGATTGTCACAGTTACGAAACAGGCGGCCGACCGCGGCGCGGCAGCGGTCCCGTGTCCTTCGGCAGCCGCCCCGCCTCGGCCAGCGCCTTCCGCAGCAGGAACTCGATCTGCGCGTTGGCCGACCGCAGTTCGTCACCCGCCCAGCGGGCCAGCGCGTCGTACACCGACGGGTCCAGCCGCAGCAGCACCTGCTTGCGCTGCTGCGGCCGGCGCCGGGGAGTCGACGCCTCGGACGGATCCGTCACTGGTAGAGCGTCCCCGCGTTGAGGACCGGCTGTGGGGCCCGGTCCCCGCACAGCACCACCATCAGGTTCGACACCATCGCCGCCTTCCGTTCCTCGTCGAGCTCCACGATGTCCTGCTCGGCGATCCTGGCCAGCGCGGCCTCGACCATGCCGACCGCTCCGTTCACGATCTCCCGCCGCGCGGCGACGACCGCGCTCATGGCGAGCAGGGCGGCGATGCCGGTCAGGATGCCGACGACTGTCAGAGCGGCCTTGGCGCCGGCGGCGGTGACGGACGCACCGGACGCGACCAGTCCCGCGGCGACCAGCAGGCCGAGCAGCCCGAGAAGCAGTGCCAGGCCGCCCTTGATGCTGCGCGCCGGGAGTTCCCTGACCTGCGGCGCCGGCATCTCCAGGGCGTCGGGCGCGGCGGTGGCGGGTGATGGCTCGTGGGTGCTGGACATGGCGGATTCCCCCCGTTCTCGTGCGTCGCCGTTCCTGGCGGCGGTCTATCTAAGTGATATCACTTTTTTCTCTTCCGGCAACCCTCAGCCGTCCTTGGGCGTCGGTTCCGTTTGGACGGGTGCTGATTGTCACGTCTGTAAAAGCCCGGATCGCGGGCCCTTTGTCATAGAGGGCGGTGTTAGCTTTCTGAGCTGACCTGGGCCATGAACGTGAGTGACAGCCGAGACGGAAGCGGAGCGGACGGACGCATGGGACGAGCGGAAGAGAGACGAGCGCGGCAGCACGGTGGCCGCCGCGCGGCGCCCCGGCGCTCGTCCGGGATGCCCTCGGGCGGCCACGGCGCCTCGGGTGGCCGCGCCGCGGCCCGGCGGGCGGCCGGACCGGCCAGGGGTGGGAAGAGCGGCACACGCCGGTTGTTCACGTGGAAGAAGGTGCTCGGCACGTTCTTCGGGCTGTGCCTGCTGGTGATCGCGGCCTTCATCGGGCTGTACCTGTACGTGGACATCCCGGCGGGCAACGCCGCAGCCCAGTTGCAGAGCAACATCTACAAGTACAGCGACGGCACGATGCTCGCCCGCACCGGCGACTTCAACCGGGAGAGCGTCGACCTCGCCGAGGTGCCCAAGGACGTCCAGCACACCTTCGTCGCGGCCGAGAACAAGACCTTCTACCACGACGCCGGCGTCGACCTGAGGGGCACCGCCCGCGGTGTGCTCAACACCCTCATGGGGCACGGCACACAGGGCGGTTCGACGATCACCCAGCAGTACGTCAAGAACTACTACCTGGACCAGAACCAGACCGTCTCGCGCAAGCTGAAGGAACTGGTCATCTCGCTGAAGCTGGACCGCCAGAAGTCCAAGGACTACATCCTCGCGGGTTACATCAACACCAGCTACTACGGCCGCGGCGCCTACGGCATCCAGGCCGCGGCCCAGGCGTACTACCACAAGGACGCCAAGGACCTCACCGTCCAGGAGGGCGCCTACCTGGCCGCGCTGCTCCAGGCGCCGAACCAGTACGACTGGGCCCTCGCGAGCGACACCGGCAAGCGGCTGGCCAAGGCCCGCTGGAACTACGTCCTGGACAACATGGTCAAGCAGCACTGGCTGGACGCGGGCAAGCGCCAGGCCATGCAGTTCCCGGTGCCGAAGGCGCCCAAGGCCGCGCCCGGTATGAAGGGACAGACCGGCTACCTGGTGGACGCGGCCAACGCGGTACTGGAAAAGCAGCTGGTCGCCCAGGGCAAGGCCGGCACCCTCGGGGACGCCGAGGCGCTGGTGAAGAAGGGCGGCTGGACCATCACGCTCAACATCGACCGGAAGAAGCAGCAGCAGCTTGAGCAGGCCGTCAAGGAGCAGCTGACCAGCAAGCTGGACGCCAGGAAGCGCTCCGTGGACGGCGACGTCCAGCCCGGTGCCGTGTCCGTCGACCCGAAGACGGGCAAGGTCCTCGCCATGTACGGCGGTGCGGACTACTTCAAGCACTTCACCAACAACGCCACCCGCCGCGACTACCAGCCCGCGTCCACCTTCAAGCCGGTGATCCTGGCCGCCGCCCTGGACGAGGGCGCCCAGACGCAGGACGGCCAGCCCATCACGGCGAACACGATCTACGACGGCACCAGCGGCCGCCAGGTCGTGGACCACGGCAGCAAGGTCGGCTTCGGCCCGCCGAACGAGGACCACACGGACTACGGCCCCATCACCGTCCAGAAGGCCATGAACCAGTCCGTGAACTCCGTCTTCGCGCAGATGGGCGTCGACGTCGGCATGGACAAGGTGATGAGCGTCGCCGGCAAGCTCGGCATGGACACCACGGGCATGCAGGCGGTTCCCGCGCAGACGCTGGGCTCCATGGGCGCGAGCCCGCTGGAGATGGCCGGCATCTACGCGACCCTCGACAACCACGGCAAGAAGGTCACCCCGGCGATCATCAAGTCGGTCGAGCACAAGGACAGCAACGTCACCCTCCCGGACCCGATCGGCGACCAGGTGCTCACCCCTCAGGCCGCCGACACGGTCACCTCCGTGCTCACCGGTGTGGTCGACGACGGTACGGCCAGTACGTCGGTGGCCGACAACGCCGCGCGCGACGGCCAGCAGGTCGCCGGCAAGACGGGTACCTCCGACAACAACAAGTCGGCCTGGTTCACCGGGTACACGCCCGGCCTGGTCACCTCGGTCGGCCTGTTCGGCGAGGACTCCAAGACCCACGCGCAGGTTCCGCTGACGGGCGCCACGGGCCTCATCACCGCGGGCGGCGGCCGCATCAACGGCGGCGGCTATCCGGCGAAGATCTGGGCCGCGTACACCTTCGAGGCGATGGGCGACGTCAGCACGTTCGACCTGAACACCACCCAGGGCGCGGCCGTCCAGCCGTCGCAGACGCCGTCCCGGTCCGTGACCCCGTCGCAGACGCCGTCGAAGACGCCGACCAGCAAGGCGCCGAGCAGCTCCGCGCCTCCGTCCAGGACGCCGTCGCAGACGCCGTCGCAGTCGCCCACGCAGACGCCGTCGCAGACGCCCACGCAGACGCCGTCGCAGACGCCGACGGGCCCCGTCACCGACAATCCGCTCGATCCGGGCGACGGCCGGAACTTCGGCCAGTAGGGGCGCACACGCGAAGGGCGCCCGGGGACTCCCCCGGGCGCCCTTCGCGCATGTGCGGGGCCCTCAGCCCCGGTTCAGCTCGAACCACACGACCTTGCCGGTGCTCAGCCGGGTCGCGCCCCAGCGGCGGGCCAGCTTGTTGACCAGGTACAGGCCGCGCCCGCCCTCGTCCGTGGCCCGGGCCTGCCTGAGCCGCGGCAGCTGCGGCACGTCGTCACCGACCTCGCAGCGCAGTACGTCCGTGC
This sequence comes from Streptomyces sp. NPDC052109, assembly GCF_040680195.1. Lineage (NCBI taxonomy): Bacteria > Bacillati > Actinomycetota > Actinomycetes > Kitasatosporales > Streptomycetaceae > Streptomyces > Streptomyces sp. NPDC052109. The sequence goes on along the minus strand of NZ_JBFAWF010000002.1, from coordinate 62,559 downwards.
GCAGCAGCCGGAGCGTCACCGGCCGGGAGGCGTACCGTACGGCGTTCGTCACGACCTCGCTGACCAGCAGCTCGACCGAGTCCGACAGCTCCTCCAGGCCCCAGCGGGCGAGCGCGCGCCGGGCCAGCCGGCGGGCCTGGCCCGGAGCGGTCTCCTCCGGCTCCAGCCGCCAGTACGCGACATCGCTCGGCGCGATCCCGTCGAAGCGGGCCGCGAGCAGCGCGATGTCGTCGTCCCGGTCGCCCGGGCCGAGCATGTCGAGGACCTCGTCGCACAGGGCCTCCAGCGGCGGCGGATGGTCCGGGCCGGTCAACTGGGCGGTGGCCGCTAGCTTTTCCCGCAGCTGCTCTATGCCCGTCCACACGTCCCGAAGCCGGGACTCCACCAGGCCGTCGGTGTAGAGCAGCAGCGTGGCCCCGGCGGGCGCGTCCAGCTCGACCGCCTCGAAGTCCACCCCGCCGACACCGATCGGCGCGCCCGGCGGCACCCGCAGCACCTCGGCCCGGCCGCCCAGGTGCAGCAGCACGGGCGGCGGATGGCCGGCGTTGGCGATCGTGATGCGGTGCGTGACCGGGTCGTAGACGGCGTACAGACACGTCGCCATGCGGTCCGTGCCCAGCCGCTGCGCCTGCTCGTCGAGGTGGTGCAGCACCTCCTGCGGGGGCAGGTCGAGCCCGGCCAGGGTCTGCGCGGTCGTGCGCAGCTGGCCCATGATCGCCGCCGAGGTCATGGAGTGCCCCATGACATCCCCGACGACCAGCGCGACCCGGCTGCCGGGCAGCGGGATCGCGTCGTACCAGTCGCCGCCCACCCGCGCGGTCTCGGCGGCCGGCAGGTACCGGGAGGCGAGCCGCACCCCGGTCGGGCGGGGCAGGGTCTCGGGCAGCATGGTGCGCTGCAACTCGTCGGCGATGTACGCCTCGCGGCCGTACAGCACCGCCTTGTCGATGCCGAGCGCGCTGTGCGTGGCCAGCTGCGCCGCCACGAGCAGGTCGTCCGTCTCGAACGCGAGCCGCTCCGGGCGGCGCAGGAACAGGGCCGCGCCGATCACCCGGCGCCGGCCGCGCAGCGGCGCGAGAATCGCGTGCTGCCCGGACGGTACGACCGCCTCGGCGCAGTCACCGAGCAGCTCGGGCAGCGCGGCCCGGGCCGCGGGTGCGTCGGCGAACACCGGCCGCACCCCGCGCAGCACCTCGTTCAGCGCGCCGCCGGGGCGCACCTCGCACAGCTCGGTGGTGAGCGAGGACAGCTCGGCCAGCGCGCTCGGCTCCGGCTCGGGGTCGAAGGCGGGCGGCAGCAGCACACCGTCGGTGTCCCGCTCCTCCGGGATCCGGTCGGTACGGCGCAGCCGCAGCACCACCGGGCCGGTGGGCCGCTCGTCGCCGACCGGCAGCGGGTCACGCAGATAGACCAGGATCGCGTCCGAGAACGTCGGCACGGTGGCCCGGCACAGCCCCATCACGATCTCGTCCAGATCGAGGCCGCGCGCGATCCGCCGGGTGGCCGCGCCCACGAATCTCAGCCGGTCGCCGTCGCGCCGCATCGGCATCGGACGGCCCGGCGGCAGTCCGCGCCCGGTACGGCGTTCCTGACCGCCCGGCGCCCGCTCCTGCTCGGTGCCGGGCTGCGGCGGAATGCCCTCCGGCGCGGGGCGCGGGCGGTGTGCGCCGGGCTCGGTGGTGGCGGGCTGGGAGTGCTCGGGGCCGTTGACTGGGGGCTCCTTCCCCTTGCCGTCCTTTCCCTGGCCACAGGGCGTGGCCGTGCCCGGTCCGGAGGACGCTCCGTCCGCCCGGGCCTGCACCGGTAAGGCCGGGGTGGCGGCAGGCTTCGGGGTACGCAGGAGCGCCCCGCGGCCCTCCGCGGGGTCGGCGCCCTGAGGGCGCTCGAAGGAGGTGGGCTGCTCCGTCACGCGTGTCGCATCCATCCGTATGGCACTGCGCGTCGGGCGCGCAGTTGCTCCCGCAGAAGTCCCGATACCCGCAATACGTGCCCCAGGAACGGAATTCCCGCGCGGCCGGACGTAGTTCCTGTGCCCTGGTGCCCCTCGCTCACGTGCTGCCGCCCCTCGGTGACGATCGGTCAAGCCCGGCGAATGCTCCGGGAGTTGCACTTCTGCGCCCTTGCGGAGGACGATCCTACGTTTCTTGCCCGGGGGCGCATCAAGGGTCTCATGAGGACATGTGCGCGGGCGTACGGTCCCAGTCCTCGGGGAGAGACGGTACCGCCCAGGCCGGATCCGGGCGCCAGTGCTGCCAGCCGTCCCGGAACGGCGGCCCCCAGGCCTCGATCACCTCGACCGCCTCCCGCCCGGCCGCCCGGACCCGCTCGGCGGTCGCCGCGTCCATCAGCCCGTCCCGCTGGGCCTGTGCGAACTCGTCCTCGTCGCGCCAGTGCCAGCTGCGGTCCGGGTGCACGGAGATGTCCAGGAAGTAGTCCTCCGAGTCCACCCCGCCCGCCCAACGCGCAAGCGGCTGCTCGAGGTTGACGTACCAGTTCTTGAACTGCCAGCCCGGCTCCCAGAACAGCCACACCGACCAGGGCTTTTCGGGCTGGGCCAGCTTCAGCACGCCGGTGCCGAACCACCGGTCCCGCTGCACCGTGCGCGGCCTGGTGTAGCGGGACTCCAGCGGTTCCAGGTGTACGGGGCCGCCGTCGGCGAGGACCGGCTTCATGCACTCGGTGCCGGGCGCGAGCCACACCGCGAGCAGTTCCTCGTCGTCGCGTACGACGGTGACGGGCCGGGCGATGTGGAAGTGCTCGCCGGCGTTCTCCCGGTAGCGCCACAGGATCGGGGTCCCCGGGGTCCAGTGGCTCGCAGGTCCCGTCTCCGCCGTGTCCACGCGTGTCACCGCTCCGTCGTCCGTCATGGACAGATATTAGGTGCCGTAGGCATACGACGCTGCGGTGCACGTCACGGTTCCGGGGCGCTGACCGGAAAGGTCCGCTCTCGTTACGGGTGCGTCATGCGCAGGACATCCAGGGCCTCGTCCAGCTGCTCCAGCGTCAGGTCGCCGCGCTCGACGTACCCGCCCTCCAGCACCACCTCCCGGATGGTCTTCCGCTCGGCGAGGGACTTCTTGGCGACCTTCGCGGCCTCCTCGTAGCCGATGTACTTGTTCAGCGGGGTCACCACGGACGGGGACGACTCCGCGTACTCCCGGGTCCGCTCCCGGTCGGCGGTGATGCCGTCGACCGTCCGGTCGGCCAGCAGCCGCGAGACGTTGGCGAGCAGCCGGATGGATTCGAGCACGTTCTTGGCGATGACCGGAAGCATCACGTTCAGCTCGAAGTTCCCGGCCGCGCCGGCGGTGGCGATGGTGGCGTCGTTGCCGACGACCTGCGCGGCGACCATCAACACGGCCTCCGGCACGACCGGGTTGACCTTGCCCGGCATGATGGACGAGCCCGGCTGGAGGTCGGGCAGCCGGATCTCGGCGAGCCCGGTGCGCGGGCCGGAGGACATCCAGCGCAGATCGTTGGCGATCTTCGTCAGCCCGACCGCGATGGTCCGCAACTGCCCGCTGGTCTCCACGATCCCGTCCCGGGCACCCTGTGCCTCGAAGTGGTCGCGGGCCTCGGTGAGCGGCAGCCCGGTGACCTGGGCGATCTCCTGGATGACGGCGGCGGAGAAGCCGGGTGGGGTGTTGATGCCGGTACCGACGGCGGTGCCGCCCAGGGGCAGCTCGGCGAGGCGGGGGAGGGAGGACTTGAGCCGCTCGACGCCGTACCGCACCTGGGCCGCGTACCCGCCGAACTCCTGGCCCAGCGTCACGGGCGTGGCGTCCATCAGATGGGTCCGGCCCGACTTCACGACATCGGCGAACTCCTCCGACTTGCGGGAGAGGGAGGCGGCGAGATGCTCGAGGGCCGGGATCAGGTCGTGGGTGACGGCTGCGGTGGCCGCGATGTGGATGGAGGACGGGAAGACGTCGTTGGAGGACTGCGAGGCGTTGACGTGGTCGTTGGGATGCACGTCGCGGCCGAGCCGCTCGCCGGCGAGGGTGGCGATGACCTCGTTGGTGTTCATGTTGGAGGAGGTCCCGGAGCCGGTCTGGAACACGTCGACGGGGAAGTGCTCGTCCCACCTGCCCCCGGCGACCTCGGCCGCCGCCTCCTGAATGGCCTCGGCGACCTCCTTGTCGACCACCCCGAGCTGTGCGTTCACCTTGGCGGCGGCACCCTTGATCCGGGCCAGCGCCTCGATGTGCGCGCGTTCCAGCCGCTGGCCGGAGACCGGGAAGTTCTCGACGGCGCGTTGGGTCTGGGCGCGCCACTTGGCGGTGGCGGGGACGCGGACCTCGCCCATGGAGTCGTGCTCGATGCGGTAGTCGCTCATACCCGTCATAGCGATCGGGCGCGTCGCCTTGTTCCCGATGGTTACGCTGGGTGAGTGATCGAATGCGAGGGGGCATGTCGTGGCGACGGCGTACGGTGACTGGCTCCGGCGGCAGCGGGAGGAGGAGGGGCTGACGCAGCAGCAGCTGGCGGACGCGGCGATCATGTCGCGGACGCACATCGCGCATATCGAGGCGGGGAGGAGGGTGCCCTCGGAGGAGGATGCGCGGAGGTTGGATCGGGTGCTCAATACGGGGGGCGCGTTGACGAGTTTCCGGCCTGGGAATGAGCGTAGGCCGGTGGCGGCGCACTTCGAGGCGGCCATGGCACTGGAGCAACAGGCGTCGGTTATCCGCGAGTTCGCGCTGTCACTCGTGCCTGGCTTTCTCCAGACCGAGGCTTATGCGGATGCAGTGTTGCGAGACGGTTCGTATCCGCCGTTGTGTAAGGAGGAGCGAGCCAAGGCCGTGGCCACACGGCTCGATCGAGCGCGGATACTCGACGGTCCGGGCAACCCGGTGGTCTGGCTGCTCCTGGACGAGGCGGCGCTGCGGCGGCCGATCGGCGGGCCGAAGGTGATGGCGGATCAGGTCACCTATCTGGTACGGCTGGTGGAGGACGAGCGGATCCGGGTGCACGTGGTGCCCCTCGGGGCGGGCTGCCACCCGCTTCTCGTGAGTGGCGTCAAGCTGATGTGGTTCGAGGATCAGCCTCCCGCTGCTTACGTCGAAGCGCTGCACACAGGTGTGGTGCACGACGAACCTGCCCTGGTCGAGCGCTTCCAGGCGGCCTACCATCTCGTGCTGGGAGAAGCCCTGCCGCAGAAGGAATCACTGGCTCTGCTGCGGTCGATCGCGAAGGATTACAGCCATCATGACTGACCAGCGCATCATCCCGGACGCCGCGGTGCTGAAGGGATGGCGCAAGTCTTCCTACAGCGGCGGCGACGAGGGTAACTGCTTGGAATTCCTCGACCACCACCCCCACGGCCTCCCCGTCCGCGACTCCAAGGCCCCGCAGGGCCCGGCGCTGGTCTTCGGGCGGTCGGCCTGGTCGTCGTTCGTTTCCGCGGTGCGGGGGGCGGAGCTCGGCGCCTGAGGCGCCTGCCAGGGGGCGGAACCCCCCGGCAGGGCGCGGCGGGGGCTAGGCCAGCCCAGGACCCCGTACCGGAATCGACGTGAACGTCGGCTGCGGCGCCGGGTCCTGGAAGAAGTCGTTGCCCTTGTCGTCCACGACGATGAACGCCGGGAAGTCCTCGACCTCGATCTTCCAGACCGCCTCCATGCCCAGCTCCTCGTACTCCAGCACCTCGACCTTCTTGATGCAGTCCTGGGCGAGGCGGGCGGCCGGGCCGCCGATGGAGCCGAGGTAGAAGCCGCCGTGGGCGTCGCAGGCGTCCGTGACCTGCTTCGAGCGGTTGCCCTTCGCGAGCATGACCTTGGAGCCGCCCGCCGCCTGGAACTGCTCCACGTAGGAGTCCATGCGGCCGGCCGTCGTCGGGCCGAAGGAACCGGAGGCGTAGCCCTCGGGGGTCTTCGCCGGACCCGCGTAGTACACCGGGTGGTCCTTCAGGTACTGCGGCATCTCCTCGCCCGCGTCGAGGCGCTCCTTGATCTTCGCGTGCGCGATGTCCCGGGCGACCACCAGCGGGCCGGTGAGCGACAGCCGGGTCTTCACCGGGTACTTGGTCAGCTCGGCGAGGATGGTGTCCATCGGCTGGTTGAGGTCGATCCTGACGACGTCCGAGGACTCGTCCAGGTGCTCGTCGGTCGTCTCCGGCAGGAAGCGCGCCGGGTCGGTCTCCAGCTGCTCCAGGAAGACGCCCTCGGCGGTGATCTTCGCGACGGCCTGGCGGTCGGCCGAGCAGGAGACGGCGATGGCGACCGGGCAGGACGCGCCGTGCCGGGGCAGGCGGACCACGCGGACGTCGTGGCAGAAGTACTTGCCGCCGAACTGTGCGCCGATGCCGATCTTCTGGGTCAGCTCGAAGACCTTCTCCTCCAGCTCCTTGTCCCGGAAGCCGTGGCCGAGCGGTGAGCCCTCGGCCGGCATGTTGTCCAGGTAGTGCGCGGAGGCGTACTTCGCGGTCTTCAGCGCGTACTCGGCGCTGGTGCCGCCGACGACGATCGCCAGGTGGTACGGCGGGCAGGCGGCCGTACCGAGCGAACGGATCTTCTCCTCCAGGAACTTCATCATGGAGGCCTCGTTCAGGACGGCCTTCGTCTCCTGGTAGAGGAAGGACTTGTTGGCGCTGCCGCCGCCCTTCGCCATGAACAGGAACTTGTAGGCGCCGCCGTCGGTGGCGTAGAGCTCGATCTGGGCCGGCAGGTTGGAGCCGGTGTTCTTCTCCTCCCACATGGTGAGCGGAGCCATCTGCGAGTAGCGCAGGTTGAGCCTGGTGTAGGCGTCGTAGATGCCGTGCGAGAGGTGCTTCTCGTCCTCGCCCGCCGTCAGCACGTTCTGGCCGCGCTTGCCCATGACGATCGCGGTGCCGGTGTCCTGGCACATCGGGAGCACGCCGGCGGCCGCGATGTTCGCGTTCTTCAGCAGGTCCAGGGCGACGAACTTGTCGTTGCCGGACGCCTCGGGGTCGTCGATGATGCGGCGCAGCTGGGCGAGGTGGGCCGGGCGCAGGTAGTGCTGGATGTCGTGGATGGCCTCCTCGGCGAGCTTGCGCAGCGCCTCCGGCTCCACCTTGAGGAACGTCCGCCCGTCCGGGCCCTCGACGGTGGAGACGCCCTCGGACGTCACCAGCCGGTAGGGGGTGGTGTCCTCTCCCTGGGGGAGCAGATCGGTGTACGCGAACTCAGGCATCTCAGCCCATTCCTCACTCTGACGGACGGCCGCCCGCCGACGCTGGCGGGCCTCACCAGCCTAGAACCTGCCGCTGACGGCGAACCTGTGAGGTAAGGCTCAGTTCGGCACGCCGAGGTTGTCCACACCCCTAGTCGCGATCTATCGCGTTTCGGTACGCTGCTGTCGTGGACCTTCAGAAGCAGCACACCGAAGCACCTGTCGCCGAGCTGCGTGCCTCGGACGCCGACCGTGACCGCATCGCCGAGATCCTCCGCGAGGCCCTGGCCGAGGGGCGCCTGACGGCCGACGAGCACGCCGAGCGGATCGAGGGCGTTCTCGCCGCCAAGACGGTGGGGGAGCTGGAGGTCTTCATCCGGGACCTGCCCGCCGCCCACCGGCGCCCCGCCGGCCACCCGCCCGTCCCGCCCCGCCCCACCCCGGGCGAGGTCCCGCACGAGGCCGACGCCCACGTGGTCGCCGTCTTCAGCAGTGCGGTGCGCCGGGGCCGCTGGCGCGCCGGCCGCCGTATCCACGCCTACTCGGTCTTCGGCAGTGTCGAGATCGATCTCAGCGAGGCGCTCTTCGAGTACCAGCAGGTCGTGATCAAGGCCGTCTCCGTCTTCGGCGACGTCCAGATCCGCGTCCCGGAGAACGTGTCGCTGCGCGGCACCGGAGGCGGCGTCCTCGGGAACTTCGAGGTGGACACCCTGGACTCGGTCGAGTCCGACGCGCCGGTCGTCTACGTGGACGGCTGGGCCGTACTCGGCAACGTGGAGGCGCGCCCCCAGCGCGGCAGGCGTGTGGCGGACATCCTGGAGCGGGTGCAGAGCAAGGTCGACCGGAAACTGGAGCGGGTCCAGGACAAGGTCGACCGGAAGATGCGCAAACACCTCGGGCGTTGACGGTCGCGAATCCGCCGGTGAGCGGAGGGTTCCGCTCCGCCCGTGCCGCCCCGGTGGGGGCGCGAACGAGACGCACGCGCGCCCCCGGCTGGGAACGCTGTGCATAGGCGCGCGCACAGCGGGTAGGCCTTGCTGCATCGTCTCTCGCTCGCGAAGCCGTCGTCAGGAGTAGACCGTGCTGCAACCGCCGCATTCGTCCCTGCAGGTAGCTGCCGTTCCGGCCCAGCGGGTGCCAGTGCGAGACAGGGACCAAGACGCTCCCTGGCACACCGAGGCGGTGTGCCGGCGCGACGAGGCCGGCCTGTTCTTCGCCCCGTCGAAGGAACCGACCGCCGCCCGGCTGTCGCGCGAGGAGGCGGCCAAGCGCGTCTGCGCCCGCTGCCCCGTGATGGTCGAGTGCCGCGAACACGCCCTCCTCCAGCCCGAGCCGTACGGCGTCTGGGGAGGCCTCACGGCGGCCGAACGCCGGGTGGTGCTGGCGAGGCGCCGCCGCCGCGAGATGGAACTGAAGAAGGCGGCGACGACGAACCGCATGGCCGGTTAGGAGACCGCATCGGGGGCGCCCCCTCCGCACCGGGGGCGTCTCCCACCTCGAGGAGCGCGGGGAACCGCGCGACCGGCGACGGAGGACCCGCAGTCGCCGACGGACGCGCAGGCCCTCTTCGAAGAGTCGCCCCCCGGACCTACTTGGCGCGGTCGAAGTCGATCGCGCTGTAGGCCCGCAGCTTCCTCAGCCTGTGCTCGGAGTCGATCTTCCGTACCGTCCCCGACTTCGACCGCATCACGATCGACTCGGTCAGCGCCGTCTCCGAGCGGTACCGCACACCCCGCAGCAGCTCGCCGTCGGTGATACCGGTCGCGACGAAGAAGACGTTCTCCCCGGACACCAGGTCGTCCGTCGTCAGCACGCGGTCCAGATCGTGCCCGGCGTCGACGGCCCGCGCACGCTCCTCGTCGTCCTTGGGCCACAGCTTGCCCTGGATGGTCCCGCCCAGGCACTTCACGGCACAGGCCGAGATGATGCCCTCCGGCGTGCCGCCGACACCGAGCAGCAGGTCGACCCCGGTGCCCTCGCGCAGGGCGTAGACGGAGCCGGCCACATCGCCGTCGGAGATCAGCTTGATGCGTGCTCCGGCCTCCCGGACCTCCCTGATCAGGCCCTCGTGCCGGGGCCGGTCGAGGATGACGACGGTGACGTCCTCCGGGGTGGCCTTCTTCGCCTTGGCGATCCGCTTGATGTTGACGGCGACCGGCGCGTCGATGTCGACGAAGTCGGCGGCCTCGGGGCCGGTGACCAGCTTGTCCATGTAGAACACGGCCGACGGGTCGAACATGGCGCCCCGCTCGGCGGCGGCGAGCACGGCGATCGCGTTGGGCATGCCCTTGGCCGTCAGCGTGGTGCCGTCGATCGGGTCGACCGCGATGTCGACCTCGGGACCGGTGCCGTCGCCCACGTGCTCCCCGTTGAAGAGCATCGGGGCCTCGTCCTTCTCGCCCTCGCCGATGACGACGACGCCGTTCATCGACACGGTGGAGACGAGGGTCCGCATGGCGCGCACCGCGGCACCGTCGGCGCCGTTCTTGTCGCCGCGCCCCACCCAGCGGCCCGCGGCCATGGCGGCGGCTTCGGTCACCCGGACGAGTTCCAGGGCGAGGTTGCGGTCGGGAGCCTCGGAGGGAACATCGAGCTCGGACGGCAGGTGATGATTTTCGGTCATCGGAGCGCACCTTTCTGATACGACGACGGCCGGATGAGGGTGTTGGTCCCGACTCTATCGTTAGGCAGACAAAATGAGCAGGGGACCCCACGGATGAGCGCTTGGGGTACCTGCGACGATAGGGGACGTGGCAGGTTCGAACGGCAGGCAGAAGACGGCCCGGGACATGATTCTCTCCCTGGCCCTGATCGGCATCGTGGCGGTGGGCGTCTGGTTCTTCGGCATCCCGCACGACGATCACGCTCCCGACCTCAAGCGGGTCGACTACCAGGTCGAGCTGCTCACGGCCCGCCGCTCGGTGAGCTACCCGGTGGCCGCCCCCGAGGGCCTGCCGAGTACCTGGAAGGCGACTTCCGTACGCTTCCAGGGCGAGGACGGCGACCGCTGGCACCTGGGCTTCCAGACCCCGGACAGCCAGTACGTGCAGATCGAGCAGTCCACGCAGAAGCCGGCCGCCTTCATCGACGAGGCCAGCCAGGGCGGGACGGCCACGAAGCGGACCGAGACCATCGGCGGCCGCACCTGGACCCGCTACACCGGCGGCCGCTACGACGCCCTCGTCCTGAACGGCACGCCCGGTTCCACGACCGTGGTGGCCGGCACGGCGTCCTTCGCGGAGCTGACGAAGATGGCGGCGGCGCTGAAGATGCAGTGAGGCGCGCCGAGCCCCGTACGACACGCGAAAGAGGCCCCCGGCACCGGGGGCCTCTTCGTGTCCGCAGGCGTCCGCCGCGGCGCGGGTGTGGCTCAGACGGTCGTGACGACGTCGTCGTACCCAAGGCGCGGCGAGCGCGGGAACCAGGAGTCCGGGCCCGGACGGCCGATGTTGACGACCATCAGCGGGGTGTGGTCGTCGTCCAGGAACTCCTTGCGGACGCCCTCGAAGTCGAGGCCGGTCATCGGGCCGGCGGCGAGGCCCGCGGCGCGGACACCGATGATGAAGTACGCGGCCTGCAGGGCGGCGTTCAGCGCGGCGGCGCCCTCACGGGCCGAACGCTCGCCGAAGAACACGTCCTTGGCCTGCGGGAAGTGCGGGAAGAGGGTCGGCAGCTCCTCGTGGAACTCGTTGTCCGCGGAGAGGATCGCGACCAGCGGGGCGGTGGCCGTCTTCGGCTGGTTGCCCTCGGCCATGTGCTGCACCAGGCGCTCACGGGCCTCGGCGGAGCGGACCAGGGTGATGCGCAGCGGCGACTGGTTGAAGGCGGTGGGGCCGTACTTGACCAGGTCGTAGATCGCCTGGACCTGCTCGTCGGTCACCGGCTCGTCGGTGAAGGTGTTCGCGGTGCGGGCCTCGCGGAACAGCAGGTCCTGGGCGGCGGGGTCAAGAACGAGAGACATACGTGGACTTCCTAGGGGGGTGCCTTGATCCGACGTACCGGACCGTGGTCCGGATCGGCTGATGGCACGACTCTACGACAGTGAAGTTCAACCTTCAACAAAGGTCGGGGGGTGGTGATCCGCTTCACAGCCCTCGGGGGCCGGCGCCTACTCGGCGTCCTCCTCCTCGGCCTCCTCGGCCAGCGCCGCGTCCAGCCGGGCCCGCGCCCCCTCAAGCCAGCGCCGGCACACCTTGGCCAGCTCCTCACCGCGCTCCCACAGCGCCAGGGACTCCTCCAGCGTCGTACCGCCCGCCTCCAGGCGCCGTACGACCTCGATCAACTCGTCCCGCGCCTGCTCGTAGGAGAGCGCCTCGTCCACCTTGCTGGTCATTCGCCTACCTTCACTGTGAATTCGCCGTCGGCGACGCGGGCCCGGAGCGCCTCGCCCACCGTCACCTCGTCCGGACCGCGCACCACGTGCCCGTCCGTCTTCTGCAGCACCGCGTAGCCCCGCCTGAGCGTGGCCGCGGGGGAGAGGGCCACCACGCGCGCGTGCGTGTGCGTCAGCTCCGAGTCCGCGCGGTCCAGGAGATGGCCGAGGGTCCGCCGGCTCCGCTCGACGAGAGAGGACACGTGGTCGGCGCGCTCGTCGATCATCCGGTGCGGATCCTCTATCGAGGGCCGGGCCAGGGCGTGCGCCAGCCCGCGCTCCTCCCGCTCCACGAACGCCGCCATGCACCGCCGTGCCCGGTCCCGCAGCATCCGCACCCGCTCGAACTCCTCGCCCACGTCCGGCACGACCTTCTTGGCCGCGTCGGTGGGGGTGGAGGCGCGCAGGTCGGCCACGTGGTCCAGCAGCGGGTTGTCCGGCTCGTGCCCGATCGCGGACACGACGGGCGTACGGCACTCGGCCACGGCCCGCACCAGCTGCTCGTCGGAGAACGGCAGCAGGTCCTCCACGCTGCCGCCGCCCCGCGCGACGATGATGACGTCCACGTCCGCCATCCCGTCCAGCTCCTTGACGGCCTGCACGACCTGCGGAACGGCGTGCACACCCTGCACCGGGACGTTGCGCACCTCGAAGCGGACGGCGGGCCAGCGGTGCCGGGCGTTCTCCAGCACGTCGCGCTCCGCGGCGGAGGCACGGCCGCAGACCAGCCCGATCAGCTGCGGCAGGAACGGCAGCGGCTTCTTGCGCTCCGGCGCGAACAGCCCCTCGGCCGCGAGCGCCTTCTTCAGCCGCTCCAGCCGGGCCAGCAGTTCCCCGACACCGACGGGCCTTATCTCGGCGGCGCGCAACGACAGCTGCCCCCTGGGCGCATACCACTCCGGCTTCGCCAGTACGACGACGCGGGCACCCTCGCCGACGACGTCCGCGACGGCGTCGAACACCTGGCGGTAGCAGGTCACGCTCACGGAGACGTCGTACGACGGATCACGCAGCGTCAGGAACACGACACCGGCGCCGGGCCGCCGCGACAACTGCGTGATCTGCCCCTCGACCCACACCGCACCGAGCCGGTCGATCCACCCGCCGATCAGCCGGGAGACCTCGCCCACGGGAAGGGGGGCTTCGGGGGTGCTGTTCACAGGCATGTGGTCGAGCGTAACGGGGCGTGCTGACAGTCCGGCCCAGCGCGTTCGCCCCGAGGCCGTGCGCCGGGTGCGGTGCGCCGTGGCTGATCGCGCAGTGCGCCGCGCTCCTTCAGGGTGCTCGGCTGCTCGTGCGCTCGCGCCACCCCGCTCGCCGCCACCGTGACCGCCGCGCCCAGCACCGGCACCGGCACATGCCGCCACCAGCTCGGCCCGTCCCGTGGCCGCACTCCGAAATACCCCCAGCACGCTCGCGTGCAGCAGCGTGAACGCCGTCGGCGCGCCGATGTCGACCACCACAGCGACCCGCGGCACACCGGCGTCCGCGCGGGACCGGGCCCGCGGCAGCCGGCGGATCCGTCGCCGCGGCACCAGAAAACCGGCGAGCGCCGCCGCCCGTACGCCCCAGAGGTCCAGCAGGGCCGTGACGACGAGGGCCAGCGCCGTCCACACCGTCCGGAAGCCGAGACCGCGCCGCAGCCGTGGTGCTCGTCGGTCGGGGAGGCCGTCGTCCCGGTGCCGGGCATGGCAACGGGTCCTCCCCGCACGGCACCGGCACGCGATCCCTGCGCCGCCGAACGCACCCTTACGATGGGACGCATGACCGCTTCGTCTGGCCGCCGTGTCCTGCTCGCCGCCCCCCGTGGCTACTGCGCCGGTGTGGACCGCGCCGTGATCGCCGTCGAGAAGGCCCTGGAACAGTACGGGGCCCCGATCTACGTCCGGCACGAGATCGTCCACAACAAGTACGTCGTGCAGACCCTGGAGAAGAAGGGCGCCGTCTTCGTCGAGCGGACGGAGGAGGTGCCGCCCGGCAACATCGTGATGTTCTCCGCGCACGGCGTCGCCCCGGTCGTGCACGAGGAGGCCGAGCGGGGCCGCCTCGCCACCATCGACGCCACCTGCCCCCTGGTCACCAAGGTCCACAAGGAAGCCGTCCGCTACGCCAAGGAGGACTACGACATCCTCCTGATCGGCCACGAGGGCCACGAGGAGGTCATCGGCACCTCCGGCGAGGCCCCCGACCACATCCAGCTCGTCGACGGCCCCGAGGACGTCGCCAAGGTCGAGGTCCGCGACCCGTCGAAGGTCGTCTGGCTGTCGCAGACCACCCTGTCCGTCGACGAGACCATGGAGACCGTCGACGCCCTGAAGACGAAGTTCCCCGGTCTCGTCTCCCCGCCCAGCGACGACATCTGCTATGCCACGCAGAACCGCCAGCTCGCCGTGAAGCAGATGGGCGCCGAGGCCGAGCTGGTCATCGTCGTCGGCTCGCGCAACTCCTCCAACTCCAAGCGGCTGGTCGAGGTCGCCAAGCTCGCCGGCGCCCGTGAGGCCTACCTGGTGGACTTCGCCGACGAGATCGACGCGGCCTGGCTGGAGGGCGTGACCACCGTCGGCGTCACGTCCGGCGCCTCCGTCCCGGAGGTCCTGGTCGAGCAGGTGCTGGAGTGGCTCGCGGAGCGCGGCTACGGCGACGTGGAGATCGTCAAGGCCGCCGAGGAGTCGATCACCTTCTCGCTGCCCAAGGAACTGCGCCGCGACCTGCGCGACGAGGCCGCCGCCCTGGCCGCCGGACGCGGTGGCACCGGCGCCTCCGAGGAGTGACGGTCAGTCGTCCGTCGTAACGTGGTGCCATGCAGATCTTCGGCGTGGACATCGGCGGATCCGGCATCAAGGGTGCCCCTGTGGACCTCGACAGGGGCGCCCTGGCCCAGGAGCGCTGCAAGGTGCTCACCCCGCACCCGGCGACACCGGACGGCGTGGCCGAGGGGGTCAAACAGGTCGTGGACCACTTCGGCTGGACCGGCCCGGTCGGTCTGACCTTCCCCGGGGTGGTCACGGGCGGCTCCATGATCCGGACGGCGGCGAACGTCGACAGGAGCTGGATCGACACGGACGCACGCGCGCTGTTCGGCGGCAAGCTCGGCGGCCTGCCGGTGACGGTGGTCAATGACGCGGACGCGGCGGGCGTCGCCGAGATGCAGTTCGGCGCGGGCCGGGACCGCAAGGGCACCGTCATCCTGCTCACCTTCGGCACCGGCATCGGCAGCGCCGTCTTCGTGGACGGCACCCTCGTCGCGAACACGGAACTGGGCCACCTGGAGCTGCACGGCCACGACGCCGAGAAGCGGGCCTCCAGCAAGGCCAAGGAGGACCACGAGCTCACCTGGGAACAGTGGGCGCACCGTGTCCAGAAGTACCTGGCGCACGTGGAGATGCTGTTCTCGCCGGAGCTGTTCGTCATCGGCGGCGGGGTCAGCCGCAAGGCAGACAAGTTCCTGCACTTCATCGAGGGCATCAAGGCCGAGATGGTCCCGGCCCAGCTGCAGAACGACGCGGGGATCGTGGGAGCGGCGATGAGAGCGGCCCAGCTGCTGTAGGGCCGGCGGTGCTGTGGCGCCCGGGCGGCCGCCCGCGCCGGATCAGCTCCGGCGCCGCCCCCGTACCCACCGCACTCGGCGCACGAGGACGATCACCCCGGCGGCGAGCGTTCCCCCGTACAGCCAGCCGGCCTGCGTGGCGAGCCCGGTGAACAGGCCCATCAGCCGGCCGAGCAGCCCCCCGCCACCGTCGGCGACGGGGACCAGTCCCACGGCGAACGCGATCGGCACGACCACCGGGGCGGTCAGTACGTCCCCCGCCCGCACCCACAGCGCGGTCAGCACGCACACCGGCAGGAACAGCATGCCGTACATGGGCAGGGACCTGCCGAAGAGCAGGGTGTCCAGGCAGCCGAGCAGGAACATCAGGAGGGCGCAGAGCAGCCCGCTGCCGAGCCCGGTGAGCCGCGGACCCGGCGACAGCGGCCGGGGGACCCGCACCCCCCGCCCGGCCCGCTCCGGCCGCTGGGCCCCCTGCCTCGGCCTGCGCTCGCCCCCGGGCCGGCGCCGGGCCTGCGGGGGCAGCTGCGCGGACGGTGGGGTGCCGCGTCGCGGTCCGTCGTTCGGGGGTCCCGTTCTGCGTTGCTCCACTGGACCAACTTAGGTCTGTTTATGTGCCGAATCGGCCATCAGACACGCCGGGGAGAAGAGCTTGCCCAGGCGTTCGAAGCTCCCGCGAGCCGCCGGTCCCGGACGCCGTAAACTGGGGGATCGGCCAGTGTCGGTCTCTGGCCCCCGCACCCCCTGGCCCACTCATCTACGGGAAGTCGCAACGTGTCGCTCACGATCGGAATCGTCGGCCTGCCCAATGTCGGCAAGTCGACCCTGTTCAACGCCCTGACCAAGAACGACGTGCTGGCGGCCAACTACCCGTTCGCCACGATCGAGCCGAACGTCGGCGTGGTCGGCGTCCCCGACGCCCGCCTCGCCAAGCTGGCCTCGATCTTCAAGTCGGAGCGTATCCTGCCGGCCACGGTCGACTTCGTGGACATCGCGGGCATCGTGCGCGGCGCCTCCGAGGGCGAGGGCCTCGGCAACAAGTTCCTCGCGAACATCCGTGAGTCCGACGCGATCTGCCAGGTCATCCGGGCCTTCAAGGACGAGAACGTCGTGCACGTCGACGGCAAGGTCTCGCCGAAGGACGACATCGAGACGATCAACACCGAGCTGATCCTCGCCGACCTGCAGACGATCGAGAAGGTCCTCCCCCGTCTCCAGAAGGAGTCGCGGATCAAGAAGGACGTGGCCCCGAAGGTCAAGGCGGTCGAGGAGGCCAAGGAGATCCTGGAGAAGGGCGACACGCTCTTCGCGCACGGCATCGTCCAGGGCACCGAGCGCAACGAGCTCCTGCACGACCTGCACCTGCTGACCACCAAGCCCTTCCTCTACGTCTTCAACGTCGACGAGGACGAACTGGTCGACGAGGAGTTCAAGGACGAGCAGCGCGCCCTGGTCGCCCCCGCCGAGGCGATCTTCCTCAACGCCAAGCTGGAGGCCGACCTCGCGGAGCTGGACGAGGAGGAGGCCCTGGAACTCCTCCAGTCCGTCGGCCAGGACGAGCCCGGCCTCGCCACCCTCGCCCGCGTCGGCTTCGACACCCTCGGCCTGCAGACCTACCTCACGGCCGGCCCGAAGGAGTCCCGCGCCTGGACGATCAAGAAGGGCGCCACGGCCCCCGAGGCGGCCGGCGTGATCCACACCGACTTCCAGAAGGGCTTCATCAAGGCCGAGGTCATCTCCTTCGACGACCTCGTCGAAACGGGCTCGGTCGCCGACGCCCGCGCCAAGGGCAAGGCCCGCATGGAGGGCAAGGACTACGTCATGCAGGACGGGGATGTGGTGGAGTTCCGCTTCAACGTGTAGGGCGATTTCCCTTGATCGCCAAGAGGGCAGGCCAAGGGGCATAACCGCAGGTGAGAGGCCAGATCTTCGGATCTGGCCTCTCCTCGTTCATCCCCGTTGAAACCCGCTGTTACGCGTTCCCGTGGTGACTTGGTGGTGACTCCAGGATGGAGGCTGCATCGCTCTGACCTGGGCTTTCTCTCGGAGGCGGTTCAGGCGTTCATGCGGTGCCCTCTGTAGTGCCGAGGCCGCCTTCGAGGCGCCCAAGCAATGTCACGGAGAGTCACGATGTTGGGCGTTTGTCATAACGTGCTGTAAGTTCACCGCGCAAAACAAGACCCCCCAGGGACGGCAATCCCAGAGGGGCAACAGCAGGCCCGGGTGCAACCGGGCACTACCACACACCTGAAGGAATCAGCTTCAGATGCGAATTCATCGTACGCGTTTGGCGCGTGAGTACGTGCAGGTCGGGAACGTCATAGCGAGACACGGGAACCTCTCCCTTGAGGCCGTGGGCCTCCTGGTGCGTCTCCTCTCCCTCCCCGATGGTTCGGGGGCAACGGTCGAGAGGATTGCCCAGCTCGTTCCCAACGGACGCCGTTCCGTTCAGAAGGCCATGGCCGAGCTGATCGAGGCCGGTTACGTCCACACGGCCAAGCTTCAGGACCCCGAGACGGGCCGATGGGTCACCATCACCACCGTCACGGACACCCCGGAAGGCCAGGTCAAGCCGACTGACCGGTTCCCGACGGTCGGTGCCCCGAAGGCCCGTACGTCGGCGGCTATCCCTAACGGGATAAAGACAGAGAGCAAGAACACCACCCCACCCCAGGAGCTTGCCGAGGAAGAGGCCCAGGAGCCGTCTGGAGACTCCGAGAAGGGGCGGGAGGGAGAGACCGCCTTCCTCGCCAAGATCACCCAGCAGATGACCCGTGAGGCCCGCAGCATCCTTGAGTGACTGCCCGAGCGTCTGTTCCTCACCGATAGGGAGATCTCCCGCCTCGCCCCGAGCGTGGTGCCGTGGCTGCGTGAGGACTACTCCCGCAACGAGATCCTGAAGTGCCTCACTGCGGCGACTCCCAAGCAGGTCGATTCGGTGGCCGGCCTGATCTCGTGGCGGCTGAAGAACTTCACCCCGGAACGCACGCCCTCTGCTGCGGTTCCGACGCCTCGCCCTGCGGCCCCTGGGCTGGTCGAGTGCTGCGCGTGCCAGCGGCCGATCAAGAACGGCACCCCTGGCGACATCTGCTCTGACTGCCGGGCCGAGATGACCCGTGCCGCCGATCACCTCGGCGTTGAGCTTCAGCCCTCCCTCTGAGCTGAGAACCCCTTCGACTTCCCGCGATCGAGAGGACTCCCATGCCTACTTCAGCCATGCCCTGGTACATCAAGGCCGTTCTTCGGGTGGCCCTCCCCGCGGCCTGCCTCGCGGCCCTGTACCTGTCCATTCCTGGTGAGATCTCCCTGGCTTCCACTGCGGGGTGGTCGGCCAGGTACGCCCCTGCCATGCCGGTGTGCCTGAGCGTCTATGCGCTCTCGGCCGGTGCGATCGCTACGTACCGGAGGAAGGCCAAGCTCCCGGGGCAGGCAACGGCTCTCGTCGGCGCCCTGATGGCTCTCCTGCTGGCCATGTCGGCTCAGTCGATCTCTCACCTGATCGAGCAGACGTATATGGCAGGCTCGGCGCTTCTCACCGTGGCTGTCTCCCGTATCCCGCCTCTCGTCATCGGTCACCTGATCCACATGGCTGAGACGCCCTCTCAGGCCGTCTCCGCTTCCGAGGAGATAGACGAGCTGAGAGAGGCCAACTCTCACCTGCTCACGGCCTTGATCGCGCACGAGGGGAAGGCTCTCCTCTCTCGCACCGTCGCCGTTCTCGGCGTGATCAGGCACCTGGAATTGAAGGCCGGCGCGGCTGTTGAGAAGGCCGCGGTGACGATCGACAGCATCGAGCTGGACATGGCCCCGAGGAAGCGTGGGGGCACCAGGGTGACGGGCCAGGACATCGAGGAGGCCCGCGAGAGGCTGGCCCGGGACAGCGGTGAGAAGGCGACCGTGGCCCGTGTCTGTGAGTTCCTGGGCATCTCTCAGGCCACCTACTACCGTCACAAGCCCGCGGAACAGCATGCGGCCGGCGTCCTGTTCGCCACTGCCTGACAGCCCACTGACTGAGGTAGAGGGGACTACCTCGGGTTGAGAGAGCATGTAATGAATTGCCCCCGTCGCTCTCGCGGCCGGGGGCTTTTCTTCGTTTAGTGGGGTGCGTCAGGATCACCAAAGTGCCTGGGGTATGCGCACTGCACCACGATCCCATCCTTGTGCGTCACAGTGACCGCCTCACCGCTCTTCTTGACCAGATGCCAAACCAGCTTCATCGCCTCGAAGTCTTCGTTCGGCCCGAAGTTGCAGGTCACCATGACCGTGCCATCCTCGCGGGTCTCTGACTCGTACGTCGGGAGCTTGCTCACACCAGCATGCGCGTACGAAATCAGCACCCACCAACTCAAGTTGGTTTCCCGAGTCATCGCTTCTCCCCCTCAGCCCCCGGCCGCACCACGCGGGGCGTGGTTGATCCAGTTCGGATCGTACTCGCCAGTCTCATAAACGCTGATGGAGCAGTAGGAATCGTTCGGGTGCTGCTTCTGGCACCAGTTGTCGATCTTGTCGTCGCACAGTGCCAGGTCGCTCCTCGTCATCGGGGCAGACGGGTCGGCCAGCGAGCTTGCGCAGGACGGGAGACCGCTGTCATCGGTGGTGGACTTGACCACTCCGACAAGGATGATCACGGCCCAGGCGCAGCCGATGACCGTCCATACCCGCTTCTTGCCGTATCTCTGGGTGAGCGTTTGCATGTAGATGTACCCCCCACATGGTTCGTGTGATCGGTGATCATAAGTGGTTGATCAGTGAACGAGAAGAGGGGGGCCTGTGAAGGCAGCACCCCTTCCCTCGACGCGTCCCGGCCCGCTGGAGATCGCCAGAGGCTCCATGAGGCCCACGTACGGCCCTGTTCTATGCAAAGACGCGCATAGTCGCGAGAGTGCATAGGCGGCCCTGCGTGGGCCTCGTACCGTCGTACGCGACGGCCCAACCGGGGCAACCACTCAGGGGGTGCGTATGGCACGCGAGGAACTGACCCGTCTCACCGGCAATGGCAATGGGGAATGCGGAGAGAACGACTGCCCGAACGTCTATCTCACCAAAAGGGGGACTCTCGTCGTCCAGGGCGATGTCTCAGAAGCGTTCACCCCGCCTGAGGGTGAGGGCCTGGTGGAGATCCCCGAGAGTGTTCTTCGGGAGGCTATTCGTGCTCTTGGATGGTGAGGAGTGGCTGAAGACTCTCAGAGACTTTCAGGCAGAAGCATGGAGGCTTGAGACACTGCCTCAGTATCTCGTTCCCCAAGAGACCGACGAGATAGAAGCCTTTCGAGCCGGTAAACGGATTGACCCTGAGACTTACGCATCTCCGTATGTGGAAGACCTGAAGAGGCTCCGCGGAGAGAGGAAGTGCAAGGGGCGCGTTCACATCGTGCGTCGTGATCCAGAGTGCGCTTCGCCCCACTTCGCCGGTTTCCCTGGCTGTGGCTGCCTGAGTGGCAGTTCGCCAGACGGTGGTGATTCGGTGGTGACTTGGCAGCCTGAGAGAGGGCGGAACCCTTGGGATTACTGGGCTGTATGGCCCTCCTTGAAAGTTCCGGTTCAATGTGTGAGCGGTTCGTTACCCTGTGCTAAATAGTTCGTCAAACATGCAGGTCAGAGGGGGCCCGGCTCTGTGAGTCCGGCCCTCTCTGCGTTCCCGTGCTGAGTCGGTGCTGACTCCTACTTGCTCCTCGGCGGGGTGAGCTTGTCGAGATCCAGGCTGATCTCGAATGGCACAGGCCGCTTCAGGGAGCCCCGGAAGATGCCGGCGGGCGCGTAGGCGCCAGTCGGTTCGTCGAGTTCATAGACATGGACGACGGGGGCGCCGGCCTCGTCCTCGATGCACCAGTAGTGCGGGATGCCGGCCTCCGCGTACTTGCGGAGCTTGACCGTGCGGTCCCGGTGCGCGGACTCGGGTGAGACGACCTCGATGACGAGCCGCACCTCAGCGGGCGTGAACCAGGTGCGGTCGCCGTCGTAGGCGGCCGACGTCAAGAGTAGAGCGGGCTCGGGCCGGTTTCGCTCGTCGAGCTTTATGGTCATCTCGCGGCCGACGCTGACATCGCTGGGCGCCTGCTCCATGAGGGCGACAGTGAGCATGGTGACGAGGTGGCCACGCCACCACCGCTGGGGCGACATCATGAAGACGAGGGCTCCGTCGATCAGCTCGGTGTGGCGGGGTGCCTCGGGGAGGCGGTCCAGGTCCTCCGCGAACCATCCTTCCGCGCGCGGCGGGCGCATCCAGTCGGGCAGTGCGGTCATGGCTCAACCGTAGCGACTCGGCGAGGTCAGGGCCACGAGATCGTCAAGGGGCGACCGCCTTCCTGGGTCCTGAACCCCTCGGGCCTGCCGCCCCTGCTGATTTTGTGCTGACTTGGATCTCTCAGAAGCTCGTTTCCGCAGGTGAGAGCGTTGTGGTGGACGTTCCGCTGCAACGTCTGGCGGGTGACTTTCCACCACGTCGCCGATCTGGCAAAGATGCAGGTCAGAAGGGGCCCGACGCGGGAGCGTCGGGCCCCTGTGCGATGCCTTGGCGGAGCCCTCCGAGTGCGGCCCGGCGGCCTGCTGCGCCTGCGCCCGGAGTGTGCGGGTGAGCATGCGCCGGGAGACGGCGGGGATCGCCGTGTCGAGGTCCAACCGGCGGGCGTCGCCGGTCGCGAGGTCCGACCGGCGGGCGTCGCCGGCCGCCAGGGCGCCGATGACCAGCATGCTCCACTTGTCACCCACCAGGTCGGGGTCTCGCGGACGAAGTCCGCGTCCTGCCCGGCCCAGCGCGCACACACGGCCCCGACAGGGAGAGCACGTTCACCCTGCCCTCGCCGGTGGCGGCTGCCCGGCCCTCGTGCCGACGCGAGTGCCGTGGGGCCTGCGTGACCGACGCGAGTGCCGTGGGGCCTGCCCTCGTCGGTGCTACGAAGCGGTGAGCTGGACGGGCCGGCCGGCTCGCGCGGTGGCGTTGACCGAGGCCAGGACCGCGTTGGCTGTGGCCCGCCAGTCGCGTGCGGGCTGCCAGTCCGGCAGGGTCACCGATCCGTGGATGTGTCCCGGCATGGTCCGGCTGACCGCCTGGACACCGGCGTCGCGCAGCCTGACCGCGTAGGCCTCGCACTCGTCGCGGCGTGGGTCGAATTCCGCGTTCATGAAGTACGCGGGCGCGAGGCCCTCGAGGTCGGGGGCGAACAGCGGGGACGCGTACGGGTGGGTGCGCTCGGCGAGCGAGGAGAGGTAGAGGTCGACCATCGCGAGGTCCGTCTCGCGGGTGGTGTCGTGTTCGGGGCGGGGGTTGCGCCAGGCCGCCGAGGACTTGGTCAGGTCGGTCCCGGCGATCTCCAGCAGTTGCAGGGCGAGCGCGGGGCCGCCCAGGTCCCGGGTCATCAGGGCGATGGCCGCGGCGAAGTTCCCGCCGGAGGAGGAGCCGCCGACGGTGATGGCGTGGGGCGCGATGCCGTACCCCGCGGGGTCCGCGGCCAGGCCGGTGAGCGCGGTGTAGCAGTCGTCGACTCCGGCGGGGAACCGGTGTTCCGGTGCCAGCCGGTACTCGACGGACGCGACCAGGCACGCGGCGTCGAGGGCACGCCGGGAGAGCAGGCCGTCGAGGTCTCCGGACAGCGCCGAGCCGAGGACGAACCCGCCGCCGTGGAAGTAGACGTGCAGCGGCAGGCCGCCGCCGCCCGGCGGCCGGTACAGCCGGACCGGGACGTCGCCGATCACGACGTCGCTGATCTCGACGTCCTCGACCGGCCCGTCGGACAGGTCCGGCACCTGGAACATGCCGCGCATCGTCGGCAGGTCGTCGAGGCTGACGCCCCCGCCGGCCATGGACCGGTACTGGTCGAGCAGGGCACGAACGGGGGCGTCGAGCTCCATGGTCATCCATCCTCGCTATAGATGGGATGTTTGATGATGTTTGATTTATCGATGGGACCATAGGTTTGAGCCCGATGTGGCGTCAAGGGTTCGCGGGAAAGCTGTCCGCCTCCCGGGGTGACGCGGCCTCGTCGCGCCGGTTGCGCCGCTCGTTGCTCGACACGAGGTGGGCCCGCATGGCGGCGGCGGCCGACTCCGCGTCGCCGAGGAGCACGTGGTGGGCGATCAGGGCGTGCTCCTGGGCCGCCGCCTTGACGTCCGCGGGGGTGTGGTGGGCGGCGCGCATGAACCGTTCGAGCAGTTGGGCGGTGGTGTCGATGACGCTGAGGTACAGGCGGTTGTGCGCGCCCGCCGCGATCGCGCGGTGGAAGGCGACGTCTCGCGCGTAGAGGTCCTCGTTGCGGCGGACGGCGTCCTGGTAGGCGGCCAGCGTGGCGCGGATCTCCTGCAACTCGCTCTCTTCCGCACGTTCGGCCGCGCGGGCCGCCGCGTCGGCCTCGAGCAGGACGCGAAGTTCGAGGATCTCGCCCACGGCCGCGTCCTGCAGCATCGCGGCCGTGAAGCTCTGCGTGATGGCGGAGCTGCCGTCGATCATCTGAACCGTGGTCCCGGCGCCGGCGCGCACGTCCAGGACGCCCGTGGCGACCAGGCTCTGGACGGCTTCGCGCAGCGAGTTCCGGCCCACGCCGTAGCGCGTCATCAGCTCGCGTTCCGGGGGCAGCTTCGAGCCCTGCTCGAACACCCCCGAGGTGATGTCGTCGAGCAGTTGCTGGGCCACGGCCTGGCCCCGGGTCCGCGCAGCCACGGGAGACAGCCTCCTGTCAGATGGTTGACGACCAAACATCCTTCATTTTAGCTTGGCGGCCAGAAACGTCCTACCAAGAGGATGTTTCTCGGATCCGAGAGGCAAGTCAGTGAAGATCACATCCGCCGAAGTCGTCGTCACCTGCCCGGGCCGCAACTTCGTGAGTCTACGGCTGGAGACCGAGGACGGCGTGGTCGGCTGGGGCGATGCCACGCTCAACGGCCGCGAACTCGCTGTCGCCAGCTACCTGCGCGATCACGTGAACTCGGTGCTGATCGGCCGCGACGCCGGCGCGATCGAGGACACCTGGCAGTACCTGTACCGCGGTGGCTACTGGCGCCGTGGCCCCGTCACGATGGCCGCCATCGCCGCGGTGGACGTGGCGCTGTGGGACATCAAGGCCAGGTACGCCCGGATGCCGCTGTACGAGCTGCTCGGCGGTGCGAGCCGGAAGGGGCTCCTCGCCTACGGCCACGCGTCCGGAGGGGACCTGCCCCAGCTGTTCGACTCCATCGACCAGCACCTCGACGCCGGATACCGGGCCGTACGCATCCAGACGGGAGTCCCCGGTCTCGGCCAGGTCTACGGCGTGGCCGGCGGCGGCAGCGGAGAGCGCTACGACTACGAACCGGCGCGTGCCGCCGCCCGCCCGACCGAGGAGCAGTGGGACACCCGGGCCTATCTGCGCCATGTGCCGACCGTCTTCGAGGCCGTCCGGGCCAAGTACGGGCCGGAACTGCCGCTGCTGCACGACGGGCACCACCGCATGACGCCGGTCCAGGCGGCGCGGCTGGGCAGGAGCCTGGAGCCGTACGACCTGTTCTGGCTGGAGGACTGCACTCCGGCCGAGAACCCCGCCGGCCTGCGGCTGGTGCGGCAGCACACCACGACGCCGCTCGCCATCGGCGAGGTGTTCAACACGGTCTGGGACTACCAGACGCTGATCAGCGAGCAGCTCATCGACTACGTCCGTTCGGCGGTGACGCACACCGGCGGCATCACGGCCATGCGCAAGCTCCTCGACTTCGCCGCCCTGCACCAGATCAAGTCGGGCATGCACGGCCCCACCGACATCTCCCCCATCGGCATGGCCGCCGCTCTGCACCTGGGACTTGCGATCCACAACTTCGGGATCCAGGAGTACATGCACCACAGCGCGCGGACGCTGGCGGTCTTCCAGACCGGCTATCGGTTCGAGGACGGCCTCCTGCATCCCGGTGACCAGCCGGGCCTGGGTGTCGAGATGGACCTCGACGCCGCGGCGGCCTTCCCGTACCAGGGCGCGTACCTGCCGGTGAACCGGCTCGCCCTCGACGGAACGGTCCACGACTGGTGAGGGCGCGAACCCCCTACGACCGCGGCATCGTCGTGATGGGTGTCGCCGGAAGCGGCAAGACCACTCTCGCCTCCGCGCTCGGGCGCCACCTCGGACGTGGGTTCCGCGACGGTGACAGCTTCCACAGTGCCGCCAACGTGGCGAAGACGGCCCGCGGCGAACCCCTGACCAGCCAGGACCGCATCCCCTGGCTCGACGCCGTCGCGGCCTGGCTGGAGGCGACACCCCGCGGGATCGTCGCGTGCTCCGCTCTCGCCCATGGCTACCGCGACCGGCTGCGACGTTCCGGACCGCTGCTCATCCTCCACCTGGCCATCACGCCGCCGACAGCACGCCGGCGGGTGGCCGACCGCCCGGGGCACTTCATGCCCGCCTCCCTCGTCGACGATCAGTACGCCACCTTGGAGACGCCCTCCTCGGACGAACCCGACGTCGTCCGGCTCGACGGCGAACTCCCCGCCCCGGTCCTGACGGCGCACGCGCTGTCGGCCGTCGCGGGTCGGGCCGGACCCCGCACCGCCTGACCCGCCGGAAGAGCAGCGGACGAGCGGGTGCCGGCCCTGCGGGGCAGCCCGGCACCCCCACCGCCAAGCACGTTCAGGCCACCCCTACGCCCTGACCACCCCACATGAGTCGCATGGGCAAGCCGACGCATCACCCAGTCAGTTCGCACGAAGGAGTGCACATGACAGCCCAGCACGTCCCGCTGGCCCGGCGGGAAGACAGCAGCGCCCAGGTCACCCCCATACGCCGGTTCGTCCCGGCGATGCTGCTCACCCAGCTCGGCTTCTACGCCGCTCTGACGACCCCCCTGCAACTGCTGCTCGTCCTCCGTCTCGACTCCATCGCCGGCCCGGGCGCACGATCCGCGCTCGGAGTGGTCACCGGATTCGGCGCGCTCTGCGCGGTCGTGGCCACCCCGATCGGCGGTCGTCTCTCCGACCGCACCCGCGCACGCTTCGGAAGGCGCCGCACCTGGATCTTCACCGGGTCACTCGTCTTCGCCCTCGCGCTCGCGGCGATGACCGTGACGACCGCGGTCTGGCAGGTCGTCCTGCTGTGGTGCCTGGCGCAGGCGGCGGGGAACTTCCAGTTCGCCGCGAACGTCGCGATCATGGCCGACCAGGTCGCACCCGACAAGCGCGGTCTGGTGTCCGGGCTGGTCGGGCTCGTCGCGGCGATCGGCCCCATCGCGGGCATCGCCGCGGCCAACGCCTTCCCGGCGGGCGCGGCGGCCCAGTGGCTCGCCCTCGCGGTGGGCTCTTTCGGCACCACCCTCGTCGCGGTGCTGCTGTTCCGCGACCCGCCCGGCACCGAGCCGAAACCGCCGCTGAACCTGCGCACCCTGGCCGGCACCTTCTGGTTCAACCCGTACCGGTATCCCGCGTTCGGCTGGGCCTGGCTCGTGCGCTTCCTGATCATGTGCACGTACTCAGCCAGCGGCTACACCGCCTTCTTCCTCATGCAGCACCTGGACGTGAGCAAGGCCAGGGTCGGCACGGTCACCCTCGAGATCGGCCTGGTCGGCGTCGTCTGCCTGGGGATCTCCAGCGCGCTGGCCGGATACGCCTCCGACGCGCTCGGCAAGCAACGGCCCTTCGTCGTGTTCTCGGGCATCGCGGCCGCTGCCGCCCTCGTCCTGATGTCGACCGCCGCCAGCGTCACCACGGTCCTGGCCGCCTCCGGTCTGCTCGGCTTCGCCGTCGGCACCTTCCTCGCCGTCGACCTCGCCCTGTGCATGCGGGTGCTGCCCAGGGCCGAGGACACCGCGAAGGACCTGGCCATCATCAACATCGCCGTCGCGCTGCCCCAGTCGCTGGTCCCCTTCGCCGCCCCGGCGCTGATCGCCCTCGGCGGCTATCCCGCGCTGTACCTGACCCTGGCGGCGCTCGGTCTGCTCGGCGCCGCAGCGATCCTGCGCGTGCCGGAGGTGGGGCGGGAACACACACCCGGACGCGCGGCACCGATCACCCGTATCTGAGGAGGGCGTATGAACCCGGGTTCCCGGTCCGTGGGCCGGAAGCGGTGTGCCGTGGAGGAGTGCCGGGGCCGCGACGGCGGGAGCTTCCCGGCAACCGGCGCACGTCGAAGCGGCCCTCCGCCGGTGACCGAGGGGAGCGGCGGTGTCCGATGACGCGGTGCGGCGGGCCGCCGCGACCCGTGTGCTCACGGCGGCGGCCGAGCCGGGCGAGGTGGCCTGGTACGCCGCCCCGGCCGACGGCCGGCTGGTGCTCAAACAGGTGCACGGCGCGCGCACCCGGGCCCTGCCGGGGCTCGTGGTCGCGGCCGGGCGCGGACTGACGGGCATGGCCGCCGTGAACGCGCGGCCCGAGTTCGTCGACGACTACTTCGCGGCCGACACCATCACCCATGACTTCGACCGGATCGTCGCCGGTGAGTCGATCGCCCGGATGCTCGCGGTCCCGGTGCGCCGCGGGCGCCGGGTCCTCGGTGTGGTCACCGTGGGCGCGCGCTCGCCCGGACGGTTCAGCGACCGCCGGATCGACGCGGTCACCGCGCGGGCCCGGGAGTTCGAGCAGGCTCTGCGGCTGGCCGACGAGTACGACCAGGTGCTGGCGGCCGCGCTCGCCCGCCGGGACCTCGACACCACCACCTGGCTGCATGAGCAGGTGGCCTCCCGCGTCCACGGGGTCGGCGCGGCTCTGGGTGAACTGCGTGGCCTGGCCGGGGACGATCCGGCGGTGGCCGAGGTCCTGGCCCGGCTGGAACAGCGCACGGCGGACCTGGGCCGGGTGGTCGGCGGACCCGCCGGCGGCCGGCCCGCCGTACGGGATCAGGGCATGGCCGAACCGGCAAGCGGAGGACGGCAGCCGGCGTACTCACTGACGCGTCGCCAGCGGCAGATCCTGGAGCTGGTGGCCCGGGGGCGCACGAACCCGGAGATCGCCCGCGCCCTGGGCCTCGCGCGGAACACCGTGAAGACCTACTGGCAGCGGGCCCTGGCCGAGCTCGGTGCCCGCAACCGGGTCGAGGCCGTCAGCCGGGCGCGCGAGGCGGGCCTGATCTGAGCACGGGTCACCTGCCCGGCGGCGGTGCGAGGTCGCGGCGCCTGATCGTGCCGCCGGCCGTCGTGAGCAGGGCTGCCACGACATGGACCGCCTTGGGAATCTCGTAGGGGGCGAGCCGGATACCTCGCCGAGCCTCGCGTCGAGCACCCGGCCACCGGTGCTCGGCGTCCCATGGGTACCGCCAGGTGCCGGGCCTGCGGGACAGGTGCTTCCCCGGGGTGGGGCACCGGGCGTCCGGCGTCCTCCTGGGGGTAGGCGGTGTCGCCCGCGAGCAGGAGGCGGGTGCCGGACGCAGCCGACGGGGCCGCCGGGTCACCGCACGGCCGTCAGCGCGCTCTCGGCGGCTGCCACGACCGTGCGTGCCTGGTGTTCCACCTGGCGGCGCACCGGTACCCAGCGCAGCCGCAGGGCCTTCTCGAAGTCCGTGCACCAGGTGGTGAAGAGTTCGTCCAGTTCGCGGTGCAGCAGGGGGGCGGCGGTGTCGTCCGACGCCTTCAGCAGCCGTAGCAGCAGGCCTGCGGCGCGGAGGGGCTGGCGGCGGGCCACGATGTCCAGGGCACAGATCTGGGCCGTAGTCAGGCGCCGGGAACCGCCGGCCGTCTGCCGGGCGAGCGGTGCCCAGGAGTCGGCGACCAGGTCGTACAGGCCGTCGGCCATCCACTCCAGGACACGTCTGGGCGGGCTGTCCTGGGCCGGGGGCAGGAAGGGGCGCGCCCTGTCGAGCACGGCGGTCACCCGGCGTCCGCCGTCCCGTACGAGAGCGGCCAGATCGCGCAGTACGGCATCGGCTTCCGGGTGCGGCGACAGGTCGTCGGCCAGGTCGCTCGCCCACATGGGCACTTCCACGATCGCCGTGACGCCGCCGTACCGGGAAGGTGCGCACCAGGTGGACGACGCGATGTTCGCGGACCCGGCCGCCAGGCGGTGGGTGCTGTCCGGCGCAGGCAGGACGTAGATCCCGGGGCCGGGGTTCTCCCAGTACAGGGCGTCGAACGTGCCGCGCTGGACCGGGATGCCGAGCTCCGTGGCGGACGTCAGGAACGGTACGGCGAGTGCGGGGAGGTCGAGGGTCGACTGGACCCAGCTGCCGCCCGCCTCGACGCCGTGCAGGGAGCACTGGAGGAACGGCCGCAGTTCGTCGATGACATCGAACAACGCCTGGCTCTCGGGGAGTTGCCGCGACTCGATCGGTGCCCACTCCGGCTGTTCCGCCGCGACCGGCCGGTAGGCGGTGCGGTAGTAGTGGTCCAGGGTGTGGTCGGGGCCGGCCGTCGCCTCTTCGATTCCCCGGCTCAGCGCGGCGCCGTCCGGGTCCAGGCACAGAATGATGTCCCAGGTGGCGAGCGCGGGGTCGGTCGCCGGGGACAGCCGGTCGCCGCGTGCCACCTGCTCCGCCAGCGCCAGCGCCGTCGCGCCGCCGACCGGCTCGTCAGGGTGCGGTCGGGCCACCACCAGGACGTGACGCGGCCCGTGTCCGACGGACAGCATCAGGATCGGACGGCCCGCGCGGGACGCCCCGATCCGGCGCAGGCGGCCGGTCCCGGGGTATCGGGAGACCAACTGCCGCGCCGAGTCGGCGACTTCAGCGACCGTGAGGTAACGGCCCATCATCCGCGTCCGATCAGGCGCCGCCGTTGCCACCGCTGTCGCTGGTGGTCTCCTTCTTGTCCAGCGGACGGATTTCGATCTTGTTCGGCATGTCGCGTCCTCCCGGTGGTTGCCGTGGCGTGCAGTGGTTGATGTGCTCTTGCCAGCGTTCGCTCCGCCGGTGACCCTTGTCAATGTCCGTTCTGTTCGAGGGAGTTGGGGCTGACGAGATTGGCGCGAAGATGACGGTGCCCGCGATGAGGCGTCCTCGGATCAAGCCGGAGCACCGGGCCTACCGGACCGTGGACGGCCACGTGCGGATCGGCAGCGTCGTGCACGGCATCGGTGCCGAGGTCAGGGATCCCGACGGCTGGGTGTGGACGCTGGTCGAGGCCATGGACGGTACGCGGAGCGCCGCGGACATCGTCGCCGAGGTGTCCCGTCGCCACCCGGGACCGCGGCTGCCGGATGCGGACATCGTCCAGGCGATGACGGACCTGACCCTGGCCGGGTACGTGGAGGATGCCGGCGCCGCGCCACCGGCGGAGCTGTCCGAGCGGGAACGCGAGCGGTACAGCAGGGGCATGCCCCTGCTGCGCTGGATGGACCTCCGGCCGAGGGAGAGCGCCTGGGAGCCCCAGCTGCGGTTGCGCCGTGCCCGGATCCTGCTGGTCGGCGTCGGCGGTACCGGCGGCGCCGCCGCACGGGACCTGGTGGCCTCCGGCGTGGGGCGGTTGCACTGCGTCGAACCGGACGTCGTCGAACTGTCCAACCTCAACCGGCAGACCCTCTTCCGCGAGCAGGACCTCGGGACACCCAAGATCGACGCGGCGCTGACGGCGTTGCGCGCCCTGAACTCGGACGCGACGGTGACCGGCGAGCGCCGCGAGGTACGCGGGCCGGCGGACCTCGAAGAGCTGCTGACCCGCGCCCCCGGCGGCCCGGGCGGCGATCCCGGGTACGACGTACTGCTGCTGGCCGCGGACCGTCCGGCCGTGATCCGCCGCTGGGCCAACCAGGTCTGCCTGGCCCTGGGCACCTCGTGGGCCGAAGCCGGGTATCGCGGCCCCCTGGTGAGCGTCGGGGTCTTCACGCCCGGCCGGGGCGCGTGCTGGGAGTGCCTGCGCGACGCCGAGATCGAGCGACGCGATCTGCGGCTCCCGTCCGGCCAGGACGAGGAGGTCGCCTCGCCCCGCATGCCGTGGAACCCGGTCAACGCCGTGACCGCGGGCCTGTCCGGCAGTCTGCTGGCCCACGCCGCTCTCATGCTGCTGTGCGGGATCCCGCCGGTCGACCCCGGGTGCCGGTTCGGCCTCAACCTCATGACGCCCGGCGAACCGATCATGCAACGCACGGACCGGCGCCCGGACTGCCCCGCCTGCGGAGCCGAACACGCGGCGATCCCGGGACCGCGGGACCTCTCATGACGGATGCGGACACGCCCACGCACACCGCGGCGGAGGACCGTCCCCGGATCGAGCCGTCGACCCGCGTACTCCTGCACGACCTGGCGGTGCGGCGTGACGGGGACGAGTGGATCGTGGGCCGTATGGCCACCCGGACCTTCGTCGCCCTGCCGGCTGCCGGAGCACGTGCGGTGGAACTCCTGGGGCGGGGGCTGAGCGTGGCCGGCACGGCCCGGATGCTGCGTACCGAGACCGGTGAGGAGTTCGAGATCGCGGACTTCGTCGGGGATCTGACCGCTCTGGGGTTCGTGGCGCGGATCGGGGACCACCCGGTTCCGGACGCGGCACCGCCGCCCCCGTCACTGCCGTGGCTGCGTCCCCGCCATGTGCGGTTCGTCCTGCATCCGGCGCTCCCCGTGCTCGTCGGAGCGCTGCTGCTGGCCGCCGTCGTCGTCCTGATCCGCCGTCCCGACCTGCTGCCGGGCTATCGCGACCTGCTGTGGAGCCCGCACGGCAGCCTGATCCTGCTCAGCGGGGCGGCGGCGGGGTGGGCGCTGGTGCTGGCCCATGAGCTGGCGCACCTGGTCGTCGCCCGGGCCGTGGGCGTGCCGGGGAGGATGCGGCTGGGCACCCGGCTCCAGTTCCTCGTCATGCAGACCGACATCAGCGGCATCGAACTCGCGCCCCGCCGCCACCGGTTGACGGCCTACCTGGCCGGTATCGCCCTCAACCTGTCCGTCGCGTCGTCCCTGGTCCTGGCCCTCGCCCTGACGGACACCGGGACGACGGCGCACCGGCTGCTGGCCGCGGCCCTGCTGGTGGCCCTGATGCCGTTGCCCTTCCAGCTCATGGTGTTCACGCGCACGGACCTCTACTTCGTCCTCCAGGACGTCACCGGCTGCCGGAACCTGTACGGCGACGGACTCGCCTACGCCCGGTACGCGTTCCGGCGGGTGGTGCGTTCGCGGCGCCCCGGCGGGGCCACCGGGGCCGGTGACCCGAGCACCCGGTTGCCCCCGCACGAACGCCGGGCCGTGCGTCTCTACAGCGTCGTCCTCGTGGTCGGCACGGTGGCCTGTCTGACATTCGTGGCCGCCGTCACCCTTCCCGTCGACATCACCTTGCTGGTCGGCGCGGCGCGGGGCCTGGGGCCGGGGCACGGCCTCGCGGGCACCGCCGACTCGGCGGCCGTGCTGGTCACCCTGGGTGGCGTCAACCTCCTGTGGCTGCTCACCCGGTGGCGTGACCGCCGCTCGGGTGGGTCCGCCGGGTGACACGAGAGGCGACCGTTCCGCGGCGGAGGGAGATCACATCCCCGTCACCCGTGCCACGGTGAACGGCGGCGTCGGCGTCCCCGGCCCCATCGGCCCGCCCTTGTCGAACTGGGAGCGGACGACGAGGAGACCGTGGCGGGCGCGGGCCAGGGTGGTGGGGATCTGGAGGGCGGGGTCGGTCAGGGTGCGGCCCAGGCGGGCCTCGGTGCCGTCCGGGGAGAGGTGCCAGCGGGTCAGGGTGTTGGTCCGGTTGTGGGCGGCCCACAGGGTGCGCCGGGACAGCTCCAGCCCGTCACCGTTCACCAAGTCGCCGCCGTGCAGGGTGACGTGGCGTACCGAGCCGTCGGTCACGTCGACCCGGTAGAGGCCGCCGCCGGTCATGTCGACCACGAACAGCAGGCGTCCGGTGGGGTCGGCGACGATGCCGTTGAGGGCGTAGGCGTCCGGCGAGCGCGGCGGTACGGCACCGCTCAGGTCGTAGTGCGCGGTGAGGGAAGCGCGGCCACCGCGGGCCACCTCTGCCGGCGTGATCCGGTAGAGCACCGGACGCACGCTGTCGGTGACGTACGCCGTGCCGTCCGCGGCGATCACCAGGTCGTTCAGGAAGCGCGGGTCGCCCGCCGGCACCTCGAAGCGGGCCAGCAGGGAGCGGTCGCGCAGGTCGTAGACGTCGATCCCGGTGGTGTGGTCGATGACCCACAGGCGGCCGGCCCGGTCGGCCTTCAGGCCGTTGGCCGTGGTGCGGCCGTCCGCACCGGCCGGCAGGAAGACATCGGCGGTGCGGCTGCCGGTGGCGGCCCGGTAGATCGCGCCGGTCGTGAAGGAGCCGACGTACGCGTCGCCCGTACGCGGGTCCAGGGCGATGCCCTCGGGGTAGGCGCGGTCGTCGGGGAGGGTGAAGGCCGTGGTGACGCGGGGGCCGGCGGCGGCGGTCGCTCGGGGCGCGGCGAGGGCAACGGCCGCGGCGGCGGCGCCGGTCAGGACGGTACGGCGGTGGATCGAACGGGACACGCCAGTGCCTCTCGGTTCGGCTACTCACTGCGGGACGGGTGCAAACATATATTAGAGCTCTAATGTATGCCAGTGTATTAATGGTCGCTCAGGGGGCCCGTCCTCGCCCAGGCATTAATGTGGCCGCGTGACCTCCATGCCCGCGTCCGAGCGTCTCGGCTCCCACCTCAAGCAGGCCGAGCAGGCCCTCAACGCGACCAAGACGGCGGTGCTGAAGCCGGCGGGACTGACCGTCGCCCAGTACGCCGCGCTGCTCCACCTCGCCGAGCACCCCGGCATCTCCGCCGCCGCCCTGGCGCGGCTGTGCGGGGTCACCCCGCCCACCATGAACACGGTCCTGAAGAACCTCCAGGACCGCGACCTGATCACCCGCAGCCCGCACGAATGGCACCGGAACGTCCTGGAGACCCGGCTGACGGACGAGGGGCGTGCCGTCCTCGCCGGCGCCGACACCGCCGCCGTACGCGTCGAGCGGGCCCTCGCCGCGGAGTTCACCGAGGCGGAGCGGGACGCCCTGACCGGGCTGCTCGCCCGCTGTGTCAGAGTCCTCGAGGAGCAGCGCCCGGGAAGTGCGTGACGGGCTCCGGCGCCGGGTCCGTCACCCAGCCCGCCACCAGCACCAGCCGGGACTCGCGGTCGACGGCGAGGAAGCCGAAGGGGCGGTCGAAGACGGCCCGGACGACGGTGGACTCGTAGCGGTACTGGGGCGGTGCGCTGCCCGGCGCCGCCATCACGGCCGTCACCGCCGCCGCGCGGAAGCCCAGCGACCCGAACTGAGCCAGCGCAGACTGGCGGGCCTGGCCGATCGCGAGCGGAAAGTCGCTGATGCCGGGGAAGTGGGCGCGGTGGGCGTCCGCCGCCGCCGTCAGGCCGAACAGCCCTGCCAGGGCGAGCAGATCGTGATCGGCGCGCACCTCGTACGCCACCGTCCGCACGTCCAGCGTCAGCGGCACCGGCTCGACGGCGGGCTCCTGCGCCACGTGCAGGCCCGGTCCCACGTGTCCCTGCGGCAGCGAGCCGCCCCCGGTGAGCGGCAGCGCCCGCTCCACGATCCCCACGCCGGCCGTGAGCACCTGGCCCGGCGTCATCCGCTCCTCGCCGAGCACCAGATGGACGTCGATGCCGTTGTCGCCCGGCACCGTCAGCGCCGTGACGAAGCCGTCCGGGGTGCCCGCCACGCCCACCCGGTCCGGTCGTACGCTCCGCCGGTGCAGTCCGCGCAGCGTGCGGCCCTGCCACGGGCCGGCGTCCGGCCTCAGGGGCACTTCGGCGAAGGGCTGCCGCCAGGTCGTGCGCAGCGCGAGGGCGCCGGCCAGCACCATCCGCGCGTCCCGGGTCAGCGTCACCGGCATCCGCTCGACCAGCCCGCCGGTCCGCTCGGCCGCCCAGGCGTCCAGCCGCTCCTGCGCGGTGACGAGGTCGTCCCCGAACGTCCCGTAGGTGCCGGCCGGCAGCCCGGACCGCCACTCCTCCCGGAGGGCGAGCGCGTGATGCGTCCACAGCCCGAGCGCCGCGTCCAGCCCGGACACCGAGCCGAGCGCCGCCAGCAACTCCCGTGCGGCACCGGCCGCCTGGTCGGCGGGCACCCCGAGCGCCTCGGCCAGCTCCGCCCGCGCCGGGCCGGACGCGCCGTCGGCCAGGAAGGCCAGCAGGGGCCAGACCCCGGTCGCCGAGAGGACCGTGCCGCCCCGCACGGTCGCCGCCCACCGCCGCGTCTGCCCGTTCACCGCCCGGACGACCTCGCCGCCCACCCGGCCCCCGGTCAGGGTGCCCACGCTCATTCCGCCCCCGTTCGTGCCCCGTTCACCTTGCGCCCGGTCGTACGTCGGCCCGCCCACCGGCCGTTCGCCGGTCCCGCGCCGGCGCCGCCCGACCCAGGAGCACGGTACCCGTGTCCGTGCCCCCGCCTCCCGGCCCCCACCAGCCACAAGGGCCGTATCGGCCACCTCGGTCGTGTCCGGGGGGATGTACCTTCCGTCGTCCGGAGCCCAACCGCCGGGCGGGCCGCGGGGATTGCCGGCGTGCCGGACGGACGTGTGAAGGCGGCTCGGCGCGCGCATCTATAAGGGGAAAGTGCCTGGGTAAAGCCCCCGCGCACCCCATGTCATCACATCGAGTGATTCTCTGGCCTTTGCTTGCATGGCACAACCCACGGTTGCCAGGCTGTTGCTGTCTGTACAACCTGATGGGAGCGGCCAGTGACTTTCGGTGAGCAGCCGGCGTACCTGCGTGTCGCGGGTGATCTCCGCAAGAAGATCGTCAACGGTTCGCTGCCGCCCCACACCCGCCTGCCCTCCCAGGCCCGCATCCGCGAGGAGTACGGCGTCTCGGACACGGTCGCGCTGGAGGCCCGCAAGGTGCTGATGGCCGAGGGGCTGGTCGAGGGCCGCTCCGGGTCGGGGACGTATGTCCGCGAGCGTCCGGTGCCGCGCCTGGTGGCCCGCTCCGGATACCGCCCGGCCGCCGGTGCCACGCCCTTCCGGCAGGAGCAGGCCGACGCCTCGGTGCGCGGCACCTGGGAGTCGAGCAGCGAGCAGGCCGAGGCCGGGGCCGCCATCGCCGAGCGGCTCGGCCTCCAGACCGGCGACCGGGTCATGCGCACCAGGTACCTGTTCCGGGAGGCCGGTGAACCGATGATGCTCTCCACCTCCTGGGAGCCCCTCGCCGTCACCGGCCGCACGCCCGTGATGCTGCCGGAGGAGGGGCCGCTCGGCGGCATGGGCGTGGTCGAGCGCATGCGCGCCATCGACGTCGTCGTGGACAACGTCACCGAGGAGGTCGGCGCCCGCCCCGGCCTCGCCGAGGAACTGCACGTCCTCGGTGGCGTCCCCGGTCACGTGGTCCTCGTCATCCAGCGCACGTACTACGCCTCCGGCCGCCCGGTGGAAACCGCCGACGTGGTGATCCCGGCCGACCGGTACCGGGTGGCGTACCACCTGCCGGTGAAATGAGGGCGGTCCTGTGAGGGCGGAAAGGCCCTCGGGCGGCGGAGAGCGCGAACGAATGCGCGCCCCCCAGTGAGGTAGCGCACACCCTCGGCGTGGTCCGGTGGGGGAGGGCCCGTCGCGCGCCCCTTCGCCGGGGGTGGCCTGCCGCCGCAATTCGGCCGTTTTCGCAGGTGACCAGGGGCCACTCGGATATGCCCCCGACGCGGGACGGTGGCGCTCACGACGGCGCGTTCGCTTCCGTGCGCCCCCTGTGTTCTGGCTGGTTGCGTACCTCTTTGTGAAAAGACGTATTCGCTGCGTGAAGGTTGGGCGTACGCTCGGGCATATGCGGATTGCGGTTTCCTCAGGCGGGGCTCGGCGGGGGCCCGGGACGGGACGGGGGTGCCTCCGTGGCGGGGGCCCCTCTCGCGCGAGCGCAGACGAGCGTGGGGGAGCGGCCGAGCGTGGGGGAGGGTGGGGCGGTGCGAGAAGGAACGGCGGGGGCGGTGGGGGGTATGAGTGAGGGGACGGTCTCCCTGCCCTGGATCGTGATACGGCAGGACGACAACGGCAATCGCTACCGTGTCGGCCGGTACGCGACCCGCGCCGAGGCCCAGAAGATCGCCGACAGCCTCGACGACCGAGGCCACAAACAGCTCTACTGGGTCGAGCGCGTCGGGCAGAACGGCGACGGCGCCCGCAACTGACCTGCCGCGCCCTCCCGTAGGCTCCGCCCCATGACACCGATGACCGACCGGACCGTGGTGGTGGGGGCCGCCCTGCTCGACGGCGGCCGGCTGCTCGCCGCACGCCGCAGCGCCCCTGCCGACCTGGCGGGACGGTGGGAACTGCCCGGCGGCAAGGTCGAGTCGGGCGAGCGAGCCGAGGACGCCCTGGTGCGCGAACTGCGCGAGGAACTCGGCATCGAGGCCGAGCCGGTCGAACGCGTGCCCGGCCAGTGGCCGCTGCGGGCGCCGTATGTCCTGCAGGTGTGGACCGCCCGGCTGCGCCCCGGCTCACCCGCGCCGAGGCCTCTGCAGGACCATGACGAGCTGCGCTGGCTCACCGAGGCCGAGCTCTGGGACGTGCCCTGGCTGGACCAGGACGTCCCCGCCGTTCGCGAAGTCGCCCCCCGGCTCACGGCCGGCATCCGCTGAGCTCCCCGTACGCCGTTCGTGCCACAGTGCGCCCTCCTGCACGGTACTGCCCCCTGTATATCGGGTATGTGCCCATTAACCCCACGAAACCGGACATGGGTGGGCTTGCTGGCCTGGGAAGTGATCGGCGTGATCGACACCGATGGCGACTGCGCCGAGTGGACCTTTCCCGCGGAACCGGGCGCCGTGCGCACCGCCCGCGCCGCGGTCCGCGGCCAGTTGCACGGCTGGGAGCTCGACTGCGTCGCCGACCTGGCCGCGTTGCTGGTCAGCGAGCTGGTCACCAACTCGCTGCGGCATGCCACCGGCCCCATCGGCGTACGGCTCGTACGCCCCGTGGGACTGGGCGACGCGCTGCTGGTGGAGGTCTCCGACCCGCTCCCCGACCCGCCGCGCGAGCGCGTCGCCCGCGACGAGGACGAGAGCGGCCGCGGACTGCAACTGCTCGCCGGCTCCTCGCGCCGCTGGGGCACCCGGCCCGGCGTGAGCGGAAAGACCGTCTGGTTCGAACTGGCGGTGCCGGGGTGAGCCGGAAGCATCCGGGGGGCACGGGGGTGTACGGCGGGCGGTGATCCGTCGAGCGTGCGCTCCAGGCACGCGATCGGCCACGGGGTGCGTGATTCGCGGGCGTGTTCCCTGGTTAGAAGAGTGGGAGTGTTGTCGCGCACGGTCCGAAAAACATCTGGACCGAGCTGTGATCGTGAACACCGTGTCGTGCGGCGCCGTAGTGCTGGATACTGCGGGCAGCCGCCCCCGGTGACCGGTGCCGGACGCGGTGAGCTGGAGGGGACGGTTCGCGTGAGCGGGATACCAGCGAAGGCCACGGAGTCCGAGGACCCGTCGGACGGTGCGAGGGGCCGGGCCGCGGAAGCTGCCGCGGCACCCGGCGACGCCATGTGGCAGAGCAGTCCGCCCGGTTCCATCTACGACTACATCCGGGTCGCGTCCTTCTCCATCAGTGCCGGCGGGTTGGTCGACCAGTGGAGCCTGCGCGCCGAGCAGCTCTTCGGCGTCCCCGCCGCCCGCGCCGTCGGCATGGACCCCATAGAGGCCTTCGTCGACCCCGATCTGCGCGAGCGGGGCCAGCGCAAGATGGCCGAGATTCTCGACGGGCGGGAGTGGACCGGCGTCGTGCCCTTCCGCATGCCGGACAAGGAGGACGGCGCGCGCGGCGAGGAGGGCCTCGCCGAGGTCTATGTCATGCCCACCCGGACCACCGAGGGCGACCACGCCGCCGTGTGCATCGTCGTGGACGTCCGCACCCTGCGCAGCATCGAGACCGACCTGGCCGCCTCGCAGGCCATATTCGGCCAGTCCCCGTTCGGATTCCTGCTGATCGACACGGATCTGAGAGTCCGTCGGGCCAACGAGCGGTTCGCCTCCATCTTCGGCGGAACGCCGGACGACCACCGGGGCAAGGGAGTTCACGACTACCTGCCGCGCGGTGAGGCCGAGCGGGTTTCGGCCACCCTGCGCCGGGTGCTGGAAACCGGCCAGTCCATCACCGACATGCACGTCACGGGTCACGTCCCCGACTCCGAGGAACGCCGGCACTGGTCCGTCAACCTCTACCGCGTGCACGGCGGCAGCGGCCGGCCCATGGGCATCGCCTGGCTGGGCACCGACATCACCGCCCGCCGGGCCGCCGCCCGCGAGGCCGCCGCCGCCCGGCGCAACCTCGCCCTGCTCAACGAGGCCGGCGCCCGCATAGGGAACTCCCTCGACCTGGAGACCACGGCCCGGGAGCTCCTCGACGTGGTCGTCCCCGGTTTCTGCGACCTCGCCACCGTCGACCTCTACCAGGGCCTGCTCACCGGCGACGAGACCCCGCCCGGCCTCGCCGACGGCAGTGCCGAGCTGCGCCGCGTCGCCTTCGCCAGCGCCGTCGCCGGCGCCCCCTTCGCCGGCTCCGGCGAGCCCGTCGAGGTCGGCGCGGTCCACCACTTCCCCTTCAACTCACCCTGCGCGGACGCCCTGCGCACCGCCCGGCCGCGGGCCGTGCCCCCCGAGGAGGGGGGCCTCGTGCAGTCCACGCTGGCCGTGCCGATGGTCGCCCACGACACGGTGGTCGGGCTCGCCCAGTTCGCCCGTGCCAAGGGCAGCGAGCCGTTCGGCGACCGCGACCGCGACCTGGCGGTGGAGCTGGCCGCGCGCGCGGCGGTCTGCATCGACAACGCGCGTCTGTACCGCCGGGAGCACGAGCGGGCGCTGATACTGCAACGGTCCCTGCTCCCGCCCGGCGACCCCGAGGCCTCGGGGCTGGACATCGCCTGCCGCTATCTGCCGGGCAACGCGGCGACCGAGGTGGGCGGTGACTGGTTCGACGTGATCGAACTGCCGGGTCACCGTACGGCGTTGGTCGTGGGCGATGTAATGGGACGCGGCCTGCGGGCGGCCGTCGCCATGGGCGAACTCCGGACGGCGGTCAGGACGTTGGCGCTGCTGGATCTCGAACCGGCCGAGGTGCTCTCCGCACTCGACGAGATCGCGCGGGGGCTCGGCACGCCGGGGGGTGTCCAGCAGGCCACCCGAACGGCACGCCAGCCACGGGACGCCGACCTGTCCGAGGTCTACCTCGCGACCTGCGTGTACGCGGTGTACGACTCCGTCACCAGACGCTGTACGTTCGCCAACGCCGGCCATCTGCCGCCGGTTCTGGTCGAGCCGGGTGAGCCCGCCCTGATGCTGGACGTGCCGCCCGGCATGCCGCTCGGCGTCGGCGGTGAGCCCTTCGAGGAGGTCGAGGTCGAGCTGCCGGAAGGCGCGTTGCTGGCCCTCTACACGGACGGCCTGGTCGAGTCCCGCGACCATCCGCTGGACGAGGGGCTGCAGGCGTTCGTGGGCGCGCTCACCGATCCGTCCCGCCCGCTGGAGGACGTCTGCGACCACGTCCTCAACACGTTGGACACCCATCACGGTGAGGACGACATCGCGCTGCTGATGGCCCGGGTGCAGGGGCTGCCGGCCGAGTCCGTCGGCGACTGGACGCTGCCGCGCGAGCCACGGAGTGTGGGGCGGGCGCGGGAGTACGCGCGGGCGCAGCTGCTGAGCTGGGATCTGGAGCCCTTGGTCGACACCACGGAACTGCTCGTCAGCGAGCTGGTCACCAACGCGCTGCGGTACGGCGAGGGCGAGATACGGCTCCGGCTGCTGCTGGACCGCACGCTGGTGTGCGAGGTGTGGGACAGCGGGTTGGTGCAACCTCGCCGGCGGCGTGCCCGGGACACGGACGAGGGCGGCCGGGGGCTGCAGCTGGTGGGGTTGCTCAGCGCGGCGTGGGGTTCGCGGCGGACGCCTCGCGGCAAGACGGTGTGGTTCGAGTTGCCGTTGCCCGGCGGAGAGGCGGGGCTCACCGACCCGGCGGAGGCGCTGCTGAGCCTCTTCTGAGGCCGGCCCCGCCAGGAGGCGCGGACCGGGCGGAGCGGCTCGACGGCCTAGGCAGGTGCCGAGAAGCTGTGGCGGCCGCGCGTTTCCGGGCCGCCGTAGCTTGCCGGTGGGCCGCCGTCCGGGGTCTCTGCCAGGAGGATTCCGCCCTGGACCGCGCCGGCCAGGCCCGGGGCGTCTCCGTCGGCGCT
Organism: Streptomyces sp. NPDC052109; assembly: GCF_040680195.1. Taxonomy (NCBI): domain Bacteria; kingdom Bacillati; phylum Actinomycetota; class Actinomycetes; order Kitasatosporales; family Streptomycetaceae; genus Streptomyces; species Streptomyces sp. NPDC052109. The sequence goes on along the minus strand of NZ_JBFAWF010000002.1, from coordinate 21,557 downwards.
CGTGTGCGGGTTGCCGTGGGTCCGTACGTCCCGTTCCGCCAGGTCCCGGGCCTGGCGGGCCGTGGTGTCGGCCCGGGCGGCGACGCCCGCGCCCAGTTCACGTGTCGCCTCCGCCAGGCGGACCCGGGCTTCCGGGCCCACCGCGCCCCGGTGCACCGTGACGAAGTCCTCCGCTCCGGCGACGGCGCTCCTCGCCACGAGCAGCGCGGCCGCGGCCGGCGCACCGGCGTGGCCCGTCTCCAGCCGTTCCACGGCGCGGGCGATCCGGCGCAGGGCGTCCAGCGGGTCGTACGGACCCGCCGTCAGCTCCTCCCGCACGGCCGCCAGCACACCGTCCGCATGGGCCAGCCGTGCGTGCAGTTCACCGCTGGTCAGGGGCTTGCCGACACCCCCTTGGCGGGCCGCCGCGATCTCCGCCTCCGCTCCGGTCAGCGCGGCCGGCACCAGTTCGGCCGCCTCCCGCAGCTGCGCCGCGAGCCGTTCCACCCCGGTCACCAGGACGCCGGCCTGGGCCACCGCGCCCTCGGCGGCGCGCAGGCGCCCGGCGGCTCGCTCGGCGTCGCCCGCGTCGGCTGTCTGCCGGGCCTCGTTGAGTCGTATGGTGGCGAACACCAGCCGGTCCTTGGCCTGTTCGAGGTGCCCGGTGACGGGCGCGAGGGCCGAGGGCGGGCAACGGCCGTGCAGGGCGGTCAGCGTCTCCTCGGCGGTCAGTGTGCGTCCCGTCAGTTCCCGGAACCGTCCCTCGGCGACCTCCAGCGCCCCGGCGAGCCCCGGGCCGGCCAAGTCCCGCAGCCGGTCCAGCGCGGGCGCCGCCGCGTCGAGCCGGCGTCCCGCCTCCGCGCACCGGCCGACCACGCCCACCAGCGCCTGCCGCCGTGCGGTGTGGTCCTCCGGCACCCCCTGCTCGTACCGCCACCGGATCGCGCACGCGGCCGCCAGCTCGGTCTCGGCGGCCCGCAGGGCGTGGACGAAGGGCTCGGTGTCCGCCTCCGTGAACCGCGCCTGGACGAAGGCGAGTTCCTCCCGGCTCGTGCGCACACAGTCGTCGGCCAGGACCAGCGCGGCGCGGGCCTGGCGCTCGGAGTCGGCCGTGGTGGGGGCCGGAGGGGCCACGGAGACGGTTCCGGGGGTCGTGCGGGTGCGGGCGCGGCGGGTGCGGCGCAGGTATCCGTATCCGGCCAGCACCACGGCCGCGACCCCCGCGACGAGGGGCAGCACGAGGTCGGCCGTGGACGTCCCGTCCTGCTGCGGTGCTGCGGCGCCGGCGACGGTGCCGTCGGACGCCGCGGGAACCGGAGCCCGCGCACCGACCGTCATCACCGGCAACACCAGCCACCCGGCCCCGACCACGGCACCCAGCACGGCATGCGCCAACCGCACCCATATGTGCGCCTTGGCGCGCCGGGGTCGGCCCCGGATCAGGGAGGACGTCACATTTTGGAGCGTATGGGCAGGTAGGCGCCTTCGCGAGCGGGATGGATACGGGTGGGGGACGGGGTGGGCAGGGGGTCAGGAATGGACGGCAGGGGCATGAACGGGGAAGCGGACGCTCCCGTTCTGCGACGCCTCGACGCGGCCGGCGAGCCCGTGCGGCGCCGGCCCGACGCGGCCGGCGAGCGCGCGCCGCAAGGGTCCGAGACCGCCGCCGACGGTGAGGACGCCCCGCAGGCACCGCCCGTGCCCGGTCCCGAGGGCCGCACCGGCGGTGCCCGCGGGAGACACGCCTGGCGTCGCCGACTGAGACGCACCGCCCTCGCCCTCGCACTCCTCCTGCTCCTCCCCACGCTCGCCGCGGAGAGCGCCCTCCGCCTCGACTACACCGGCACCCCCGGACCCGGCACGTACACCCGCGACCGCGACGCCGTCTGGCTCGGTCATGCCTGGATCGACGGCCGCAAGACCGACGCCGACGTCGACGCCCTGGTCAGCCGGCTGCGCGCCACCGGCATCCGCGACCTGTACGTGCACGCGGGCCCCCTGGAACACGACGGCACGCTCCCCGAGTCGGCGTACCCCAGGGCCCGTTGGCTCACGGAAACCCTGCGTCGCCGGGCACCGCACCTGCGCGTACAGGCCTGGCTCGGCGACGAGCTGGCCCCCGAGAAGCCGTACGCCATGCACCTGGAGCGGCCCGCGACCCGCTCCGCCGTGGTCGAGTCCGCCCGCCGCGTCCTGGCCGCCGGCTTCCAGGGCGCCCACTTCGACCTGGAGCCCCTGCACTCCGGCGACCGGAACTACCTGGCCCTGCTGGACGCCCTGCACCGCGTCACCCGCGCCCACCACGCCGTGCTCTCGGTCGCCGCCCACCAGATCGATCCCCTCCCGGCCCTCCACTCCGTCTGGGGTACCGTCACCGGCCACCCCAAGTGGTGGTCGCAGGCCTACTTCGGGCAGGTCGCGCGCCGCGTCGACCAGATCGCGGTGATGTCGTACGACACCATGCAGCCGTTGCAGAGCCTGTACGGCGGATACGTCGCCCAGCAGACCTCGCTCGCCCTGGAGGTCACCCCCGAGACCACCGACCTCCTCATGGGCCTGCCCTTCTACCACGAGAACCGCTTCGGCCACTGGGCCCACGCCGAGACCGTCCCGGCCGCCGTGCGCGGCGTGCGCCTCGGCCTGTCCCGCACCGACAAGGCCAGGACCCGCTTCGGCGTCGCCCTCTACGTCGATTTCGCGGCCACCGAAGCGGACTGGACGGCGTACCGGGAAGGCTGGGTCCGGTGACCGGAACACGACAGCACAGGACCGTCGCCGACCTCGCCCGCTCGCCCGCGCAGCCCTCGGCCGCCACCGCCCCCTCGAGAGCGTGACCCGGCTGCGCGGCGGCTCCGAGAAGGGCGTCTACCGGATCCGCCTCGAGGACGGGGGCACGGTGATCGCCTACGTGTGGTCGGCCGACGAGGACTACGGGGACCGGCCGGACGCCGACCCCCGCGACCCCTTCTCGCACGCGGGCGGGCTCGACCTGTTCACCGCCGCCCACGAGAGCCTCGCGGCCGACGGCGTGCGTACCCCGCGCCTGCTCCACGCGGACCGCGCGCCCGCCGCCGCCGTGGTCGAGGACCTGCCCGGCGGCAGCCTGGAGGAGGCCATGCGCCGGGACCCGGACGCGGCCGGTCCGGCGCTGCGGGAGCTCGCCGAGACCCTGCGCGCCCTGCACGGCTGCCGCTCCGCCGGGTACGGCAAGGCCGCCCTGGCCGACGGCGGCGGCACCTCGGACGGCGCGTCCTGTGACGGGGCCTTTCCCCGGGCCGGGTTCATGCGGGGCATCGCGGAGTACAACCTGGCCGAGGCCCTGGCTCTGGTGGGAGCATGACCGGCATGCACATGTTCTTGGTGGTGACGGCCGTAGTGGCGGTGGGGTTCATGGGGGTGCTCGGCGCCCTGGCCACCGTGGCCGAGTGGGTGGCGCCGATGTCCCGTGGCCGGGTGGCGCGGCCCCGGCTGTGGGGGTGCGGGGCGCTGGCGAGCGCAGTCGGGCTGGGCCTGTACATCTTCCTCGGGCCACTCGCCGACGCGGGGCTGGACGTGCTTCCGGTCCTTGGATGGTGCCTGTGGATGGGCGGGATGGTGGTCCAGTTCCTCGCCCAGCGCCCCGGTCGGACCGTTCCTACGAAGGCCGCCTCCTGATCTTCGAGCCGAGCCACACCAGCGGGTCGTACTTGCGGTCGACCGCGCGCTCCTTCATCGGGATCAGGGCGTTGTCGGTGATCCTGATGCCCTCGGGGCAGACCTCCGTGCAGCACTTGGTGATGTTGCAGTAGCCGAGGCCGTGTTCGTCCTGGGCCGTGCGCCCCCGGTCCAGGCCGGTCTCGGCGGCCGCGTCCAGGGGATGCATGTCGAGTTCGGCGATCCGCATCAGGAAGCGCGGGCCCGCGAACGCCGTCTTGTTCTCCTCGTGGTCGCGCACCACATGGCAGGTGTCCTGGCACAGGAAGCACTCGATGCACTTGCGGAACTCCTGCGAGCGGTCCACGTCCTCCTGCATCATCCGGTACTCGCCGGGGCCCACGCCGGCCGGTGGGACGAACGCCGGGACCTCCCTGGCCTTCTGATAGTTGAAGCCCACGTCCGTCACCAGGTCGCGGATCACCGGGAAGGCGCGCAGAGGCGTGACGGTGACCGTCTCCGCCCGGTCGAAGACCGACATGCGGGTCATGCACATCAGCCGGGGACGGCCGTTGATCTCCGCCGAGCACGAACCGCACTTGCCGGCCTTGCAGTTCCAGCGCACGGCCAGATCGGACGCCTGGGTGGCCTGGAGGCGGTGGATGATGTCGAGGACCACCTCGCCGTCGTTGACCTCGACGGTGAAGTCCTCCAGGCCGCCGCCCTGCTCATCACCCCGCCACACCTTGAAGCGGGCCTCGTAGCTGCTCACTCGTACAGCTCCTCTTCGGCGAGGTACTTGACCAGCTCCTCCTTCTCGAAGAGGGCGAGCAGGTCCGGGCGGATGGGTTCGGTGGTCTCGCGGGTGAGGCGGATCTGGCCGCGGGTGGGGTCGGTCGCCGCGAGGCCGCCGGTCGGGTCGGCGAGGGCGCACAGCAGGTTCACGTTCCGCCAGGCGCGGTCCATCGTCGGATGGTCCTCGCGGGTGTGCCCGCCGCGCGACTCGGTGCGCTCCAGGGCCGCTCGGGCCACGCATTCGCTGACCAGGAGCATGTTGCGCAGGTCGAGGGCGAGGTGCCAGCCCGGGTTGAACTGGCGGTGGCCCTCGACTCCGGCCCGGCGGGCCCGTACCCGCAGCTCGCCGAGCTTGTGCAGGGCCTCCTCCATCTCGCCCTCACGGCGGATGATCCCGACCAGGTCGTTCATGGTCTGCTGGAGCTCCTGGTGCAGGCCGTACGGGTTCTCCGACGGGCCCGCCTCCCCCTCCCGCTCCGCCTCCGCCGAGAACGGGCGCAGCGCCTCGGCCGCGGCCGTGTTGACCTGGGCGTCGTCCACCGGCGGGCGCCGGTGCGCCAGCCCCTGCGCGTACTCCGCCGCGTGCCAGCCCGCCCGGCGCCCGAAGACCAGCAGGTCGGAGAGCGAGTTGCCGCCGAGCCGGTTGGAGCCGTGCATACCGCCGGCCACCTCACCGGCCGCGAACAGGCCCGGCACCCCGCGCGCCGCCGCCGTGTCCGAGTCGACGGCGACACCGCCCATCACGTAGTGACAGGTCGGCCCGACCTCCATCGCCTCCGCGGTGATGTCGACGTCCGCCAGCTCCTTGAACTGGTGGTACATGGAGGGCAGCCGGCGCCGGATCACCTCGGCCGGCATCCGGGTGGACACGTCCAGGAAGACCCCGCCGTGCGGCGAGCCGCGGCCCGCCTTCACCTCGGAGTTGATGGCGCGGGCCACCTCGTCGCGGGGGAGGAGTTCCGGTGGGCGCCGGTTGTTGTCCGGGTCGTCGTACCACCGGTCGGCCTCCTCCTCCGACTCGGCGTACTTCTCCTTGAAGACGTCCGGGATGTAGTCGAACATGAACCGTTTGTCCTCGGAGTTCCGCAGGACCCCGCCGTCGCCGCGCACCGACTCGGTGACGAGGATGCCCTTCACCGACGGCGGCCAGACCATGCCCGTCGGGTGGAACTGCACGAACTCCATGTTCAGCAGCGGCGCACCGGCCAGCAGTGCCAGCGCGTGGCCGTCGCCCGTGTACTCCCAGGAGTTCGAGGTGACCTTGAAGGACTTGCCGATGCCGCCGGTCGCGACCACGACCGAGGGCGCCTCCAGGACGAAGAAACGGCCGCTCTCGCGCTCGTAGGCGAAGACTCCCGAGACCCGGTCCCCGTCCTTGAGGATCCTGGTGACCGTGCACTCCTGGAAGACCTTCAGCCGGGACTCGTAGTCCCCGGTCTCCCTGAAGTCCTCCTGCTGCAGCGACACGATCTTCTGCTGGAGGGTGCGGATCAGCTCCAGCCCCGTACGGTCGCCGACGTGGGCGAGTCGCGGGTACTCGTGGCCGCCGAAGTTGCGCTGGGAGATCCGGCCGTCCTTCGTACGGTCGAACAGCGCGCCCCAGGTCTCCAGTTCCCACACCCGGTCCGGGGCCTCCTGCGCGTGCAGCTCGGCCATCCGCCACTGGTTGAGGAACTTGCCGCCGCGCAGGGTGTCGCGGAAGTGCACCTGCCAGTTGTCGTGCTCATTGGCGTTGGCCATGGCCGCCGCGATACCGCCCTCGGCCATGACCGTGTGCGCCTTGCCGAACAGCGACTTGCAGATCACCGCCGTACGGGCGCCCCGCTCGCGCGCCTCGATCGCGGCCCGCAGCCCGGCGCCGCCGGCACCGACCACGACGACGTCCCACTCCTGGCGGTCGACCACGGACATCAGCTGGGTTCCTCACTGCTCTCTAGAAGAAGCGCGGGTCGGCGAAGACCCCGGACGCGACGAGATAGACGTAGAAGTCGGCGAGCGCCACGCTCAGCAGCGACGCCCACGCCAGCTGCATGTGACGGGCGTTGAGCCTGCCGACGAACTGCCACGCCCTGTAGCGCACCGGGTGTTTCGAGAAGTGCCTGAGCTTGCCGCCGACGATGTGCCGGCAGGAGTGGCAGGAGAGCGTGTACGCCCAGATCAGCACGATGTTGACCAGGAAGACCAGGGTGCCGAGCCCCATGTGGCCCCACCGGTAGTGCGTGTCCCGGAAGGACAGCACGGTGTCGTACGACAGCACGCACGCGACCAGCAGGGCCGCGTAGAAGAAGTACCGGTGGACGTTCTGCAGGATCAGCGGGAAGCGGGTCTCGCCGGTGTACGTGCGGTGCGGCTCCGCCACCGCGCAGGCCGGCGGGGACGCCCAGAAGCTGCGGTAGTACGCCTTCCGGTAGTAGTAGCACGTCAGCCGGAAGCCGAGCGGGAAGATCAGGATGATGACGGCGGGGGAGATGCCCCACCAGCTCCCGAAGAGCTGCCAGTTCGGCCCGGCGTGCATGACCTCGCAGTTCTGCGCCAGGCATGGCGAGTAGAACGGCGAGACGTACGGCGCCGCGTAGTAGTGCGCGTTGGCGAACGCCCGCCAGGTCGAGTAGACGACGAAGGCCAGCAGACCGGCCGCGGTGACGGCCGGAGCCAGCCACCAGCGGTCGGTCCGCAGATGCGGGGCGGCGATCGCGGCGCGCGCAGTGCTCCGTACGCCGCCGCTGTTCTGTTGGGGTTCCGTACCAGTGGCCAAGGCAGGACTCCGGTGGGTCGGGGATCAGGGGGCGCGGCGGTCGCGGGCTCCCAGGCCCTCGTCGTCCGAGTCCGTCCATAGGCTGAAGTCGTACGGCGCGTCGGAGATGGTGACGAGGTCGGGACGGCGGGGGGCGTCCGGGGTGTCGGCAGCCTCGCGCAGCAGCGCGACGCTTTCCCGCAGGTGGTCGGCGTCCAGCCGGACGCGGCGCATCTCCAGGCCGCCGCTGCCGAGCTGGTGCTCCAGACGTCCCAGCGACCGGTACAGGTCGTCGAGGGAGCGCTGGACCGAGGTGATGTCGTCGTGCACGGACATGACTTGCCCTCACTTCCGCGGGTCCGGCGGGCCCTGGGCGGCAACGTTCATGCGCCTTGGAGTGTTGCGCGTCACACGTGCCGATGTGAAGGCATGTGCAGCGATTGGCGGAGGCGCACCGGTGCATCTCGGGTGGTGTTGCGCCGCACGGGTGGGGTTGCCGCCCGTCGTCGCCGTGTCGCCCGCTGTGGCCGGATCCTTTCCTTTTCAGTGGGCCGCATAGATCTGATCAGCTCCATATACCGCCAAAGGTGATCAGCTCCATATTCCGACAAATGTGAGCATAAAGCCCGCGGCTTCCCGGAGGTAGCAGAGATGTCCTACGACGGAGTCGGAACGCGCGCCGTCATGCGATCGGTCGCGTACCTGACCGCGAGCGCGCTCGCGGTGCCGTTCCTCGCCGGTTGCGGCTCCGACGAAGAGGTGAGCAAGCCCCTCGCCGGGCAGGACATCGTCCCCGTCGCCCGGGATCACGTCGCGGACGGCGGCACCCTGAAATGGGCCGTCGACGCCCTCCCGGAGACCCTCAACACCTTCCAGGCCGACGCCGACGCCGGCACCAGCCGCATCGCCCAGGCGGTGCTGCCGTCGATGTTCCGCCTCGACGCCAGTGGCCGGCCGGTGCCCAACCCCGCCTATCTGGAGTCGGCCAAGGTCATCGAGACCGAGCCGCGCCAGGTCGTGCTGTACAAGCTGAACCAGCAGGCCGTGTGGAGCGACGGACGGGAGATCGGCGCCGCCGACTTCCTCGCCCAGTGGCGTGCCCTGTCCGGCAGGAACAGCGCCTACTGGACGGCCCGCAACGCCGGCTACGACCGCATCCAGAAGATCGAGCGCGGCGCCAACGACCTCCAGGTCCGGGTGACCTTCTCCCGCCCCTACGCCGACTGGAAGTCGCTGTTCTCCCCGCTGTACCCGAAGGACGTCATGGGCACCCCGGACGCCTTCAACGACGGCGCCCGCCGCAAGCTGAAGGTCACCGCCGGACCCTTCGGGCTGGACAAGGTCGACACCGCCAAGAAGGACGTCGTCCTCACCCGCAACCCGCGCTGGTGGGGCAAGGCCGCCAAGCTGAACGAGATCGTGCTGCACGCCGTACCCCTCGACAAGCGGGCCGCCGCGCTGGCCGACGGCAGCGTGGACCTCGCCGACGTGGACCCCGCCGACGCCCAGCGGATCGGCCTCGCGGCCCACGGCATGGTGAACCCGCTCCAGGGCGCCGGCAAGACCTCGGTGAAGAAGCTGCGCTCCTGGGCGCTCGCGCACGGCTTCGACCACGACCAGGCCATGGCCGGGAAGAAGAAGCTCAGCAAGGCCATCGGCAAGTACCTGGACGAGCAGCAGGCCCTGCGCGACGTCGAGGTCCGCAAGTCGCTGGAGCCGGCCTTCACCCAGCTCGCCCTCAACGGCTCCGAGGGCCCCCTGGCCGACGAGCGCGTCCGCCGCGCCGTCGCCCGCGCCCTGGACCGCCGGGCGCTGGCCAAGCTCGTGCTCACCCCGCTGGGCCTGCCCGCGGTCCCCGTCGGCAGCCACCTCGCCCTGTCCGGGCAGGTCGCCTACGCCGACAGCAGCGGCGCGATCGGCGACCTGGACACCAAGGAGGCGCAGGCGCTGCTCGCGGACGCCGGCTGGGTGCCGGGCGCGCCGATCAAGGAGCAGAAGGAGAAGAAGAAAGGCGACAAGGCGGCCGGCCCCGAGAGTGACAAGAAGCACAAGGGCGACAAGAGCGAGGACGAGGACAAGTCGGACGGCGGCGAGGACGGCCAGTACATCGTCGGCGAGGACGACAAGAACGGCGGACGGGGGGACGGCGGGGACCGGCATCTCGCGAAGGAGAGCAGGCACGGCGGAGCGCCCGGCGCCTACGCCCCCCAGGGCACGGCCGCGCCCGCCGCCGCGCCGGCGGCACCGCTCGCCAAGGACGGCAAGCCCCTCCAGCTCCGCTTCGTACTCCCCTCCGGTTCCGGCTCGCGGGCGCTGACCTCGGTCGCCCAGCGGATCTCGGCCATGCTGGAGCGGGTCGGCATCCGGACGACGATCAGCAAGGTGCCGGACGAGAGCTACTTCAAGGACCACATCGCCTCCGGCGACTACGACCTCGCGCTGTACTCGTGGCCGTCCTCCGCTTTCCCGGCGACGGACGACCGGCCGGTCTACGCGAAGCCGGTGCCGGCGGCGGACGGCTCGGTGAACGTCGAGCAGAACTACACGCGGGTGGGGACCGACCAGGTCGACCAGCTCTTCGACGAGGCGGCGGCGACGCTGGACGAGGGCGAGGCGGTCTCGCTGATCCGCAAGGCGGACTCCAGGATCTGGGCGGCGGCGGGGTCGATCCCGCTGTACCAGCGGCCCCAGCTGGTGGCGACGCGGAAGAACATCGTCAACGCCGGGGCGTTCGGGTTCCAGACGCCGGTGTACGAGGACATGGGCTTCTTGAAGAAGGGCGCGAAGATCGCCCCCAGCCCCACGCAGTGAGCTGCGCGGAGACCACTGAAAGGCCCTGAGAGGGCCGACTCCCTCGGGGCCACGTACCATGGGGTGAGGCCGTGGCGTGTCCAGCCCGGCAGGGCCCGCGTGACACAGACGTACGCGCAGGGCAATCCTCATACTCCGGGAGTTCGTCGCACTATGGCCACGCGCCACGACATCCGCAACGTCGCCATCGTCGCCCACGTCGACCACGGCAAGACCACCATCGTCGACGGCATGCTGAAGCAGGCCGGCGCGTTCGCCGCCCACCAGCTCGACCAGGTCGACGACCGGGTCATGGACTCGAACGACCTGGAGCGTGAGAAGGGCATCACGATCCTCGCCAAGAACACGGCGGTCAAGTACCACCCGAAGGACGGCGGGGAACCGATCACCATCAACATCATCGACACCCCCGGCCACGCCGACTTCGGTGGCGAGGTCGAGCGCGGCCTGTCGATGGTCGACGGTGTAGTGCTGCTGGTGGACGCCTCCGAGGGCCCGCTGCCGCAGACCCGGTTCGTGCTGCGCAAGGCCCTTCAGCAGCGCCTGCCCGTCATCCTGTGCATCAACAAGACGGACCGCCCCGACTCCCGGATCGACGAGGTCGTCAACGAGACCTACGACCTCTTCCTCGACCTGGACGCCGACGAGGAGCAGATCGAGTTCCCGATCGTCTACGCCTGCGGCCGGGACGGCATCGCCTCGCTGACCAAGCCGGAGAACGGCACGGTCCCGGCCGACAGCGACAGCCTGGAGCCGTTCTTCTCCACGATCCTGGAGCACATCCCGGCCCCGACGTACGAGGAGGACGCGCCGCTCCAGGCCCACGTCACCAACCTCGACGCCGACAACTTCCTCGGCCGTATCGCGCTGCTCCGCGTCGAGCAGGGCGAGCTGCGCAAGGGCCAGACCGTCGCCTGGATCAAGCGCGACGGCTCCATCAGCAACGTCCGCATCTCCGAGCTGATGATGACCGAGGCGCTCACCCGCAAGCCTGCCGAGAAGGCCGGCCCCGGTGACATCTGCGCCGTCGCGGGCATCCCCGACATCATGATCGGCGAGACCCTCGCGGACACCGAGAACCCCGTACCGCTCCCGCTGATCACGGTCGACGAGCCGGCGATCTCCATGGTGATCGGCACGAACACCTCGCCGCTGGTCGGCCGGGGCGGCACCGGCAAGGGCGCCGACGCGAAGTCGGCGGTGAAGGACCGCAAGGTCACCGCCCGCCAGGTCAAGGACCGCCTGGACCGCGAGCTGATCGGTAACGTCTCGCTGCGAGTGCTCGAGACCGAGCGCCCGGACGCCTGGGAGGTGCAGGGCCGTGGTGAGCTGGCGCTGGCCATCCTGGTCGAGACCATGCGCCGGGAGGGCTACGAGCTCACCGTCGGCAAGCCGCAGGTCGTCACCAAGGACGTCGACGGCAAGGTCTACGAGCCGGTCGAGCGCATGACGATCGACGTGCCCGAGGAGCACATGGGCGCCGTCACGCAGCTCATGGGTGTCCGCAAGGGCCGGATGGACAACATGTCCAACCACGGCTCCGGCTGGGTGCGGATGGAGTTCGTCGTGCCCTCCCGCGGTCTCATCGGCTTCCGGACCGAGTTCCTGACCCAGACCCGCGGCACCGGTATCGGGCACTCCATCCACGAGGGCCACGAGCCCTGGTTCGGCGCGCTGCAGACCCGTAACAACGGCTCGCTGGTCGCCGACCGGTCGGGCGCCGTCACCGCGTTCGCGATGACGAACCTGCAGGAGCGCGGCGTGCTGTTCGTGGAGCCGGGCACCGAGGTGTACGAGGGCATGATCGTCGGTGAGAACTCCCGCTCCGACGACATGGACGTCAACATCACCAAGGAGAAGAAGCTCACCAACATGCGGTCCTCGACGGCCGACGTGGCGGAGTCGATCGTGCCGCCGCGCAAGCTGTCGCTGGAGCAGTCGCTGGAGTTCTGCCGTGACGACGAGTGCGTCGAGGTGACCCCGGAGGCCGTTCGCATCCGCAAGGTGAACCTCGACCAGCGCGAGCGCGCCCGCGCCGCGAGCCGCGCCAAGCACGGCTGATCCACCGGCCCTTGAGCCCGGGTGCCCCCATTGATGGGGGAACCCGGGCTTTTTGCAACCTGTTTTCGGGGGCCCTTTGTCCGACATGCGGAGATCGCTGCCCGATAGCCATGTAACAAGTCCGTTTCGCGCCTTCTTCGGTCGAACAGTTTGTCCAGATTTTGGAAGGTCCGGCCACGAGCTGTGACTGAATTGAGATCTACGGGCAGTGGTCGGTGGTCGACCCATGGCAGATAGTTAGCCGCGTAGCGCTCGGGTCAATGGGTCTCGCACTGTGGGGACAGTGCGCCGACTCACGAGCACCAGGGGGTGCCTGATCCTCCGTCAGGGGTGTCGGAGGCAAGGCGGAAACCCTCTCCTGTCGGTGAACGCGTGCAGTCATGAGGAGGGAACACCCATGCGCGGTGTCACGAGCACCAGGCGGATCGGTTCGTCACTTCCAGCGGTGTGACCAGGTCGTAGAACTACGCGCGTCCGACTGCGGTTTCGCGCGTTCTCGGAGTACCCGGGTACCACTCACACTCATACCTGTGAAACGGACGAACCGTGACAAGTCCTATCGACATTGAGGGCGGCGGGCCTTCGGTCGTCGTCGACGGCGAACCAGGGCCGAAGACGAACGACGAAGCCGTCCAGCTCGAGGGCCGGTCCCCCGGCCAGCTGATGTGGCTGCGCTTCAAGCGCGACCGCACGGGCGTGATCTCGGCCTACGTCGTGGGCTTCTTCTTCCTGATCGGCCTGCTCGCGCCGCTGATCTCCAAGCTGTACGGCAAGAACCCGTACACGGTGTACGCGGACGAGCGCCCGGAGCTCTTCGACAGCGCCGGCGTGCCGGTGCAGCCCAACGGCGGCATCAGCAGCCAGTTCTGGTTCGGCCTGGAACCCGGCAACGGCTACGACGTCTTCACCAAGCTGATCTACGGCATACGCACCTCGCTGATGATCTCGGTGGCCGTCACCCTCGCCGTCGTCGTGACGGGCGTCCTCCTCGGCGTCGCCGCCGGCTATCTCGGCGGCAGGACCGACTACTTCCTCGGCCGGGTCATCGACTTCCTGCTCGCCTTCCCGGCCCAGCTGTTCTTCATCGCGAGCATGCCGGTCGTGGTGTCCCTGTTCGTCAGCCCCCGCGACGAGACGCCCACCTATGTCCGCGTGGTGGCCCTGATCATCGTCCAGTGGTTCCTGGGCTGGATGGGTCTCGGCCGTATCCTGCGCGGCACCGCACTCGCCCTGCGCGAACGGGAGTTCATCGAGGCGGCCAAGGTCAGCGGAGCCTCGCCGTGGCGGATCATCCGCAAGGAGATCCTGCCGAACATCGTCACCCCCCTGCTGGTGCAGTCGACGTATCTGCTGCCCAACTTCGTGACGGCCGAGGCCGGTCTGTCGTACCTGGGCGTCGGGATCGTCGAACCGACCCCGGACTGGGGACAGATGTTCTCCAAGGCGTCCACCGAACTGGTGATGCAGAACGACATCACCTACATGTTCTTCCCCGGCGTTTCGATGATCATCTTCGTCGTCGCGTTCAACCTGCTCGGGGACTCGGTCAGAGACGCCTTCGATCCCAAGACCGCGCGCTGACCTTTCACTGCACCAAATCCACTGCACCGCACGGCACTTCCAGCAGTCCTTTTCGCACTGGTGAGACACAGAACGCACTGGTGACACACAGATGGGTGGGAATCTTCGTGATGAGTAGGGGCGGACGCCACGTATACGGCGCACTCTCCGTGCTCGCGGCCGGAGCTCTTGTGCTCACCGGTTGCAGCAAGGGCGGCAGCGACTCGGGCACCAACGACAAGAAGGACCAGCAGGACGCCAAGGCGCAGCAGGCGTCCATCAAGTTCGGCAACGCGGCGGAGTCCACCGGTCCCGCGGCCGACGTGCCCGGCGCCAAGCCCGGCGGCACCATGGAGGTGCTGCAGCGTGACAGCTTCGCGCACCTCGACCCGGGACAGATCTACGTCTCCGACCAGATGGCGCTCGCCCAGCTGATACACAGAGGCCTCACCGGCTACAAGGCCACCAGCAACGACGGCAAGCAGCACGAGGTCGTCGGCGACCTCGCCACCGACTCCGGCACCACCACGGACGGCGGAAAGACCTGGAAGTACACGCTCAAGGACGGCATCAAGTTCCAGGACGGCACCCCGATCACGTCCAAGGACGTCCGCCAGTCCATCGAGCGGCTCTTCGCGCCCTTCATCACCCAGGGCCCGACCTACCTCCAGCAGTGGCTGGCCAACGCCTCGGGCGCCAACTACCGCAAGCTGCTCCCGGACGGCCCCTACAAGGGCAAGCACCTGCCGAACAGCGTCCTGGAGACACCCGACGCGAAGACGATCATCTTCCACTTCGCCAAGCCGCACCCGGACCTGCCGTACACGCTCGCCATGGCGGGCTACTCCGTGGTGTCCGCCAAGGGCGACACCAAGGAGAAGTACGACAAGACGCCGTTGGCGACAGGCCCGTACGAGATCCAGTCGTTCAAGTCCGGCAAGTCGATGGTGCTGGTCAAGAACCCCAACTGGGACCCGAAGACGGACCCGATCCGCCACCAGTACGTCGACCAGTTCAACTTCACGTTCAACCAGCAGTTCGAGACCTCCACCAAGGCCCTGCTGGCGGACAGCGGCCCCGACCAGACCGGCGTCAGCTTCAGCAACCAGGTGGACGCGGGCAACCTCTCCCAGGTGCTCCGCGACCCCAAGCTCAAGTCCCGTACGGTCTCCGGCTACCAGCCGTACGTCGGCCAGATGAACATCAACATGAGCAAGCCGGAGATGAAGGACATCCGCGTCCGCCAGGCCATCGCCTACGCCCTGCCGGTCACGCCGTTCGTGCGTGCCTACGGCGGCACCGACGCGATGGAGGTTGCCGGCGGCGTCATCAGCCCGACCGTCAGCGGCTACGACGCCTCCTTCGACCCGTGGGGCAAGAAGAAGAGCCCGGCCGGTGACCCGGCGAAGGCCAGGGAGCTGCTGAAGCAGGCCGGCAAGCTCAACATGAAGCTGACCTTCGGCTACACCAACACCCCCGAGGGACAGCAGTACTCCACCGCCATGGCGGCGGGCCTGAAGAAGGCCGGCTTCAACGTCCAGCGCCAGGAGATTCCGTCCGAGACCTACTACGACCAGGTCTCCAAGCTGAACAACTCCTACGACATCTTCCACACCGCGTGGGGCGCCGACTGGCCGTCCGCCTCGACCGTGATCCCGCCGCTGTTCGACGGCCGCGGAATCGCCGACGGCGCGCAGAACTACCCGCAGCTCAACGACCCGAAGGTCAACAGCGAGATCGACCGGATCAGCACGATCACCGACCCGGTCAAGGCCGCGGCCGAGTGGGAGAAGCTCGACCAGTACATCGTCAAGGACGCCGTCGCCGTCGTCCCGACCGCGTACTACAAGCAGACCCAGATCGCCGGTTCCAAGGTCGGCGGCCTCGTCTACGACGACGTGATCGGCGGCGTCGACCCGCGTCGCCTCTACATCAAGTAACCGTCCCCTGCCGGTACCCGGCGCGCCCCCACCGTACGGGCGCGCCGGGTACCGCCTAGGCCGCCGACGTCTGAGAGCTGCCCTGTCATGCTGCGCTTCCTCGTCCGCCGGATCATCGGTGCCGTCGTCATTCTGTTCCTGCTGAGCATCGTCACGTTCGTGCTGTTCTTCGGGGTCCCCCGGGACCCGGCGCTGATGATGTGCGGCAAGACCTGCAATCCGACAAGCATCGCGAACATCCACCATGTGCTCGGCCTGGACAAACCCATCACCGAGCAGTACTGGATCTTCCTGCACAACCTGTTCCTGGGCAGCAACCAGTTCGACCAGGGACCGTGCCCAGCCCCCTGCTTCGGCTACTCGTACCACACCAACGAGCTGGTCTGGGGCACCCTGATGGACCGGCTGCCCACCACGATCTCGCTCACCCTGGGCGCGGCCGTGTGCTTCCTGGTCATCGGGCTCGGCACCGGGCTGCTCGCCGCCTGGCGGCGCGGCACACTCATCGACAAGACGGCCACCGCCGCCGCCATGGTCATCAGCTCGCTGCAGATCTACTTCCTCGGCCCGCTCGCCCTGGCGATCCTCGTCTACCAGACCCACTGGTTCGACAAGCCCGCCTACGCCAACTTCACCCAGGACCCAGTCTCCTGGTTCACCGGTCTGATCATCCCCTGGGTGATCCTCTCCACGATCTTCGCCGCGCAGTACACCCGTATGGCCCGGTCCTCGATGATCGAACAGCTCCAGGAGGAGCACGTCCGCACCGCCCGGGCCAAGGGCATGTCCCGTGCCTACGTCTTCTTCCGCTACGCCTGGCGAGGTTCGCTGATCCCGATCGTCACCATCTTCGGCATCGACCTCGGCTCGCTGTTCGGCGGCGCCATCATCACCGAGTACACCTTCGGCCTGCCCGGCCTCGGCAACCTCGCCGTCCAGTCCGTCTTCTTCAGCGACCTGCCGCTGCTGCTCGGCGTGATGCTCTTCTCCGCCAGCATGATCCTGCTGTTCAACATCATCGTCGACGCCGCGTACGCCTTCATCGACCCGCGCGTGCGGCTGTCCTAGGAGCACTGTCGTGACCACTCTGACCAAGGAGGCCGGTGCTCCGACCCCGGCCGGTGCCGGCCCCCTGCTCTCGGTGCGGGACCTGCACGTCAGCTTCAAGACCGAGGACGGCGTCGTACGGGCCGTGGACGGGCTCTCCTTCGACCTGGAACGCGGCAGGACGCTCGGCATCGTGGGGGAGTCGGGGTCGGGCAAGTCGGTGACCAACCTGACCATCCTCGGCCTGCACAATCCCATGTTCACGACGGTCGAGGGCGAGATCCTGCTGGACGGGCGGGAGCTGACCACGGCCCGCGAGTCGGAACTGGAGAGGCTGCGCGGCAACAAGGTCGCCATGATCTTCCAGGATCCGCTCACCGCGCTCTCCCCGTACTACACGGTCGGCCGGCAGATCGCCGAGCCGTACATGAAGCACAACGGCGCCTCCAAGAAGGAGGCGTGGGAGCGTGCCGTGGAGATGCTCGGCAAGGTCGGCATCCCGAACCCCAAGGAGCGGGCGAAGGACTACCCGCACCAGTTCTCCGGCGGTATGCGCCAGCGCGCGATGATCGCCATGGCGCTGGTCTGCGACCCCGACCTGCTGATCGCCGACGAACCGACGACGGCCCTGGACGTGACGGTCCAGGCGCAGATCCTCGATCTGCTCAAGGACCTGCAACAGGAGTTCGGATCCGGCATCATCTTCATCACCCACGACCTGGGGGTGATCGCCGACATGGCCGACGACATCATGGTGATGTACGCGGGCGGCGCGGTGGAGCGGGGCACCACCGACGAGGTGCTGCGCGCGCCCCGGCACCCTTACACCTGGGGCCTGCTGAACTCCATGCCGCGTCTGGACTCCGACCTCGGCGCCCAGCTGTCCCCGATCCCCGGCTCCCCGCCCTCGCTGCTCAACCCGCCCGCCGGCTGCCGCTTCCACCCCCGCTGCGGCTATCAGGACCGGGTGGCGGGCACGGGCCGCTGTGTGGCCGAGCGCCCGCTGCTGGCGCCGGACCGGGCCTCCGCGTGCCATCTCACGGAGGAGCAGAAGCGGACCATCTTCATCGAAGAGATCAAGCCCGGTCTGGGCTAGGAGGACATTGTCATGGCAGAGGACATGGTCCTTGCGGCCCCACGCGAGAAGGGCGCCGGCGCGGACGGGGAGCCGCTGCTGGAGGTCTCCGGACTGACCAAGCACTTCCCCGTCAAGGGCGGCTTCCCGATCCGCCGGACGATCGGCGCGGTGCAGGCCGTGGACGGCGTGGACATCACCGTGCACGCGGGGGAGAGCTTCGGCCTGGTCGGTGAGTCGGGCTGCGGCAAGTCGACCACGGGCCGGCTGATCACCCGCCTGCTGGAGCCGACCGACGGCACGATCACCTACCGCGGCCGGGACATCAGCCACGCGACGCGCAAGGAACTCGCGCCGATCCGCTCCGAGATCCAGATGATCTTCCAGGACCCCTACTCGTCGCTGAACCCGCGGCAGACGGTCGGCAAGATCATCTCGGGTCCGATGGAGATCAACGGCATCGAGCCGGAGGGCGGCCGCGAGAAGCGGGTCCGTGAACTGCTGGAGATCGTCGGTCTCAACCCGGAGCACTTCAACCGCTTCCCGCACGAGTTCTCCGGCGGCCAGCGCCAGCGCATCGGCGTGGCCCGCGCGCTGGCCCTGGAGCCGAAGCTGATCGTCGCCGACGAGCCGGTCTCGGCCCTGGACGTCTCCATCCAGGCCCAGGTCGTCAACCTGCTGCAGAAGGTGCAGAAGGAACTGGGCATCGCGTTCGTCTTCATCGCCCACGACCTGGCCGTCGTCCGGCACTTCTCGCAGCGCGTCGCGGTGATGTACCTCGGCAAGATCATCGAGGTGGGCGACCGGGACTCCATCTACACCCGGCCGCGCCACCCGTACACCCACGCCCTGCTCTCCGCCGTCCCCGAGGTGAACCTCAGCCAGGACGACGCCGCCCGGCGCGAGCGCATCCGGCTGGCCGGTGACGTCCCCTCGCCCATCTCCCCGCCCTCCGGCTGCCGCTTCCGCACGCGCTGCTGGAAGGCGCAGGACAAGTGCGCGACGGAGGAGCCGCCGCTGATCCAGATCTCCGGAAACCGCGGCGGCCATCTGACGGCCTGCCACTTCCCGGAGGAGCCCACGATCGAGGGCCGCGACGAGGACATCGTGCTGGACCCGGCACTGGCGGCGCTGGAGGAGGGGCAGGCGGAGTAGCGGAACAACGGGCCCGGGCCGGGGGAGCGTCGGCGACCGCGGGCCGGGATCGGCCGGGACCGGGCCGCGATCCGCGCGGCCCGGCTCATCCGCGTTCAGCGGGAACCGGTTCACTTGGCCACGGTGAAGTGGTGGTACCCGGGGGAGTCCGGGCCGCCGAGGGTGAAGCTCAGGAGCCTGCCGCAGCGGGCCCGCGCGGTCGCCGGACCCATCGGTTTCCCGGGGGTGAGCGAGCGGCGCGCGTAGAGCCCGATGGACCTGGCCGGAGGACATGACGACAGGGCCTAGGCGCGTCGTGCCACGGTGATGATCTCCGGAGCCTTGGGGGTGACCGGCCCCCGGTCCCAGTCCCCGTACCGCTCCACGACGGCCAGGCCGGCCTCGCCGAGGAAGCCGTCCAGCGTCTCCCGGTCCAGGAACCGCAGGACGCTGTGGCTGACCCGGGGCTCCGGCCAGCCCTCACCCTCGTACGTCTCGGTGAACCGCACCCGGCCCCTGTGGAGCGGCTGCCGCACCTCGTGCCATACCCGCACGGGCGCGCCGTCGGGGTCGGTGATCTCGTACACCCGGTCCGGGCTCCACCGTTCCCAGGCGCGGGCGTCCGGGTTGCGGGTCTCGAAGACGAACCGTCCGTCGGCGCCTAGAGCCGCCCGGACCGCGCGCAGGCAGCTCCGGATCTCCTCGTCCCCGACCAGCTCCTGGAAGGCGTGCCCGGTCATCACGGCCAGGTCGAACTCCCGCTCCCAGCACCGCACTCGGGTGTCCCCGAGGACCCACTCCACGTCCGGCCGGGCCCGCCGCGCCTGTACGAGCATCGCGGCCGCCGGATCGAGCCCCATCAGCCGCCCCTGGTGCCCCTCGGCCCGGGCCTTCCGCAGCAACCGCCCGGTTCCGCATCCGATGTCCAGCACCGAGCGGGCCTGACGCACCAGACCGAGGTAGAAGTCGTCACCTGGTCCCCAGGGATTGAGGTTGTCGTAGAGCGCGGCGAGCGTGAGATCGGTGAACACGTGATCTACCACCGCGGCAGTCTGACACACGATGTTGAACGGTGTGTCAGGTTCCGGTGCACTTCTTGAGTGTCTCTCAACGTTGCTGTTCAGAGCTCTGATGAAGGAGGTGGGGCGGGAAGGTGAGGGTGGCTCTTGCGGGGGCCTTTGAGCCGCGGATGGCCATGTGGGTTTCCAGATCCGCGACTTCGACGCATGCGTCGCCCTGGCCGCCACCGGAGAAGGAGGAGCTCTGCCAGGTGTCCGGGGTCGGTATGCTCACAGCTCCTTCGACAGCCGGTGGATGAAGTCACGCGGAGGGTCGGGGGCGAGTGAGGCTTTCTCCACCCGAAGGAAGAGCGTTCGACATCGGGTGAGCTGGGCTTCGGCATCGATGAACACAGGCCCTTTGGGCCTGTCGCGGACGACGGTGTCCGGCTTGGGGACGGGGCCGCCTGCGTACACAGCTCACCCGCGTGCTGGAACTCTCCGAGCCGACCACGTCACCGTACGCCTCATCCCGTTCGACCGGGACGACTTCGGCGGCGCGGGCAGCGCGATGGTGGGTTCTCGTACGAATAGAGAGACCGAGCGTATTCCGAAAGAAGGCCGGGAACGTGCAGGAACTCCACGTCCCAGCGGAAGCGGGCGTGATGCTCCAGCTCGGGCAGGTCCATGCACGGCGTGGGCAGTTGGCCCCGGTACTCCTCCCACCAGCCCTGCGTTCAGTCGCCGGCGATCGCTGCCAGGCCGGGAGCGGTGACCGTCGGCCGCGGCACGCTGCTCCGATCCTGACCCTGCACGGTCTGATCGGCCTGGTGGACACGGCCGAACTCCTGGCGACGGAGCTGGTGTCGAATTCCGTACGGCATGCCAAGGGGCCGGCGGCGCTGAGGGTGCGGCGTACGGCGGAGGGTGTGGACCGGGGCGTGGGACACCGACCCCGCGCCGCCGGATCCGCCGCGTCCGCTGGAGCGGGTGGGGGAGCTGCAGGACGGGCGGGGCTGGGGTTGGTGAAGGCCTTTGCGGAGCACATGGGGTCGGAGCCGACGGTCCGGTTCGCGGACCGGGAGGTTCGTGTGGTGTGAGCCCGGGGTGGCGTGAGGAGTGAGCAAGTGGCCGGCTCGTCACACCCGCCGCACCAGCCCCCCAGCAGGTAATTGGACGATCTGAGTCGTCTGGCAGGGAAAAGAATCAGGTCAGCGTGGTTGGGATGGTGGGAGAGTCGGCCCAAGTCTGCCAGTCACCGTCGATATGTGACTTGAAGGGCGGATGGGGCACCGCAGCCACCCGCAGAGCGACGCCGACCGTCCACCGAAGGTCCCCCTGCCCCGATCGCCTGAAACCCTGTCCGTCGGTCACGTCCGCGGGAGCGGTGTATCGACGGCCACTCGGTGATCCCGTTTTGAGGCGATGCGGTGAGTTCGGTGGGCAGGGCGGTTTTGTTGCTTTCTGACTCGATCGGGTTGAGGCGGGTCTTGGCGGGGAGGTCGAGTCCCAGGTGGCGGCTGGCCTCGGTCCATTCGTCGTTCTGCTCGGCCAGCACCGCGCCGACCCGCCGGATCAGGGCGGTGCGGCCGGGAAAGACACCGACCACGTCGGTGTTCCAGGGGCTGCCCGCCCATCTGACAGCGAGGCTCCAACGAAAACACCAACGGCCTGCTGCGGCAGTACTTCCCGACTTGTATTGGGGGTAGCGGTTTTCGTGATCGGGTTGGCCGCCCGTAACGTGCCGCAGGACGCCGGGCGGGCTGACTCGAGTACTTCCTGCCGCCCGC